>NZ_JBEXVL010000002.1:0-581746 GCF_040638805.1 Streptomyces sp. NPDC005925 | reverse complement strand
GCCCCGGCAACTGACCGGCCCGCGGCCGCCCCCGATTGTCAGTGGCGGCGGGTACTTTTCCTCCATGGGGAAGAGGACGGGGGCGCGGGCCGCGTCGTCGTGCGGGGCGGACAGCCGGAGTCCGCGGGGCCGGTGACGGCCGGCCGGGGACCTGCGGCCAGCTGGCTAGTCCCCCGACTTCGAGGACTTCTTCTCCTCGCTGTCCTGGATGACCGCCTCGGCGACCTGCTGCATCGACATCCGGCGGTCCATCGACGTCTTCTGGATCCAGCGGAAGGCCGCCGGCTCCGTCAGGCCGTACTCCGTCTGCAGGATCGACTTCGCCCGGTCGACCAGCTTGCGGGTCTCCAGCCGCTGGGAGAGGTCGGCGACCTCCTTCTCCAGCTCCTTCAACTGCGTGTAACGGGAGACGGCCATCTCGATCGCGGGCACGACGTCGCTCTTGCTGAACGGCTTCACCAGATACGCCATGGCCCCGGCGTCCCGCGCCCGCTCCACGAGGTCGCGCTGCGAGAAGGCGGTCAGCATGAGCACCGGTGCGATGGACTCCGCGGTGATCTTCTCGGCCGCGGAGATGCCGTCGAGCTTGGGCATCTTCACGTCCAGGATCACCAGATCCGGCTTGTGCTCCCGGGCGAGCTCGACGGCCCGCTCCCCGTCACCGGCCTCGGCGACGACGGCGTACCCCTCTTCCTCCAGCATTTCTTTCAGGTCGAGCCGGATCAGCGCCTCGTCCTCAGCGATGACGACTCGGGTCGTCACCGGAGGAACGTGCGACATGTCGTCGTCGGGCACGTCTACGGGCTGGGGCGACTCGGGGGTCACGGGGGCTCCTCGTTCGGGGCAGGGGTACTGCTGACAAGAGCCTACCTAGCTACGGTAAGGTGGACGCGCGGAGGGTCCCGGGAAACCTTGGATTCCTCGAGCCCCGGTAGCCCAATTGGCAGCAGGCAACGGATTCAAAACCCGTACAGTGTCGGTTCGAGTCCGACCCGGGGCACTTTTCCTGCGATTCCAAGGTCACCACTCAATGGGTGAATACCCCGCAGAGGGCCCCTCTTCCGAGGGGCCCCTTTTGGTTTCCCGCTATGCGGAACCGCGGCCCTCGCCCATGTGATGCACATGCACCAGGTTCGTCGTGCCCGGCATACCGGGAGGCGAGCCCGCCGTGATGACGACCGTGTCGCCCTTCCGGCAGCGGGCGTATTCCGAGAGGAGTTCGTCGACCTGGTCGACCATCGCGTCCGTGGAATCCACCCGCGGGCCGAGGAAGGTCTCCACACCCCAGGTGAGGCTGAGTTGGGAGCGGGTGGCCGGGTCCGGGGTGAAGGCCAGGACGGGGATCGGGGAACGGTAGCGGGACAGCCGGCGGGCGGTGTCGCCGGACTGCGTGAAGGCCACCAGGAACCTGGCTCCGAGGAAGTCGCCCATCTCCGCGGCGGCACGGGCCACGGCTCCGGCCTGCGTGCGGGGCTTGCTGCGCTCGGTCAGGGGCGGCAGGCCCTTGGCGAGCATGTCCTCCTCGGCGGCCTCGACGATGCGCGCCATGGTGCGGACGGTTTCCACGACGTGCTTGCCGACGCTGGTCTCGCCGGACAGCATCACCGCGTCCGCGCCGTCGAGGACCGCGTTCGCCACGTCGCTGGCCTCGGCCCTGGTGGGACGGGAGTTGTCGATCATCGAGTCGAGCATCTGGGTGGCGACGATGGCCGGCTTGGCGTTCCGCCTCGCCAGTTTGACCGCGCGCTTCTGGACGATGGGCACCTGTTCCAGGGGCATTTCGACGCCCAGGTCGCCGCGGGCCACCATGATGCCGTCGAAGGCGGCGACGATCTCCTCGAGGTTGTCGACCGCCTGCGGCTTCTCGACCTTGGCGATGACGGGGAGACGGCGGCCCTCCTCGTCCATGATGCGGTGGACGTCCTTGATGTCGTGCCCACTGCGCACGAAGGAGAGCGCGACGATGTCGAAACCGGTGCGCAGGGCCCAGCGCAGGTCGGCCTCGTCCTTGTCGGAGAGGGCGGGGACGGAGACGGCGACGCCGGGGAGGTTGAGGCCCTTGTGGTCGGAGACCATGCCGCCCTCGATCACCGTGGTGCGGACGCGGGGGCCGTCGACGGCGGTGACCTGCAGACACACCTTGCCGTCGTCGACGAGGACGCGTTCGCCGGGGGCGACGTCGTCGGCGAGGCCCGGGTAGGTGGTGCCGCAGCCGTGGCCGTCGCCCTCGGCGTCGTCCTCGACGGTGATGGTGAAGGTGTCGCCCCGCTCCAGCAGGACGGGGCCTTCGGCGAATCGGCCGAGTCTGATCTTCGGTCCCTGGAGGTCGGCGAGGAGGCCGACGCTCCGGCCGCACTCGCCGGCGGCCCTGCGGACCCGTCGGCAGCGCTCCTCGTGCTCCGCGTGGTCGCCGTGGCTGAGATTGAAGCGGGCTACGTCCATTCCGGCCTCGACCAGAGCCTTGATCTGGTCGTAGGAGTCGGTGGCGGGGCCCAGGGTACAGACGATTTTCGCTCGGCGCATGAAACGACCCTAGGCCTTACCGATGGGTAGGCCATGGACGGTGTCCGACTGTCCAACGAGCCTGATGCAAAGGGCAGTTGCCCACTGACGAAAGGTGCGGGGAGACGCTCCGATGAGCATTCCCGTCTTCTTCGGCGGAACGCGAAGGCGGCCTTCTCGTGCAGACATTTCGCGCGGCGAATTGCCGGAACGGGCGAGTTCTTGATTGCGCGATTACCCGCCCCCTCCAGCGTTTCCTCACAGGACCGGTGGAGCCATGGTGAAGCGGGCGTCGACCTCAGCGTGGACGTGCTGGCGCTGAGGTTCCAGGTCGAGGGGTCCGGGTCCGGCGTCCTCGGCGGCCGCGGCGAACGACATGGAGCGGGTGCGGCCGGACGGAGGGCGGGGCGCGGGCGCGTCGGTGCCGGTGTCGGCGAGTTCGATCAGGGCGGTGAGGGTGGTGCCGAGGGCCTCGGCGTACTCGCGGGCGCGCTGCACGGCCTCGCGAACGGCCTGCTGCCGGGCCTGCCGGTGGGCGGGCGAGTCGGGACGCAGCGTCCACCAGGGGCCGTCGACACGGGTGAGGTCGAGGTCGGCGAGACGGGTGGTGAGTTCGCCCAGGGCGGTGAAGTCGGTGAGTTCGGCGATGAGGTGGACGGTGCCGTGGTGGGTGCGGACGCGTTCGCCGCGACCGTGCCTGGCCGGTTCGGGGGTGATCGTGAAGGCTCCGGTCTCGAGGCGCTCCACGGCGTCGCCGCAGGATTTCACCAGGTCGAGGACGGTGGCGTTGCGGCGGGTGAGGTCGTCGAGGGTGGCACGGCGGTCGCGGCCACGGGCCTGGACGGTGATCGCGATGCGCGCGAGGTCGGGGTCGACCTCCAGGTGGGCCGCGCCGCGGACGGCGATGCGCGGCGCGTCGGGGGTGCCGTACGGGACGGTGGGGGGCGTCGGGGCGCCGGACGGGGTGTCAGGAGTAGACATACGTCCCACTCTGTCACCCCTTCGGCGGTGGTGGCCCCGGTGCGGCCGTGCTGTGGTCACCGGATCGAAACCTGCCAGGCCTGTTGCGGCCTGCCGTGTGCGAGTCAGAATCTACGCGCGTTGTCGATTGTCCCCGAGGAGAACCACATGCCCCTGAATCGCCGCAAGTTCCTGAAGAAGTCCGCTGTGACCGGGGCGGGGGTGGCGCTGGCGGGTGCGGCGGGGGTTCCGGCCGCCGGGGCTTCCGCGGCGCCGCGCCGCAAGCGGTACTCGCTGACCGTCATGGGCACGACCGACCTGCACGGGCACGTCTTCAACTGGGACTACTTCAAGGACGCGGAGTACGCGGACGCCCAGGGGAACGCGCAGGGCCTGGCCCGGGTGTCGACGCTGGTGAACCAGATCCGCGCGGAGCGGGGCCGGCGCAACACGCTGCTGCTCGACGCGGGCGACACGATTCAGGGCACGCCGCTGACGTACTACTACGCGAAGGTCGACCCGATCACCGCCGAGGGCGGGCCGGTGCACCCGATGGCGCAGGCGATGAACGCGATCGGGTACGACGCGGTCGCGCTCGGCAACCACGAGTTCAACTACGGCATCGAGACGCTGCGCAAGTTCGAGGAGCAGTGCGACTTCCCGCTGCTGGGCGCCAACGCGGTGGACGTGAAGACGCAGAAGCCGGCCTTCCCGCCGTACTTCATGAAGACGTTCCGGGTGCCGGGGGCTCCGCCGGTGAAGGTGGCGGTGCTGGGGCTGACGAACCCGGGCATCGCGATCTGGGACAAGGCCTACGTGCAGGGCAGGCTGGAGTTCCCCGGGCTCGAGGAGCAGGCCGCGAAGTGGGTGCCGAAGCTGCGGTCGATGGGCGCGGACGTGGTCGTCGTGTCGGCGCACTCGGGTTCGTCGGGCACGTCGTCGTACGGTGACCAGCTGCCGCACGTGGAGAACGCCGCGGCCAATGTCGCCAAGCAGGTGCCGGGGATCGACGCGATCCTGGTCGGGCACGCGCACCTGGAGATTCCCGAGCTGAAGGTCGTCAACGAGCGGACCGGGAAGACGGTCGTGCTGTCGGAGCCGCTGTGCTACGCGGAGCGGCTGACCCTGTTCGACATCGAGCTGGTGTTCTCGAAGGGCCGCTGGGAGGTCGAGTCGGTCGCCGCGTCGCTGCGGAACACGAACACGGTGGCCGAGGACCCGGCGATCTCCGCGCTGCTGGACGACGAGCACGCGGCGGTCGTGGAGTACGTCAACCAGGTGGTCGGCACCGCGACGGCGACGCTGACGACGGTCGACGCGCGGTACAAGGACGCGCCGATCATCGACCTGATCACAAAGGTCCAGGAGGACGTGGTCAAGGCGGCGCTGGCGGGCACCGAGTACGCCTCGCTGCCCGTGCTGTCGCAGGCTTCGCCGTTCTCGCGGACGTCGCAGATCCCCGCGGGCGATGTGACGATCCGGGACCTGTCGAGCCTGTACGTGTACGACAACACGCTGGTCGCGAAGGTGATGACGGGCGCCCAGGTGCGCGCGTACCTGGAGTTCTCGGCGGAGTACTTCGCGCAGACCGCGCCGAACGAGCCGGTCGACGTGGCGAAGCTGACGAACGCGAACGGCCGGCCGGACTACAACTACGACTACGTGTCGGGTCTGTCGTACGACATCGACGTCGCGCAGCCGGCCGGTTCGCGGATCAGGAACCTGACGTACGGCGGTGTCCCGCTGGCCGACGGGCAGGAGTTCGTGTTCGCGGTGAACAACTACCGGGCGAACGGCGGCGGCGCGTTCCCGCACGTGGCGTCGGCGAAGGAGGTGTGGGCGGAGTCCACGGAGATCCGCACCCGGATCGCGGAGTGGGTGACCGCGAAGGGTGTGCTGGACCCGAAGGACTTCGCGTCGGCGGACTGGCGGCTGACGCGGGACGGCACGCCGGTGTTCTAGCGCCCGGGCCCGGTGCGGAGCCGGACGGGTCCCGTCCGCGGGGGTGAGCCGTTCGGCTTCCCCCCGCGGGCGGGACCGCATGGTGTCGCGGCCCGTTGTCCCGCTATGCCCGCCGTACGCGCAACGCGCGGGCCAGGTCGTCCAGTTGGTCGGCGAGCTGGCGGCGCAGGGCCGGGGTGGGTCCGTCGCCGGCGAGGCACTGCTCGCCCAGCCGCAGGGTCTCGGTGTCGACGGCGTGGGCGGGGAAGGCCCAGCGGCCGGCGGCCACGGCGATGGCGGGGCCGCGGCGGGCGGCGACGCCGACCACGTCCTCGTAGTAGCGGGGCACGTAGGCGCGGACCAGGTCGGCCTGTTCGGGCTGCCAGAAGCCCTTGGCGGTGGCCGTGAACAGGTAGTTGGACAGGTCGTCGGAGGCGAACATGGCCTGCCAGGCGCGGGCCTTCGCCTCGTCGTCGGGCAGTGCGGCGCGGCAGCGGGCGGCGCCCTCCCGGCCGGTGGCGCTCGGGTCGCGTTCCCGTTCGGCGGCGATGGCGGCCTCGTCGGTGGCGCCGAGGACGGCGAGCCGGACGAGGATGCGCCAGCGCAGTGCGGCGTCGAGTTCGGGGCCGCCGGGCACGATGCCGTCGGCGAGCCAGGCGGCGATGGTGTCGGGGTGGGCGGCGGTGTCGATGCGGTGGCGTACGGCGATCAGGCGCAGGCCGGGGTGGTCGCCGTCCTCGGTGCGGCGGATGAGGTCGCGGCACAGTTCGGTGAGGGTGGCGAGGGCGGCGGGCCGCTGCTCGGGGGCGAGGTAGCGGTCGGCGATCTGGCCGGCCGCGAAGGCGAGGACGCCCTGGACGAGGGCGAGGTCGGTTTCGTGCGGGAGGTGGGCGCGGGCGGTCTCCAGGTAGGCGGTGGGCGCCAGTTCGCCGTCGCGGACGGCGTCTCGCAGCGCGTTCCAGACGACGGCGCGGGTGAGCGGGTCGGGCACGCCGGCGAGGGCGCTGTGGACGGTGGTGGAGGAGTCGGGGTCGAAGCGGACCTTGGCGTAGGTGAGGTCGCCGTCGTTGAGGACGAGCAGCGCGGGGCGCTTGCCGATGGGCAGGGGTTCGGTCTGCGGGACGTCGAGGTCGAGGCGGCGGCGCAGGGCGAGCCGGCCGTGGTCGGTGAGGTCGCGGTCGTAGAGGCCCGCGGCGACGCGGTGCGGGCGGCTGCCGGTGTGGTCGACGGTGAGGGTGACGGTGCCGGCGCCGGCGGGCGTGACGCGGGAGGTGAGAGTGTCGACGCCGGTGGTGCGCAGCCAGGCGTCGGCCCAGGCGTGGACGTCGCGTTCGGTGGCGGCGGCGAGGGAGTCGAGGAAGTCGGCGAGGCCGGCGTTGCCGAACCTGTGGCGGGCGAAGTGGGTGTTGATGCCGGCGAGGAAGTCCTTCTCGCCGAGCCAGGCGACGAGCTGGCGCAGCGCGGAGGCGCCCTTGGCGTAGGAGATGCCGTCGAAGTTGAGGAGGGCGGCGGCGGTGTCGTCGACGTTCCCGGGGGCGACGGGGTGGGTGGAGGGGCGCTGGTCGGCGTCGTAGCCCCAGGCCTTGCGCTCGACGCCGAAGTCGGTCCAGGTGCCGGTGAAGCGGGTGGCCTCGGTGAGGGTCTGGTAGCCCATGTACTCGGCGAAGGACTCGTTGAGCCAGATGTCGTCCCACCAGCGCAGGGTAACGAGGTCGCCGAACCACATGTGGGCCATCTCGTGGGCGACGACCATCGCGCGCGTCTGGCGTTCGGTGTCGGTGACGGCGGACCGGAAGACGAAGTCGTCGCGGAAGGTGACGAGTCCGGGGTTCTCCATGGCGCCGGCGTTGAACTCGGGGACGAACGCCTGGTCGTAGGAGTCGAAGGGATAGGGCTCCTCGAACTTCTCGTGGTAGCGGTCGTAGCACTGCCGGGTGATGTCGAGGAGTTCGCCGGCGTCCACGTCGAGGTGGGGGGCGAGGGAGCGTCGGCAGTGCAGGCCGAGGGGCAGGCCGCGGTGTTCGGCGCGGACCGAGTGCCAGGGGCCCGCGGCGACGGCGACCAGGTAGGTGGCGATGAGCGGGGTGGGGGCGGCCCGCCAGCGGCCGTGGCCGAGGTGTTCGGTGATGCCGTTGGCGAGGACGGTCCAGCTCTCGGGGACCGTGACGGCAAGGTCGAAGACGGCCTTGAGGTCGGGCTGGTCGAAGGCGGCGAAGACGCGCTGCACGTCGTCCAGGAACATCTGGGTGTAGACGTAGGTCTCGCCGTCGGAGGGGTCGGTGAAGCGGTGCATGCCCTCGCCGGTGCGGGAGTACCGCATGACGGCGTCGACGCGCAGGTCGTGCTCGCCGGGGGTGAGGTTCTTCAGCGGCAGCCGGTTGCCGTCCAGGGTGTCCGGGTCGAGGGGCTGTCCGTCGAGGGTGACGGTGCGCAGCTCGGCGGGCTTGACCTCGACGAAGGTGTCCGTGCCGGCCTCGTCCTCGCGGACGGTGAACCGGATCGTGGTGCGGGAGTCGAAGGTCTCGTCGCCGGTCGTCAGATCGAGTTCGATCGTGTAGCGGTGGACGTCGAGGAGCCTGGCACGGGTCTGCGCTTCGTCGCGCGTCAGTACGGACATGAACGACATGCTGCCTGATGGCGTGGTCGCGGCACAGGGGCGGACCGGTTCACGGACTATGTCCGGTCGCTCTCCAGTTCCCCGGTGTGCTCCCTGCCCAGCTCCCCTGCGCGGTCACGGCCACCGGTCCGCTGCGGAACCACCAGGGTGTCGGGGTGTGACCGGGCGGCGGGCCTCGGCAGGAGCGCGGCGGGGCCGGACGGGGCGGCGAGCAGGGCGCGCAGTTCGCTCACTTCGTCCTGGAGGGCGAGCTGGCGCTGGTGCGCGTCGAAGAGGTAGCGGATCTTGGTGCGCAGGCCCGCCGGGTCGACGGGCTTGCTGACGATGTCGGCGACGTGGAGTCCGTGGGCGGCGGCGGCCAGGGCGTGGTCCCGCCCGAAGCCGGTGAGCAGGACGACGGGGATGCTCCGGGTCTGTTCCCTGAGCCGCATGTAGCGCACCACGTCGAGGCCGCTGATGCCGGGCATGCGCACGTCCAGCAGGACCAGGCCGACACGGCCGCGCAGCAGCTGCTTGAGCGCTTCTTCGCCGCCGGCGGCCCGGCTGAGCCGGTAGCCCAGCGGGGCCAGGGCGTTCTCCAGCGCGAACAGGGTGTCCTCGCGGTCGTCGACGATGAGGATTCCGGTATCCGACGGCATGGCCCGACGTCCCTCCCTCCTGGCAGCCGGATGGGCGACCAGTTTGGGCCCGAGGCTGACGGGTTGTGCTCGTCAGCTGACATGGAGTGCACAGCAGAATGCACCTTGTCGGCCGTCTTGTCACTCCCCAGGACGTCTGCCGAGGTCAGTCGGCCGCCGGGGTGCTCTTCTCGGCGTCCTCGGCGATGCGCTCGTGGTGGCGGATGACCTCGCCGATGATGAAGTTCAGGAACTTCTCGGCGAAGGCCGGGTCGAGTCTTGCGTCCTCGGCGAGGGCGCGCAGCCGGGCGATCTGGCGGGCCTCACGGCCGGGGTCGGCGGGCGGCAGCCGGTGGGCGGCCTTGAGGTGGCCGACCTGCTGGGTGCACTTGAAGCGCTCGGCGAGCATGTGGACGACGGCCGCGTCGATGTTGTCGATGCTCTCGCGCAGCCGGTCGAGTTCCGCACGGACGGCGGGGCCGGCGGCGCCGGTGTGGCTGGTGGTCATGGTGGTTCAGCGTACGACTCGCCGGGCCCGGGGCGCGCGGCGGTCAGCACCGTACGGGACGGGCACCGCCGGGACGGGTACGCGCAGGCCGGCACCCCGAGCAGGCGGTCGGCCGGGGGGACGGTTCCCGGGGACCGGGCGTCGGCCACGTCCCGACGGTTCCCCCGGCGGGTGTCCGTCGGCCGGGCGGGAAGCTCGTACGCCGTCGGGGCGGCCCCGGCTTACCCTTTGTCCCTGAGTGTTCGTTACCTTGTTCGCCGCCGACCCCACCGGCTCACCGTCCGTCCCAGCCCTGCGAGGAGCCGGCCCGTGGATCCCGAGTCCACCGTCACCACCTGCTACCGCCACCCCGAGGTGGAGTGCTACGTCCGCTGCACGCGCTGCGAGCGGTTCATCTGCCCCGGCTGCATGCGCGAGGCGGCGGTCGGCCACCAGTGCCCGGAGTGCGTCAGGCAGGGCGCGCGGTCGGTGCGGCAGGCGCGCACCCTGGTCGGCGGCCGCATCACGGCGGTGCCCGTCGCGACGTACGCGCTCATCGCGCTGAACGTCCTCGCCTACCTGGCCGAGACGGTGCGGCCGGAGCTCGTGGACCGCTTCGCGATGGTGGGCGCCCGGCTGGCCGGCCCGGACGGCGGCTTCTACGTGTTCCAGCCCGAGTACTCGGCGGACTTCGACGCCCAGGGTGTCGTCGCGGGTGAGTGGTACCGGATGCTCACCGGCGCGTTCCTGCACCTGGAGCCGGCCGAGGGCACGTTCGGGATCGCGCACATCGTGATGAACATGCTCGCGCTGTGGCAGCTCGGCCGGGTCGTGGAGGTCCAGCTGGGCCGGGTCCGGTACCTGGCCCTGTATCTGATGTCGGCGCTCGGCGGTTCGGTGCTGGTGCTGCTCGCCACCGACGCCGGGCAGAGCACGGTCGGTGCCTCGGGCGCGCTCTTCGGCGTGGGCGCGGCGTACTACGTGGTGGCCCGTCGTGTCGGTGCCGACATGGCGGCCGTCAACCGGTCCATGGCGTTCCTGCTGCTGTGGCTGCTCCTCTCGGCCCGCTGGGCGTCCTGGCAGGCGCACGTCGGCGGGCTGCTGGTGGGCGGCGCGGTGGCGCTGGCGTATGCCTACGCGCCCCGGGACCGGCGCCGGGTGCCGGTGCAGGCGGGGGCCTGCCTGGGGCTGCTGGCGCTGCTGGCGGTCCTGACGGTGGCCGGGGTGACGGATCTGACCGGTGGAGGTGTCGCCCCGTGAGGCGCCCGGGTGTGCTGTGGCTGGCGGCGGTCCCCGTCGTCGCGACCGCGGTGGTCTACGTGCTGGGGCCGGGCGAGTCCGGTGGGGCGCCCGCGGGCCCGGCCGTGTCGGCCTCGCCCGATGCCCGCGAGGCCGCCAAGGAACGCGCCGAGTCGGAGCGGGCCAAGGACGACGCGCTCGTCGCGAGCAGGCCGCCCGGCCTGGCCGGTCCGGCGAAGAAGGAACTCGCCCAGCAGATCCTGGCGAGCGCCGAGAACTCCACGCTGCGCTGGCGCGAGACGTACGGCTCGATCGAGGACCTCGGCGACGGCGAGGGCTACACGGCGGGCGTCGTCGGCTTCTGCACCGGCACCCACGACCTGCTGACCCTCGTGGAGCGCTACACGAGGAAGCACCCGGACAACGGCCTGGCCGCGTACCTGCCCGCGCTGCGCGAGGTGGACGGCACGGACTCCCACGAGGGCCTCGACCCGGGCTTCACGGACGCGTGGCGTGCCGAGTCGGCGAAGCCGGCGTTCCGCGCGGCGCAGGAGGCGGAGCGCGACCGGGTCTACTTCGATCCGGCGGTGCGCATGGCCAAGCTCGACGGCCTGGGCACGCTCGGCCAGTTCGCGTACTACGACGCGATGGTCCTCCACGGCCCCGACGCCCGTCCGGACGGCTTCTACGGCCTGCGCGAGAAGGCCCTGACCAGGGCCAGGACGCCGGACGAGGGCGGCGACGAGAAGGCCTTCCTGACGGCGTTCCTCGACGTGCGCCGGGCCGCCATGCTGGCGAAGCGACCGGACGCCGACACGTCCCGCGTCGACACGGCCCAGCGCCGCTTCCTGCGCGAGGGCAACCTGAGACTGGCCACGCCGCTGACGTGGGCGGTGTACGGGGAGACGTACCGGGTTCCCCGGTGAGGCCCCGCCGGGGCGTGCGGGCACATGCGGCGGCGCCTGCCATGTCGTCCGGTCGGGGACAGTGAGGCAGACGCCGCCAGTGTTCCGTACGCCTTTGTACGGGACGCTTTATGAATGACCGTCAGGTCACCTTTGTGATCCGGCGTGTCACGCCATGAGGGCGCGGTCCGTCGGACGGATCGGGGCCGGCAGGTCGCTGGCGCCGGTCAGGAAGCGGTCGACGCCGCGGGCGGCGGAGCGGCCCTCCGCGATCGCCCACACGATGAGGGACTGTCCGCGGCCGGCGTCACCGGCGACGAACACGCCCGGCACGTTGGTGTGGTAGTCGGCGTCGCGGGCGATGTTACCCCGCTCGTCCAGCTCCAGGCCGAACTGGTCCACGAGGCCGTTCTCGCGGTCGGTGCCGGTGAAGCCCATCGCCAGCGTGACCAGCTGGGCGGGGATCCTGCGCTCCGTGCCCGGCTTCTGGTGGAGCCCGCCGTCGGAGAACTCCACTTCGGTCAGGTGCAGCCACTGGACGTTGCCGTCCTCGTCGCCCTCGAAGTGGGTGGTGGACACGGAGTAGACGCGCTCGCCGCCCTCCTCGTGCGCGGAGGTGACCTTGTACAGCATCGGGAAGGTCGGCCACGGCTGGTGCGCGCCGCGCTCCTCGCCCGGCCTCGGCATGATCTCCAGCTGCGTGACGGACGCCGCGCCCTGGCGGTGGGCGGTGCCCACGCAGTCCGCGCCGGTGTCGCCGCCGCCGATGACCACGACGTGCTTGCCCTCGGCGGTGATCGGGGGCGCCACGAAGTCGCCCTCCTGCACCTTGTTGGCCAGCGGCAGGTACTCCATGGCCTGGTGGATGCCGTGGAGCTCGCGGCCGGGGACCGGCAGGTCGCGGGCGGTGGTGGCGCCGACGGCCAGGACGACCGCGTCGTACCGCTTCTTCAGGTCGGTCGACGTCAGGTCGCGGCCGATCTCGACGCCGGTGCGAAACCGGGTGCCCTCCGCGCGCATCTGCTCGATACGGCGGTTGATGTGCCGCTTCTCCATCTTGAACTCGGGGATGCCGTACCGCAGGAGGCCGCCGACGCGGTCCGCGCGCTCGTAGACGGCGACCGTGTGGCCGGCCCGGGTCAGCTGCTGCGCGGCGGCCAGACCGGCCGGGCCCGAGCCGACGACGGCGACGGTCTTGCCCGACAGGCGCTCGGGGATCTGCGCGGCGACGTCCCCGGTCTCCCACGCCTTGTCGATGATGGAGACCTCGACGTTCTTGATCGTCACCGGCGGCTGGTTGATGCCGAGCACGCATGCCGACTCGCACGGGGCCGGGCACAGGCGGCCCGTGAACTCCGGGAAATTGTTGGTGGCGTGCAGGCGCTCCTGCGCGGCCGACCAGTCCTCGCGGTAGGCGTAGTCGTTCCACTCGGGGATGAGGTTCCCGAGCGGGCAGCCGTTGTGGCAGAACGGGATGCCGCAGTCCATGCAGCGGCCGGCCTGCTTGCTGATGATCGGCAGCAGGGAGCCGGGGACGTAGACCTCGTTCCAGTCCTTGACGCGCTCTTCGACCGGGCGGGACGTGGCGACTTCGCGCCCGTGGTTCAGGAAGCCCTTCGGGTCAGCCATTGATCGCCGCCTCCATCATCTTCTCGTGGGTGTCGGACTCGGAGAGCCCGGCTCGCTCGGCGGCGTCCTTGGCGGCGAGCACTGCCTTGTACGTGCTGGGGATGATCTTGCTGAAGCGTTCGGCGGCCGTGTCCCACTCGGCCAGGAGCTTCTCGGCGACGGTCGAGCCGGTCTCCTCCCGGTGGCGGCGGATCACGTCGCGCAGCCACTGCCGGTCGGCCTCGTCCAGCGCCTCGACGGCGGCCAGGTTGCCGGCGTTGACGTGGTCCCGGTCGAGGTCGATGACGTACGCGACGCCGCCCGACATGCCGGCCGCGAAGTTGCGGCCCGTCTCGCCGAGGACGACCGCCCGGCCGCCGGTCATGTACTCGCAGCCGTGGTCGCCCACGCCCTCGGCGACGACCAGCGCACCGGAGTTGCGCACGCAGAACCGCTCGCCGACCTTGCCACGCAGGAACATCTCGCCGCCGGTCGCGCCGTAGCCGATGGTGTTGCCGGCGATGACGCTGTACTCGGCGAGGTGGTCGGCGCCGCGGTCCGGGCGGACGACGAGCCGTCCGCCGGAGAGGCCCTTGCCGACGTAGTCGTTGGCGTCGCCCTCCAGGCGCAGCGTGACACCGCGCGGCACGAAGGCGCCGAAGGACTGGCCGGCGGAACCGGTGAAGGTGATGTCGACGGTGTCGTCGGGCAGACCCGCACCGCCGAACTTCTTCGTCACCTCGTGACCGAGCATGGTGCCGACCGTGCGGTTGATGTTGCGGATGGCGACCTGGGCGCGCACCGGCGCCGCCCCGGTGGCGGACTCGGCGTTCAGGGCGTCGGCGGCGAGCCTGATCAGCTCGTTGTCGAGCGCCTTCTCCAGGCCGTGGTCCTGCGCGATCACCTGGTGGCGCACCGCGCCCTCGGGCAGCTCGGGCACGTGGAACAGCGGCGCAAGGTCCAGGCCCTGCGCCTTCCAGTGATCCACGGCACGCGTGACGTCGAGGGTCTCGGCGTGGCCGACGGCCTCCTCGACGGAGCGGAAGCCCAGCTCGGCGAGGATCTCGCGGACCTCCTCGGCGATGAACCGGAAGAAGTTGACGATGTACTCGGCCTGGCCGGAGAACCGTTCCCTGAGCACCGGGTTCTGCGTGGCGATGCCGACCGGGCAGGTGTCCAGGTGGCAGACGCGCATCATGACGCAGCCGGACACGACCAGCGGCGCGGTCGCGAAGCCGAACTCCTCGGCGCCGAGCAGCGCGGCGATCACGACGTCACGGCCGGTCTTCAGCTGGCCGTCGGTCTGGACGACGATCCGGTCGCGCAGGCCGTTGAGCAGCAGCGTCTGCTGGGTCTCGGCGAGGCCGAGCTCCCAGGGGCCGCCCGCGTGCTTGAGCGAGGTGAGCGGGGAGGCGCCCGTACCGCCGTCGTGGCCCGAGATGAGCACGACGTCCGCGTGCGCCTTGGAGACACCCGCGGCGACCGTGCCGACACCGACCTCGGAGACCAGCTTGACGTGGATCCGGGCCCGCGGGTTCGCGTTCTTCAGGTCGTGGATCAGCTGGGCCAGGTCCTCGATGGAGTAGATGTCGTGGTGCGGCGGCGGGGAGATGAGGCCCACGCCCGGCGTCGAGTGCCGGGTCTTCGCCACCCACGGGTACACCTTGTGGCCGGGCAGCTGGCCGCCCTCGCCGGGCTTGGCGCCCTGGGCCATCTTGATCTGGATGTCGTCGGAGTTGACCAGGTACTCGGAGGTCACGCCGAAGCGGCCGGAGGCCACCTGCTTGATGCTGGACCGCCGCGCCGGGTCGTACAGGCGATCCGGGTCCTCCCCGCCCTCACCGGTGTTGGACTTGCCGCCCAGCTGGTTCATGGCGATGGCGAGCGTCTCGTGCGCCTCCCGCGAGATGGAGCCGTACGACATGGCGCCGGTCGAGAACCGCTTGACGATCTCGGAGACCGGCTCGACCTCCTCGACGGGGATCGGCTCCCGGTCCGACGTGAAGCCGAACAGGCCGCGCAGTGTCATGAGGCGCTCGGACTGCTCGTTCACACGGTCGGTGTACTTCTTGAAGATGTCGTAGCGGCCGGAGCGCGTGGAGTGCTGGAGGCGGAAGACCGTCTCCGGGTCGAACAGGTGCGGCTCGCCCTCGCGGCGCCACTGGTACTCGCCGCCGATGTCCAGCGCGCGGTGTGCCGGGGCGATGCCCGAGGCGGGGTACGCCTTGGCGTGCCGGGCGGCGACCTCCTCGGCGACGACGTCGATGCCGACGCCGCCGATCTTGGTGGTGGTGCCGTTGAAGTACTTCGTGACGAAGGCGTCGTCCAGGCCGACCGCCTCGAAGACCTGCGCACCGCGGTAGGAGGCCACGGTCGAGATGCCCATCTTGGACATGACCTTCAGGACGCCCTTGCCGAGGGCGTAGATCAGGTTGCGGATCGCCTGCTCGGGTTCCATGCCGGGCAGGAACGTCCCTGCACGGACCAGGTCCTCGACGGACTCCATCGCCAGGTACGGGTTGACCGCGGCGGCGCCGTAGCCGATCAGCAGGGCGACGTGGTGGACCTCGCGCACGTCTCCGGCCTCGACCAGCAGGCCCACCTGGGTGCGCTGCTTGGTGCCGATGAGGTGGTGGTGGACGGCCGCGGTCAGCAGCAGCGACGGGATCGGCGCGTGCTCGGCGTCGGAGTGCCGGTCGGACAGGACGATGAGGCGGGCGCCGTTCTCGATGGCGGCGTCGGCCTCGGCGCAGATGTCCTCGATGCGGGCGGCCAGCGCGTCGCCGCCGCCGTGCACCCGGTACAGGCCGGACAGCGTGGCGGCCTTGAAGCCGGGCATGTCGCCGTCGGCGTTGATGTGGATGAGCTTGGCCAGCTCGTCGTTGTCGATGACCGGGAAGGGCAGCACGACGGAGCGGCAGGACGCTGCGGCGGGCTCCAGCAGGTTGCCCTGCGGGCCGAGCGAGGACCGCAGGGAGGTGACCAGCTCTTCCCGGATGGCGTCCAGCGGCGGGTTGGTGACCTGCGCGAACAGCTGCGTGAAGTAGTCGAACAGCAACCGCGGACGGTCGGACAGCGCGGCGATCGGCGAGTCGGTGCCCATCGAACCGATCGGCTCGGCGGCGGCCTTGGCCATCGGCGCGAGGATGACGCGCAGCTCCTCCTCGGTGTAGCCGAAGGTCTGCTGGCGGCGGGTGACCGAGGCGTGCGTGTGCACGATGTGCTCGCGCTCGGGCAGGTCGCTCAGCTCGATCTCGCCGGCGTCCAGCCATTCGGCGTACGGCTGCTCGGCGGCGAGCTGCGCCTTGATCTCGTCGTCCTCGATGATGCGGTGCTCGGCGGTGTCCACGAGGAACATCCGGCCGGGCTGCAGGCGGCCCTTGCGGACGACCTTCGCCGGGTCGATGTCGAGGACGCCGACCTCGGAGCCGAGGACGACGAGGCCGTCGTCGGTGACCCAGTAGCGGCCGGGGCGCAGACCGTTGCGGTCGAGTACGGCGCCGACCTGGACGCCGTCGGTGAAGGTGACGCAGGCGGGGCCGTCCCAGGGCTCCATCAGGTTGGAGTGGAACTGGTAGAAGGCGCGCCGGGCAGGGTCCATGGAGTCGTGGTTCTCCCACGCCTCCGGAATCATCATCAGCACGGAGTGCGGCAGGGAACGCCCGCCGAGGTGCAGCAGTTCGAGCACCTCGTCGAAGGACGCGGAGTCGGAGGCGTCGGGCGTGCAGACCGGGAAGATCCGCTCGATGGCCCGGTCGTCGGAGCCGAGGAGGTCCGAGACGAGCTGCGACTCGCGGGCGACCATCCAGTTGCGGTTGCCCTTGACGGTGTTGATCTCACCGTTGTGCGCGACGAAGCGGTACGGGTGCGCGAGCGGCCACGACGGGAAGGTGTTCGTGGAGAACCGGGAGTGCACGAGCGCGATGGCGGAGGCGAAGCGGCGGTCGGACAGGTCCGGGAAGAAGGGCTCCAGCTGGCCGGTGGTCAGCATGCCCTTGTAGACGATGGTCCGCGCGGAGAGCGACGGGAAGTACACGCCGGCCTCGCGCTCGGCGCGCTTGCGCAGCACCAGCGCCTTGCGGTCGAGGTCGATGCCCTTGCTGCCGCCGTCGGAGACGAAGATCTGCCGGAAGGCGGGCATCGTGGAGCGGGCGGTGGCGCCGAGCAACTGGGGGGCGACCGGGACCTCGCGCCAGCCGAGGACGGTCAGTCCCTCGTCGGCGGCGATCGTCTCGATCTGTGAGACGGCGGTGGTGAGGGCGTCCACCGGGCCCCGGGCGCCGCCGGCGCCTTCGGGGCCTGCGGAGCCCTCGGGCAGGAAGGCGATGCCGACCGCGTACGCGCCGGGCTCGGGCAGCTCGAATCCGGCCACCTCGCGGAAGAACGCGTCGGGCACCTGGGAGAGGATGCCGGCGCCGTCGCCGGAGTCCGGCTCGGAGCCGGTGGCGCCCCGGTGCTCCAGGTTGCGCAGCACGGTGAGGGCCTGATCGACCAGCGTATGGGACGCCTCGCCGGTGAGAGTGGCGACGAAGCCGACGCCGCAGGCGTCGTGCTCGTTGCGGGGGTCGTACATACCCTGCGCAGCAGGGCGAGCATCCATGAAGGACCAGTTCTGGCCATTCGCGGAGTGCTGGGACGGCTGGCGCGGCGTACGCATCGGCTCTCCCGTCGTCGTCATCTGGCATGTTCGCGTGCCGAGGGACGACGTTGGCCCTCTGCTTGAGTGCAAAATTTCGTGCAGGTTACATGATGGAGCGGTTCTCGGAAACCGGATACGTCGTTCCACCATGCGGACACCAGAGAGGTCGCGGCGGGGGTACCGCGCCGGTCGGCGGAGGCTGTGGGGGCCGGGTCGACACGGACAGATCGATGTCCGTCGTCCCGATGACGGTTTGGGCGTCGTCGCCCGCGCCGCGGATGCGCACCGCAGGCCTCATTGCCCGCAACGCTAGAGGCTCATGCCCGATGGTCACGCATTCGAAACCAGCGGGTAACAGGTGCCGGCCGCGCAGGCGGTCCCGCGCACGAGCAGGAGCTTCACCCCAGGACCGTTCCGAACATCACGCCCAGGGCGTACGTCACACCGGCCGCCGCGCCACCGAGGGCGAGCTGCCGCAGGCCGCTGTACCACCAGGTCCGCGTCGTCACCCTGGCCACGACCGCGCCGCACAGGAACAGCCCGGCGAGCGCGAGCACCACGGCGGGCCACAGAGCGCTCGCGCCGAGCAGGTACGGCAGGACGGGCAGCAGGGCACCGAGCGCGAACGAGCCGAACGACGACCCGGCCGCGACCGCGGGGGAGGGCAGGTCGCCGGGATCGATGCCGAGCTCCTCGCGGGCGTGGATCTCCAGGGCCTGCTCGGGGTCGCGCGACAGTTGCCGGGCCACCTCGCGGGCGAGCTCCGGCTCGACGCCGCGGGACTCGTAGAGCGCGGCGAGTTCGGCTTCCTCGTCCTTGGGGTGCCTGCGCAGCTCGCCGCGCTCGACGTCCAGCTCGGCCTCGACCAGCTCGCGCTGGGAGGCGACGGAGGTGTACTCGCCCGCCGCCATGGAGAAGGCGCCCGCGGCGAGGCCGGCGAGTCCGCTCAGGACGACGGTGTGCTGGCCGGCCTGGCCACCGGCGACACCGGTCATCAGGGCGAGGTTGGAGACCAGGCCGTCCATCGCGCCGAAGACCGCGGGACGCAGCCAGCCGCCGTTGACATCACGGTGGGTGTGGTTGTCGCGGTGCGCCGCGTGCAGCGCCGCCTCGGTCTCGATGATGGCCATACCGGTCCCCCAGAGTTCCGTCGGGCGAATTCCCGGACGAGGACGAGAGCACGCCCTCGGACGCACTCTTGGACGAGTTCCACTTTTCGACAACAGCAAAGTTACGCCGTTCATTTCGGGTCCGCCAGCAAGGAAAGGCTCGGCTAACCTGCGGTTTTGCCTCTCCTGTCCTTGCGTGACGTGGGGCGCGCAGAAGTCGACCGGGTGGTTCTGGGGCGCGTGGGGCTGCGCGGGGCGCCGCGCCGGGGACAGTTCCGCACAAGGGGTTCCGCGCCCTCGGGCGCCCCGCGAGGCACCCCTGGGAGGAGAGCCCGCGTATGGCATCGATCGTCTGCAGTCCCCCGGTCCCGGCGGCCGGGGACGCCGCCGGGCTGCGCGAACGGGCCCGCGGCGCGCTGCTGGGCCTCGCCGTCGGCGACGCGCTGGGCGCCCCGGCCGAGAACATGAAGCCCTCCGAGATTCGCGCCCGCTGGGGCCGGATCACCGGATACGTCGCGGACACCCCGGCCGGTACGGACGACACCGAGTACGCGATCTTCTCCGGGCGCCTGCTGGCACGGCACGGCTCGGCGCTCACCACGGCCCACGTGGAGGCGGCCTGGCACGAATGGATCGCCGACCGCGACGAGGGGCCGTTCCGGGGCGCGGGGTTCAGCGAGCGGGGCACCCTGGAGAACCTGCGCCGCGGGCTCGCCGCACCGATCTCGGCACAGCACCGGCACGCCTGGAGCGACGGGCTCGCGATGCGCGCCGCGCCGTTCGGGGTGTTCGCCGCGGGCCGCCCCGCCGAGGCCGCCCGGCTCGTCGCCATCGACGGCTCGGTCAGCCACGACGGGGAGGGCATCTACGGCGGCCAGGCGGTGGCGGCCGGGGTCGCGGCGGCGATGGCGGGCGCGCCCGCCATGGCCGTGGTGGCGTCGGCGCTCGCGGTGGTGCCGGACGACTCCTGGACGGCCCGCTCGCTGCGCCGGGCCGTGGCCGTCGCCCACCGCGGCGAACGGGCGGTCCGTTCGGCGGTCGTCGTCGGCGGCTATCCGTGGACCGACCTGGCCCCGGAGGCGGTGGCCCTGGCGTTCGGCGCGTACGCGGCGGCCGACGGCGACTTCGAGCAGGCGGTGCTGACGGCCGTGAACATGGGGCGCGACGCCGACACCACGGCGGCGGTCGCGGGCGCCCTGGCCGGCGCGACCCGCGGTGCGTCCGCCGTCCCGGCCCCGTGGGCGGCGGCGATCGGCCCGGCGCGCGGAAGCTGCCTGCCGGCGATGGCGGGCCATCACGTCCTGGACGTGGCGGATCTGCTGGTGGCGGGGAGGGAGACGTTGTGACGCGGTCAGCGCAGGCACCGCAGCCGCAGGCATCACCCGCGCGAGCCGCGCAGACGCGGGCGCCACGAGCGCAGGCACAGGCACCGGCACCGGCACCGGCACCGGTGGCACCGCAGGCACAGGTGCCGCAGACACAGGCGCAAGCACCGCAAGCACCACAGGCACCACAGGCACCACAGGCACAGGCACCGCAGGCACAAGTGCCGCAAACGCAGGCACAGGCACCCACGGCACCACCCGCGGTCGCCGACGGCGCGGACCTCCGGCCGTGGCCGCCCGCACCCGGAGGCGAGGGCCGCCCGGGGAGCGCGGAGGGGACACAGAAACCGCCGGCCGAAGGCGTGGCCCGGGCCGGGAGGAATCACCGCCGGGTGGAGGGCCTGCTCCTGGGGCTCGCCGCGGGCGACGCCGCCGGCTGGCCCGCCGCCCGCCACCGGGCCGCGCGGATGCCGGAGTGGACCCGACGCCTCACCCGCGAGCTGGACACCTTCGCCGAGCACAACGCGACGACCACCCTCCCCGTCCCGATCGCCCTCAACCAGCCCCCGGAGCCCCTCTGCCTCGGCCCCTCCGACGACGCCGAGTGGGCGGCCTTCGCGGCGGAGGCCGTACTGCGGGCCGGCGACGACGACGTACAGGGGGATCTCAGCCGGGAGCGCCGCACCCGCGCCGCCATCGACCTGACCTGGAACGCGGTCGCCGCGGAGGTCGCCGCCGCGGCCGAACGCGCCCCCGAGATCGAGTCGGCCGTCCTCCCGCTGCGCGCCCGCATCTCGGTGCGGGCCGGTCTCGGCAACCTCGCCACCGGTCTGCGCCCGCCCGCCTCCGGCCACGACAACCCGCACTTCTTCGACGACGCCGCCTGCGTGCGCGCCTGTGTCCTGGCCGTCGCCCATCCCGGCGACCCGTGCCGCGCCGCCGCTCTCGCCGAGTTCGACGCCCGCTACACACAGGACGGCGACGGTGTGCACGGCGCGCGGGCCATGGCGGCGGCCGTCGCGTGCGCCCTGGCCGGCGCGGACGTGACGGCGTGCGTGTCTGCGGCGCTCGCCGAGCTGCCCGAGTCGACGGAGATCGGCCGCAACGCCCGGCACGCGCTCGCGCTCGCCCGGGACGCGGACGGCGCCTTCGACCTCGTACCGCGTCTGGAGCACCAGATCGTCGACCACGTCTACAGCTACGGCATCGCCGCCGCCGAGACCGTCCCGGTCGCCCTCGCCCTGGCCCGCGCGGCCCACGGCAGGATCGCGGAGGCGGTTCCGGCGGCGGCCTGCCTGTCCCGGGTGGCGGACTCGGCGCCCGCCCTGGCCGGTGCCCTGACCGGCGCGCTCGGCGGCGGCGCCGCGATCCCCGCGTCCTGGCGGGAGACCTGCCGCACCCTGTCCGGCTGCGCCCTGCCCCGCCTCACCGGCACCGACCTGGTGGAACTCGCCGGACTCCTGGAAGCCGTACAACCGGCCCCGCCGGGGGGATGATTCGGGCATGACGCCCAGAAGCCAAGAAAATCCCCGAGACTCCGAGACATGCTCCGAGACGTGTCTGGAGGACCGGATCACCGGCGCCCTCGTCGGCGCGGCCGTCGGTGACGCGCTCGGCGGCCCCGTCGAGGGCTACTCCCCCGACCAGATCCTCGAGCGGCACGGCGGCCGGGTGCACGGCGTCGTCGGCCCCTGGAACGGCGACGCGTGGCGCACCGCCCGCCCCATCGCCCCGTACCACAAGGGCGACGGCCACGTCACCGACGACACCCTGATGACGCACGCGCTGGTCCGGGTGTACGCGCGGGTCCGCGACCACCTCGACGCGTACGCCGTCGACGGCCACCTGGTGCCGGATCTGATGACGAACCCGCGCTGGATCCCGGAGCTGGAGGCCGAGGCGCTCCCCCTCCATCGGGTCTTCCTCGCGGAGAAGTGGCTCGTGGCCCGCCTGCACTACGGCCACGTCGACCCGCGCGAGGCCGGCACCGGCAACATCGTCAACTGCGGCGCCGCGATGTACATGGCCCCGGTCGGCCTGGTCAACGCGGCCAACCCGGCGGGCGCGTACGCCGAGGCGCTGGACGTGGCGGGCGCGCACCAGTCGTCGTACGGCAGGGAGGCGGCGGGTGTCCTCGCGGCGGCGGTCGCGGCGGCCTGCGCGCCGGGCGCGACGGCGGACTCGGTGGTGGCGGCCTGCCTGGCCCTGGCGAAGGACGGCACGCGGGCGGCGATCGAGCGGGTCTGCGACGTGGCGGCGCGGTACAGCGACTTCGAGTCGGCGCTGGTACCGCTGCGGGAGGCGGTGGCCCCGTACGACACGGTGGGCCCCGACTACCGCGCGCCGTCGCTGGGCGCCCGACGCCCGTCCCGGCTGCACGCCGTCGAGGAACTGCCGATCGCCCTCGGCATGCTGGTCGTCGCGCGCGGCGACTGGCGGCACGCCGTGCTGGGCGCGGTGAACTACGGGCGCGACTGCGACTCCATCGCCACCATGGCCGGGGCGGTCGCAGGCGCGCTGGGCTCGGCCGTGCCGGAGGACTGGGCGAAGAAGGTCGCCGACGCCAGCCGCCTGGACCTGTGGGAACCGGGCCGGACACTCACCGGGGTCGCGCGGGAGGTCTTCGCACGGGACGTGGCGCGGCGCCGGTCGCACGAGGCGGCGTTCGCTCAGCTCGGAGGCGCGGGATGCTCCGCCTGACGTGGGTGCAGCCCGAGGACCTGATCGGGCACGAACTGCGGCAGGCGGCGCTGGACGGCCGTGCGGCGTCGGTGGTCGCGCAGCGGTGGCGGGCGGCGGGCGGCCCGGAGGCCCCGCTCCGTGCCGGCGCCTCCGAGCGCCCCGCCTCCCACCGTCTGCGGCGGCTCGCGAACGACCTGCTGGACGAACTCGCCGACCTGCCCGGCGCACTGGCCGACGCCGAACCGACCGACCTGGCCCGGATCAGGGCCTTGTGCCCCGACTGGCCGAGCGACCCGGCCCCCGGCCGCCCAGATGTGACAGCACGCCGTCCCGAGTCGCCCACCGGACCCCCCGACACCGCCCCGCGCTCCCACCCGAGCGACCCGGCCCCCGGCCGCCCGGACGCGACAGCCCGCCGTCCGGAGTCCGCCACCGGACCCCCCGGCCCCGCCCTGCGCTCCCGCCTGGAAGCCGCCTGGCTCGGCCGCGCCGCCGGCTGTCTGCTGGGCAAGCCCGTCGAGAAACTCCCCCTCCACGCCATCCGCGCCCTGGCCCGCGCCGCCGGTAACTGGCCGCTGACCGGCTGGTTCACGGCCCGTGGCGTCCCGGCGGAACTTCTCACCGCGCACCCCTGGAACCGCCGCTCGGCCGCCACGAGCCTCGCCGAGAACATCGACGGCATGCCCGAGGACGACGACCTCGATCACCCCGTCCTCGGCCTCATGCTGCTGTGCCGCCACGGCCGGTCCTTCACCACCGCCGACGTGGCCCGCCTCTGGCTGGACGAACTGCCCGCGGGCCGCACCTTCACCGCGGAGCGCGTCGCCTACCGCAACCTGCTGACCGGCCTGGAGCCCCCGCTGACCGCCCGGTACCGCAACCCGTTCCGCGAGTGGATCGGCGCCCTGATCCGTGCCGACGTGCACGGCTGGACCAACCCGGGCGATCCGGCCGCGGCGGCCGGGCAGGCCCACCGCGACGCCACCCTCACCCACACCGCGAACGGCGTCTACGCGGCGATGTTCACCGCGGCCGTGATCGCCACCGCCACCACCGGCGACCACGACGTCCACACCTGCCTGCGCACCGGCCTCACGGTCGTCCCACCCGGCTCCCGGCTGGCAGCGGCCGTACGGCATGCCGTGGGACTCGCCGCGTCCCACGAGGACTTCGACGAGGTCGTGGACCGGCTCCACGCCGCCTACGACGCGACCCACCACTGGGTGCACGCCGTGCCCAACACCGCCCTGATCGCCGCCGCGCTCACCCACGCCGACGGCGACTTCTCCGGCTCGATCCGCCGTGCCGTGTCCGGCGGCTGGGACACCGACTCCAACGGCGCCACGGCCGGGAGCGTCGCCGGGCTCCTCGCCGGTTCCCCGGACGCGCTGCCCGGCCGCTGGACCGCGCCCCTGAAGAACCGGCTCGCCACCTCCGTCGGCGACTTCGACGGCACGGGTTTCGACACCCTCGCCCACCTCACCTTCAAGGAGGCCACCCGCCCATGACGGCCACCGCCACGACCGGCACCACCCCCGGCACCACCTCCGCCCCGGGGCCCGGCACCACGCCCGACGGTCCGCTGACCGGCCTGCGTGTCCTCGACCTCGCGACCCTCTTCGCCGGCCCGCTCGCCGCCACCCTCCTCGGCGACTTCGGCGCCGAGGTGATCAAGGTCGAGCACCCGCGGAAACCTGATCCCTCCCGCGGCCACGGCCCGTCCAAGGACGGTGTCGGCCTGTGGTGGAAGGTGCTCGGCCGCAACAAGCGCACCATCACGCTCGACCTGTCGAAACCCGGCGGCCGGGACACCCTGCTGAAGCTCGCCGCCGGCGCGGACGTGATCGTCGAGAACTTCCGCCCCGGCACCCTGGAGAAATGGGACCTCGGCTGGCCCGAGCTGTCGGCGGCCAACCCGCGCCTCGTCCTGGCCCGGGTCACGGCCTTCGGCCAGTTCGGCCCGTACGCGCACCGGCCCGGCTTCGGCACGCTCGCCGAGGCCATGAGCGGCTTCGCGGCGATCACCGGCGAGCCGGACGCGCCGCCCACGCTCCCGCCGTTCGGCCTCGCCGACTCCATCGCCGGCCTCACCACCGCGTACGCCGTGCTGGCGGCGCTCGCCGCCCGGGACCGCACCGGCGAGGGCCAGGTGGTCGACATGGCGATCATCGAGCCGATCCTGACGGTGCTGGGGCCGCAGCCCACCTGGTACGACCAGCTCGGCCACGTCCAGGCACGCACCGGCAACCGGTCGGCGAACAACGCGCCGCGCAACACCTACCGCACCGCCGACGGCGACTGGGTCGCCGTGTCCGCCTCGGCGCAGTCCGTCGCCGAGCGCGTGATGCACCTGGTCGGCATGCCGGAGCTGATCGACGAGCCGTGGTTCACGACGGGCGCCGGCCGTGCCGAGCACGCCGGCCTCATCGACTCGGCGGTCGGCGACTGGATCGCCCGGCACTCCCGCACCGACGTCCTCGCCGCGTTCGAGAAGGCGGAGGCGGCGGTGGCGCCCGTGCAGGACGTACGGGACGTACTGACCGATCCGCAGTACCGGGCGCTGGACTCCGTCACCACCGTGGACGACCCGGACCTGGGCCCGCTGCGCATGCAGAACGTGCTGTTCCGGCTGTCGGCCACACCCGGCGCGATCCGCTGGGCGGGCCGCCCGCACGGCGCCGACACGGACGAGGTGCTGACCGCGCTGGGCCTCACCCCGGCCGAGCTGACGGCGCTGCGCACGGAGGGAGCCCTGTGACGGACACCCCGCTGACCTGGCTGTACGCCCCCGGCGACCGGCCGCACGTCGTCACGAAGGCTCTGGCGTCCGGTGCGGACGTGGTGATCGTGGACCTGGAGGACGCCGTCGCCCCGGACCGCAAGGCGTACGCCCGCGACGCCACCGCCGAGCTGCTGAGCGACGGACCGCAGCCGGCCCCGGTACCCGTCCACGTCCGGGTCAACGCCCTCGACGGCCCCTGGGGCGCGGCCGACCTCGCGGCGCTCGCGCCCGCCCCGGGCATGGCCGGTGTGCGGCTGCCGAAGCTGACCCGTCCGCAGGACGTGGTCGGTACGGCCCTGCGCACCGGCGATGTCCCCCTGTACGCCCTGCTGGAGACGGCGCTGGGCGTCGAGCACGCCTTCGCCGTCGCCTCCTGTCATCCCGCGCTGCGGGGCATCGCGCTCGGCGAGGCGGACCTCCGGGCCGACCTGGGCGTACGGGACGACGCGGGCCTCGACTGGTGCCGCTCCCGGGTGATCGTCGCGGCGCGGGCGGCCGGACTCCCCCCACCGCCCCAGTCGGTGCACCCGGACACGCGTGACCTGGAGGGGCTGATCGCGTCGTGCGCGCACGGCCGGGCCCTGGGCTTCCTGGGCCGGGCCGCCGTCCATCCCCGTCAGCTCCCGGTGATCGAGCGGGCGTATCTGCCCACGCAGCGGGAGATCGAGCAGGCGGAGACGGTCGTCAAGGCGGCGGCTCAGCAGGCGGGTGCGCAGGCCCTGGCGGACGGCCGGTTCGTGGACGCGGCGGTGGTCAGGGCGGCCCGCCGCACGCTGGCGCTGTCCCGCCGACGCTGAGTGCGGCGTCCGCCACGCACACGACGAGGGCGCCCGGAGTGTCCCGGACGCCCTCGTCGCCGTAGTGAGCGGGTCACTCCCGCGCGTCAGACCTTCTTCGCCGACTCCGCCCCGGCATCGGCCTCGGCGTCGTCCCCGGCTTCAGCCTTGGCATCGGCCTTGGCATCGTCCCCGGCTTCGGTCCCGGCTTCCTTCCCGGCTTCGGCTTCGGCCTCGTCCGTCGCCTCCGCGGCCGTCCCGCCGTCCGTCCCGGCGGCCTCCCCGGCCTCCGTCGCCGGAGCGCCCGTCCCGGTCCCGGTCTCGGTGGCGGTCTCGGTGGCGGAGCCGTCGGATGCGCCGGCGTCGTCGGAGGACTCCGCACCGGTGGAGGACTCCGCGTCGTCGGAGGACTCGGCGTCGGTGGAGTCGTCGCCCCCGTGGTCGGTGTCCTTGGCCGCCGGTTCCACCACGGCCTCGCGGCCGGGCCGCTTCTTCGCCGACACCACGATGCAGAGCACCGCGAGCAGGAAGACGAACAGCGCGGTCCAGTTGTTCAGCCGCAGGCCCAGGATGTGGTGGGCGTCGTCGACGCGCATGTACTCGATCCAGAACCGGCCCACGCAGTAAGCGGCGACGTACAGCGCGAACGCCCGGCCGTGGCCCAGCGTGAAGCGCCGGTCGGCCCAGATGACGAGCAGCGCGACACCGACGCACCACAGCGACTCGTACAGGAACGTCGGGTGGTACGTGCCCGGCATCCGGCCGTCCGCCGACGACGTGATCTCCAGCGCCCACGGCAGGTCGGTCGACTTGCCGTACAGCTCCTGGTTGAACCAGTTGCCCCAGCGGCCCATGGCCTGCGCGAGCGCGATGCCCGGGGCGACGGCGTCGGCGTACGCCGGGAGTGGGATGCCGCGGCGCCGGCAGCCGATCCACGCGCCGACCGCGCCGAGCGCGATCGCGCCCCAGATGCCGAGGCCGCCCTCCCAGATCTTGAAGGCGTCCACCCAGTCACGGCCCTCGCTGAAGTACAGCTGGTAGTCCGTGATCACGTGGTAGAGCCGACCGCCGACCAGACCGAACGGCACCGCCCAGACGGCGATGTCGGCGACCGTGCCGTCCCGGCCGCCGCGGGCGACCCAGCGCCTGCCGCCGAGCCAGACGGCGATGAAGACGCCGATGATGATGCAGAACGCGTAGCCGCGCAGCGGGACGGGGCCGAGGTACAGCACCCCGCGCGACGGGCTGGGAATGTAGGCAAGTTCCATGGCAGGGTCGACGCTACCGTGCCGGGCCGCGCCCCTGGAGTCCGGCCCGGCTACGGCTCCATAACGGGCGCGGGCTACAGGGGCGGACGGCGGGCGGGCGAAACGGACGGCAAGCCTCCGTCACCCCTGGCCCGGGTCCTTCGCCGCCTGCTGCACCATCCGCTTCAGCTTCGCCGGGGTCATCGTCCGGTCCTGGTAGATGTTCTTGCCGTTCAGCAGCACGGTCGGGGTGCCCGAGAAGCCGCCCTTGGAGAAGGCCTCGCCGGACCTGGTCACCCAGGTGTCGTGCTTGCCGTCCTTGACGCACGCGCGGAACCCGGCCGTGTCCAGGCCGTCCACTGTGCCCGCCAGCTCCAGCAGCTTGGCCGGATCGGCGAAGGCGTCGTCGGCCTCCTGCGGCTGGTTGTCGAAGAGCAGGTCGTGGTACGCGGGGAACTTCCCGGCGTCCTGCGCGCACGCCGCCGCGTTGGCCGCGGTGCGCGAACCGGTGCCGCCCATGTTGCCGTCGATGATCGTGGCCAGGTGGTATTCCGTCCTCAGCTGTCCGGCGGCCGTCAGCTCGTGGATCGTCGAGCGGTACGCCTGCTCGAAGCCCTTGCAGGCCGGGCAGCGGAAGTCCTCCCAGACGGTGAGCGTCGACCGGGCGCTCTCCTTGCCGACCGGGATGGCGAGGCCGTCCTTGCCCTTGGCGCCGGACGGTGCCACCACAGGGCCCGCCGCGTCACCACCGTCGTCCTTGCCCACGTTCGCCGCGACGACGCCGATCACCGCCGCCAGTCCCAGGACACCGATCACAACGGCGCCCGCGACGAGCACCCGCCGCCGCTTCTCGCCGGCCTTCTGCTTCTCGCGCTCGGCCGCCAGCCGCTCCCGGGCGGTGCGCTTTCCCTCTCGGTTCTTCTCGCTCACACCCGCAGAACGAACCGGGGAGGCGCAGCGCGCCTCCCCGGCTCCAGGTCCACCCGTACGAGGGACCCGTAGGACATTTCCGTGTCGCGCACGCCCTCCGGCGTGCGCCCACGCCCCGTGCGTGCCTGCGCCTACGCCTGTCCGCGTACGCCCTTGGCGAGTTCACCGGCCAGGGCGCGGACACCCTCGACGCCGGCCGCGTCGTCCGGCGCGTCCAGCATCCGCTTCACGAACGCCGAGCCGACGATGACGCCGTCGGCGAAGCGGGCGACCTCGGCGGCCTGGGTCGGGTTGGAGACGCCGAGGCCGACGCAGACGGGCAGGCCGGTGGTGGCGCGGGTACGCCGCACCAGGTCCTGGGCCTGCGAGCTGACGGATTCCCGGGTGCCGGTGACGCCCATCAGGGAAGCCGCGTAGACGAAGCCGCTGCCGGCCTCGGTGATCTTCGCGAGGCGCTCGTCGCGACTGCTGGGTGCGACCACGAAGACCGTGGCGAGGGAGTGCTTCTCGGCGTGCTCGCGCCACAGCGCCGACTCCTGCACGGGCAGGTCGGGCAGGATGCAGCCCGCGCCGCCCGCCTCGGCGAGCTCGGCGGTGAACCGCTCGACGCCGTAGCGGTCGACGGGGTTCCAGTACGTCATGACGAGGATCGGCCTGCCGGTGGCCCGGTGTGCCTCGCGGACCGTCCGCATCACGTCGGCGATCCGTACGCCGCCGCGCAGGGCGATGTCGTCGGCGGTCTGGATGACAGGCCCGTCGAGCACCGGGTCGCTGTGCGGCAGGCCCACCTCCACGATGTCCGCGCCGCCCTCGATCGCCGCCTTGACGGCCTCGATGCCGCCGTCGACGCTCGGGAACCCGGCGGGCAGGTAGGCGATGAGCGCCGCGCGCTCCTCGGCCCTCGCCGCGGCCAGGGTGTCGGTCAGCAGCTGCATGTTCCCGCTCACTTGGCGTCCCCCTCGATCTCGGCGGTGTCGGCCGCGTCGGCGGCCACCTCGGCATCGGTGTCGTACAGGCCGAAGTACCGCGCGGCGGTGTCCATGTCCTTGTCGCCGCGCCCGGACAGGTTGACCACGATCAGCCCGTCCTCGCCGAGTTCCCGGCCGACCTCCAGGGCGCCGGCCAGCGCGTGCGCGCTCTCGATGGCGGGGATGATGCCCTCGGTGCGCGACAGCAGCCGCAGCGCCTGCATGGCCGCGTCGTCGGTGACCGCGCGGTACTCGCCGCGGCCGGAGTCCTTCAGATAGGCGTGCTCGGGGCCGATGCCCGGGTAGTCCAGACCGGCCGAGATCGAGTACGGCTCGGTGATCTGGCCCTCGTCGTCCTGGAGGACGTAGGAGCGGGAGCCGTGCAGGATGCCGGGCTCGCCGACGGTGAGGGTCGCCGCGTGCTCGCCGGTCTCGATGCCGTGTCCCGCGGGTTCGCAGCCGATCAGCCGGACGCCCTCGTCGGGGATGAACGCGTGGAACAGGCCGATCGCGTTGGAGCCGCCGCCGACGCAGGCGACGGCGGCGTCGGGCAGGCGTCCGGCGCGCTCCAGGAGCTGGCGGCGGGCCTCGACCCCGATGACGCGGTGGAAGTCGCGGACCATCGCCGGGAAGGGGTGCGGTCCCGCGACGGTGCCGAACAGGTAGTGCGTGCGGTCGACGTTGGCGACCCAGTCGCGGAACGCCTCGTTGATGGCGTCCTTGAGGGTGCGGCTGCCGGACTTCACGGCGACGACCTCGGCGCCCAGCATGCGCATGCGGGCGACGTTGAGGGCCTGCCGCCGGGTGTCGATCTCGCCCATGTAGATCGTGCACTCGAGGCCGAACAGGGCGCAGGCGGTCGCCGTCGCGACACCGTGCTGACCCGCGCCGGTCTCGGCGATCACGCGCGTCTTGCCCATGCGCCGGGTGAGCAGCGCCTGGCCGAGCACGTTGTTGATCTTGTGGCTGCCGGTGTGGTTGAGGTCCTCCCGCTTGAGGAAGACGCGGGCGCCCCCGGCGTGCTCGGCGAACCGGGGCACCTCGGTCAGGGAGCTGGGGCGGCCGGTGTAGTGGACGAGCAGATCGTCGAGCTCGCGGGCGAACCCGGGGTCGGCCTTCGCCTTGTCGTACTCGACGGCGACCTCGTCCACGGCGGCGACGAGGGCCTCCGGGATGAACTTGCCGCCGAACGCGCCGAAGTAGCCCTCGGCGCTCGGGATGTGACCCTCCGGGTCGGGGATGAAGAAGTCGCTGGGCATGCGGGTACCTCACGGTGAGTGTGTGGAATGCACTGATTCGCCGTGGGGGCGGGGGCCGTCAGGTGAGTGCGCCCGTCGTGGCTGTCGTGCCCACGTGACGGAGTCGCCCGTTCGGCAGAGCCCCGCGCCCCTGAGGGGCGCGTCGCCATCGTCGGCCGTTGACCTGTCCCGGTTCGTCTCCGATGACGTACCTCACCCTGCGGCCGTGGACCCTGCGTGCCGGGGCGCGGCAGCCCCTGGGGCGGCAGCCGCGCGCGAGGCGGGCGTGCCGGTCAAGGGTGGCCAGGGCGGAAGTCATCGAGGGAGAGCCTAGCCGTGGGTCAGCCGCGGCCGTGCCGCAGCGCGGGGTGCTCGCCCGCCGCGACCAGGTCGGAGACGGCGGACCTGGGGTCGCGGCCGGTGACGAGGGACTCGCCGACGAGGACCGCGTCGGCGCCGGCGTTGGCGTACGCGATGAGGTCGTGCGGGCCACGGACGCCGGACTCGGCGACCTTGACGATGTGGTCGGGGACCTCCGGGGCGACCCGCTCGAACGTGCCACGGTCCACCTCGAGCGTCTTGAGGTTGCGCGCGTTGACGCCGATCACCCGGGCGCCCGCGTCGACGGCCCGGTCGACCTCGTCCTCGTCGTGCACCTCGACGAGCGGGGTGAGGCCGATCGATTCGGCACGCTCGATGAGGGACTCCAGAGCGGACTGCTCGAGGGCCGCGACGATCAGCAGCGCGAGGTCGGCGCCGTACGCGCGTGCCTCCCACAGCTGGTACGACGTGACGATGAAGTCCTTGCGCAGGACCGGGATGTCCACGCGTGCGCGGACCGCTTCGAGGTCGGCCAGGGAGCCGCCGAAGCGGCGCTGCTCGGTGAGGACGGAGATGACGGACGCGCCGCCCGCCTCGTAGTCCGCGGCGAGCGCGGCGGGGTCGGCGATCGCGGCGAGCGCGCCCTTGGAGGGGCTGGACCGCTTCACCTCGCAGATGACCTTGACGCCGTCGCCGCGCAGGGCCGCCACGCCGTCCTTGGCCGCGGGGGCCTTCGCCGCGCGCTCCTTGAGCTCGTCGAGGCTGACGCGCGCCTGCCGCTCCGCGAGGTCGGCACGGACTCCGTCGATGATCTCGTCGAGCACACTCACGCGAGCGGCCCCCTTCCAGACGGTTGGTGAAACGGTGGGCTTGCGCCACCGTCCTCGCGTCCCCGGGTGAAACCGCTGGGCGAAAACCGGTGGTCATTGCGATGGTATCCGCAGGGCGGCCCCGCATCCGCATCCGGTGGACGCCGGTCCCACACCCTGGACGTCCCGGCACGGATCAGGGATGCAGCCAGTGGCCGAACGGCAGGTTGCGCACGAGCGTGAAGACCAGCAGCAACGTCCCCGCGCTCCACGCGTGGACCGGTCCGGGATCGAAGCGCATCGGCCGGCCGCGCACCGCGCGGACCACCCAGACGGTCCACAGCACGGCGCACAGCACATAGCCGGTGACCGCGAGCGCGTTGTCCTGGAGCGCCGCCGTGAGGTCGCCGTGGACGACGGCGTGCGCGCTGCGCAGTCCGCCGCAGCCGGGGCAGTAGATGCCGGTGAGCCGGAGCAGGGGGCAGGCCGGATAGTGGCCGGGCTGGTTCGGGTCGACCGTGCCGACGTAGGCGAAGGCGGCGGTGACGGCCGCGAGGGCGCCCGCGGGGAGGGCGAGCCCGCGCGGCACGGGACGCGGGCGCGCCGGGATCGTCGTCCGGGGCGGCGCCGGGTGCTGGACGTCCGTGGGGTGCGGGCTGTCGGCTTCCACACCTCGCATTGTGCCCGGCGCGGGGCGCGGACGCGCGCGTGAGGGGCGGCCCGGGCCCGCCCCTCACCCGAGGTCGTACGGGGTTCCGCTCAGGCGTCGGCCGGTTCGCGCTGCTGCGTCGTGTGCGCGGAGCGGGCGTTGCGCGGCTGGCCGAGGCCGGCCTTGCTCATGATGCCGCCGATGACGCCGCCGATCAGCACGATGACCATGCCGGCCCAGAAGCCCGCCGGCACCGCCATCACCATGAACGCGCCCGCGACGCAGAAACCGATGAAGGCGATGATGACACCGGTCCAGGCGGCCGGGGTGTGACCGTGGCTGCTGCCCGCCATTGCTTGCTCCTCGTTGCTGTGTACGTGACTGAGCAGGACGCTCGCGCTCATTGTCCCGCACGCGTACGCGTGCCGTGAGCGGGGGTGCGCCACGCGTGCGTGCCGCCCTGCGCGGCCCGCCGCGGCCAGGGCCCCCGGCGGGCCGGCCGGGAGCCGGGCGGCCGGGGCGGGCCGGCCCGCCCGTCAGGCTCCTGTGGGGTCCTCGCCCCGGTCGAGGGCCTTCCACAGGTCCTCGGGGCGGTCGGGGTCGACGGCGGGTGCGGAGCTGCGGGCGGGGCGGGCGGCACCGCGTTCGTAGCGGCCGGACATCGTGGGCCACATCCGGCCGTAGCGCAGCGCGAGCAGTCCGGCGAGCAGGAGCAGCACGCCGCCGGCGACGGCGACGTAGGGCCAGCCGGTGTGGCTGAGGGAGTCGACGGTGGCGGAGGTGTCGCCGGTCGCCTCGGCGGCCTTGGTGTCGAGGGCGCCGCTGTCGGAGGCGCCGAGGGAGGCGGCCACGATCGTGCCCGCGCCGCACAGGGCGAGCAGGGCGGCGACGGCGAAGCGGCCGGTGCGGCGGACGGCGAAGACGGCGACGAGCGCGGCGAGGCCCACTATGGCGAGCGCGGCGGGGACGCCGGTGACGTCGCTGCCCTGCGCGGTCAGCGGGAACTCGCCGCCGGCCACCGTCGCGGTGCCCTCCGACCAGCGCTGTCGGGTGGCCAGCAGGACCACGGCCGCGCCGAGCGCGCCGCTGAGGAGGGCGATGGCCAGGCTCCGGCGGCCGGCCCGGGCGGGGCCTGCGGCTTCGGGACGAAGGTGCGGTACGGCAGTCACGTACCCCAGTGTCGCCTGAACCCCGGGCGAAACGTCACCCGGGGCTCACGTGAGAAGCGCCCTACTTTCCGAGCCGGTTCGCGGTGTGCACCGCCCTCAGCACGGCCGCCGCCTTGTTGCGGCACTCGGTGTCCTCGGCGACCGGGTCGGAGTCGGCGACGACACCGGCGCCGGCCTGCACGTAGGCGGTGCCGTCGCGCAGCAGGGCGGTGCGGATGGCGATGGCGGTGTCGGAGTCGCCCGCGAAGTCGAGGTAGCCGACGCAGCCGCCGTACAGGCCGCGCCGGGACGGTTCGAGTTCGTCGATGATCTGCATGGCGCGCGGCTTGGGCGCGCCGGAGAGCGTGCCGGCGGGGAAGCAGGCGGTGAGGACGTCGAAGGCGGTGCGGCCGGGCGCGACGCGGCCGGTGACCGTCGACACGATGTGCATGACGTGCGAGTACCGCTCGACGGACATGAAGTCGACGACCTCCACGGAGCCCGGCTCGCAGACCCGGCCGAGGTCGTTGCGGCCGAGGTCGACCAGCATGAGGTGCTCGGCGCGTTCCTTGGGGTCGCCGAGGAGCTCGTCGGCGAGGGCCTGGTCCTCCTGCGGGGTGGCGCCGCGGTGCCGGGTGCCGGCGATGGGGTGGACCATGGCCCGTCCGCCCTCGACCTTCACCAGCGCCTCGGGTGACGAGCCGACCACGTCGAAGCCCTCGAAGCGGAACAGGTACATGTACGGCGAGGGGTTGGTGGTCCGCAGGACGCGGTAGACGTCGAGGGCGCTCGCCGTGCAGGGCGTCTCGAAGCGCTGGGAGGGCACGACCTGGAAGGCCTCGCCCGCGCGGATGCGCTCCTTGATGTCGTCCACGGCCCGCTGGTAGTCCGGGCCGCCCCACAGCGCGGTGTACTCGGGCAGTTCGGAGGAGGGCAGCCGGACCGGGGGCTGGGCGACCGGGCGGGAGAGGTCGGTCTCCATGGCGTCGAGGCGGGCGACGGCGTCCGCGTACGCCTCGTCGACGCCGGTCTCCAGGTCGTTGTGGTTTATCGCGTTGGCGATCAGCAGGACCGAGCCCTCCCAGTGGTCCATCACGGCGAGGTCGCTGGTGAGGAGCATGGTCAGCTCGGGCAGCCGCAGGTCGTCGCGCTCGCCGGGGCCGATCTTCTCCAGGCGGCGCACGATGTCGTAGCCGAGGTAGCCGACCATGCCGCCGGTGAAGGGCGGCAGGCCCTCCTGGTGCGGGGTGTGCAGGGCCTCGGAGGTGGCGCGCAGCGCGGCGAGCGGGTCTCCCTCGGTGGGGACGCCGACCGGCGGGGTGCCCAGCCAGTGGACCCGGCCGTCCCGCTCCGTGAGGGTGGCCGCGGAGCGCACGCCGACGAAGGAGTAGCGGGACCAGGAGCGGCCGTTCTCCGCGGACTCCAGCAGGAACGTGCCGGGGCGTTCGGCGGCGAGCTTGCGGTAGAGGGCGACCGGGGTGTCGCCGTCGGCGAGGAGTTTGCGGGTGACGGGGATGACGCGGCGGTCGACGGCGAACTTGCGGAACGTCTCGAGATCCATGGCGGCAGACCCTACTGACCTTCGGCCGGGACGCCGGAACCGGCGCCTCGGGACGGTGCGTCGGCAAGCAGCACGTCGGCGTCGAAGCAGGTGCGGGCGCCGGTGTGGCAGGCCGCTCCGGTCTGGTCGACCTTGACCAGCACGGTGTCGGCGTCGCAGTCCAGGGCGACGGACCTGACGTGCTGGACGTGGCCCGAGGTGTCGCCCTTGACCCAGTACTCCCGGCGGCTGCGCGACCAGTAGGTGCAGCGGCCGGTGGTGAGCGTGCGGTGCAGCGCCTCGTCGTCCATCCAGCCGAGCATCAGCACCTCTCCGGTGTCGTACTGCTGGGCGATGGCGGGCAGGAGGCCGTCCGGGGTGCGCTTGAGGCGCGCGGCGATCTCCGGGGCGAGGCGGCTGGGCCGGGGGGACGAACTGGTCATGGCTGCCATTGTGCCGCGCGGCGGCCGGTTGCCCGGTGGGGCGTCCGCGGTGCGGACACCGGGGCCCGACCGGAACGCGCCGCCCGGCACGCGACACCGGCGTCGCCGTGCGGACAGGGCCCGGGGGCGGTCGTAGGCTGGCGGCATGTCGACCCATGCGAAGCGTGAACGGCTCCTTCTCGCCGACCTGCTGGAGACCGCGGGGCCCGAGGCTCCGACTCTGTGCGAGGGCTGGCTGACCCGTGATCTCGCCGCGCACGTGGTGGTGCGCGAGCGCCGTCCGGACGCGGCGGGCGGCATCCTCGTCAAGCAGCTCGCGCCCCGTCTGGAGCGGGTGACGGCGCAGTTCCTGGCGAAGCCGTACGAGGAGCTGATCCAGCTGATCCGGACGGGCCCGCCGCGTTTCTCTCCGTTCGCGCTGAAGCAGGTCGACGAGATGTCGAACACGGTCGAGTTCTACGTCCACACCGAGGACGTGCGCCGCGCCCGGCCCGACTGGACGCCGCGCGCGCTCGACCCGGTGTTCCAGGACGCGCTGTGGGCCCGGCTCGAGCGCACCGCCCGGCTGATCGGGCGCGGGCTGCCGACCGGTCTGGTGCTACGGCGTCCGAACGGCCAGACGACGGTGGCCCGGCGTGGCACACCGGTCGTGACGGTGACCGGCGAGCCGTCGGAGCTGGTCCTGTTCGCCTACGGCCGGCAGGGCGCCGCTAAAGTCCAGGCGGACGGCGACGCGGACGCGATCGCCAGGCTGCACGAGTCGAAGCAGCTCGGGATCTGATCCCGGGCCGCCTGCGGAAGGACACCCCGTGATCAAGGTCGCCATGACCAGCGTGTACGTCGACGACGTCGCCAGGGCGCATGCCTTCTACACGGATGTCCTGGGCTTCGAGACGCGCTTCCGCATGGACGCGGGCGGCGGCAGTCCGTTCGTCACGGTGGGGGCGCCCCACGGCGCCCAGCCGGACCTCCAGTTGCTGCTCGAGCCGGGTCGGGGCCCGATCGCGGAGCCGTACCGCAGGGCGGTGCGGGAGGCGGGGCTGCCCTCCATCGTGTTCTCGGTGGACGACGTGCGCGCCGAGTACGAGCGGCTGCGCGGCCTCGGCGTGCTCTTCCCGCAGGAGCCGCAGGAGCAGGGCCCGGTGCTCACGGCCGTCCTGGACGACACGGTGGGCAACCTGATCCAGCTGACGCAGCCGAAGATCTAGCGGGCGAGGTCGGCCGAGGGGCTCGGCTGCCGGGTCAGCCCGGCAGTACGGCTTCTCTGAGGCCGGGGAAGCAGAGCGCGACGACCCCGCCGAGTCCGCAGACCACCGCGCTCGTGACGAACACCGGGCCGGTGCCCCAGGCGCCGATCGCGGCGGCGGCCACCGGCATGCTGAGCGGGGCGAGGCCCAGGGAGACGAGGCTCGCGGCGGAGGACACGCGGCCGAGGTAGGCGGGCTCGGACTGGGTCTGCAGCAGGGCGCCGCACACGGCACCGCTGAGCCCGACGAGCAGTCCGACGAGCAGCGCGGTGCCGACGGCCGCCACGACCCCGGGCGCGTACGCGAGATATCCCATGGCGGCGGCGCCGGGAAGGATCGTGCCCGCCACGGCGTACCCGGCGTGCGGCAGCCGGCCCCGGACGACGAGCAGCAGCGAGGCGAGGCCGGCGCCCGTGCCGAAGCCGGCGAGCACCCAGCCCATGCCGGTGGCGCCCCAGCCGCGTTCGTCGGCCAGCAGGGTCAGCCCGACGTTGAGGGGGCCGACGAAGCCGAGGTCCCCGAGGGCGATGGCCAGCACGAGCGGGGCGAGGACGCGGTGCCGGCGGATGTGGCGCAGCCCGTCGCGCAGTTCGGCCCGGGCCCCGGCCGGGGCCTTCGCGGCGGCCGTCGCGGGCGGGGTGTCGTCCGGCGGCAGGTCCCGGACACGGACGCCGATCAGCAGCGGTACCGACACCGCGATCAGCAGGCCCGCCAGGGCGAACGCGGTGGCGGCGCCGCCGAGGGCCACACCGAGGCCGCCCAGCGGGGCGCCGACGACGCCCGCGACGCGCACGGCGAGACCGCGCATGCCCTGCACCCGCGCGAGCTGGTCCCGGCTCGTCACCCGCGCGGGCAGGGCGCCCACGGCGGGCACGAACACGGCGTCCACGGTGCCGAACACCACGGCGAGCGCGGCCAGCGGCCACAGCCCGGGTTCGGTGAGGAACAGCAGGGAGGCCACGGCGAGGACGGCCGCGCAGCGCACGGTGTCGCTGACGATGACGACCCGGCGCGGCCCGAACCGGTCGGCGATCACTCCCCCGGCCAGCATCAGCAGCGCGCGCGGCACCGCGCTCGCCGTCATCACGAGCCCGGCCTGCGCGGGTGTACCGGCGCTCACAGCCGCCCAGGACAGGGCGATGTAGTACATCTGGTCGCCGACCATCGACGCGGTGTAGGCGCCGACCCAGCGCAGGACGTTGCCGTCCCGGTGGGCGGGCCCGGCGGTGACGGGGGTTTCCCCGGGGAGTGTCGTGGCCACGGGCGGACGCCTCTCAGACGCGGAACGGGAAGCCGTACACGTGCAGCGCGACGTTCTCGCGCCCTTCGCTGTCCCCTGCGGCCTCGGCGGCGCGGCCCCTCGCGTCGTACTTCTTCAGCAGGGCGTGCAACTCCCCGGACAGTTCGGCGAGTTCGGCCGCGGTGAGCCGTGCCAGGTACTCGGAGTCGAGGGAGGCGCTCTTCCACTCGGCGCTCCAGTGGGACCGGGTGTCGAGGTGCCGGCGGTAGAGCTCGCTGCGCTGCTCGTGGATGAGCCGGGAGGCGGCGGCGTGCGCGGCGGCCTTCTCCGGGGCGTCGCTGAAGTCCTCGTCGTGGATGCTGAGGCCGTCCGACGCGGGCCGCCACCACCGTTCGCGTCCGTCCTCGCTCTGCGGGTCGGCCTGCTCGATCAGGCCGTGGTCGGCGAGCTTGCGCAGGTGGTAGCTGACCAGGGACACCGCCTCGTCGACCTGGTCGGCGAGGTGCGAGGCGGTGGCCGTGCGGCTGACGTACAGCAGCCGGTACAGCCGCATCCGCAGGGGGTGGGCCAGCGCCTTGAGCGTGCCCATGTCGGTGATCCGCCGGTTCTCCTTGCTCGCCATACCCGAACCGTAGACAGAAAAGAAAAATTGCACAACTTATCTTGCGCAGTTTTTCTTTCACGTCGGGCACGGGAAAGCCCCGGCCGCTCCTGGCGACCGGGGCCCCGCGTGCCGCGCGCTACCTGACCGGTTGCCCGGCCGCGCGCAGCGCCTGTTTCACCTCGCCGACGCGCAGGTCGCCGAAGTGGAAGACGGAGGCCGCCAGGACGGCGTTTGCGCCCGCCTCGACGGCCGGGGCGAAGTCGGCGAGCCTGCCGGCGCCGCCGGAGGCGATCACCGGGACGGTCACGTGCTCCCGGACCGCTCTGATCATCTCCAGGTCGTAGCCGTCCTTGGTGCCGTCCGCGTCCATCGAGTTGAGCAGGATCTCGCCCGCGCCCAGCTCGGCGGCCCGGTGCGCCCACTCGACCGCGTCCATGCCGGTGCCCTGGCGGCCGCCGTGCGTGGTGACCTCGAAGGAGCCCGGCCCGGTGCGCCGCGCGTCCACCGACAGGACGAGGACCTGCCGTCCGAAGCGTTCGGCGATCTCTCGGATGAGGTCCGGGCGGGCGATGGCGGCGGTGTTGACCCCCACCTTGTCGGCGCCCGCGCGCAGCAGCTTGTCCACGTCCTCGGCCGTACGGACACCGCCGCCGACCGTCAGCGGGATGAACACCTGCTCGGCGGTGCGGCGCACCACGTCGTAGGTGGTCTCGCGGTTGCCGGACGAGGCGGTGATGTCCAGGAACGTCAGCTCGTCGGCACCCTCGGCGTCGTACACCTTGGCCATCTCGACGGGGTCGCCCGCGTCGCGCAGGTTCTCGAAGTTGACGCCCTTGACGACCCGGCCGTCGTCCACGTCCAGGCAGGGGATGACTCGTACGGCCAGGGTCATGCGGATGCTCCGTGTTCTCCGCCGGGCCGGTACGCCTCCACCTCGACCTCGACCACCAGATTGGGGTCCACGAAGCCGGAGACGATGATCATGGATGCGGCGGGGCGGACCGTGTCGAACAGCTCCTTGTGGGCGCGTCCCACCTCGTCCACGTCCCGGGCGTGGGTGAGGTACATGCGGGTGCGGACGACGTCGTCGCGGCCGAGGCCCAGCTGACGCAGCGCCGAGAAGGCCGACTCGAAGGCGTTGGCCGTCTGCTCGTAGGGGTCACCCGCGACGATCTGGCCGTCCACGACGGACGTGCAGCCGGACACCAGCACCAGTCCGTTCGGCAGTTCCACCGCGCGGGAGTAGCCGAAGGCCTCCTCCCAGGGCCCGCCGGACGAGACGCGTCGTACGTCGCTCACTCGGCCACCGCCGCCAGGGCCTCTTCCAGGGTGAACGCCTCGGCGTACAGGGCCTTTCCGACGATGGCGCCCTCGACGCCGAGCGGGACGAGGCCGGCGATGGCACGCAGGTCGTCCAGGGAGGAGACGCCGCCGGAGGCGACGACGGGGCGGTCGGTGGCCGCGCAGACGTTCTTCAGCAGCTCCAGGTTGGGCCCCTGGAGGGTGCCGTCCTTGGCGATGTCCGTGACCACGTACCGCGCGCAGCCCTCCTTGTCGAGGCGCTCCAGCGTCTCGTAGAGGTCGCCGCCGTCGCGGGTCCAGCCCCGGCCGCGCAGCGTCGTGCCGCGGACGTCGAGGCCGACGGCGATCTTGTCGCCGTGCTCGGCGATGACCCCGGCGACCCACTCGGGGGTCTCCAGGGCGGCCGTGCCGAGGTTGACGCGGGTGCAGCCGGTGGCGAGCGCGGCGGCGAGGGTGTCGTCGTCGCGGATACCGCCGGACAGCTCCACCTTGATGTCCATGGCCTGCGCGACCCCGGCGATCAGCTCGCGGTTGTTCCCGGTGCCGAACGCGGCGTCCAGGTCCACGAGGTGCAGCCACTCGGCGCCGGAGCGCTGCCAGGCGAGGGCGGCCTGAAGCGGCGAGCCGTAGGAGGTCTCGGTGCCGGACTCGCCGTGCACGAGGCGCACGGCCTGGCCGTCGCGGACGTCTACGGCGGGGAGGAGTTCGAGCGTGGCCATGTCTCTACAGGGTTCCGATCCAGTTGGTGAGGAGCTGGGCGCCGGCGTCGCCGGACTTCTCGGGGTGGAACTGCGTCGCCCACAGCGCGCCGTTCTCCACGGCCGCCACGAAGGGCTTGCCGTGCGTGGTCCAGGTGACCTTGGGCGCGGCGAAGGCCGGGTTGTGGGTCTCCAGGTTCCAGTCGTGCACGGCGTAGGAGTGCACGAAGTAGTACCGGGCGTCCGCGTCCAGGCCGGCGAACAGTTGGGAGTCGGCCGGTGCCTCGACGGTGTTCCAGCCCATGTGGGGCACGACGTCGGCCTGGAGGGGTTCGACCGAGCCGGGCCACTCGCCGAGCCCCTCGGCCTCCACGCCGTGCTCGATGCCGCGCGCGAAGAGGATCTGCATGCCGACGCAGATGCCGAGGACGGGGCGTCCCCCGGACAGCCGCCGGTCCACGATCCAGTCGCCGCGCGCCGCGGTCAGCCCGTCCATGCAGGCGGCGAACGCGCCGACGCCGGGCACCAGCAGCCCGTCGGCGTTCATGGCCCGGTCGAAGTCACGGGTGATCTCGACGTCGGCGCCCGCGCGGGCGAGGGCGCGCTCGGCGGAACGGACGTTGCCGAAGCCGTAGTCGAAGACGACGACCTTCCTGGGGGCGGTCAACTCCACACCTCCAGCCTCATGACGCCCGCGACGAGGCACATCGCGGTGCCGATGGAGAGGAGCACGATCAGGCTCTTGGGCATCTGCTGCTTGACGAAGGAGATCACGCCGCCGAGCAGGAAGAGACCGACGACGATCAGCAGGGTGGACAGGCCGTTCACAGGGCGCCCTTCGTGGAGGGGAGGATGCCGGCCGCGCGCGGGTCGCGCTCGGACGCGTAACGCAGGGCACGGGCGAGGGCCTTGAACTGGCACTCCACGATGTGGTGCGCGTTGCGCCCGTAGGGCACGTGCACGTGCAGCGCGATCTGCGCCTGCGCGACGAACGACTCCAGTATGTGCCGGGTCATCGTCGTGTCGTACTCGCCGATCATCGGCGCCATCTTCTCGGGCTCGGTGTGCACGAGGTAGGGGCGGCCGGACAGGTCGACGGTGACCTGCGCGAGGGACTCGTCCAGCGGGACCGTGCAGTTGCCGAAGCGGTAGATGCCCACCTTGTCGCCGAGGGCCTGCCTGAAGGCGGCGCCCAGCGCGAGGGCGGTGTCCTCGATGGTGTGGTGGGAGTCGATGTGCAGGTCGCCCTCGGTCTTCACGGTCAGGTCGAACAGGCCGTGCCGGCCGAGCTGGTCGAGCATGTGGTCGTAGAACCCGACGCCGGTGGTGATGTCGGTTCGGCCGGTGCCGTCGAGGTCGATCTCGACGAGCACCGAGGTCTCCTTGGTGGTGCGCTCCACGCGTCCGACGCGGCTCATGCGCTCTGCTCCTTCTTCATGTCACGGACCGCGTCGAGGAACGCGTCGTTCTCGGCGGGGGTGCCGGCGGTGACCCGCAGCCATCCCGGTACGCCGTTGTCCCGGACCAGCACGCCCCGGTCGAGGATGTCCCGCCAGGCGGCGTGGGAGTCGTCGAAGCGCCCGAACTGGACGAAGTTGGCGTCGGACTCGGTCACTTCGTAGCCGTTCGCGCGCAGTTCGGCGACGAGCCGGTCCCGCTCGGCCTTGAGCTGCCGGACGTACTTCAGCAGGGTGCCGGTGTGTTCCAGGGCGGCCAGCGCGGTCGCCTGGGTGACGGCCGAGAGGTGGTACGGCAGCCGGACGAGCTGGACGGCGTCCACGACGGCCGGGTGCGCGGCGAGGTAGCCCAGGCGCAGCCCGGCCGCGCCGAACGCCTTGGACATGGTGCGGGAGACGACGAGGTGGGGGCGGCCGTCGAGCAGTGCCAGCAGCGAGTCGCCGTGGCTGAACTCGATGTACGCCTCGTCCAGGACCACCATGGACGGCTTGGCCGCCTGCGCCGCGTCGTACAGCGCGCGGACCGTCTCGGGCGGGACGGCGGTGCCGGTGGGGTTGTTGGGGGTCGTGATGAAGACGACGTCGGGCCGGTGCTCGGCCACGGCTTTCTCGGCCGCCGCCAGGTCGATGGTGAAGTCGTCGTTGCGCGGGCCGGAGATCCAGCCGGTGCCGGTGCCGCGCGCGATGAGGCTGTGCATCGAGTACGACGGCTCGAAGCCGATGGCCGTGCGGCCGGGCCCGCCGAAGGTCTGCAGCAGCTGCTGGATGACCTCGTTGGAGCCGTTGGCCGCCCACACGTTGGCGAGAGCGACCTCGTACCCGGAGGTGTCCGTCAGGTACGCGGCGAGCCGGGTGCGCAGTTCGACGGCGTCCCGGTCCGGATAGCGGTTGAGGTGCCGGGCTGCCTCACGAACCCGCTCGGCGATCCGCTCGACCAGCGGTTCGGGCAGCGGGTAGGGGTTCTCGTTGGTGTTCAGCCGGACGGGGACGTCCAGCTGGGGCGCGCCGTACGGGGACTTGCCGCGCAGCTCGTCCCGTACGGGGAGATCGTCGATCCGGATGTTCACTTGCCCTCCGGCACCTTCCAGTCGAAACGTGCCTTGATCGCCGCACCGTGCGCGGGCAGGTCCTCGGCCTCGGCGAGTGTCACCACGTGGTGGGCGACGTCGGCGAGCGCGTCGCGCGTGTAGTCCACGACGTGGATGCCGCGCAGGAACGACTGCACGGACAGGCCGGAGGAGTGGCAGGCGCAGCCGCCGGTGGGCAGGACGTGGTTCGATCCGGCCGCGTAGTCCCCGAGGGAGACGGGCGCCCACGGGCCGACGAAGATCGCGCCGGCGTTCTTCACCCGGTCGGCGACCGCGGCGGCGTCGGCGGTCTGGATCTCCAGGTGCTCCGCGCCGTACGCGTCGACCACGCGCAGGCCCTCCTCGATGGAGTCGACCAGCACGATCGCGGACTGCCTGCCCCGAAGAGCCGGCACGATCCGGTCGTCGACGTGCTTGGTGGCGGCGACCTGCGGCCGGAGCTCCTTGTCGACCGCGTCGGCGAGCTCCGGGGAGTCGGTGACGAGGACGGCGGCGGCCAGCGGGTCGTGCTCGGCCTGGCTGATCAGGTCGGAGGCGACGTGCGCCGGGTCGGCGCCCGCGTCGGCCAGGACGGCGATCTCGGTGGGGCCGGCCTCGGCGTCGATGCCGATGCGGCCGGTGAAGTAGCGCTTGGCGGCGGCCACCCAGATGTTGCCGGGGCCGGTGACCATGTTCGCGGGCGGGCAGGACTCGGTGCCGTACGCGAACATCGCGACGGCGGTCGCGCCGCCCGCCGCGTACACCTCGTCCACTCCCAGCAGGGCGCACGCGGCGAGGATCGTCGGGTGCGGCAGGCCGCCGAAGTCGGCCTGGGCGGGCGAGGCGAGCGCGATCGACTCGACACCGGCCTCCTGGGCGGGCACCGCGTTCATGATCACGGAGGAGGGGTAGACCGACCGGCCGCCGGGCGCGTACAGCCCGACGCGCTCCACCGGCACCCACTTCTCGGTGACCGTGCCGCCGGGCACGACCTGCGTGACGTGGGTCGTACGGCGCTGGGCGCGGTGCACGAGGCGGGCACGGCGGACGGACTCCTCCAGGGCCGCGCGGACGGCCGGATCCAGCTCCTCCAGTGCGCGCTCGATCGCCGCGGCCGGAACCCGCACCTGGTCGAGCTTCACCCCGTCGAAGCGCTCGGCGAAGTCGATCAGTGCCGCGTCGCCGCGATGATGCACGTCCTCGCAGATCGGACGCACCTTCTCGAGGGCGGCCGAGACGTCGAAGTCGGCTCGGGGCAGCAGGTCGCGCAGAGCGGGGCCCTCCGGGAGGGCGTCGCCGCGCAGATCGATTCGGGCCAGGAAGGAATGTTGCAGCACGTGCCCAATTCTCTCAGACCCGCGCCGGGCGCTGTCCGCACGTATCAATGGCTGATACGAGCCGCTTCGGGCGGCGTCCGGAACGGTCGGCCGGCGGCAGGCCGACGGGCTGCGGGGCCGACGGGGCGGTGCGCGACCCGGCAGTGCGGTGCGCCACCCGGCGGTGCGGTGCGCCACCCGGCGGTGCGGTGCGCCACCCGGCGGTGCGGAGGGCTCAGGCAGGGCCGTCCGCTCGGGCCGCGCGCACGGCTGAAACGCACCCCTCACGCGCCCCCGGCCGAATGACTGAAACGAGCCCTTTCGGCACGCCTCGGGGCGGCCGGTGCGGCACCCTCGGGCCAGCCGGGAAGTCACCGCTACTTTTAGTGACTTTCGGCGTTCGTTTCGTCACTCAGCGGGCATGAACAGGTGTACGAAGACACCGACCGGTGAGTAGCAGAGGAGGGAGGGGGTGCTGTGAACGAGGGGGCGGGCCTCCGCGCCGGAGAACTGCCGGACGACCTGACCGCCGCCGAGGCCGGCATGTGGCAGGCCTTCCGCAACGGCAGCGTGTACGACCTGAGCAGCGGGGACCCGGCGGTGGACGACCCGCACGGCGGGCATCCGTGGGGCCCCGAGCGGACCGTACGGGCCCGCATCGTGTGCTGGCTGCTGCTGGACGGGCCGCCCGCGCTCGCGGGACGGGTCGCGGCGCTGAAGCTGTTCGGCGTGCGCATCAGCGGCACACTGGACCTCGCGGGCGGCACGGTCTCGCCGTACCTGGAGATGCGCCACTGCCGCTTCGAGCGGGAGATCCTGCTGCCGGAGGCGCGCTTCAGCACCCTCCGGCTGGTGGACTGCGACGTCCCGAGGCTGGAGGCGGCCCGCGTGCACACGGAGGGTGACCTGCACCTGCCGCGCTGCCGGTTCCACCACGGCATCCGGCTCACCGACGCCCAGATCGGCACCGACCTGATGCTCAACCAGGCGATCGTGCACCGCGACCGCAGTGGCCGCTCGATCTCCGCCGACGGCCTCGCGGTCGGCCAGGACCTCCAGGCGGAGATGCTGGAGACCGACGGCGAGGTGCGCCTGCGCGGCGCCACGGTCGGCGTCTCGCTGAGCCTGCGGGGCGCCCGGCTGTCCAACCGGTACACGCCCCTCGCGCTGAACGCCCCCCAGCTCACCGTGGAACGGACCCTGTACCTGACGCCCGCCGGTCTCGGGAACCCCCTGATGAGCGGCACGACACCGGCGCAGGGCACCCGCGTCCAGCGCTTCGAGTGCCGGGGCGGGGTGCGGCTGGACGACGGACGGTTCGGGGACGCGCTCGATTTCGGCCAGGCCAGATTCACCCTCACCGACGACCAGGAGGTGTCGCTGCGCCGGGTGCAGACACCCGAGCTGCGCTTCCTCGGCGAACACATGGAGCGCGGCCGGGTGGTGCTGTCCGGGGCACGCGTCGTGAACCTGATGGACCGGGCCGACAGCTGGCCGGGCCCGGGCCGGCTGCACATGGGCGGTTTCACCTACGAGAACCTGGTGCCGCGCGGCCCGTTCCCGCTCGCCGAGCGCCTCGGCTGGGTGGCCGCCGCGACCGCCGAGTACAACCCCGAGCCGTACGAGCTGCTCGCCGCGGTGCTGCGGGCCGGCGGCGAGGACGAGGACGCGCGCGAGGTGCTGCTCGCCAAGCAGCGCAGACGCCGCGAGAGCCTGCCGCTGGCCGCGAAGCTGTGGGGGTACGCCCAGGACTGGACGGTCGCCTACGGGTACCGGCCGGGCCGGGCCGCGGTGTGGATGGCGGTGCTGTGGGCGGCAAGCTCCTTCGCCTTCGCGCACGCCGACCATCCACCGCTGAAGCGGGGTGAGCATCCCGACTGGGACCCCGCCCTGTTCGCCCTCGACCTGCTGCTTCCGGTCATCGAGCTGGGTCAGGTGGGCTTCTGGCAGCTGAACGGCGGCTGGCAGTGGCTGGCCGCGGCGATGATCCTGCTGGGCTGGGTCCTCGCGACGACGGTGGCGGCGGGCGCGACCCGCCTGCTGCGCCGGAGCTGACGGCGGGCGGGCGGCGGCGGGGCTCCGGCGCCGCCCCCGGCCGGTCCGCCCGGGGAGGACGCCACCGGCCGGCATCGAGAGGTACGGGCCCCGTCGACCGGCCCGGGGTGGAGCCCCGGCCGCACGACGTGGCACACGGGCGCCGGCCGAACCCCTCCGGCGCGGCGACACCCGCCGACCTGGCCCGCAGGCCGGGGCGGACCCCGGCCCCGCCCCGGGGCACAGCCGCGTGTGACCGGCGCGGGACACGGCCGCGCTCGACCGGCCGGGTGAGCAGCCGGGGCAGGCCCGGCGTCCGTCCGGCAGAAGGGCACAGCCGTGGCGGCCCTCGGGACCGTCCACCCACGCGCCCCCACACCATCCGTCCGGCCGCACAACCATCGCCGTTCGCCGCCGGTCATCACAGCCGCGACACACACTGACCGCACGACCACGTCGGCGAGCGAACCGGTACCGCCGTTGCGGCGCCGGTGTCGGTCCCGACGCCGGTCACGGCGCCGAGGAGGGCCCCCACCATGGCTCTGCTGAACCCGTTCCTCCGTACCGCACGGCCGCGGCGGAGGCCGTCGCCGCTGCCGTTCGGGCTGCCCGGCGACGGGGACGTACTGCTCGACGCCCCGGACGAGCGGCTCGGCCCGGTGCTGGTGGCCGCCGCGCGCGGCGAGTACCGGCCGGCCGCCGCCCTGCTCGCCGCCACCCGGGAGGGCGCCGAGTGGGACCGCCGCGACCGGTACGCGACCCGGCTCGCGCGCTTCGCGCGGTTCCGCCCCGAATGGCTCCAGCTCTGGTCGGCCGCCGCCCCGCGCGACGCCGGCGCGCTGCTGGTGCGCGCCCGGCTGGCCGTGGACCGCTGCTGGGAGTCGCCGGCCCCCGCCGAGCTGCTGCACCTGGCGCACCCGCCGGTCCTGGCGGCCCTCGAGCACGGCGGGCCCGACCCGGTCCCCTGGCGGGTCGCCCTGGACCGCGTGCGCGGCACCGCCGCCCCGTACGCCGAGTTCGCGCGACTGTGGCGGGAGGCGGTGCGCCGCGACCCGCATCACTACGGCTGCCACGTCGCCGCCCTCGCTCACCTCGCCGCGGCCTCACCCGGCGCCCACCGCGAGTGCCTGGACTTCGCCGAGACGGCGGCGCAGGACGCGCCGCTCGACGCTCTGGTGCAGGCCCTGCCGCTGCGGGCGGCGTTCACCTGCCTGAGTGAAGGCGATCCGGCAGAGGGCGACCCGGCCGGGGCGGTCCGGGTCCGGCTGCACGCGGCGGCCGACCGGGCCGTCGCCCTGTCCTCGCTGTCCGGGCCGCCCGACCCCTGGACCGCGCGCCTGCGCAACATGCTGGCGTACGTCCTGGTGCGCCTCGAGCGGCCCCGGGACGCCCTGGAGGAGTTCCGGCGGACCGGCCCGTACGCCACGTCCTTCCCCTGGGACGGGGACACCGAGGACCCGCTCGGCCGTTTCCTCACAGTGCGGGGCGACGTACGCACCGCGGTGGCCCAAGCCGGGCCGGCCACCGGCATCGGACGCCCGGCCGGTGGGCGATGCGGACGGCTCCGCCGTATGGAGCACTAGGCTTCTGGGTCGTGACCACCGTCCGGCTCCCCCTCTTCCCCCTGAACGCGGTGCTGTTCCCGGGGCTGGTGCTTCCTCTCACCGTCTTCGAGGAGCGCTACCGCGCCATGATGCGCGACTTGCTGAAGATCTCCGAGGACGAACCGCGCCGGTTCGCCGTCGTGGCGATCCGCGACGGCCACGAGGTGGCGTCCGCCCTGCCCGGTCTGCCCGACCCGACGGCCGCGCCGGAGAGCGGGCCGGCCGCCGGTTTCGGGCCGGATCCGGCCAAGGCGTTCCACACGATGGCCTGCGTCGCGGACGCGGCGACGATCCGGGAGCGCGCCGACGGCACCTTCGAGGTGCTGGCGACCGGCACGACCCGGATGCGGCTGCTGTCGGTGGACGCCTCGGGCCCGTTCCTGACGGCCGGGCTCGCGCCCGTGGAGGAGGGGCCGGGCGACGGGGCGGGGGCGCTGGCCGAGGGCGTGCTGCGGGCCTTCCGCCAGTACCAGAAGCGGCTGGCGGGGGCGCGGGAGCGGTCGCTGGCGACCGGGGCCGAACTGCCGGACGATCCGTCCGTGGTGTCGTACCTGGTGGCCGCCGCGATGATGCTGGACATCCCGACGAAGCAGCGCCTGCTGCAGGCGCCGGACACCGCGTCCAGGCTGCGCGACGAGCTGAGACTGCTGCGCTCGGAGACGGCGATCATCCGTAGGCTTCCGTCGTTGCCGGCGGCGGACCTGACCCGCGGCCCCACGTGCCTCAACTGAGGCGGGCACCCCCCGGAAACAAGCAGGACCCGTAGCACCCAGCAGCACCATCAGGAATGGGCCGGGATGGCGAAGAAGTCGAAGAAGCAGCAGGACAAGGGACCGGGCGGCACCCCGGCGACGGTGGCGCTCACGGCGGCCGGGGTGACGTACACGGTGCACGCCTACGACCATGATCCCGCCCATCCGTCGTACGGCGAGGAGGCCGCCGAGGCGATGGGGGTCTCTCCGGACCGGGTCTTCAAGACGCTCGTCGCGGACGTGGACGGGATTCCGACGGTCGCGGTCGTGCCGGTGGCCGGTCAGCTGGACCTCAAGGCGCTCGCCGCGGCGGTCGGCGGCAAGCGCGCCGCGATGGCCGACCCGGCGCTCGCGGAACGCACCACGGGCTACGTCCGCGGCGGCATCTCGCCGCTCGGCCAGCGCAAGCGGCTGCGCACCGTGCTGGACGCGTCGGCGTCGGCGCACGCCACGATCTGTGTCTCGGCGGGCCGCCGCGGCCTGGAGGTCGAACTCGCCCCGGACGACCTGGCGAAGCTGACGGACGCGGTCCTGGCCCCGGTCGGCCGGGCCTGAGCCGTCTCGCGGGGCCGGGGCCGGCCACCCGGGCCCGGCCCCCGCGACGCCTCAACCCTTCGGCGGCGGCGTCCCCTGGTGCCCCTGCGCGCCCTGCTGATTCTGCGGCTCCGCGTACGGCTCAGGGTCCCGGGGGCCGAACATCGTCATCAGGCCGAGGTGGACGACGAGCGTGGCGAAGGGCCACGCCAGCAGCGCGCCCTTCGCGCCGAGCCGGAGCGGCGCCGAGAAGGTGACGCCCTCGCCGATCCTCCTGGCGTGTGCGACCACGTCCTGTTCGGGACCGAGCCACACCCCGAGCCGCCACGCGAGCAGCGAGCCGAGCAGTCCGCCGACGGCGAGCGCGACGACCAGGGGCACTCCCCCGCGCCGCCGCGCCAGGAAGGCGAGGCCCGCGCTGACGGTGCCGAAAGCCAGCGCGAGCAGCGTGAACGTTCCGTCCACGCCCACCGCCTGCTCGCCCTCGGTGTCCTTGAGGTAGACCACCCATCCGGTGCTCGAGGTGTCGCCGACCAGGGGCACGTGCGGCGCGAGCCACCACCACAGCAGGCCGAGCAGCGCTCCGCCGAGTGCGACCGCCACCGTGATCACGGCGGCCTCCCGCAGTTCCGTCTTCATACCGGGGCCGTCCTGTCCGTACCAGCCGAGCCCGCCTCCCCCAGGCGCGTCCGCCGCGTACCCGGCGGGCGGCTGCCCCATCCGGTGCGCGGACTGTTCGTGCGGTGGTGGGGGTGGCGTATGAGGTGCGGTCACCCTGACATCGTGCCAGGCCCGGCCGCGCGACGCGTCACCGGACGGCGGCCCGGCGGTAGGCCCAGGTCGCCACGGCGAGCGAGACGACGCCGACGAGGCCGCACACGGCGAGGTCACCGAGGACGACCATCCAGTCCGGGTGGGGCCCGAAGGTCCGCGCGAAGGCCTCCACGCCGTACGTCGACGGCAGCAGGCCGCGCGCCAGGCGCACCACCTCGGGCATCCGGCCGGCGGGCAGCACGCCGAGCAGCAGCGCCGCCGACATGCCGAGCTGGCCGAGCAGCGTGGCCAGTTCCGGCCGCGGCGCGAGCAGCCCCAGGGCCGCCCCGAGCCCGGCGAGCGCGGCGCCCGCGAGCGGGATCACCGCGGCCAGCACCCACAGGTGCGTCATCGGCAGCCCGAACAGCACACAGCCGCAGACGGCGGTCACGACCGTACCGGGCACCGTGAAGGACGCGTACGCCCCGGCAGCGCCGAGCACCACAGCGGCGGGCGGCACCGGCAGTGTCGCGTAGTGGTCGAGACCGCCGCCGGCCCGCAGCCGGCCGAAGTACTGGGCGAGCAGGTTCAGCGCGACGAACGCGACGACGAGTACGGCGGAACCGGCGACGACGGCCCGCGCCTCCTCGCCGCCGTCCACGACGCCCCGCATGAGGATCATGATGCCGATGGACTGGAAGGTCGCCACGAACAGCAGCGGGATCCGCGCGACCCGCGCCCGGGACAGCTGCGCCCGGTACACGGCCGCCAGCGCCGGCCACAGGCTCGCCCGCGGCCCGAGTTCGGCGGCGCGCGTCGCGCTTGCCCCGGCGGCCGGGGCACCGTCCGGCAGGACATCGGCGGGTACGGCACTCACGTCGCGCTGCTCCCCTTCACCAGGTTCGACTCCGGCTCCCGCCCCGCCGTCCTGCGATACGGACGCGGGGGCCGCCGCGCTCAGGACCCGTGGGTTCACGCCTTCACCAGACCCTGCCGCGCGGCGCCGCCCAGTGCCAGGTACACGTCCTCCAGGCTGGGCGTGGCCAGCGTGAAGTCGTCCAGGGCGGCGAAGGCGGCGCCGCCCGTGACGGTGGCGACGACGGCGCGGGCCTCCTCGGGCGCGAGCCGCAGCGTCCAGCGCCGGCCCGACCGCACGGCGTGGTCCCGCAGCGCGGCCACCTCGGGCACGTGCAGCGGGGCGTCCTCGCGCCACACCAGGTCGACGCGGACCTCGCCCGCGACCTGCTTCTTCAGCCCGGCCGGGGTGTCGCAGGCGATGACGCGTCCCCGGTCGAGGACGGCGACCCGGTCGAGGACGGTCTCGGCCTCGATGACGTTGTGCGTGACGAGCAGGACGGTCGTGCCGCGCTCGGCGCGGCGCCGGTCGACTGCGGCCCACACGGCGCGCCGCGCCACCGGGTCCATGCCGGTGGTCGGCTCGTCGAGGACGAGCAGCGGGCGCTCCCCCACCAGCACGGCGGCGAAGCAGGCGAGGCGGCGCTGCCCGCCGGACAGTTTCTTCAGCGGGCGGGTGGCGAGGGCGGTGAGGCCCAGTTCCTCCAGGACGCCGTCCCGCTCGGCGCGTGCGCCGCGTACGTCCAGGCCGCGCAGCCGTCCGGTCGTCTCGACGGCCAGCGACACGGTCAGTTCGTCGAGGGCGGTGGACTCCTGACCGAGGTAGGCGAGGATCCGCGAGGCCCGTTCCGGGCGCCGCACGATGTCGTGGCCGAGGATCTCGACACCGCCGGTGTCGGGCCGCATCAGCCCGGTCAGCTGCCGTACGACGGTGGACTTGCCGGCGCCGTTCGGGCCGAGCAGTCCGAAGATCTCGCCGCCCCGGATGTCGAGCGTGACGTCGTCGGTGGCCCTGACCTCGGGCGTGCCCGGTACGCCGCGCCTGCCCCGTACCGCCGGATAGGTCTTCGTCAGCCCGCGTACCGCACACACGACGTCACCATCGTGCCGAAGTGCCTGTGCCGCGCGCGTACTCACAAGGGACGAGACTACGGGGTCCACGGGCCCGGCTCGCCCCCGGGGCCCTGTGGCGACAGGCGCCCGAACCCGCCTCCGGGGCCCTGTCGAGCAGACGTCCCGATCGCTCCCGGGGCCTCGTGGCGACAGGCGCCTCAGTCGTTCCGGGGCCCGGCGGCGGGGGCTCAGTCGGCGGCCGGGGCGTGTTCGACGCCCGTGCGCAGGCCGATCTCGCGCCAGAATCCGGCCCGGATGGCATACCGGTCGTGCTCGTCGATCTGGTCGTCCTTGTGGGCGAGCAGTCCGAACCGGGCCGCGTACCTCAGCAGTTCCCCGTCGACGCGGTGCGGGATGCGCGGGTACATGCCGGACAGCCGCTGGAGATGGCTGGGGTCGCCGAGCCGCTCCACCCAGCGCCGGGCGAAGACCTGTCCGACCTCGAACGGGTCGCCGCCGACGGTCGTGATGTCCTCCTCCCGGTCGGCCCACCGCTGCTCGGCCGTGGTCAGCTGGGCGAGCGTCGGCATCGACGCGGCCTCCGGCGGCTCGACGGGCGGCCGGTCCACCCAGCCCTTGTCGGAGGACCAGCGCAGCGTGGCGTTCGGGGGGTGCGGGGCGGGGTGCTGGCCGTGGACGCGCAGGGCGGCGAGATCCTTGGGCGTGGGCACGCCGGCCTTCGCCGCGGGCGTCCGGACGGGGGTGCCGTTCGACGCGGCGGCCGGCGGACGCCCGGTTTCGCCGGCCGGGCGCTCGGGTGCGGCGAGGGCGGACTCGGGCAGCGGCGCGGACAGGATCGCGGCGATCTCCGGCCGGGGCACCGGGGACGGCGCGCACACTCCGGTGAGTTCCTTCGCGCGGACCGCCCGGGTGATCCACGTACGGTCCAGGACGCGGCGTTCGTCGGCCTCGGCGACCAGGTCCTCGGACTGGTTGTAGTCGCCGTCGGCGGCCTGCACGGCCCACAGGTGGACGGCGACGCCGTGTTCCTTGGCGGCCATCATGCCGGGCAGCAGGTCGCCGTCGCCGGTGACGAGAACGATGTCGGAGCAGGCGCGGTTGCGGGCCAGCTCGGTCAGCTCGGCGTGCATCGCGGCGTCCACGCCCTTTTGCGCCCAGCGGCCGTCACTCCGGGTGAGCGCCCCCAGCCGGACGGTGACCCGGGGCATCACGCGCAGCCTGCGGTGCTCGGGCTGCGGGACGCGGTCGGGGGCGCCGTCGAACCAGTAGATGCGCAGCAGGGGCTGCGCGGTCTCGGTCTCGGCCCGTTCTCGCAGGCCCTGGATGAGGGCGGCGTGGTCGACGGTGATGCGGGAGCGCGACGGTTCCCCGGCGAGGAGACTGGCGGCCGCTCCCAGCAGATACCCGGCGTCCACCAGGACGATGCAGCGGTCCACGCGGTCCACCCTCTTTCCGGGAGGTTTGCTTCGGGCTTGCTTCGAGTCTGCCCGACCGCACGGGGGTTAACGGCCCGAACTCGATCTTCGGCGTGGCGTTTCCGCACCGCCTCGCCCGACGAAGCCTGTCACAGACGGTAATTAACCGAAATGCGTTCTTTGTCAGCCTATGTGAATCTGATCCCGACCCCGGCCCCTGAGCCCTGTCGTCGCGATCAGCCCGGCGGACGGGGCCCTGATCCCCCCAACAGGAGGCACTTCACCATGGCCAAGAACAAGAACCGTGATCGTAAACAGCCGCAGTCCGAGCGCAGTCAGGAGGCGGCACATCGGTCGTCGATGGAGACGCAGGCGCACGAGCGTGCCACGCAGGTGACGCCCGGTGATGTCGCCCGCAAGGGCCGGCAGAAGCGCTTCGGCCACAACTGATCACCGGTACACGGGCCGTTGCGGTCCCGGCACCCGGCACCCGGCGAGGGGCGCACCCGGGGGTGCGCCCCTCCGCCGTTCGCGCGGAACAGCCCGCCGGGCCGCTTCGGTGATGCCCGCCGGGCCGGTCAGCCCGCCAGGCAGGACGGCCCGAGCAGCACCTTCAGGTCTCCGAAGAGCGCCGGGTCGGGCTTGACGCGGTGCCGGTCCAGGCGCAGCAGGGTGGTCCTGGTAGGGCCCTGGAGCTTGATCCGGACCTCGCTGTCGCCCTTGTGGTGGCTGAGGATCTCGCCGAGGCGGCTGACCATGGGCGGGGTGACGCGAGTGGCGGGGATGGTGAGGATCACGGGTGCGTTGGTGCCCGCGTTGGACAGGTCGGGCACCTGCAGTTCCATCGCGACGAGCCGCGGCACGTCCTCGCGCTTGTCGAGCCGTCCCTTGACGAAGACGACGGCGTCCTCGACGAGTTGGGTGGACACCAGCTGGTACGTCGCCGGGAAGAACATGCACTCGATGGAGCCGGCGAGGTCCTCGACCGTGGCGATGGCCCAGGCGTTGCCCTGCTTGGTCATCTTGCGCTGCAGGCCCGAGATGATGCCGCCGATGGTGACGACCGCGCCGTCCCCGAAGTCGCCGCCGGTGAGCTGGGAGATTCCCGCGTCGGCCTTGTCGGACAGCACGTGCTCCAGGCCGAACAGCGGGTGGTCCGAGACGTAGAGGCCGAGCATCTCCCGTTCCTGGGCGAGCAGGTACGTCTTGTCCCACTCGTCGGTGGAGAACTCCACGTCCATGCCGAAGCCCGGCTCGCTGGTGTCCTCCTCGCCCATGCCGCCGAAGAGGTCGAACTGGCCCTCGGCCTCCTTGCGCTTGACCGCGACCACATTGTCGATCATCGGCTCGTACTGCGCGGTCAGGCCCTTGCGGGTGTGGCCCATCGAGTCGAAGGCGCCGGCCTTGATCAGCGACTCCGTCGTCCGCTTGTTGCAGACGACGGCCTCCACCTTGTCGAGGTAGTCCGGGAACGACGCGTACTTCCCCTTGGCCTTGCGGCACTTGATGATCGACTCGACGACGTTGGTGCCGACGTTGCGCACGGCGGACAGGCCGAAGAGGATCACGTCGTCGCCCTGTGCCGCGAAGTTGGACATCGACTCGTTGACGTTCGGCGGGAGGACCTTGATGCCCATGCGGCGGCACTCGTTGAGGTAGACGGCCGACTTGTCCTTGTCGTCCTTCACCGAGGTGAGCAGCGCGGCCATGTACTCGGCGGGGTGGTTCGCCTTGAGGTAGGCGGTCCAGTACGACACCAGGCCGTACGCGGCGGAGTGGGCCTTGTTGAACGCGTAGCCGGCGAAGGGCACCAGCACGTCCCACAGCGCCTGGATCGCCTCGTCGCTGTAGCCCTTCTTGCGGGCGCCCGCCTGGAAGAGGACGAAGTTCTTCGCCAGCTCCTCGGGCTTCTTCTTGCCCATCACGCGACGGAGGATGTCGGCCTCGCCGAGCGAGTAGCCCGCGATGATCTGGGCGGCCTTCTGCACCTGCTCCTGGTAGACGATCAGGCCGTAGGTGACGGCCAGGACCTCTTCGAGCGGCTCCTCCAGCTCCGGGTGGATCGGCGTGATCTCCTGCTGGCCGTTCTTGCGCAGTGCGTAGTTCGTGTGGGAGTTCATGCCCATCGGGCCCGGCCGGTACAGGGCCGACACGGCGGAGATGTCCTCGAAGTTGTCCGGCTTCATCAGCCGCAGCAGCGAGCGCATGGGGCCGCCGTCGAACTGGAAGACGCCGAGGGTGTCGCCGCGCTGGAGCAGGTCGAACGTCGTGGGGTCGTCGAGCGGGAGGCTCAGGAGATCGATGTCGATCCCCTTGTTGGACTTCACCATCTTGACGGCGTCGTCCATGATCGTCAGGTTGCGCAGACCCAGGAAGTCCATCTTCAGCAGGCCGAGCGACTCGCAGCTCGGGTAGTCCCACTGTGTGATGGTCACGCCGTCGGTGTGCCTGACCCACACGGGCACGTGGTCGGTGATGGTCTCACTGGACATGATCACGCCGGCGGCGTGCACGCCCATCTGCCGCACCAGGCCTTCGACGCCCTTGGCCGTGTCGATGACCTTCTTCACGTCCGGCTCGTTCTCGTACATCGCGCGGATCTCGCCCGCCTCGCTGTAGCGGGGGTGCGAGGGGTCGGTGATGCCGTCGAGGTTGATGCCCTTGCCGAGGACGTCGGCGGGCATCGCCTTGGTGAGCCGGTCGCCCATCGCGTACGGGTAGCCCAGCACGCGCGCGGAGTCCTTGATCGCGTTCTTGGCCTTGATGGTGCCGTACGTGCCGATCATGGCGACCTTGTCGGCGCCGTACTTCTCCGTCACGTACCGGATCACCTCGACGCGCCTGCGCTCGTCGAAGTCGATGTCGACGTCGGGCATGGAGACGCGCTCGGGGTTGAGGAACCGCTCGAAGATCAGGCCGTGCGGGATCGGGTCGAGGTCGGTGATGCCCATGGCGTAGGCGACGATCGAGCCGGCCGCCGAGCCGCGGCCGGGGCCGACCGCGATGCCCTGCTTCTTGGCCCACATGATGAAGTCGGCGACCACGAGGAAGTAGCCGGGGAAGCCCATCGAGATGATGACGTCCATCTCGTACTCGGCCTGCTTCTGGCGGTCCTGAGGGACGCCGCCGGGGAAGCGGCGCTCCATGCCGCGGCGGACCTCCTCCTGGAACCAGGTGACCTCGGTGTACCCCTCGGGGATGTCGAACCTGGGCATGAGGTCGCGCTTCTGGAACATGTCCGTGGTGTCGACCATCTCGGCGATCAGGAGGGTGTTGGCGCAGCCCTCCTGCCAGGCGTCCGAGGAGTCGATGGCGTACATCTCGTCGGTGGACTTCAGGTAGTAGCCCGTGCCGTCGAACTTGAAGCGGTCGGGGTCGGAGAGGTTCTTGCCGGTCTGGATGCACAGCAGGGCGTCGTGGGCCGTGGCCTCGTGCGCGTACGTGTAGTGCGAGTCGTTGGTGACCAGCGGGGGGATGCCGAGCTTCCTGCCGATCTCCAGCAGGCCGTCACGGACCCGGCGCTCGATCTCGATGCCGTGGTCCATCAGCTCCAGGAAGTACTTGTCCTTGCCGAAGATGTCCTGGTACTCGGCCGCCGCCTTCAGGGCCTCGTCGAAGTGGCCGAGGCGCAGCCGGGTCTGGACCTCGCCGGAGGGGCAGCCGGTGGAGGCGACGATGCCCTCCGACCACTTTGAGATGGTGTCCTTGTCCATCCGGGGCCACTTCGTCAGCCAGCCCTCGGCGTAGGCGTCGGAGGACAGGCGGAAGAGGTTGTGCAGGCCGGTCTTGTTCACCGCCCACATGGTCTTGTGGGTGTAGCCGCCCGAACCGGAGACGTCGTCCCTCTTCTGGTGCGGCTGGCCCCACTGGATCTTGCGCTTGTTGCGCCGCGAGTCGGGGGCGACGTACGCCTCGATCCCGATGATCGGGGTGATTCCGGCCTTCTGCGCGGAATGGAAGAAGTCGTACGCACCGTGGAGGTTGCCGTGGTCGGACATGGCGATGTGCGACATGCCCATCTCGTTGCACGCGTTGAACATGTCCTTGAGCCGCGCGGCACCGTCCAGCAGCGAGTACTGGGTGTGGACGTGCAGGTGCGTGAACGGCGGCTTCGACACGGCTGCGGCCTCCAGGGAAAACGTCGGGGGGACGGGCGAGGGGGGTCCGGCAGGCTGCGGGCAGCCCGGGGGACAGCGTCGAAGTCTATGCCTCGGCACTGACACTCGCGGGCAGCACCGCGTACCTTCGTGCGGGGGCGCGGCCACGCCTCGCACCTCCGTGCGAGGGGCGCGGTCGCGGGCCCCGTACCCTCGCGCGAGGGCCGCGGGCCCACGGCTCGGACCTTCCTGCGGAGGCCGGGCACTCCGCCGTACCCTCGCCCGTTGGAGAGGGCGACGGCGTCCGTCCCGGCCCGTCAGCCGTGTCATGCACCACCCCGCACCAGGAGGCACCAGCGATGTCGGTTCCGCAGCTCGGCGACGAGAGCCGCGGCGAGGAGATACTCGCCGTGTTCGACACCGCGTTCGGCGAGCTCCTGGCCGCCGATCCGGCGGCGTTCCATGTGAAGTTCCGGAAGATGGCGGCCTCGGCGTTCGCCTTCTACCGGGGGACGGCGTGCCTGTTCTACCGCGATCTCGAGGAGGAGCGGCGGGGCGGGCCGTTCCTGGACGAGCGCACCGCGCGCGTGTGGATCCACGGCGACCTGCACGCGGAGAACTTCGGCACGTACATGGACGCCACGGGCCGCCTGATCTTCAACGTCAACGACTTCGACGAGGCGTACGTCGGCCCCTTCACCTGGGACCTGAAGCGCTTCGTCGCCTCGGTGGCCCTGATCGGGTACGCGAAGGCGCTGAGCGACGAGCAGATCACCGCGCTGGTGCTGACGTACGCGGGCGCCTACCGCGAGCGGATCCGTGCCCTGGCGACCGGCGCCAAGAGCGAGGAGGTCCCCCCGTTCACGCTGGACACCGCGCAGGGCCCACTGCTGGACGTGCTGCGTGACGCCCGCGCGCTGACCCGGTTCGGGCTGCTGGAGTCGATGACGGAGATACGCGACTTCGAGCGCCGTTTCACGGCGGGCGGCGGCTCCGTCGAGCTGGACGCGGCCACGCGCTACAAGGTGCTCGCCGCCTTCGACGGCTACCTGGAGACACTCCCGGAGTCGTCGCTGACCCGCCCGGACTCCTACCGCGTGAAGGACGTCGTCGGCCGCCGCGGCATCGGCATCGGCTCGGCGGGCCTGCCGTCGTACAACATCCTCCTGGAGGGCAACAGCGACGCCCTGGAGAACGACGTGGTGATCTACATCAAGCAGGCCCAGACCCCGGCCGTCTCCCGGCACCTCGCGGACCGGGCGATCCGCGACTACTTCGAGCACGAGGGACACCGCACGGTGATCTCGCAGCGCGCCCTCCAGGCACACGCCGACCCGTGGCTCGGCTGGACGGAGCTGGACGGGGCGGGCCAGCTGGTCGCCGAGGTGTCGCCGTACGCGGTGGACCTGGACTGGGGCGACATGGACGACCCGGAGGAGATCGCGCAGGTCGTCGCCGACCTCGGCCGGGCCACCGCGACGATGCACGCCGCGGCGGACGACCAGTCCGGCGAGTCGCTGGTGCCGTTCTCCACGGAGCGCGCCATCGACGCGGCGCTCGCGGCGGACGAGGACGGCTTCGCCCCGCTGCTCGTCGACTTCGCGCACACCTACGGCGCACGCGCCCGTGCCGACCACCAGATCTTCGTGGACCTCTTCCGCAACGGCCGGATCCCGGGTCTGTGACCATCCCCTCGCCCACAGGCTCCCTTTAGGGGCCCCTTACCGGAGCACTGACACACTCTTCCTTTGCTATGGACATGTCCAGGACCCCGATCAGAGCCCTGCGCGCGGCGCTGTTCACGGCACTCGTCGTGACCCTCAGCACCGCGTCGCACGTGCTGCTGTCGCGGGCCCCGCTGCCGCTGAACACGGTGGCCGCCCTCGCGGCCGCCGTCTTCGCCGTGGCATACACCCTCGCGGGCCGGGAGCGCTCCTTCGGCCGGATCGCCGCGCTGCTGATCCCGCTGGAACTGGCCGCGGACACCGTCCTCACCACCGGCCAGCACCTCTGCTACGGCGCCGCGGGCGGCCCGGTCACGGGCCCGCTGCACTCCGTCGGCTTCGACGTGCTGTGCGGCGACGGCACCCCGGTCGGCACGCCGCTGGCCCGGGTCGCCGGCGCCGACCCCGACCGGCTCGCGACGCTGGTCGCGGGCACCGGTCCCGCCACCGCCTGGCTGCTGCTCGGGGCGCACCTCGCCGTCGGCCTGCTGGCCGCGGCCTGGCTGCGCCGCGGCGAGCGGGCCCTGACCCAACTGCTGCGGGCCGTGGGCGCGGCCTCGTTCCGGCCGCTGCTGATCGCCGTGGCCACCGCCTTCGCACGGTCCGGCCCGGCGCCCCGCCCCGCCCCGCGCCCGGCGCACCGTACGGCGCCCGCCCGCGGCCTGCTCCTCGCACGCTCCCTGGGACGGCGCGGACCTCCGTGCCCGGCCGCCGCCCTCGCCTGAGGCACGCGTAGCCTCCGCGTCGGCACCCCCTGAGCACCAGCACTCCCCACCCATACGTATCCCGCACACGACGTGTGCGCGTCCCCCATGGAGAAAACCCCCATGAGCAAGCGGAACAGCCAGACGGCGAAGACGGCGGCCCGGGAGCGGCTGCGCATCGAGCGCGAGCGCGAGGCGAAGCGGGCGAAGTCCAAGCGGCAGGTCGTCGTCGCCCTGTCCATAGTCGGCGTCCTCGCGATAGCCGGCGGCATCGGCTATGCGGCGGTCCAGGCGGGCAAGCCGGAGTACTGGGAGGCCGCCAAGGACGACAAGCTCGTGAAGCCGGCCAACACCACCGGCAAGGACGGCACGACCGTCGTCATGGGCAAGAGCGGCGCCAAGAAGACCCTCGTGATGTACGAGGACTCGCGCTGCCCGGTCTGCGCGTCCTTCGAGCAGGTCGTCGGCGACGCGGTCCACAAGGGCTACGAGGACGGCACGTACAAGCTGCAGTACGTCGGCGCCACGTTCATCGACACCACCGTCCCGGGCGAGGGTTCGAGGAACGCCCTCAGCGCGCTGGGCGCCGCCCTGGACGTCGGCCCGGACGCCTTCCTCGACTACAAGAAGGCGCTCTACTCGATGAAGTTCCACCCCGAGGAGAGCGACGACAAGTTCAAGGACGACGACTACCTCATCAAGGTGGCGGACAGCGTCGACGGGCTGAAGGGCAACAAGGCGTTCCAGAAGGCCGTCAAGGACGGCACCTACGACAAGTGGGCGCTGACCATGAGCGAGAAGTTCGACAAAGACGGCGACACGTACGGCTTCCAGGGCACGCCGACCCTGCTCATGGACGGCAAGAAGATCACCGGCGCGGACGGCAAGAACGCGCCGATGACCGCGCAGGAGTTCAACACGGCGATCGAGAAGGCGCTGAAGGGCTAGGACGCGGCCGGGCAGGCCGGCGGCCGGCCCACGGCGGGGCAGACCGGGGCCGCGCCGGCCCACGGTCGGCACCGTCCAGGTCCTGCCCGGCCCACGGCCGAAAGCCGCTGACGCCGTGGCGAAGAGCGGGCGAACTTTCGCGAGTTCGCCCGCTCTTGTTCCTACCAGTCAGTAATCTGATCGGCTGTGACCAGTCGATACAGCACATCCGAGACCCCGGACAATCCGGAGAACACAGACACCACGGGATCCCCCGACCCCCGTGCCCCGCGCCGCCGTACGGTCGTCAAGACCGCGGCGGCGACGGCTGTCCTGGCCGGCCCGCTCGCCGCCGTGCTCCCCGCCCGCGCCGCCACGGACACTCCCGCCTTCCTGCACGGCGTGGCCTCCGGCGACCCGCTGCCCGACGGCGTCCTGCTCTGGACACGCGTGACGCCCACACCCGAGGCGATACCCGGCTCCGGCACGGGCCCCGACACCGAGGTGAGCTGGACCGTCGCCCGGGACCGGGCGCTGACGGACGTCGTCGCCCAGGGCTCGCTGACCGCCACCGCCGCGTCCGACCACACCGTGAAGGCGGACATCCGCGGCCTGAAACCCGCCACCGACTACTGGTTCCGCTTCTCCGCGGGCGGCACCGACTCCCCCGTGGCGCGCACCCGCACCGCGCCCGCCGCCGACGCCGCGGTCACCAACCTCCGCTTCGGGGTGGTCTCCTGCGCCAACTGGGAGGCCGGCCACTTCTCCGCGTACCGCCATCTCGCGGCCCGCGGCGACCTGGACGCCTGGCTGCACCTGGGCGACTACATCTACGAGTACGGGACCGGCGAGTACGGCACGCGCGACACGGTCGTCCGGCCGCACGAGCCCGCGCACGAGATCGTCACGCTCGCCGACTACCGCACCCGGCACGCCCGGTACAAGACCGACCCGGACCTCCAGGCGCTGCACACGGTGGCACCCGTGGTGGCGATCTGGGACGACCACGAGTTCGCCAACGACACCTGGTCGGGCGGCGCCGCGAACCACACCGAGGGCACGGAGGGCTCCTGGTCCGCCCGGCAGTCCGCCGCCAAGCAGGCCTACTTCGAGTGGATGCCGGTGCGCCCGGCGGTCGAGGGCACCACCTACCGCCGGCTGCGCTTCGGCAAGCTCGCCGACCTGTCGCTGCTCGACCTGCGGTCCTTCCGCTCGCAGAAGGTCTCCGTCGGCAACGGTGACGTCGACGACCCGGAACGCACCCTCACCGGCCGCGCCCAGCTCGACTGGCTGAAGTCCGGCCTGTCGGCGTCGGACACCACCTGGCGGCTGGTCGGCAACTCCGTGATGATCGCGCCGTTCGCGATCGGCTCGCTCTCCGCCGAACTGCTGAAGCCGCTCGCCGAGTTGCTGGGGCTGCCGCAGGAGGGCCTCGCGGTCAACACCGACCAGTGGGACGGCTACACGGACGACCGCCGCGAGATCCTGGCCCATCTGCGCTCCCACGCGATCCGCAACACCGTGTTCCTGACCGGCGACATCCACATGGCATGGGCCAACGACGTGCCGGTGAACGCCGGGACGTACCCGTTGTCGGCCTCCGCGGCCACGGAGTTCGTGGTCACCTCGGTCACCTCCGACAACCTCGACGACATCGTGAAGGTCCCCGAGGGCACGGTCTCGGCGGTCGCCGCCCCGCTGATCCGCGCCGCGAACCGGCACGTCCACTGGGTCGACACCGACCGGCACGGCTACGGCGTCCTCGACCTCACGGCCGAGCGGGCGCAGATGGACTTCTACGTGCTGTCCGGCCGTACGCATCCGGATGCGTCCTCGTCCTGGGCCCGGTCGTACCGCACGCGCAGCGGCACCCAGCAGATCGAGCGCACCTACGACCCCGTGTAAGCCGCACCGGAGTCCGCCCCGCAGGGGCTGTTTTCAGCCAAACCTTGACCGGGATACGAGGCATCGACGAAAGATCACATCGTCGTGGCGGGGGGTGTGGGCCGTGAGCCCAATCCGGACACACCACCCGCCCTGCCGCCTCACCCGACACATCCGGCGCTCAAACGTCGGATGACGGCACGTTTCTGCAGGACATGCTTTCCCAATTGCCCCCATTTGCCGGGTATTTGATTGGGCTTGATCGCTGCTCTACGCGCGTGGTCATGTCCACGTAATCTCCGGGCGGCGGCCAGGAAGACCCCTGTGCGCCATGTCCCCACCACATCCGCTAGGAGCTCGCATGCGTGCGCTTGCCCGGATATCGCCCCTCTCGCGCAGACGCCTTCTCGGAACGGCCGTCGTGGCCGGAACCCTGATGCTCGCCCCCCTCTCCGCCCCCACCGGCATCGCCGCGGCGGCCCCCACCAAGGCCACCGACTGCGCCGAGGACACCAACGCCGCGGCCCGTGAGGCGCGTCCCGGCCACGGCGAGCACGTCGCCGAACCGAACGAGGTCACCGAGGCCCGCGCCCAGGCCATGAACAAGGACCTGCGCGCCAAGCTCGACGGGCTGCGCGACAGCGGCCGTCTCTCGGCCGCCGCCTCCACCAGCATCCCGGTCTACTTCCACGTCATCCACGACGGTACGACCGGCAAGCTCAGCTCGTCGGTCATCTCCGCCCAGATGAACGTCCTGAACGCGGCGTACGCGGGCCAGGGCTCCGGCAACAACGACTCGGGCTTCCAGTTCACGCTGGCCGGCACCGACTACACGGACAACGCCTCCTGGTACAACGTCGGCTCCGGCTCGTCGCAGGAGAGGGCGATGAAGTCCGCCCTGCGCAAGGGCGGCGCGAACGCACTGAACTTCTACACCGCCAACATCGGCGACGGCCTGCTCGGCTGGGCCACCTTCCCCAGCTCCTACCAGTCCAACCCGTCGATGGACGGTGTCGTCGTCCTGGACGCCTCACTGCCCGGCGGCTCGGCCGCCAACTACGACGAGGGTGACACCGGCACCCACGAGGTCGGCCACTGGATGGGCCTCTACCACACCTTCCAGGGCGGCTGCAACGGCAACGGCGACTACGTCTCCGACACGCCGGCCGAGGCGAGCCCCGCGTTCGAGTGCCCGACGGGCCGTGACACCTGCACCGGCAAGCCGGGCGCCGACCCGATCCACAACTTCATGGACTACACGTACGACGCGTGCATGTACCAGTTCACCGCGGGTCAGGTGACCCGCATGCAGCAGAGCTGGGCCGCCTACCGGGCCTGATCTTCCAGCCTCTCCTGCAGCGAGCCGAGGAAGCCGAGTGCCACCCGCCAGGTGGCCTCGGCGGCCTCGGCGTCGTGGTCGGGCAGGCCGGGGTCGGTGTAGAGGTGACCGGCCCCCGCGTATCTGTACACCTCCACCTCGGCGCCTGTCCTGCCCATCTGCAGGTACCAGGCGCTGAGCCAGTCGTCCGTCTCGAACGCGTCCGGCTCGGCCACGTGCAGCTGGACCGGCAGCCCGTCCGCCGAGGCGTTCGCCGCGATGTCCGACGTGCCGTGCAGGAGCAGCAGCCCGCGTGCCTTGCCGTCGCCGAGGGCCAGGGTCTGCGCGACGGACGCGCCCAGCGAGAACCCGGCGTACACCACACCCCGCTCCGAGTAGGGCGCGGCGGCCAGCACGGCACGCTTCAGCAGCTCCTCCTTGCCGATCTCGTCCTGGTGCGCCATGCCCTCCTCGAGGGTGTCGAACGTACGTCCCTCGAAGAGGTCGGGCGTCCACACCTCGTGTCCGGCGGTGCGCAACCGGTCGGCGGCCTGCCGGACGGCGGGCCTGAGGCCATAGGTCGAGTGGAAGAGCACGATGTTCATGAGGTCATGGTGCCAGCCGGGTCCGACAACGCCGGCGGCACGACCGCCGGGCATCGAGCGGGCGGGCCGTCGAGGGGGGCAGGGCCGCTGGGCGGCGGGCCGGGCGGGGCGCCGCAACCGGCGGGTGAGCAGGCCGAAGGCCGGTGGGTGAGCAGGCCGGCGGGTGAGCAGGCCGGTGGGTGAGCAGGCCGGTGGCCGAACAGACCGAGCCCATACCCACTCCGCTCCGGAAGTCACATGTTCGTATCCACCGAGGTCCGGTTAGGTTCGGGGGTATGGAGAATCTGCTCCGCCCCCTGATCGTGGCCGGCGGCTCGGTCGTGCTCACCTTCGTGATCGCCTGGGCCGGCGACCGTCTGCTGTGCCAGGCCGACCGGCGGCACCCGGAGACCCCGCTGTGGGGACTGCTGCGCCGCGGCCGCGTCCCGTTCCAGCTCGTGCTGTGCGCGGCCTTCCTCAGAGGGTCGTACGACGCGGCCCGGGTCCTGGAGGACCACGAGATCGGCATCGGCCGGACCCTGACCCTGGTCCTGATCGGTGCGGCGGCATGGCTGGTGATCCGTATCGCCGCCGCGGTCGTGGAGACGTCGTACTCGCGCTACGCCCGTACCCATCGCGATCCGGCGCGGGTGCGCCGGGTGCGGACCCAGGTGACGCTGATCGTGCGAGTGGTGTCCGCGGTCGTCGGGGTGGTCGCCGCCGCGGCGATGCTGCTGACGTTCCCCGCGATGCGCGCGGCGGGCGCCTCGCTGCTGGCGTCGGCGGGCATCCTCGGCATCGTCGCCGGTGTGGCCGCCCAGTCGACGCTGGGGAACCTGTTCGCCGGGCTGCAGATCGCCTTCGGTGACATGGTGCGCATCGGCGACACGGTCGTGGTGGACGGCGAGTGGGGCACGGTCGAGGAGATCACCCTGACCTTCCTGACCGTGCGCACCTGGGACGAGCGCCGGATCACGATGCCCGTCTCGTACTTCACGTCCAAGCCGTTCGAGAACTGGTCGCGCGGTGGCGCGGAGATGACCGGCACCGTCTTCTGGCATCTCGACCACTCGGCACCGATCGACCTGATGCGCGAGCGGCTCGGCGACATCCTGCGCCAGTGCCCGGCCTGGGACGGCCGCGCCTGCAACCTGTCCGTCACGGACAGCACGCCGAACACCATGCAGGTGCGGGCGCTGGTGACGGCCAAGGACGCGGACGACCTGTGGACGGTACGGGTGGCGGTCCGTGAGGCGATGGTGCGCTGGCTGGCCGACCACCATCCGTACGCCCTGCCCCGCGTCAACACCGCGGACGCCGCCGTACCGCCGCCCCGCAACGGTCACGGGCCCGCCCGCGAGGGGCGCCGCCCCGCACCGGACAACAACCGCGCGAACGGCAACGGCTCGGACAGCAACGGCTCGGCGCCCGACGGCGCGGGACCGCGCCGCGCCCACGGCACGCCACGCCACTGACGCGCCGGGCGGGACGGCCGGAAACCATGCCCGGGCGCCCGCCTGGATGCCCGATCCGCGAGGGATGCCGGAGGCCCGGCGGGGAGAGCGCCCGGCAGCGGTGCGTACGGCCGTACGGCGACGAGCCACCGGCCTCCGTCCCGCGCGGATCACCGCAGGCTTCGTACGTCCAGGTGGCGCAGCACCCGGTCCACGATCTCCGGGTCGGCCCCCGGCTCGCTGCGCGCCGCCAGCACCTCGTGCCGTGCGGCGCTCAGCATCTCCCCGTGGATCCGCCGCACCCGCCTGATGCGCCGGACCCGGTTCACGTGCGCCTCGCGCCGTTCGTCCTCGGCGATGTCCGGGCTGATGCGCAGCCCGATGTCGAAGGCCCGCCGCTGCATCTGCTCGCTGATGTCCTCCGGGAGTTCCTCCGCCTCGCCGATCTCCTTCAGCCGCCCTTTCGCCGCCTTCGCCGCCCGCACCGCGAGCTGCTTCTCGAACTCCTTCTCCCGTTCCGAGTCGGCCCGCACGCCCAGCCGCTTCACCAGCCACGGCAGCGTCAGCCCCTGGATCAGCAGGGTCGACATGATGACCCCGAACGCGACGAACACGATCTCGTCCCGGTTGGGGAAGGCGCCCCCGTCGTCGGTGTGCAGCGGGATGGCCAGCGCCAGCGCGGCCGAGGCGACGCCGCGCATCCCCGCCCACCACATGACGACGGTCTCGCGCCGGCTCATCGGGATGTCCTCGTCGTGGTCGCGCCGGGCGTGCAGCCGCTGCGCCAGCCAGGTCGCCGGCAGCAGCCACAGCAGCCGTACCAGGACCACCACCACGACGATCGTGCCCGCCCAGCCGAGGAGTTCGCCCCACCGTCCGGACGCCGTGCGGATCGCGATGTGCAGTTCGAGGCCGATCAGCCCGAACGCGACGCCGGTGACGAGGGTGTCGACGACGTCCCAGAAGGTGTGCCCGGCGAGCCGTGTCATCACGTCGTCGGCGTCGTGGGCGTACTCGGTCAGGAACAGGGCGGTGGTGAGCACGGCGAGCACCCCGGAGCCGTGCAGTTCCTCGGCCAGTACGTAGGAGGCGTACGGCACGAGCAGGCTCAGGCCGATCTGCAGGGTGGCGTCGCCGAGCATGTTCATCAGCTTGTTGGCGCCCCAGCCCAGTGCGAGCCCGAGCGCGACGGCGACGACGGCGGACAGCACCAGGTCGAGCCCGGCGTTCCAGGGGGAGAACGTCCCGCTGACGGCCGCGGCGATCGCCACGTGGTAGAGGACGATGGCGGTCACGTCGTTGAACAGCCCCTCGCCCTCCAGGATGGACACCAGGCGGCGCGGCAGGCCGAGCCGGGCGGCGACGGCGGTCGCGGCGACCGGGTCGGGGGGCGCGACCAGCGCGCCGAGGGCCACGGCCGCGGCGAGCGGCAGCCCCGGCACGATCGCGCCCGCGACGGCGGCCACGGCGACGGTGGTGACGAAGACGAGCGCCACCGCCAGCAGGAAGATCGGCCGTTTGTTGATCGTGAACTGTCGCCACGACGTCCGCCGCACGGCCGCGTACAGCAGGGGCGGCAGCAGCAGCGGCAGGATCAGTTCGGGCGGGATCTCGACGTTCGGCACGAAGCCGGGCAGCGCGAGCCCGACCCCGAGGACCGTCATCAGTACCGGCGACGGCAGGCCCAGCCGCTCCCCGACCGGGACGCTCACCAGGGCCCCCAGCAACAGCACGAACAGCAGGGTCAACTGATCCACGGTCAGCGCTCCGGGGTGCGACGTCACACGGGTGTCCCCCACCCTGCCACGGCGCCCCGCGGCGGGCGGGTCCGGCACCACCGAGGACGGGCACGGGCCAGGAGGACGGCCCGGCACCCTCGATGTCGGCAGTGGTGCCGCCGGCGATCATTCACCGCCCATGCGGTCCCGGCGACGGCGCGCCCTCCGGGGGTGCGGGTCGGACGGGTCATGCGGGCGAGGCGCAGGACCGTACGGCTAGAGCGAACGCCGCATCGCCCGGTGAGGCAGACCGGCGCCCTGGAACTCCGGCCCGTACGCCTCGTATCCGAGCCGCTCGTAGAAGCCGAGGGCACGCGTCTGCGCGTGCAGGTCGACGGCTCTCAGGCCCCGGGCGCGTGCCGCTTCCTCGATGCCGTGCACCAGCGCGGCCCCGACGCCGAGTCCGCGCGCGTCCCGCGTCACGGCCAGTCGCCCCAGGGAGCCCACCTCCGGATCCCCGCCGTTTCTCGCGGCGGCCGCCTCGCCGTGCAGCAGCCTGCCGGTGCCGAGCGGTACGCCGTCGTCCCGGACGGCCAGCACGTGCACGGCGCGGGCGTCGTACGCGTCGTACTCGACGTCCTCCGGCACTCCCAGCTCGCCGACGAAGACCTCCTTGCGCACCGCGAAGCACGCCTCACGGTCGGCCGGGTCCTCGGCGGCACGCACCGCGTACGGCGGCAGGCTCATGCGTAGGTCTCCTCGCGGACCTGCTCCAGGGCCTTCTGCAGGTCCTCGGGATAGTCGCTGGCGTACTCCACCCACTGCCCGTCGCCGGGGTGCTCGAAGCCGAGCCGGACGGCGTGCAGCCACTGGCGGGTCAGGCCGAGCCGCCTGGCAAGGGTGGGGTCGGCGCCGTAGGTCAGGTCGCCGACACAGGGGTGTCGGTGGGCGGCCATGTGGACGCGGATCTGGTGGGTGCGGCCGGTCTCCAGCTTCACGTCCAGCAGGGAGGCGGCGCGGAAGGCCTCGACCAGGTCGTAGTGCGTGACGGAGGGCTTGCCCTCGGCGGTGACCGCCCACTTGTAGTCGTGCTGCGGGTGGCGGCCGATGGGGGCGTCGATCGTGCCGCTCGTCGGGTCGGGGTGGCCCTGCACGAGCGTGTGGTACCGCTTGTCGACCGTGCGCTCCTTGAACTGACGCTTCAGCGACGTGTACGCGCGCTCGGACTTGGCGACGGCCATCAGACCGGACGTGCCGACGTCGAGGCGGTGCACGATGCCCTGGCGCTCCGCGGCGCCGGACGTCGAGATGCGGTACCCGGCGGCGGCGAGCCCGCCGATGACGGTCGGCCCGGTCCAGCCCGGCGACGGGTGCGCGGCGACTCCGACCGGCTTGACGATCACGACGACGTCCTCGTCGTCGTGCACGATCTCCATGCCCTCGACCGGCTCGGCCACCACCTGCACCGGCGCGGGCGCCTGCGGCATCTCGACCTCGAGCCAGGCGCCGCCGTGCACGCGCTCCGACTTGCCGACCACCGACCCGTCGACCGTGACCTTCCCCGCGGCGGCGAGCTCGGCCGCCTTCGTCCGGGAGAAGCCGAGCATGCGGGAGATGGCGGCGTCGACGCGCTCGCCCTCCAGGCCGTCGGGCACGGGCAGGGTACGGATCTCGGGAATCGTGCTCACCCGTCGAGTATGCCGGACCCGTCCGACCCTCCCGACCGGGCCTGTGGACAAAGGGGTCGTTCAGCCCTGGCGGACGGCACGGTTCCTGTGGACAGAGCCGTTCCCGGGGGGAAAACGGCCGTCGCGCGGGCTCGCCGTCCGTGGCCGGGACCGGTCCCGGCAGGACCGGGCCCGGCGGACGGACCGGTCCCGGCGGGCGGACGGGTCCCGGCGGGCGGCTCAGTCCTTGTGGACGGTGCCGTCCGGGTCCAGACCGCGGAACGACAGCAGCACGATCAGGATGCCGCCGCACACGATCGCCGAGTCGGCCAGGTTGAACACCGCGAAGTGCTTGGGCGCGATGAAGTCGACCACCGCGCCCTCGAAGACGCCCGGCGAACGGAAGATCCGGTCGGTGAGGTTGCCCAGCGCGCCGCCGAGCAGCAGCCCGAGCGCGATCGCCCACGGCGTGCTGTACAGCTTGCGCGCCAGCCGGGCGATCACCACGATCACGACGGCCGCGATCACCGTGAAGATCACGGTGAAGGCCTCGCCGAAGCCGAAGGCCGCGCCCGCGTTGCGCACGGCCTCGAACTTCAGCCAGTCCCCCACGACCTCGACGGGCTCGTGGTGCTCCAGCTCGGCCACCACGAGCATCTTGCTGATCAGGTCGAGGGCGTACGCGACCACGGCGATCGTGAACAGCACGGCGATACGGCGCCTGCCCCGGGGCCGCTCGGCCTCCGGCACCGCCCCGTCGGCGCCGGGCCCGCCGGCCGGGCCCGCGGGCGGCTCGTAACCGGACCGCTCGCCGGGCGACGCGTCCCCTTCGGGCCGGTCCTGCCGCGCCCGTGCCGCGTCCGGGGTGCCCGGCGTACCGATGATGCGCTCCGCCTCTGCCACGTGAGTCCTTCGACCTAGGTACCTGACTGAGCACGAGGGTACGGCACGCCCCCGCGCCGCCCCGATCAGTACCGGCGTTCCTGTTTCTGCTTGCACTCCACGCACAGGGTGGCCCGCGGAAACGCCTGCATACGGGCCTTCCCGATGGGGTTGCCGCAGTTCTCGCACAGGCCGTACGTGCCGGCCTCCAGCCGCTGCAGGGCGTGCCCGGTCTGGGTCAGCATCTCGCGCGCGTTGGCGGTGAGCGCCAGTTCGTGCTCGCGCGTGATGTTCTTGGTGCCGGTGTCCGCCTGGTCGTCGCCCGCGCCGTCCCCGGAGTCCCGCATCAGGCCCGCCAGGGACCGCTCGGACTCGCTGATCTCGGTCTCCAGCCGCTGCTGCTCCGACTGCAGCCCCGCGCGGGCCTCCGCGACCTCCTCGGGGGTCCAGGGATCCTCGCCGGGACGCACCGCGAGGTCGCCGGGCTCGGTCGCGGCCACCCGGGCCTTGGGAACGGCCGTCTTCGCCGCCGTGGCCGTGCCAGGAGTCTTCTTCGCAACCACCGTCGTGGCTCCCGTCTGCTCCGCGGCCTGCGCCGCTCCCACTTCCTTGGCTGTGCTCTTCCCGGCGGCCGGTTTCCCGGCAGCCGCTTCCCCGCTCCCACCCGCTACGGCCTTCTTGGCGGCCGCCTTCCTCGCCACGGCCTTCTTCGCAGCCGTCCTCCCACCGGATGTCTTCCCGGCGACCGCCTCCCCGGCAACCGGCTTCCCGGCCGTCGCCCTGCCGGCCGGAGCCTTCTTCGCGGCGACCTCCTTCCCGGCGGCCTTCCTGCCGGTTCCCCTCTTCGCCACGGGCTTCTTCGCGACGGCCTTCTCAGCCGTGGCCTTCCTCACCCCGGCCTTCTTGGCCGCGGCCTCCTCGGCGGGCGCGCCGGGTACCTCGGGTGCCCCGGATGTCTCCGCCGCCTCGGGCACGTCGGACGCCCCCGGTGCGCCGGGCACCGCGACCGCCTTCTCCCCACCCGCCGCCTTCGTCCCCCCGCTCGCCTCTCTCACCCTCCCGGTCACCGCCTTCCGGACGGCGGCCTTCACCCGCGTCGCCGCGCCGCCCGCCGGGGCCTCCGAGCCTCCCTGTGCGCTCTTCTTCGCCACCATGGCCGCGGCCCCTTCACATATAGTGATCTTGCTCGCGAATCGTGCTGGGACGATAAATCGACTTGAGTCCCGCGACAACGGGGCGCACCGCCCGATTCGCCCACCTCGCGGATCGCACGCGGCGAGCATGCATCCGTTGTGCCCAGCTCCCCGCCGGGTAATCCGCCGGGCCGGACCTCCCGGCATACGCACACGTACAGTGTGGCATTCGATCCATATAGGGCCATATGCCACCCCGTCCATGAGGCCGGGAAATCCGGTCGGCCGCTGTCCGTGCGGCGCCGTACACTGGGCGGAGCGAGAAGCGTGGATGGGGACGAGTAGCGGCGTACGCAGCCCAGAGCGACCCGGGGACGGTGTGAGCCCGGGGGCGAGCGCGACGTGAAGATCACCCCGGAGCCGCCGGAAGAAAGCCCAGCGGGCGAGTAGAACCGGCTTCGCGACCCCAATGAGGGGGCTCACCGCCGCACCACGCGCGGGGGGCCAAGGAGGGTGGTACCGCGGGAGCGCGCCGCAGGCGCAGTCGTCGAAGACAAGCTCTCGTCCCTCCGACGGAAGGCAGCACGTCCGCCGGAGGAAGCTCGTTGAATACGCAGCCGCAGTACCGCCAGGTGCCCGCCCAGGTCGACCTCTCCGCGCTCGAGCACGCGGTGCTCGACTTCTGGCGCGAGCAGAAGATCTTCGCCAAGAGCCTGGAGCAGTCCGAGGGCCGCCCCGAGTGGGTGTTCTACGAGGGCCCGCCCACGGCCAACGGCATGCCGGGCGCCCACCACATCGAGGCCCGCGTCTTCAAGGACGTCTTCCCCCGTTTCCGCACCATGCGCGGCTACCACGTGGCCCGCAAGGCCGGCTGGGACTGTCACGGCCTCCCGGTGGAGCTCGCCGTCGAGAAGGAGCTGGGCTTCTCGGGCAAGAAGGACATCGAGGCATTCGGCATCGCCGACTTCAACGCCAAGTGCCGCGAGTCCGTGCTCCGCCACACCGGCGCCTTCACCGAGCTGACGACCCGCATGGGCTACTGGGTCGACCTCGACGACGCGTACGTGACCATGGAGCCCGAGTACATCGAGTCGGTCTGGTGGTCACTGAAGGAGATCTTCACCAAGGGCCTGCTGGTCCAGGACCACCGCGTCGCCCCCTGGTGCCCCCGCTGCGGCACGGGCCTGTCGGACCACGAGCTGGCGCAGGGCTACGAGACGGTCGTCGACCCGTCCGTCTACGTCCGCTTCCCGCTGACCTCCGGCCCGCTCGCCGGCGAGGCCGCGCTCCTGGTGTGGACGACGACGCCCTGGACGCTGGTGTCCAACACCGCGGTCGCCGCGCATCCCGACGTCACGTACGTCGTCGCGACGAACGGCGAGGAGAAGGTGGTCGTCGCCGAGCCGCTGGCCGGCAAGGCGCTGGGTGAGGGCTGGGAGTCCACCGGGCAGAGCTTCACGGGCACGGAGATGGAGCGCTGGACGTATCGGCGCCCCTTCGAACTGGTCGAGTTCACCGAGCCCGCGCACTATGTGGTGAACGCGGAGTACGTCACGACCGAGGACGGTACGGGTCTGGTCCACCAGTCCCCCGCCTTCGGTGAGGACGACCTCAAGGTATGCCGGTCGTACGGCCTGCCGGTCGTCAATCCGGTCCGCCCCGACGGCACGTTCGAGGAGGACGTCCCGCTCGTCGGCGGCGTCTTCTTCAAGAAGGCCGACGAGAAGCTCACGGCCGACCTCGACGAGCGCGGCCTGCTCTTCAGGCACATCCCGTACGAGCACAGCTACCCGCACTGCTGGCGCTGCCACACGGCGCTGCTGTACTACGCGCAGCCGTCCTGGTACATCCGCACCACGGCCGTCAAGGACCGCCTCCTCGAGGAGAACGAGAAGACCAACTGGTTCCCGGACACCGTCAAGCACGGCCGGTTCGGCGACTGGCTGAACAACAACATCGACTGGGCGTTGTCCCGCAACCGCTACTGGGGCACCCCCCTGCCGATCTGGCGCTGCGAGGACGACCACCTCACCTGCGTCGGCTCCCTCACCGAGCTGACCGCCCTGACGGGCACCGACCAGTCGGGCCTCGACCCGCACCGCCCCTTCATCGACGAGGTCACCTTCGGCTGCCCGCAGGACGGCTGCGGCAAGACCGCCACGCGCGTGCCGGAAGTCATCGACGCCTGGTACGACTCGGGTTCGATGCCGTTCGCGCAGTGGGGCTACCCGTACAAGAACAAGGACCTGTTCGAGTCCCGCTACCCGGCCCAGTTCATCTCCGAGGCCATCGACCAGACCCGCGGCTGGTTCTACACGCTGATGGCGATCGGCACCCTGGTCTTCGACAAGTCGTCCTACGAGAACGTCGTGTGCCTGGGTCACATCCTCGCCGAGGACGGCCGCAAGATGTCCAAGCACCTGGGCAACATCCTGCAACCGATCCCGCTCATGGACCAGCACGGCGCCGACGCGGTCCGCTGGTTCATGGCGGCAGGCGGCTCCCCGTGGGCGGCCCGCCGCGTCGGCCACGGCACCATCCAGGAAGTCGTCCGCAAGACGCTCCTCACGTACTGGAACACGGTCGCCTTCCAGGCCCTGTACGCCCGTACGTCGGGCTGGGCACCCGGCGCGGCCGACCCGGCACCGGCCGACCGCCCGCTGCTGGACCGCTGGCTGCTGTCCGAACTGCACGCGCTCACCGACCAGGTGACCCAGTCCCTGGAGGGATACGACACCCAGCGCGCGGGCAAGCTGCTGTCCGCGTTCGTCGACGACCTCTCCAACTGGTACGTGCGCCGCTCCCGGCGCCGCTTCTGGCAGGGTGACAGGGCCGCGCTGCGCACCCTGCACGAGGTGCTGGAGACGGTGACGAAGCTGATGGCGCCGATCACCCCGTTCATCACCGAGCGGGTGTGGCAGGACCTGGTGGTACCGGTCGGCCCGGACGCCCCGGAGTCGGTGCACCTGGCGTCCTGGCCCGAGGCGGACCTGACCGCCATCGACCCGGAGCTGTCGAAGCAGATGATGCTCGTACGCCGTCTCGTGGAGCTCGGCCGTGCCACCCGCGCGGAGTCGGGCGTCAAGACCCGCCAGCCGCTGAAGCGCGCGCTGATCGCGGCGGCGGGCTTCGACACCCTGGACCGCGAACTGCACGCACAGATCACCGAGGAGCTGAACGTCGAGTCTCTGGCGTCCCTCTCCGAGGTGGGCGGCTCCCTGGTCGACACGACGGCCAAGGCCAACTTCCGCGCGCTCGGCAAGCGGTTCGGCAAGCGCGTCCAGGACGTGGCCAAGGCCGTCGCGAACGCCGACGCCGCCGCTCTGTCCCTCGCCCTGCGCGAGGGCACGGCGTCGGTGGAGGTCGACGGCGAGACCGTCACCCTTGCCCCGGACGAGGTGATCATCACCGAGACCCCGCGCGAGGGCTGGTCGGTGGCCTCCGACTCGGGCGCCACGGTCGCGCTCGACCTGGAGATCACGGAGGAGCTGCGCCGCGCGGGCCTCGCCCGTGACGCGATCCGCCTGATCCAGGAGGCCCGCAAGAACAGCGGCCTCGACGTCGCCGACCGCATCGCGCTGCGCTGGACGGCGACGGACCCGGCCACCACCGACGCCCTGACCGAGCACGCGCCGCTGATCTCCGACGAGGTCCTCGCCACGGACTACGCCCGGGGTGAGGCGGACGACACCTTCGGCGAGCCGTTCACCGACGACGGCCTGTCCCTCACGTTCCGCCTGCGCAAGGCGTAACAGCGACACCCGAAGGCCCGGCCCCGCCCCAAAAATTCTGGCGGGCCCGGGCCTTCGGCGTTGTGTACACCGGACAGATGCCCAGCGCCTCGAACACGTACCCGGCAGCCTGCGGGCCCCTCGGGCAGCCGCCCCACCTACCGGGCAGTCCTCGCACACACGCAGCACGAAGGCGGGGCCCCGGACCGAAAGATCCGGGGCCCCGCCCTGAACGCTGCCGACGCCTACGGCGTACTCCTGCCCGTCAGTTGTCGTCCTCGTCGATGAGGAACCCACGCATCGGGGAGGGAGCCTGTCCCATCGGGCCCGGGCCCTGCGGCCGGACCGGAGCCATCGGCTGGGTCATGGCAGGAGACATCTGCTGCTGACCGCCGTAGGAGGGACCACCGGCCGGGCCGGGGTTGCCGCCCATCGTCTGGTTGCCGCCGCCGTACGACGGGGCGCTCGCGCCGGCCGGGGCCATGGAAGGCGCCGGGGACGGCGGGAGGGACGCCGCGGCGGGCTGGCGCGGCGGGGCGAGCGAGTCGTCCGCCTGGGTCTCCAGCTGACGCAGCTGCGACTCCAGGTAGGACTTCAGCCGCGTGCGGTACTCGCGCTCGAAGCCACGCAGATCCTCGACCTTGCGCTCCAGCGTGGCGCGGGCGGACTCCAGGGAGCCCATCGCGACGCGGTGCTTCTCCTGCGCGTCCCGCTCCAGGGCGTCGGCCTTGGCACGGGCGTCACGCTCGAGACCCTCGGCACGCGAACGCGCCTCGCCGACGATCTTGTTGGCCTCGGAACGGGCCTCGGCGATCGCCTGGTCGGCGGTCTGCTGGGCCAGCGACAGGACGCGCGCGGCGCTGTCGCCACCGGGGCCGCCCTGCCCGTGGCCGGGCATACCGGGACCGCCCATGGGACCGCCCATCGGGCCACCGGGGCCCATCTGCCCCTGCATCGGGCCGTGACCCTGGCCCATCGGCCCGGGGCCCTGACCCATCGGCCCGGGGCCCTGACCCATCGGGCCGGGACCCTGCGGGCCCTGTCCGCCGGGGCCGGCGGGCAGCTGCGGCGCACCGCTCGGCAGCTGGGGCGGGCCACCCATGGGGCCACCCATCTGCTGCTGCGGCGGGCCCGATATGCCGGCGGGTACCGGAGCGCCGGGACCTCGCATGCCCTGCTGCTGCTGCTGCTGTTGCTGTTGCTGCTGTTGCTGCTGGTCCTGCTCCGGCGGCCCCTTGCGCATGTTCTGCTGGTTCTGGGCAGCAGCGCGCGTGGCGGCGGCCAGCTTGGCGCGCAGGTCCTCGTTCTCGCGGAGCAGGCGCGTCAGTTCGGCTTCGACCTCGTCGAGGAAGGCATCGACCTCGTCCTCGTCATAGCCTTCTCGGAGGCGAACGGTCGTGAACTGCTTGTTCCGCACGTCCTCGGGGGTCAACGGCATCTCTTCACCTCAACGTAGTCGTCGGCATTCGGCAAGACGGTAGGTCACATCGCTCACAGCCGGCTCACGATCGAGATCAGGATGTAGACGATGATCATCAGTACGAAGAAGGACAGGTCGAGCGCCACGCCCCCGAGACGCAACGGCGGGATGACCCGCCGCAGAAGCTTGAGCGGTGGATCAGTGACAGTGTAGGTGGCCTCCAGAACGACCACCGTCGCCTTGCCGGGTTGCCACGAGCGGGCGAACTGGAAGACGTAGTCCATGACCAACCGGAAGATCAGCACGATGAGAAAGCACATCAGCGCGATGTAAACGACATCCAAGACCACGCTCATGACTCGTGCTTCCCTCTCCCCTGCCTGCGTACTTCCAAAGTACTTCTACCGGTCGTGCGTCTCAGCTCTGGTTGAAGAACCCGCCCTCTGCGATGCGGGCCTTGTCCTCCGCCGTGACATCGACGTTAGCAGGAGACAACAGGAACACCTTCTGCGTCACCCGCTCGATACTGCCGTGAAGACCAAACACCAAACCGGCCGCAAAGTCGACAAGTCGCTTCGCGTCCGTGTCATCCATCTCGGTGAGATTCATGATCACCGGTGTGCCCTCACGGAAGTGTTCCCCGATGGTACGGGCCTCGTTGTACGTCCGGGGATGCAACGTGGTGATCCGGTAAGGCTCTCGTTCGGACACGACCTTGGGCATGATCACCGGCGCGTTCTTCTCCAGGGACTGACGTTCTTGTGTGATGGACGCCACGGGCGCGATGCGCGCCGGGCGACTGGATTCCGCGGCCGGCGAAGCGGACTGGGCCACCGGTTCGCGCGGCGTCGGAGGATGCACCACTCGCACCGATTCGTCCCTTTGGGACTGATGTGCACCGTGCAACTGGTGCGACGGCTCGCGCCGCCGGTGATCCCGCTCGGGCTCGGGGTCCAGTTCGGGTTCGAAATCGTCGTCGGGATCGAATCCCCGGCCGTCGTACCCATCGTCCTCCACGAGGCCGAGATAGACCGCCATCTTGCGCATCGCGCCGGCCATGCTCTGAGTCCTCCGCTCTGTGGTGGATCGGCTGACGACTGCCAGGTGCCCGCGATCCACGAGGTCGTTTTGACCGCCTTTCGGCGGATAATGACCATATTTTCTGCTGTGGTCCGACTTCTTGGCGACGTTACCCGAGCCTGGGGCGGACTCCGAGTACCGCAGTGCCGACGCGCACATGTGTCGCTCCGGCCGCCACGGCCTGTTCGAGGTCCGCACTCATCCCTGCCGAGACCATGTTCGCAGTCGGATGCGCCCGGCGCAGGTGGGTCGACAAATCCATCAACCGATCGAACGCGGCCCGCCCGCGCCCCGCGTACTCGCCGGCCAGCGGAGCCACGGTCATCAGACCGTCGAGCCGCAACCCCGGCGAACCGGCGACCAGCTCGGCCAACTCCGCGATTCCCCCCGGAGCCACGCCACCGCGATCGCCGCGCGCACCCTCCCCGGCGTCCAGAGCGACCTGGACGAGGCACCCCACCTCGCGCCCGGCCCGCACCGCTTCCTTGGACAAGGTTGTGACAAGCCTGGAACGATCGACCGACTGCACGACATCGGCGTAACCGACCACGGATCGCACCTTGTTGGTCTGCAGCTGACCCACGAAGTGCCACGCGAGGGGCAGATCCGAACAGGCGGCGGCCTTGGGCGCCGCGTCCTGGTCCCGGTTCTCGGCGACGTGACGCACACCGAGTTCCGACAGGATCCGCACATCGCTCGCCGGGTAGGTCTTGGTGACCACGATCAGGGTCACGTCCTCCCGCTTGCGGCCAGCGGCCCCGCACGCGGCGGCGATGCGCTCCTCCACTGTCGCCAGGTTCCCGGCGAGTTCGTCCCTACGGTCCGTCATGCCCATCAGTCCAGCCAGACATAGCCGGCGAGCCGCCCCGTAGTGCGGTCCCGGCGATACGAGAAGTGGTCGCCCGATTCCAGGGTGCACACCGGCGAACGCTCCCGGTCGTGCACGCCGAGCCGGTCGAGCTGCGCGTGCACTCCGGCGCTCACGTCGACGGCCGGTGTGCCCCAGGTGGTCTCGGAGTGCGCCGCCGGTTCCCGGGCGGCGACCTCGGCGCGCATGTCCTTCGGCACCTCGTAGCACCGGCCGCAGACGGCGGGCCCGGTGCGGGCGACGATGCGGGCGGGCTCGGCGCCGAGTTCCGTCATGGCCCGTACGGCGGCGGGGACGACACCCGCGACCAGGCCCGGCCGGCCCGCGTGGGCCGCGGCGACGACACCTGCGACGGGGTCGGCGAGCAGTACGGGTACGCAGTCCGCGGTGAGGACGGCGAGGGCCAGGCCGCGGCGGGCGGTCACGACCCCGTCGACCTCGGGCACGGGCTCCGCCCCCCACGGCTCCTCGATCACGGCGACGTCGTTGCCGTGCACCTGGTTCATCCAGACCACGTGGGCCGGGTCCATCCCGAGGGACGTGGCCACGAGCTCGCGGTTGGTGCGTACGGCGTCGGGGTCGTCGCCGACCGCGCCGCCGAGGTTGAGCTCCTCGTACGGAACGGCGCTCACCCCGCCCCACCGGTCGGTGAAGGCGAAGTGCGCGCCGTTCGCGGTGTCGCGCTGTCCTATCACTTCAGGAAGTCCGGCACGTCCAGTTCCTCGGCCGCGCTGTCCGAGTAGGTGCGCGGCGCGGGCGGGGCGGGCTGGGCGACCGGGATGTCGCGCACCGGCTCGGGCCGGGGCTCCGGGTCCTCCTTCGGCGTGACGCTGCCGAGGGAGCCGAAGGACGGGCGGCTGTCGTGCTGCTGCCGCGCCGGGCCGGTGTCCTCGCGCTTGGCCGAGGACGAGCCGAGGACGTTGTCCCGCTTGTTGGGCGGCTGACCGCCGTCGAAGCCGGCCGCGATCACGGTGACCCTGACCTCGTCGCCGAGCGCGTCGTCGATGACCGCGCCGAAGATGATGTTGGCCTCGGGGTGGGCGGCCTCGCTCACCAGCTGGGCTGCCTCGTTGATCTCGAACAGTCCGAGGTCGGAGCCGCCGGAGATGGAGAGCAGCACGCCCCGGGCGCCGTCGATGGACGCCTCCAGCAGCGGGGAGGAGATCGCCATCTCGGCCGCGGCCACCGCGCGGTCGTCGCCGCGGGCCGAGCCGATGCCCATGAGCGCCGAACCCGCCTCGGACATGACCGACTTGACGTCGGCGAAGTCGAGGTTGATGAGGCCGGGCGTGGTGATGAGGTCGGTGATGCCCTGCACACCGGAGAGCAGGACCTGGTCGGCCGACTTGAACGCGTCGAGCACCGAGACCTGGCGGTCCGAGATGGACAGCAGCCGGTCGTTCGGGATGACGATGAGGGTGTCGACCTCTTCGCGGAGTTCGGCGATGCCGTCCTCGGCCTGGTTGGCCCGGCGCCGTCCCTCGAAGGTGAAGGGCCGGGTGACCACGCCGATGGTGAGGGCGCCGAGCGAGCGGGCGATGTTGGCCACGACGGGCGCGCCGCCTGTGCCGGTGCCGCCGCCTTCACCGGCTGTCACGAAGACCATGTCGGCCCCCTTGAGGACCTCCTCGATCTCCTCGCGGTGGTCCTCGGCGGCCTTGCGGCCGACGGCCGGGTTGGCTCCGGCGCCGAGTCCGCGGGTGAGTTCGCGGCCGACGTCGAGCTTGACGTCGGCGTCGCTCATCAACAGCGCCTGCGCGTCGGTGTTGATGGCGATGAACTCGACGCCCTTGAGACCGACCTCGATCATCCGGTTGATGGCATTGACACCACCGCCGCCGACACCGATGACTTTGATGACTGCGAGGTAGTTCTGCGGTGCTGCCACGTCGAAGGCCTCTCGCCTCGAGTTACGTGTCGTCGGATCACCGTAACGCGCCGCGCTCCGCGATCCGACGACTGATGCCGAATGGGACGGTCCGTATCGCCGACCCGAACCCTAACGCTGAAGTTTAGGGTTACCAATGTGTCTGTTGCTGGGCTTCGTCTGACCCTTCCGAACAGGACACTAAGTCGACAAGCGGCGCCCGTTCAACGAACACGCCGAACCTCCCGTTTTTCTTTTCACCCTATGTGATCAGGCACTGTGACACCCAACCAGGGTCCTGGCCTGCACGGATGAGCGTCAACTTCCTGATGACGCGGGGGCGGTGGGAGCACTGACATCGAAGCGTCCGGCGCCGGGGGTCGCTTTCATCAGGGCCGTGAGCGTGCGAGACTTCGCCCCGCCCTGCTCGCTGCTGCCCCAGGCGACGGTGCGTCCGCCGGACAGTTCGAGCGCGATGTCGTCGTAGGAGCGCACGGTGACGCGCTCGGTCTGACGGGCGACGGCGGGCGGCAGGTCACCGGCGACCCGCACCGCCTCCCGCACCAGCCGGGCCGCGTCGAAGCGGCGCAGGCTCGCGGCGGCCGAACCGGAGCGGGCGGGTCTCAGTTCCAGCAGCGGCACACCCTTCGGCGCCTGAGAAACCGTGGCGAAACGGACACCACCGTCATCCACTTCCACGAACGTCCCGGCCTTCCGGACAAGGAGTACAGCCTTCCGCTCGGTCACTTTCAGCCTGATGTCGTGTGGCCAGGAACGCACCACGTCGACCGAGTCGATCCTCAGGAGTTTCTCCCGCAGCCGGGAGGCGACGGCGTCGGTGTCGACGGACACCAGCGGCTCCCCGACGGGCACGTCCGCCGCCTCCCGGACCTGAGCCTCCGTCAGCAGGACCGTGCCGGACACCGTCACGCGCTCGACGCGCAGCCAGGACGACCCGTAGAGCAGCCACAGCACCCCCGCCGACACCAGGACCAGGGCGAGGGCCGCTGCGGCGATCACGCGGAGGCGGCGCGTGCCGAGGCGCCGCACGACGGGCGGGCCGGACGACTCCTGCTGGCGTTCACCGCGCTCGGCGGTCGTCGTACCGGCCACGCTCCCTGCCTTCCGTCATACGGGTCTAGCGGTGTGCACGCGCGGCGATCGCCTCGTACACCATGCCGACGAGCAGGTCGTCGGCGTCCCGGCGGCCGAACTCGGCGGCGGCGCGGGACATCTCGTACAGCCGGTGCGGGTCTGCGAGCACGGGCAGCACGTTCTGCTGCACCCACTGCGGGGTGAGTTCCGCGTCGTCGACCAGCAGGCCGCCGCCGGCCTTGACCACCGGCTGGGCGTTCAGCCGCTGCTCGCCGTTGCCGATGGGCAGCGGGACGTAGGCGGCCGGGAGCCCGACGGCGGAGAGTTCGGCGACGGTCATCGCGCCCGCGCGGCAGAGCATCATGTCGGCCGCGGCGTACGCGAGGTCCATACGGTCCAGGTAACTTACCGGGATGTACGGCGGCATCCCCGGCATCTGGTGCACCTGCGGCAGTTCGTTCTTCGGGCCGACGGCGTGCAGGATCTGGAGCCCGGCCTGCTGGAGGTAGGGCGCGACCTGCTGGACGACCTCGTTCAGGCGGCGGGCGCCCTGCGAGCCGCCGGAGACCAGCAGCGTCGGCAGGTTCGGGTCGAGGCCGAACGCCGCGCGGGCCTCGGGGCGTACGGCCGCCCGGTCGAGGGTCGCGATGGAGTGGCGCAGCGGGATGCCGATGTAGCGCGAGTTCCGGAGCTTGCTGTCCGGAGTGGCGACGGCCACCTGGGAGGCGTAGCGCGAGCCGATCTTGTTGGCGAGACCGGGGCGGGCGTTGGCCTCGTGGATGACGATGGGCACGCCGAGGCGCTTGGCCGCGAGATAGCCGGGCAGCGCGACGTAGCCGCCGAAGCCGACGACGCAGTCGGCCTTGGTGCGCTCCAGGATCTGCTCGGCCGCCTTGATCGTGCCGCGCAGCCGGCCCGGGACGGTGATCAGCTCGGGGGTGGGCTTGCGCGGCAGCGGTACGGCCGGGATCAGCGCCAGCTCGTAGCCCCGCTCCGGGACGAGCCGGGTCTCCAGACCGCGCTCCGTGCCCAGGGCTGTGATCCCCACGGTCGGGTCCTGCCTGCGCAGGGCGTCCGCGAGGGCGAGCGCGGGCTCGATGTGGCCCGCGGTTCCTCCGCCGGCGAGTACGACATGCACCGAAATTCACCGCTCTCCGGACGAGCGTGCCGACGAGGCACGTCGTCTCATCGTGTTCCAACTGCGGGGACCCCGACTGGCCGCCGGGCCCCCGGCCCCCCGCTTTCTACCAAAGCGGGGTTGCCGCATCGCAAGCGCCGCCCGCGCAGCGGGCTCGTCACGCGCGAACGCGATGAGCAGCCCGATGGCGGACATGGTCGGCAGCAGGGCGGAACCCCCGTAGGAGAACAGCGGGAGGGGGACGCCGGCGATCGGCAGCAGGCCGAGCACCGCACCGATGTTGATCACGGCCTGGGCCGTGATCCAGGTGGTCACACCTCCCGCGGCGTACCTCACGAAGGGGTCCTCCGTGCGTCCGGCGACGCGGATACCCGCATAGCCTAGAGCCGCGAAGAGGGCGAGTACCGACAGCGTCCCCGCCAGACCCAGTTCCTCACCGGTGATCGCGAAGATGAAGTCGGTGTGCGCTTCGGGGAGTTGGCCCCATTTCTCGACGCTCGCGCCGAGTCCGGACCCGAAGAGTCCGCCGGAGGCCAGGGCGTAGATGCCGTGCACGGCCTGCCAGCAGGCGTCGCCGGGGCCCGGGTCGGAGGCGCCCAGGCAGGCGAGCCGGGCCATCCGGTTCTCGCTGGTCCTGATCAGGATGGCGCCGAGGAGCCCGGCGACGGCCAGGACGCCCGCGAACAGCCGGGTGGGCGCGCCCGCCAGCCACAGCAGGCCGAACAGGATCGCCGTGAGGATGATCGCCGTGCCCATGTCGCCGCCGAGCATGATCAGCCCGAGCAGCATGAAGGAGGCGGGCACGAGCGGCACCAGCATGTGCTTCCACTGCGTGAGCAGGTTCCTGTCCTGCTTGCGGGCGAGCAGGTCGGCGCCCCACAGGACGAGTGCGAGCTTGCCGAACTCGCTGGGCTGGATCTGGAAGGAGCCGCCGAGGGAGATCCAGTTCTGGTTGCCGTTGACCGACACCCCTACCCCCGGGACCTGCACCAGCGCCATCAGGAACACGGCGCCGGAGAGGAGCGGGTAGGCCAGCGCCCGGTGCAGCCTCACCGGCATCCGGCAGGCGGCGAACATCAGCCCGCCGCCGATGACGGCCGCCATGAGCTGCTTGCGGAAGAAGTACGAGCCGGACAGGGACATCTGCAGCGCGGTGATCTGGGAGGCCGAGTAGACCATCACCAGACCGAGCACGGTGATCAGCAGGCTGCCGCCGAGGATCAGGTAGTACGCGGTCAACGGCCGGTCCCAGGCGCGGCGGGCGCGCCGGTGGAGCCGGAGTACCGGGTTCTCACGCGGCAGGCGGCCGGCGACGGACCCCTTGCCGGCCCGCGGCGCGGGCGGACGCCGGGTACGGCTGCCGGGGGCATTGGGGCTACTGGGCATCGCGGCCTCCGCCGTCCGCCGGCCTGGACCGTCCCACGCGTCCCTCCCGAAGTCGCCCGGCTCAGGCGGCCGGGTCAGGCGCCGAGTTCGCGAACGGCTTCCGCGAACGCCTCACCGCGCCTGTTGTAGTTGACGAACATGTCCATCGAGGCGCAGGCCGGGGCCAGCAGGACCGTGTCGCCGGGGCCGGCGAGCCGCTGTGCCTCCTGGACGGCCTGGAGCATCGCCCCAGTGTCGGTCCGCTCGACGTCGACCACGGGTACTTCCGGGGCGTGTCGCGCGAGGGCTTCGCGGATCAGGGCCCGGTCGCGGCCGATGAGGACGGCGCCGCGCAGCCGCTTCGCGGACCGGGTGACGAGGTCGTCGAAGGTGGCGCCCTTGGCGAGTCCGCCGGCGATCCACACGATCGAGTCGTACGCCGCCAACGAGGCCTGCGCGGCATGCGTGTTGGTGGCCTTGGAGTCGTCCACGTAGGCCACCGCGTCCACGTCGGCGACGTGCGCGATGCGGTGGGCGTCGGGCCGGAAGGCGCGCAGACCGTCCCGTACGGCCCGGGCGGGTACGCCGAAGGCGCGGGCGAGGGCCGCCGCGGCGAGGGCGTTGGCGACGTTGTGCGGGGCGGGCGGGTTGACGTCCGCGACCTCGGCGAGTTCCTGGGCGTTCTTCTGCCGGTTCTCGACGAAGGCCCGGTCGACCAGGATGCCGTCGACCACGCCGAGTTGGGAGGGCGCCGGGGTACCGAGGGTGAAGCCGACGGCGCGGCAGCCCTCCTCGACGTCGGCCTCGCGGACCAGGTCCTCGGTGGCCCGGTCGGCGATGTTGTAGACGCAGGCGACCCGGTTGCCCTCGTAGATCCGGCCCTTGTCGGCGGCGTACGCCTCCATGGAGCCGTGCCAGTCGAGGTGGTCGGGGGCGAGGTTCAGCACGACGGCGGAGTGGGCGCGCAGTGAGGGCGCCCAGTGCAGCTGGTAGCTGGACAGCTCCACGGCGAGCACGTCGTACGTCTCCTCACCGGTGACCGCGTCCAGCAGGGACACGCCGATGTTGCCGACGGCGGCGGTGCGCAGGCCCGCCGCCCGCAGGATCGACGCGAGCATCTGCACGGTGGTGGTCTTGCCGTTGGTGCCGGTGACCGCGAGCCAGGGCGGGGCGTCGGGGCCGCGCAGCCGCCAGGCGAGCTCGACGTCGCCCCAGACGGGGACGCCGGCCCGCCGGGCGGCGGCGAACAGCGGCTTGTCGGGCTTCCAGCCCGGTGCGGTGACGATCAGTTCGGTGCCGTCGGGCAGGGTCGCCCCGTCGCCGAGGCGCACGGTGATGCCGAGCGCCTCCAGTTCGGCCGCCTGGGCGCGGGCGCGCTCGTCGTCGCCGTCGTTGACGACGGTGACCCGCGCGCCGAGCCCGTGCAGGACCCTGGCCGCCGGGATGCCGGAGACGCCGAGCCCGGCGACGGTGACGTTCTTCCCCTGCCAGTCGGTCACTTGTGCGCTGCCCATCCCGCGTAGAAGAGGCCGAGTCCGACGATCACGCAGATGCCCTGGATGATCCAGAAGCGGACCACCACGAGGACTTCGGACCAGCCCTTGAGTTCGAAGTGGTGCTGGAGTGGCGCCATCCGGAAGACGCGCTTGCCGGTCAGGCGGAAGGAGCCCACCTGGATCACCACGGACATGGTGATGAGGACGAACAGGCCGCCCATGATGGCCACCAGCAGCTCCGTGCGGGAGCAGATGGCGAGGCCGGTGAGGACACCACCGAGCGCGAGCGAACCGGTGTCGCCCATGAAGATCTTGGCCGGTGAGGTGTTCCACCACAGGAAGCCGAGGCAGGCACCCATCAGCGCGGAGGAGACCACGGCGAGGTCGAGCGGGTCGCGGACCTCGTAGCAGGCGCCGGGGTTGGTCAGGGTCTGCGCGTTGGCGCAGGACTCCTGGAACTGCCAGACGCCGATGAAGGTGTAGGCACCGAAGACGAGGACGGAGGCGCCGGTGGCCAGGCCGTCGAGGCCGTCGGTGAGGTTCACGCCGTTCGACATCGCGAGGATCATGAACAGCGCCCAGACCACGAACAGCACCGGGCCGATCGTCCAGCCGAAGTCCGTGATGAACGACAGCTTGGTGGAGGCCGGGGTGTTGCCGCGGTTGTCCGCGAACTGCAGGGAGAGCACCGCGAAGGCGATGCCGACGATCAGCTGGCCGGCCATCTTCGCCTTGGCCCGCAGGCCCAGCGAGCGACGCTTGACGATCTTGATGTAGTCGTCGAGGAAGCCGACCATGCCCATGCCGGCCATGAGGCCCAGCACCAGCAGTCCGGAGAACGTCGGCTGGAAGCCGGTGATGACCTTGCTGAGGAAGTACGCGGCGATCGTCGCGAAGATGAAGGCGATGCCGCCCATCGTCGGCGTACCGCGCTTGCTGGCGTGCTCGCGCGGGCCGTCGTCCCGGATGTACTGGCCGTAGCCCTTGCGGGCCAGCAGCTTGATCAGCAGCGGTGTGCCGATCAGGGTGAGGAACAGACCAATGACTCCTGCGAACAGGATCTGCTTCATCATCGGGCGGCAACCTCACCCTCGGCACCGGCCGCGAGCAGCGCCTCGGCGACACTCTCCAGGCCGACCGACCGGGACGCCTTCACGAGTACGACGTCTCCCGGGCGCAGCTCGCTGCGCAACAGGTCGACCGCCGCCTGTGCGTCGGACACGTGCACCGACTCCTCACCCCACGAACCCTCGTTATATGCGCCCAGTTGCAGCCAGGACGCTTCCCTGCCCCCGACCGCGACGAGCTTGCTGACGTTGAGCCGGACGGCGAGCCGTCCGACCGCGTCGTGCTCGGCGAGCGCCTCGTCCCCGAGCTCGGCCATCTTGCCGAGCACCGCCCACGTGCGACGCCCCTTGCCCATGGCCGCCAGCGCACGCAGAGCGGCCTTCATGGACTCGGGGTTCGCGTTGTAGGCGTCGTTGACGACCGTCACGCCGTCCGGACGCTCGGTGACCTCCATCCGCCAGCGGGAGAGGGAGCCCGCCTCGGAGAGCGCGACGGCGATCTCGTCTGCGGACATGCCCAGCTCGTGGGCGACGGCGGCCGCGGCGAGCGCGTTCGACACGTGATGCTCACCGTACAGGCGCATGGTCACGTCGCTTGCACCGGAGGGTGTGTGAAGCCTGAAGGACGGCCGTCCACTGTCCGTGAGTCGCACGTTCTCGGCACGTACGTCCGCTTCGTCTGACTCTCCGAAGAGAAGCACCTTCGCCCTCGTCCGGGACGCCATGGCCCGTACGAGGGGGTCGTCCGCGTTGAGGACGGCGGTACCGTCCTCGGGAAGGCTCTCGACGAGTTCGCCCTTGGCCTCGGCGATCTGCTCACGGCCGCCGAACTCGCCGATGTGGGCGGTGCCGACGTTGAGGACGAGGCCGACCTTCGGGGGCGTCAGCCCGGTGAGGTAGCGGATGTGGCCGATGCCGCGCGCGCCCATCTCCAGCACCAGGAACCGGGTGCCGGCGGTGGCGCCGAGCGCGGTGAGCGGCAGCCCGATCTCGTTGTTGAAGGAGCCCGGCGTGAACACCGTGGGCGCCTTGCGCTCGAGCACCTGGGCGATGAGGTCCTTCGTACTGGTCTTGCCCGCCGAGCCGGTGAGGGCGACGAGGGTGGCGCCGAGCCGGGCGACGACGTGACGGGCGAGGGCGCCGAGCGCGGCCTGCACGTCCTCGACGACGATCGCGGGCACGCCGACGGGGCGGGACGCCAGCACGGCTGCCGCTCCCGCCGTCACGACCGCTTCCGCGAAGTCGTGGCCGTCCACGCGCTCGCCCACGAAGGCGACGAAGAGGCTGCCGGACACCACCTCGCGGGAGTCCCGGACCACCGGCCCGGTGACCTGCACGGAGGGGTCCGGTATGTCGTACGTCTGCCCGCCGACGACTTCTGCGATCTCGGCGAGGGAGAGGGCGATCACAAGTTCATCCCCTGGATCATTCGGGATTTCATCCCTGGGTCTTCTTGATGGCTTCGCGAAGCACCTGGCGGTCGTCGAAGGGACGGACCACTCCGGCGATGTCCTGGCCCTGCTCGTGGCCCTTGCCCGCGATCAGCACGGTGTCGCCGGGCTGTGCGCGGGCGACGGCGGCGGCGATCGCGGCGGCCCGGTCCTCGAAGACCTGGACCTCGCCCCGCTCGTGCGCCGGCACGGATGCCGCACCCCGGAGCATGGCCGCGAGGATCGCGAGGGGGTCCTCGGAGCGGGGGTTGTCGGAGGTCAGTACGGCGGTGTCGGCGAGCCGGGCCGCGGCGGCGCCCATCGGCTCGCGCTTGGTGACGTCCCGGTCGCCGCCGCAGCCGAGCACGATGTGCACCTGGCCCTCCGTGACCCGGTGCAGGGCGCGCAGCACGGACTCGACGGCGTCGGTCTTGTGCGCGTAGTCGACGACCGCGAGGTAGGGCTGTCCGAGGTCCACGCGCTCCAGCCGGCCCGGCACTCCGGGGACGGCGGCCACGCCGTCGGCGGCGCTGTGCGGGTCGAGGCCCGCGGCGGCGAGGGCGGTGATCGCGGCGAGGGTGTTCGCCACGTTGAAAGGGCCGGGGAGCGGTGACGTGGCGGTGATGCGCTCGGCGTCCGGGCCGAGCGCGACGAACTTCGAGTCGAGCGGGCCGACGTGCACGTCGTCGGCGCGCCAGTCGGCGTCCGGGTGGCCCTCGGCGGAGAAGGTGACGACGGGGACCGTGGCCTCCTTGGCGAGCCTGCGGCCGTACTCGTCGTCGACGTTGATCACGCCCAGCCTGGAGCGTTCCGGCGTGAACAGCTGTGCCTTCGCCTGGAAGTAGTCCTCCATGTCGGAGTGGAACTCCATGTGCTCCGGACTGAGGTTGGTGAAGACGGCGACGTCGAAGACGCAGCCGTCGACCCGGCCGAGCACGAGGGCGTGGCTGGACACCTCCATGGCGACGGCCTCGGTGCCGCGTTCACGCATGACGGCGAACAGGGCCTGCAGGTCGGTCGCCTCGGGCGTGGTGCGCTCGGACTTGATGCGCTCGTCGCCGATGCGCATCTCCACCGTGCCGATCAGGCCGGTCGAATGCGCCGTCCTGAGGCCGCCCTCGACGAGGTAGGCGGTGGTGGTCTTGCCGGAGGTGCCGGTGATGCCGATCTGGAGCAGGTCGGCCCCGGGGCGGCCGTAGATGGTGGCCGCCAGCTCGCCCATCCGGGCCCGCGGGTCGGCCACGACCAGTACCGGCAGGCCGGTGGCGGCGGCGCGTTCGGCACCCGTGGGGTCGGTGAGCACGGCCGCCGCGCCGAGGCCGGCGGCCTGCGTGACGAAGTCGGCGCCGTGCAGACGGGCGCCCGGCAGCGCGGCGTACAGGTCACCGGGGCGGACGGCGCGCGAGTCGTGGGTGATGCCCGAGATCTCGACCGTACGGTCGGTCTCCGGCTGCTCGGCACCCAGCTGACCGGCGAGTTCCGCGAGGGGTGTGGCGGTGACCCGCTCCGGCCGGGGCGGTCCCGGATATGTCACGGGGTGGCCCTTCTGGGTGGTTTCGGACTGATCAGCGTGTGGCACGGCGGTGAGCGTACCCGGCGCACCCGGCCGGGAGCGAAGCGAGGGGCCGGGGCCGTTCCGGTTCCCGGGGTCGGGATCGGGGGTGAGCGTTGTCACGAGCTGTTCCTGGGTGGTTCCGTGCTGACCGTACGCGACCGGTCAGGAGTGCGGGCTGATCAGGGCTGGTAGGTGACGGGGAGTCGGGCGGCACCGGCGCCCGTCGGGGGGACCTGGAGGGTCTTGAGGGCGAACTGCATGACCTGCTTGTGGACCGGTCCGCAGATCTGGCCGCCGAAGTAACTGCCCTTCGTGGCGTTCTGGATGGCGCAGTAGACGGTGATCCGGGGCTTGTCGGCGGGCGCGAATCCGGCGAACGACGAGGTGTAGCCGTGGTACTTGCCGGTGGCCGGATCGACACGGTTGGCCGTGCCGGTCTTGCCCGCCACGCGGTAGCCGGCGATGCGCGCCTTGGCGCCGGTGCCCTCCTCGTCGTCCACCACCGACTCCAGCATCTCGGCGAGGGTCTTCGCCGTCTTCGGGCTCACGACCCGCGTCTTCTCGGGCCGCGGGACGGGTGTGAAGCGCCCGTCGGCGCCCCGGGTGCCGCGCACCAGGGTGGGTTCGACGCGTACGCCGCCGTTGGCGATGGTCGAGTAGACCGACGCCGCCTGCATCGCGTTGATGGAGACGCCCTGGCCGAAAGGGATCGTGTACTGCTGCGAGGTGGACCACTCCTCGGGCCGGGCGAGGATGCCCTGGGTCTCGCCGGGGAAGCCGAGCCCGGTGGGACTGCCGAGGCCGAACCTGCGCAGGTACGAGTAGAGGATCTTGTTGGACTGCCGCTGCGTCGTGCCGAGCTGCCCGGTGGCGAGGATCGTGCCGATGTTGCTGGACTTGGCGAGGACGCCGTTGAGCGTCAGGTACCAGGTCGGATGGTCGACGTCGTCCTTGAACAGCCGGTCGCCGCGGTGCAGCCGGTTGGGCACCACGACGTGCGTCATGGCCGTGGCGGCGTGCTCCTCCAGGACGGCCGCCATCGACATGACCTTGGCGGTGGAGCCGGGTTCGAAGGCGTCCTGGAGGGCGGCGTTGCCGAGCGTCTCGGGGCTGGCCGCGGACAGGTCGTTGGGGTCGAAGCCGGGCGCGTTGGCCATGGCGAGGATCTCGCCGGTCCTGGTGTCCTGCACGATCACGTAGCCGCGGTCCGCCTTGGACTTCTTCACCTGCTCGGCAATCGCGTTCTGCGCGGCCCACTGGATGTCGCGGTCGATGGTGAGCTCGATGTCGCTGCCGGGCACGGCGGGCGTCTCGTCGGCGTCCACGGTCGGGACCTGCCTGCCGCCGGACTGGGCGTAGCGGACCTGTCCCGGCTTCCCGGTGAGCTGCTTGTCGAGCTGGGACTCGATGCCGCCGCCGCCCCTGCCCTCGCTGTTGACCCAGCCCAGTATCCCGGCGGCGAGGTCGCCGTTGGGGTACACGCGCTTGCTGCTGGGGTCGGCGAAGACACCCGCGAGCGCGTTGACCGTGTCCTTGTCCGTCCCGGACTTCTTCGCGAGCGCGCTCTTGAGGTCCTTGATCTGGTTCCAGACCTGCGGGGTGCGGCTGCGGGCGAGCCGCACGTAGCGCAGGTCCTTCTTCGCGGGGCGCAGCTTCTTCACCAGGTCGGCCTCCTCGACACCGAGGATCGGCGCCAGCAGCGCCGCCGCCTGCTCGGGCCCGTCACCGATCCCGAGCAGCTTCCGCGTGAACATCGTCGGGTCGGCGGTGATGTCGTACGCGTCCACGCTCGCCGCGAGATCGACGCCGTTGCGGTCGGTGATGCCGCCCCGCTCGGCGGCCAGGGTGTGCACGACGTACCGGTTCTGCTCGGCCTTCGCGCTGTAGGTGCTCGCGTCGACGGCCTGCACCTGGAGCAGCCGCAGCGTGAAGGCGGTCAGTACGAGGGTGAGCGCCACGCCCAGCAGGCGCAGCCGGGGGCGGGGGCTGCCCAGCCGGATGACGCGCGGGGAGGCCGGGCGGGGCGGGCCGGGGCGGCGGGCGGCCGGACGCGGGTGCGCGGCCGGGTGGTCCCCCGCTCCCCGGGGCCGGGCGCCGCCGGGGCGGCCCGGATGAGCGGGGCCGGCGGGCCCGGGCACACGGCGGCGGGGCGGTTCCCTGTCGGACACTTTCCGTCACCTGCCGGGGGTCGAGGTCGTGGCGGTCGGTGTGGGGGAGGACATGGAGTCGTCGGCCGGGTCGGCGGATGCCCGGCCGGGCGCGCCCTCGGGTGGCACGGTCGTGGCGGTGTCCGCGGCGGCACCGGTCGTGGGCGTGGTGGCGGGCGGGCCGTCGGCGGACGTGCCGTCGGGCGGGAGGACGAGCCGCTCACTGCCGTCCGTCTGGGGGACCGCGGCGGGGCCGGGTACGCCCTTGACCCTGCCGTCGGGGCCGAGGAAGGCCGGGTCGGAGCCGGGGACCATGCCGAGGTCGCGGGCACGGCGCTGCAGGGCGTCGGGGGCGGAGTAGGCGTCGACGTCCCGCTGGAGGGCCTGCTCCTCGTCGGTGAGGTCCGTGGTCTGCCGCTCCAGGTCGTCCAGCCGGAACGAGCCCGCGCTCAGGGCGGAGTTCAGCACCAGCAGGGCGATGAGGCCACCTCCGAGGAGCACGACCACGAGCAGCACGAACGGGGTGCGGGCCGCCTGGGTGCCCCTGCCGCCCGGTCCGGTCGGAAAGAGCCGCGCGAGCCGGGCCGCCCTTCCCTTGAGTTCTGGCTTCCCGCGCAGCAGTGGCTTCCCGGCCGGCGCCGCCTTCGCGCCCGGACGGCGCTTCGCGCTCGACTGCGGTTTTCCACTGAGCGGGGATCTCCTGCTCACGCGCCCTCCCCCGAGTCCGTTTTCCCGAACCGACCCTGCGGCATCAGGCTCACTCCACGTCCTCCCTGATGCGCTCCGCCCCGCGCAGACGGGCCGGCGCGGCCCTGCGGTTGTCCGCGACCTCTTCCTCGGTGGGAAGTTCGGCACCACGGGTCAGCAGCTTGAGCCGGGGCTGGTAGCGCTCGGGCACGACGGGCAGCCCGGGCGGCGCGGTGTTGGCGGCGCCGGCCGCGAGGACCTGCTTGACCAGCCGGTCCTCCAGGGAGTGGTACGACAGCACGGCGATCCGCCCGCCGGTGTCCAGGGCCTTCACGGCGGCCGGAATGGCCCGTTCCAGGACCGCCAGCTCACCGTTGACCTCGATGCGCAGCGCCTGGAAGGTGCGCTTGGCCGGGTTGCCGCCGGTGCGCTTGGCGGCCTGCGGCAGCGCGTCGCGAATCAGCTCGACCAGCCGTGCGCTGTTGCTGAAGGGTTCCTTCGCGCGTTCGCGTACGACGGCGGACACGATCCGCTTGGCCTGCTTCTCCTCGCCGTACGCGCGCAGGATGCGGACGAGTTCGCCGGGCGGGTACGTGTTGAGGACCTCGGCGGCGCTCACCCCGGTCGTCTGGTCCATGCGCATGTCGAGCGGCGCGTCCTGCGCGTAGGCGAAGCCGCGGCCGGCCTCGTCGAGCTGCATGGAGGAGACACCGAGGTCGAACAGGACGCCTTGCACGCGCGGCATGCCGAGCCGGTCGAGCACCTCGGGGAGTTCGTCGTACACGGCGTGCACCAGGGTGGCGCGGTCCCCGTACGGCGCGAGCCGCTCGCCGGACAGCCGCAGCGCCTCCTTGTCCCGGTCGAGGGCGACGAGCCGCGCCCCGGGGAACCGGTCCAGCAGGGCCTCGCTGTGGCCGCCGAGACCGAGGGTGCAGTCGACGACGACCGCTCCCGGGCCCTCCAGGGCGGGCGCCAGCAGATCCAGGCACCGCTGGAGCATGACCGGAACGTGTCGACTCTGACTCAAGGGGCCCTCTCAGATCGGCAGAGCCCGTCCGCACGGCCGGGTCCCGCCCGCGCGCCGAGGGGAGACCGGCCGGCGCCGGAAGCGTCGGCCGGCCGGGAGCGGAGAGGCCGAGCCGTACGTACGCGCCGCGCACGTGGGGAGAAATCCGGACGTCGTGCCGGATTCTCCGGGAAGTTTCAGTCCAGCAGGGAGAGCCTCGCCTCCCGCTTCGCGTCACTTTAGTCCACCCTGTCGCCCGGTCAATCAACCGGCCAGCGCGTCGCCCCCCGGGGCGGCCGCAAATCCTTCGGCACGGGAAATCACCGGAGGATTCACCCGTCCGGCGGCAGCCCGGCCGCCCTATGGGGTAGCTCACAACAACGATCAATGACGCTCTTTGTCCCGTCTCACGGCGAGCCTCGACCGAAGGCGACCAGCTAACGTCGTGAGTATGACGACTTCTGCATCGGTACCCGCAGGTTCCCAGGGCGCCACAGACGCCGACGCTGTGACCGACCGGCTCGTCGAGGCGAACGAGCGGTACGCCGCCGCGTTCACCGACCCCGGCATGGACGCCCGCCCCGTGCTCCGCGTCGCCGTGGTGGCCTGCATGGACGCGCGGCTCGACCTGCACGCCGCCCTCGGCCTCGAACTCGGCGACTGTCACACCATCCGCAACGCGGGCGGCGTCGTCACCGACGACGTGATCCGCTCCCTCACCATCAGCCAGCGCGCCCTCGGCACGCGCAGCGTGGTCCTCATCCACCACACCAACTGCGGCATGGAGTCCCTCACCGAGGACTTCCGGCACGACCTCGAGATGGAGGTCGGCCAGCGCCCCGCCTGGGCGGTGGAGGCCTTCCGGGACGCCCAGCAGGACGTACGCCAGTCCATGCAGCGTGTCCGCACCTCGCCGTTCCTGCTGCACACCGAGGACGTCCGCGGCTTCGTGTTCGACGTGAAGACGGGCCTGCTGACCGAGGTCCACCCCGACTGACCGGGCCACCCACCCCGAATACGGCACACCGCACATCGCGGGAAAAGCCCTAAGACCCGACATGTCGCAGTCAGTTGTCCACAGGCGAGTGACACGAATCGGTAACGGCAGCAAGAATGCGGGTGTGGCACCACGTGGAACCTTTCACGCGTGGTGTCCGTGTTCGGGGTGGGCCGGTCCGCACCACAGAGCGTCGGCCCGGGCAATTTGGGGTACCCCCTGCTCCCCTGTGAGCGCGGGGAAGGGCCGAGGAGGGCCGGGTGACGACCTATGACGATCGAGCGAGCCTCACTGATCTGACCGCCGTGGTGGAGCGCGTGCGGGGGTCGGTGGAGAGCGTGATCGAGGGCAAGCCGGAGGTCGTACGGCTCTCGCTGACCGTGCTGCTCGCCGAGGGACACCTGCTGATCGAGGACGTCCCCGGCGTCGGCAAGACGATGCTGGCCAAGGCGCTGGCGCGGTCCATCGACTGCTCGGTGCGCCGCATCCAGTTCACGCCGGACCTGCTGCCGTCGGACATCACCGGAGTGTCCATCTGGGACCAGCAGCGCTCCGAGTTCGAGTTCAAGCCGGGCGCGATCTTCGCCCAGGTGGTGATCGGCGACGAGATCAACCGCGCCTCGCCCAAGACCCAGTCGGCGCTCCTGGAGTCCATGGAGGAGCGGCAGGTCACCATCGACGGCAGGACGTACGAACTGCCGAGCCCGTTCATGGTGGTGGCGACGCAGAACCCGGTCGAGATGGAGGGCACCTACCCGCTGCCCGAGGCGCAGCGCGACCGCTTCATGGCGCGCGTCTCCATCGGCTACCCCAGCGCGGAGGCCGAGCTGCAGATGCTCGACGTGCACGGCGGGGTCAACCCGCTGGACGACCTCCAGCCGGTGGCGCACGCGCACGAGATCCTCAAGCTGATCGAGGCGGTGCGCGGCGTGCACGTCGCCGAACCGGTCCGGCGGTACGCGGTGGACCTCGTCGCCGCCACGCGCACCCACCCCGACCTGAGACTGGGCGCCTCGCCGCGCGCGACACTGCATCTGCTGCGCGCGGCGAGGGCGTCCGCGGCCCTCGGCGGCCGGGAGTACGCACTGCCGGACGACGTCCAGGCACTCGCCGTGGCCGTCCTCGCGCACCGCCTGCTGCCCACCGCCCAGTCCCAGCTCAACCGGCGCACGGCGGAGCAGGTCGTCCAGGAGATCCTGCAGCGCACCCCGGTGCCCGCGGCCCAGCGCCCGCTGGGCGACTACGGCCAGGGCCCCGGCACCCCGGTGTACGGCCGGCAGCAGCCGCGGAGGCTGTGATGACCTCCGCGGCCCCCGGGAGCGCACTCTTCGCGGAGGGCCGGGGCGGCGACCCGGGCGGCCTCCGTATGGCCCTGTCGGGCCTGACCACCCGCGGCCGGTCCTTCCTGGCCGCCGGGATCGCGGCGGCCGTGTGCGCGTACGTCCTGGGCCAGAGCGACCTGCTGCGGGTCGGGCTGCTGCTGTCGGTGCTGCCGCTGGTGTGCGTGACGGTGCTGTACCGCACGCGGCACCGGGTCACGGGCAGCCGCCGGCTCTCCCCCGCGCGCGTGCCCGCCGGCGGCGAGGCCCGGGTCCATCTGCGGATGGACAACGTCTCGCGGCTGCCCACGGGTCTGCTCATGCTCCAGGACCGGGTGCCGTACGCGCTCGGTCCGCGCCCGCGCTTCGTCCTGGACCGGATCGAGGCGGGCGGCCGGCGCGAGGTGTCCTACCGGGTCCGGTCCGACCTGCGCGGGCGCTATCCGCTGGGCCCCTTGCAGTTGCGGCTGACCGACCCGTTCGGGATGTGCGAGCTGACCCGGTCCTTCTCGGCGTACGACACGCTGACGGTGATCCCGCGCGTGGAGCCCCTGCCGTCGGTGCGGCTGGGCGGCGATGCCAAGGGATACGGCGACGGACGGCAGCGCTCCCTGGCGCTGGCCGGTGAGGACGACGTGATCCCGCGCGGGTACCGCTACGGCGACGACCTGCGCCGCGTGCACTGGCGTTCCACCGCGCGCCACGGCGAGTTGATGGTGCGCCGCGAGGAGCAGCCGCAGCGGGCCCGCTGCACGGTGCTGCTGGACACGCGGGCCGTCGCCTTCCTGGGCGCGGGTCCAGACTCGGCGTTCGAGTGGGCGGTGTCGGGCGCCGCGTCCGTGCTGGTGCACATGCTGGAGCGGGGTTTCTCGGTGCGGCTGCTGACGGACACCGGCAGTTCGGTGCCGGGCGAGGGCTCGGACGGTTTCGCGGGCGCCAGTCAGGAGGCGGCGGACGCGGCCGGGATGATGATGGACACCCTCGCGGTGATCGACCACTCCGACGGCGCCGGGCTGTCCCGCGCGTACGACGTGCTGCGGGGCGGGATCGAAGGGCTGCTGGTCGCCTTCATCGGCGACCTGGACGACGCACAGGCTGCGGTGCTCGCGCGGATGCGGCACCGCAGCGGTGCCGCGGTCGCCTTCCTGCTCGACAGCGGCGTCTGGGGGCGGGAACCGGGCGACGCGGCCGGGCCGTTGCAGCAGCACGGGGAGCGGCTGCGGATGCTCCGCGAGGCGGGCTGGACGGCCGTGGCCGTGCCGCGGGGCGCCCCGGCGGCCGAGTTGTGGCAGCAGGCGGACCGGGAACGGACCGGTGTCGTCGCGGGGAGCGACGGGGAGGCGTGGTCATGAGCGGTCGGGCACGACTGGCGCTGTGCGCCTGGGTGGCCACGCTGACGACCGCCTGCACCCTGCTGCCCCTGGTGCAGCCGGCCTCGTGGATTTTCCGGGCGGCCTTCCTGCTGGCGGTGCAGACGGGCGTGGGCATGGTGACGCGCCGGGTGCCGCTGGCCCGCCCGCTGACCGTCGCGGTGCAGGCGCTGGTGACGCTGGCGCTGCTGACGGTGATCTTCGCGCGCGAGTACGCGGTCGCGGGTCTGGTCCCGGGCCCGCAGGCCTTCGCCCACTTCGCCGACCTGCTCCAGCAGGGCGGCAAGGACATCGGGCGGTACGCGATCCCGGCACCGCTGACCGACGGCATCAAGCTGATGGTGGTCGGCGGTGTGCTGGCGATCGGGCTGCTGGTGGACGCGCTGGCGGTGACCTTCCGTACGGCGGCCCCGGCCGGGCTGCCGCTGCTCGCGCTGTACTCGGTGGCGGCGGGTCTGTCCGACGGCGGCGCCGACTGGGTGTCGTTCCTGGTCGCGGCGGCGGGCTATCTGGTCCTGCTGCTGGCCGAAGGGCGTGACCGGGTCTCCCAGTGGGGCCGGGTCTTTAGCGGCGTCTCGCGTACCTGGGGCGGCGAGTCGGGTGCCCTGGCCCCGGTGCACACCGGACGGCGCATCGGTGTGGTCGCGCTGGGCATCGCCCTGGTGGCGCCGCTGGGACTGCCCGCCATGGACGGCGGGCTGCTGGGCACCGGTGGAACCGGCGTGGGCGCGGGCACGGGTGGCGGCGGCACGATCTCCGCGGTGAACCCGCTGGTGTCCCTGCGCGACAGTCTGAACGGGGGCGACGAGAGTCCGGTGCTGACGTTGCGGACCGAGTCGAAGGACGTCTCCGGTCTCTATCTGCGCATCGTGTCCCTGGACGCCTTCGACGGCACGACGTGGAAGCCCGCCAAGCGGGAGATCACGGCCGTGCCCGAAGGCGGTTTCCCCACGCCGCCCGGCCTCGGCCCGGAGGTGAGGCGCACCGAGTTCGCCACGACGGTCCGCGCGTCCGAGGCGTACGAGCAGGACTGGCTGCCCATGCCGTACCCGCCGAGCCGCGTCCGCCTCGGCGGCGACTGGCGGTACGAGCCCGAGGGCATGTCAGTGGTCGGCGACCACGGGCAGGACACCCGCGGCCTGACGTACCGGGTGAGCGGCCTGGACGTGCAGCCGACCGCGAAGCAGCTGGCCTCCGCACCGGCCCCGCCCGCAGCGGTGACGAAGGAGTTCACGAAGCTCCCGGGCTCCCTGCCCGAGGTGGTGAGCAGCACGGCCCAGCGGGTCACCCGGGGCGCGGCGAACCCCTACGAGCAGGCGGTCATGCTCCAGGAGTACTTCGCCGACACCGGCGGCTTCAAGTACGACACCGAGGTGCGGGTCGGCAGCGGCTCCCAGGGCATCGCCCGCTTCCTCCGCGACAAGGAGGGCTTCTGTGTGCATTTCTCCTTCGCGATGGCGGCCATGGCGCGCTCGCTGGGCATACCGGCCCGGGTCGCGGTGGGCTTCGCGCCGGGCACTCCGCAGGCCGACGGCACCGTGTGGGTGAGCCTGAAGGACGCGCACGCGTGGCCGGAGCTGTACTTCGAGGGCGTGGGCTGGACCCGCTTCGAGCCGACGCCCAGCCGCGGCACGACCCCGGGGTACACGCTGCCGGACACCCCGGGCAGCACCCTGCCGGACCCGGCCGGGCCGTCGGACGCGGCGTCCGCCGCACCGTCCGCAGCACCTTCGCGCAGCGGGGGCTGCACGGTGCAGCAGAGGCGGCTGGACGGCGGCTGTCCGACCGAGTCCGCGCAGGCGGTGCTCGCGTCGGGCGACGACGGACCGACGGGGTGGATGGTTCTGTTGTGGGTGCTGGGCGGGCTCGCCACGACGGCTCTCCCGTTGGCACCGATGCTCTGGCGGCTGAGAACCCGGACCGTGCGACTGGGTGCGCACGGCCGCTCTGCGCAGGGCGCGGTGGCCCACACCCTGGCAGTGTGGCAGGAGCTGACCGACACGGCGTGGGACGTCGGGATCGCGCCGGAGGAGTCCCGGACGCCGCGCGGGGCTGCCGCCCGGATCGTGCGGCTGGGGCACCTCGACGGGGACGCCGCGGCCTCGGTGCACCGGGTGGCGGGCGCCGTCGAACAGGTCCTGTACGCGCCCCGGCCGCAGCCGACGCCGGGCCTCGCGGACGACGTCCGCCGGGCTGTCGCCGGTCTGTCGGCGGCGACGAGTCGCGGTACACGTCTGCGCGCCGTGTTCGCGCCGCGTTCGGCCGTGCGGGTGATGTGGGCGACGTCGGTGTGGTGGGCGGACGTGAAGTGCCGCGCCGCCGCGACCCGCCCGGCCCTGCGCGGGGCGGGCCGACAGCGGGGCTGAGGCAGGAGCGGGGGGATGTCGGGCGGGCGGGTCCGTTGATCGATGGGGGTGGCCGGTCGATGGGGGTGACCCGTCGGCCGGGCTGTGATCGGGATGGCCAGTCGGCCGAGGAAGCACGGCCCTCCTGGCGGTCGGACAGGGTGGCGGGTGATCGGCCGACTGGACCCACCAGGTCGGACCGGATTGGTGACCCGGATTGGTCGGCCCGAGTGGTCGGCCGGTGGCCGGCAACACCTCCGAGCCGCGCACCGTGAGCTTCACGGTGATGGTCGGCGGCGGGGTGCCGGCATTGGCCTGATCAGCCGGTCCGGCCCGACGTGGCGTTATTGCTGGCACCCCGCGCTCCCGGGCCGGCCGCTTGGGACGGCCCTGTCGGTTGGGGTGCACGGCGCGTCGGAGCGGCGACAGGTACCCCTCGGCGGACGACGGGGTCCCGGGGCTCAAGCAGCAGCGGGACACAGACAGGCGTGAGGGGTGACCACCTGTTCCGGTGGTCACCCCTCACGCCTGTCTTCACATCTTGGGGAGCTAGTGGCCCTGTTCGTCGCGGCGCCGCTGCCAGCGCTCTTCGATCCGGTCCATCATGGAGCGGCGCTGCCTTGCCTGACGGCCCGGGGCCGTGGCACCGGCGGCCGGCTGTTCACCCGGCTTGGGTGCCTTGCGCCAGCCGGTCACGGCGAGTACGGCGCAGCCCAGCATCACGAGGAAGCCGACGACGCTGAGCCAGACCTGCTGGGCGACCATTCCGGCCATGAGGAGCGCAATACCTGCGAGGAAGCCCGCAACCGCCTGGTAGACCCGCCGCCGGGTGTACGTGCGCAGCCCGCTTCCCTCAAGCGCTGACGCGAACTTGGGATCTTCGGCGTACAGCGCTCGCTCCATTTGCTCGAGCATTCGCTGCTCGTGCTCCGAGAGCGGCACGGAGTCCTCCTCATCGTGCAGTCGCCGGGGCGACCCGGGGGGGTCTCTTCAGGATAGGCAGGGAATCGCCCCCGTGAAACCCGCCCCTCTGCGCCAATTGGCCAACCGGAACCCGCCATGCACGTCCCGGTCCACTGAAGTTTCCATTCCCCAGCGACCGGCCCGTCATGCCGGGCGGTCTCCCTCGATCATACGGCGCGATGCCTCCGTTCGGGGGGCCTGTGGCCTACTGCATGCGCCGATGACGCGCTGATCAGCGGCCACTCCGCAGGTCCGCTCAGTCTTCGTCCGCCGCCCGGGTCTCCCCGAGCACATGGAGCTGGGTGGCCACGGAGTGGAACGCCGGAAGCTCGGCCGCCGCCTCCTCCAGCTTCAGCAGCGCTTCCAGGGCACCGGGCTCGGTGTCGACCAGCACCCCGGGCACGAGGTCGGCGAAGACCCGCACGCCGTGCACGGCGGCGACTTTCAGGCCGGCCCCCTCGACGAGTCCGGTGAGCTGCCCGGCGGTGAAGCGGCGCGGCACGGGGTCGCCCTCGCCCCAGCGGCCGTCCGGGTCGTCGAGCACCTGTCGGGCCTCCGTGAAGTGACCGGCGAGGGCGCGGGCGAGCACGGCGCCGCCCAGGCCGGCGGCGAGCAGGCTGAGGACGCCCTCGGAGCGCAGGGCGGCGACCGTGTTGCGGACACCCTCGGCCGGGTCGTCGACGTACTCGAGGACGCCGTGGCACAGCACGGCGTCGTAGCCGCCGCGCTCCACGACGTCGAAGAGGCCGTGGGCGTCGCCCTGGACGCCCCGGACGCGGTCGGCGACATCGGCCTCGGCGGCGCGGCGCTCCAGGGCGAACAGCGCGTTCGGACTGGGGTCGACGACGGTGACGCGGTGGCCGAGGCGGGCGACGGGCACCGCGAACTTGCCGCTGCCGCCACCGGTGTCGAGGACGTCCAGCGCCTGGCGACCCGTGGCCTTGACCCGGCGGTCCAGGGCGTCCTGGAGGACCTCCCAGACCACGGCGGTACGGATTGAGGCGCGGGGGCGCATCGGGTCCGACACGGCAGTTGACTCCTCGGCACGGCACCGCCCGGTGGACGGCGGGGCGAACGGCGTGCCCCTCCCGGACCGGCGTGCGGGCGGGCAGGGCTTCAGGTCCTCCACCCTATTGCCTCCGGTTGCCTGCCCGGCGCCCGCGGGGCCACGGCCTCCGGCACCCCGCCCGGGGCCGCAGACAGCACCCCCGCCGGTGGCTGCGGGCCACCTGCCGATGGCCGCGGACCACCTGCCAGTGCCGCGGAGTTGATGATGCCCCCCACCTGGTCGCCGCGCGGGTCACCTCCGGCGCCCCAGTGCCCCACCTGGTCGCCCGGTTGCTGACGACAATCTCGCGCCCCGGCGGCGTCCAGGTGGGGCGGCTCCGTCAGCCCACGTCCGGCATGTCCCGGCCCGGGGTGGCGGCCCGGCTGCGAGGGCCCGGGCGGTCCGGGGTGGTGGTCCGGCCACGCGGAGCCGGCCGGCCCGTGTCCGCGTGGGGCTGCGGCAGGGACGGCTGGAGGACGAGCATCCGCTCCACCAGGCGCAGGAACATCGCCACGTCGCGTATCAGATCGTCGGCGTCCCGGCCGCTCGCCGCGCCCCGGATGCCCGCCTCCGCACGGGCCCGGCGAGCGGCTCCCGAGGCGAACAGCGCGCTCCACTCGGTGAGCTCGGGCGCGATGTCGGGGAGCACTTCCCAGGCGCTCCTGATGCGGGCGCGGGCGCGCGGGGTGGCCGCCGGGCGGCCGCGGGCGGCCAGTACGGCGGCGGCGGTGCGCAGGGCGGCGAGGTGGGCCGTCGCATAGCGCTCGTTGGGGGTTTCGAGAGAGGCGGCCTCGTCCAGGGCGGCGTGGGCCCGGGCGAGCAGGTCGAGGGCGGCGGGCGGTGCTGTGGCACCGCGCAGCACGGGGTGCACGTCGGTCGCGGGTCCGGTCAGTGAGGGGGCAGGGCCGGTGGCGCGGCGCCGACTGGCGGCGGCTGCGGACGGATGGGCCATGACGAACCTCCTGTCGTCTCTGTGACGGCACTGTGGCCGTATGGGCCCATCGTGGGGTATGCCACTGACAATCCGTTCTGACCTGGGCTTTTGCCTCGATCGCAAGTTCGGGATAGTTTTTGCACTGACCAGTCAGTTCAAAGGGCGTTCCCCGTGCGGGTTCGCTGCGGGGGAGGAGGAAACCGTGCACGGACTCGCGGTCACGGCCCGGGGTCTGGGCCTGCGGGGCCCTCGCGGCTGGGCCTTTCGCGGGGTCTCCTTCGCCGCCGAGCCCGGTGCGCTGATCACCGTCGTGGGGCCCTCCGGGTCCGGCCGCACCTGCCTGCTCCTCGCGCTGACCGGACGGATGAGGGCGACGGAGGGAACGGCGGCCGTGGGCGAGGCCCGGCTGCCCCGGCGGATGTCCGCGGCCCGGCAGGTCAGCGCCCTCGCCCATGTCGCCGGGGTCGCCGAACTCGACCCGGCACTGACCGTGGGTGAGCACCTGCGGGAACAGGCACTGCTCCAGCGCCGCTTCGGCGGCTCGCTGCCCGCCCTGCTGCGCCCGCGGGCCGAGCGCCGCGACGAGGCGGAGCGACGTACCGACTCCGCGCTGGCCGCCGCCGGACTCGACCGGTCAACGCTGCCCAAGGGCGCCCGGACCGCCGTACGGGATCTGGAGCGGCTGGAGGCACTGCGGTTGTCTGTCGCGCTGGCGCTCGTCGGCCGCCCGCGGCTGCTGGGCGTGGACGACACCGATCTGAAGCTGTCGCCGCCCGAGCGCGACGAGATGTGGGCACTGCTGAGGTCGGTCGCCGGCGACGGCACCACGGTCGTGGCCGTGTGCAGCGACGCCCCCGAGGGCACGGTCGTCGTGCCCACCCGGCCCGCAGCCGACCCGGACAGCGACAACGGCGACGGCGACGGCGACGGCGGGATCAATCACTCATCGAAGGAGGCGGCGGCCGATGCGCTCGCCGGGACTGGCCGCGCTTGAGCTGAGGCGCTTCGGGCGCGGCAGGCTTCCCAGAGCCGCGCTGGTCGCGCTGCTGTTGCTGCCGCTGCTGTACGGCGCCCTGTACCTGTGGTCCTTCTGGGACCCGTACGGGCGGCTGGACCGCATCCCCGTGGCGCTCGTGAACGACGACGAGGGCGCGAGCGCCGACGGCCGGCGGCTCACGGCGGGGGACGACATCGCCGAGGCGCTGCGCGAGAGCGACACGTTCGACTGGCGGGAGGTCGGCGCCGACGAGGCCCGCAGGGGTGTGGAGGACGGCACGTACTACCTGTCGCTCACCATGCCCGCCGACTTCAGCAGGCGCATCGCGTCCAGCGCGGGCGACTCCCCCGAGACCGGCGCCCTGCGGGTGCGGACGAACGACGCCAACAACTACGTCGTCGGGCAGATCTCGCGGACTGTGTTCGGCGAGGTGCGGCGGGCGGCGTCCACGAAGGCCTCGCGGTCGTTCCTGGACCGGATCTTCATCTCCTTTTCCGGCATCCACGGCGAGACGGTGAAGGCCGCCGAGGGCGCCGACGAACTCAAGGGCGGGATCGGCAGGGCGAAGAAGGGTTCCGAGGACCTCGCCGACGGGCTGCGGGACGCCAAGAGCGGCAGCGGCAGGCTGGCCAAGGGCTTGGACAGGCTGCACTCGGGCGCGGGCGCTCTGCAGTCCGGTTCCCGCCAGGTCGCCGACGGCACGCAGACGCTCGCCGACCTGGTCAACGGCGTCGCGGACCAGGCGGGCCCGTTCCTGCGGGACAACGAGAAGACCATCGGGGACACGGCCCGGCTGGTCGCCGACTCCTCCGGCGCGATCCGCGACAACCTGGACACGCTGGCCGAACGGGCGCCTGCCGCCGCCAGGACGGCCCACACCGCGGCGGACACGCTGACCGTGATCCACCACACGCGCTGCGAGGGCCCCCCGTCGCCTGGTCCGCCGCCCGACCCGGCCTGCCCCGATCTGTTGAAGGCCAGGGACGCCGCGGCCGACGTGGCGGCCGTCGCCGACGATCTCCACACCCTGATCGCCGATCAGAACGGCGACGTGAAGAAGCTCGACCGGCACCTCGCCGTCCTCCAGAAGCAGGCGCGGGCCCTGGCCGACCGCGCCCCGCATCTGTCCGAGGACTTCGAGGCCGCCGTGAAGAAGATCAACAAGCTGAACGACGGCGCGGCGAAGGTCGCGGCGGGCGCGAAGAGACTGAACAAGGGCCTCGGCGGCGCGGAGACGGGCGCGGCCGGCCTGGACGAGGGCGTCGGCAAGCTCGGGACGGGCGCACGCACCCTGAACGGCGGCATGTTCAAGCTGGCCGACGGCTCCGGGAAGCTCGCGGGCGGCCTGCACGACGGCGCCGGACGGATCCCGGACTACACGGAGAAGGACCGCGACGCACGCACCGAGGTCATGGCGGACCCGGTCCGGCTGGTCTCCGAGGACCTGCACAGGGCGCCCAACTACGGCACCGGGTTCGCCCCGTACTTCATCCCGCTGTCCCTGTGGGTGGGCGCGATGGTGGCGTACATGCTGATCGCACCGATGAACCGGCGCGCGCTCGCCGCGGGCGCCCCCGCGTGGCGGGTCGCTCTGGCGGGCTGGCTGCCGGTGGTGGCGATCGGGGTGCTCCAGACGGTGGCGCTGATGTCGGTGCTGCACTGGGCGATCGGGCTACGGGCAGCCCGGGCGGCCGGCACGGTGGCCTTCCTGTTCCTGGTGACGGCGTGTTTCGCGGCGATCGTGCAGTGGTTGAACGCCCGCTTCGGCGCGGCGGGCCGGATCCTCGTCCTGGCGGCGATGATGCTCCAGCTGACGTCGGCGGGAGGCACGTACCCCGTGCAGACCAGCCCCGGCTTCTTCAACGCGCTGCATCCCTTCCTGCCGATGAGCCATGTCGTGGACGCGTTGCGCAGGCTGATCACGGGCGGCGGGCTCGGGCCGGTGTGGCAGGCCTGCGCGGTGCTGGCGGCGTTCACCGCGGGCGCCCTCGCGCTGACCGCCCTGTCCGCCCGCCGACGCCAGGTGTGGACCCTGGACCGGCTGCACCCGGAGCTGACCCTGTGACCGCACCCGGCTCCGCGACCCCGCACGAGCCTACGACCGCACCCGACCCCGTGACCCCGCACGAGCCGGCGACCACACCCGACCCCGCGACCCCGCACCGGCCCGTGACCGCACCCGACGTGTCCGGGAAGGGTCCCATTGCTGTGAGAATCGGGGCCATGGAAAGCAGCAGCACCACGTCGGGCGGCCGAACCCGCCGTGAGACCACCCGGCAGAAGCTCTACGAGGCGGCCGTCACGCTCATCGCCGAGCAGGGGTTCTCCGCCACCACGGTGGACGAGATCGCCGAGCGGGCCGGAGTCGCGAAGGGCACCGTCTACTACAACTTCGCCAGCAAGTCCGTGCTGTTCGAGGAACTGCTGCGGCACGGCGTCGGGCTCCTCACCGCGTCCCTGCGGGAGGCGGCCGAGCGCACCGCGCGCGGGGGCGGCAGCAAGGTCGACGCCCTGGACGCGATGGTCCGCGCGGGGCTCGTCTTCATCGACCGCTACCCGGCCTTCACACAGCTGTACGTGGCGGAGCTGTGGCGCACCAACCGCGCCTGGCAGTCCACCCTCCTGGTGGTCCGTCAGCAGGCTGTCGCGGTCGTCGAGGACGTCCTGCGGGAGGGCGTGGCCGGCGGTGAGTTCAGCGCGGAGATCGACGTGCCGCTGACGGCGGCGGCGCTGGTCGGCATGGTGCTGGTGGCCGCGCTCGACTGGCAGTCCTTCCAGCCGGAACGCTCCCTGGACGACGTGCACGCGGCGCTGTCCCGCCTGCTGCAGGGCCGGGTGAGCGGCCGCGGCTGAGCACCGCTGCCGGTGACGTACGGGAAAGCGCCGGTCCGCCGCGACCGCGTCCCCCGCGGGCCGCCGTCGGACCGGCGCTTTCCCTTCCCCCGTACGTCCCCCCGTAGAACCCCCGTCTTCCGGTCGTCCCCCGGGTCTCCCCTGCTTCCCCCGTGCTCCCCCGTGCCCCGCTCCCGCCGACCACGGCCGGTGGGAGGAGTGGATCGAGGGCCGCACCGTTCCGGCGCCCCGTGTCGTCGGTGCCGGTGCCGCGCCCCTTCTCCGTGCCCCACTCTCTCCTTCGAGCGGTCCGGCACCCATCCGCGCGCGTACTCATCTGCCGCCCTGGGTACGACTACTCAGCCCTGCGCACCCCTCCTCACCGGCCCCGGTGCCGATCGCGTCCGCGCCGGTACTCCCGAACCGGGCGTCCGGCCGCCGCGCCCGGCACCCGCAGCCACTCGGCGAAGTCCGGGAAGCCGCAGCTCACGGGCGGGCGGGGGGAATGTCGGTGGGGGCGGATAGAGTCGCCGGCATGGCACGGATTGCGGTGATCGGCGCCGGCATGGGCGCGATGGCAGCCGCCGCCCGGCTGGCCGTCGCCGGCCACCGGGTGACGGTGTACGAGCGGACGGACACGTACGGCGGGGCCGTGCGCCGCGTGGCGCGGGACGGCTTCGCCTTCGACACGGGGCCGGGGCTGCTGCCACTGCCCGCCGTCTGGCGCGACCTGTTCGTGAAGACCGGCAAGGAGCGATTGGAGGACCGGGTCGACCTGGTCCAGGCCGACCCGTCGTCGCGGCACGTCTTCGCGGACGGCACCGAGGTCGCCCTGCCGAACGCCTCGCGCGCGGGCGTCGTCGCCGCCCTGGACGAGGCGCTGGGCGGGGGCGCGGGCGGGCGCTGGGGCGACTTCCTGGTGCGCGCCCGCGAGGCCTGGGACCGCACGCGCCGCCCGCTGCTGGAGGAGCCGCTCTGGCCGAACTGGCAGGTGCTGGCCGGGCGTGAGCCGTACCCGGCGGTCCCGCACAAGCGGCTGCTGCGCACTCGCCGGGCCGGCACGCTCGCCGAGGTCGCCGCGTGGGAGCTGCGGGACCCGCGGCTGGCCGCCCTGCTGGAGAGCCACGCCCTCGCGTACGGCCTGGACCCGCGGGTCGCCCCGGCGAGCGCGGCCGTGCTGCCGTACATGGAGCACGCCTTCGGCATGTGGTACGTGCGCGGTGGGCTGCGGGAGCTGGCCCGCGCCGTGCACGAGCGGTGCGCGGCACGCCGGGTGGAGTTCCGCTTCGGCGCCGAGGTCACCGCGATCGTGGAGAAGGACGGCCGGGCGGCGGGCGTGGAGCTGGCCGGCCAGGAGGTGGCGGAGGCCGACGTCGTGGTCGCCGGTGTCGCCCCGGGCGTGCTCGGCCGGCTCACCGGGGAGGCGGGGGTACGGGAGGAAGGCGATGTGCCGCCGCAGCGCGGGGTGGCGGCGAGCCGGCTCACGGTGCTGCTGGCGCTGCGCGGGCCACGGCCGGAGGGGACGGCGCACCGCACGGTCGTGCACGCGGCGGACCGGGAGGCGGAGCTGGACCCGCTGTTCGGTACGCCCGGCACGGGCGGGGCCTCCCCGGTGAGGGTGCAGGTCCCGACGGTGACGGTCCTGCGGCCCGACGATCCGGGGCTGGTCCCGGACGCCGGGCACGAGGCCGTGACGCTGACGTCGACCGTGCCGGCCCGGCCCGGCTCAGGAAACGGGGCCGACTCCGAGGTCCTCGAGCATCACACCGAGGCCATGATCACCGCCGCCGAACGCGCCGTTCCCGGTCTGCGCGGGCGGATCCGTTGGCGCGAGGTGCGCACACCGGCTCACGTCGCCGCCCAGACCGGCTCCGATTCCGGTGCGGTTCCCGCGCCCGCGCTGGCCGCGGCCGGCGGTCGGCTGTTGCACCCGTCGAACGGCACCCGCATACCGGGGCTGTTCACGGTCGGCGGCTGGGCCCACCCCGGCGGCGGGCTGCCGCACGCGGGCATGTCGGGCGCGCTGGTGGCCGGGCTGATCGTGGAGGGACCGGACTTCCGCGGCTCACAGTGAGCGTGCCCGCGACGGGCCGCCAGCGGTGAGCGGTCGGCAGCGACAGCCGAGTGCGCGGTGGCACCGCTCAGTAGCGGTACTGCTGCTCGTCGTACCCGTTGCCCTGCATGGGCTGCTGCTGCGGCTGCTGCTGCTCGCCCTGGTACGGGTAGGGCTGCTCGGGCGGCATCTCCCCGCCGTAGGGGTCGGTGCTGCGCTGCTGCGGCACCCACACGCCGTCGGCCGGGGTCTCGCCGCCGTAGCCGCCCGCCGCGTACTGGTCCTGGGTGTAGCCCTGCTGCTGCCCGTATCCCTGCTGGCCGTAGGCCGCCGGGTCGTACGGGGCGCCGCCGTAGGTCTGGGTGCCGATGTACGGGTCGGAGTAGGCGGCGTACTGCTGCTGGCCCGTGGTGTCGTAGCCGTAGTTCTGGTCGTAGCCGGTGCTGTACCCGTAGGCGTAGTTCTGGTCGGTGCCCTGGGCGGCTGCCGCGTGCTGCGGGTCCGCCTGGGGGTAGCCGGTCTCGGCGCCGTATATGCCGTAGGCGCTGGTGTCGTCGGGCATGGGCTGCGGCTCGTAGACCGCGGTGGCCTCGGCGGGCATCGGCGCGGAAGCCGGAGGCGCGGGCGCGAAGACGTCGTCGCGGTCGTAGGCGTCGGACGCGTAGGGCATGCCGTCGTCACTCTGTGTGGGCGCACCGTCGCCGTAGCCGCTGTCGGCGGCCTCGGGTACGAGGGCCTCGTCGCGGTCGCGGTCGTAGCGGCGGGTCTTGCTGCTGAGGGCGGGTGCGTTGACCGCCCAGCCGGACGCGAAGCCGCGCCGGAACGACAGCGTGACGTAGGTCTGGCCGACCGCGAAGGCGGCGGCGCCCAGACCGATCACGACGACGGACGGGATGAGGACACCGAGGACCACGCCGAGGAATCCGCCGAAGGCCAGCAGCCGCCAGCGCAGACGCGCCTTGTACTGGAGCAGCACCTCGCCCAGCAGCCACAGCGCGACGATGCCGAACGCGATGTAGAGGACCGTCCAGCCCATGTACGCCCCTCTCCCAGTGACCGCTACGGCAGTGTGTCGTACGTCCGTGCGGCCGGTCTAGGCCTGCGGTGGATGGTGCAGGCCCAGGTTCTCGTAAATTTCCAGCGTCGCCGTGGAGTTGTTCAGCGTGATGAAGTGCAGTCCGGGGACTCCCTCGGCCAGCAGTCGCGCACAGAACTCCGTGGCGAACCCGATCCCAATGGAGCGTACAGCCGCCGGATCGTCCTTCGCGGTGAGGAGCCGCTCTTTCAGGGCGTCGGGGAACGAGGCGTTGCTCAACTTGGGCAGCCGCTCCAGCATCCGCACGCTGGTCACGGGCATGACCTCGGGGATGACGGGCGTGTCGCAGCCGGCCGCGTCGACTTTGTCACGCAGCCGCAGGTACGACTCCGGCTGGAAGAACATCTGAGTGATCGCGTAGTCCGCGCCGGCCCGGCACTTGTCGACGAAGTGCGCGACGTCGGCGTCCCAGTCGGCGGAGCGCGGGTGCATCTCCGGGAAGGCCGCGACGCCCACGCAGAAGTCACCCGACTCCTTGATGAGCCGGACGAGCTCGGCCGCGTACGTCAGCCCCCGCGGGTGCGGGACCCACTCGCCCATCGGGTCGCCCGGCGGGTCGCCGCGCACGGCGAGCATGTTGCGGATGCCCGCGTCGGCGTACTGCCCGATGATGTTGCGCAGTTCCGCCACGGAGTGGTCGACCGCGGTGAGGTGGGCGACCGGGGTGAGCGTGGTGTCGGCGACGATCTGCTCGGTCTCCTTGACCGTGCCGGCGCGCGTCGTGCCACCGGCCCCGTAGGTCACGGAGACGAAGTCGGGCGCGATCGCCTCGACCCTGCGCAGCGCGCTCCACAGGTTCCGCTCGCCCTTGGGTGTCTTCGGCGCCGAGAACTCGAAGGAGTACGTCGTTTTGCCGCCGGCGAGGATGTCGCGCACCGTCCGTGCGCGATCCGTCCTGGTGGATGCGGTTCCGAGGGCCATACCCGCAGGTTAGCCAGGCGGTCGCGGTACCCCAACCGAATGCCGAATTTTTGACCGGATTGTCCACTTCTTGTCCAATCCTTGGACAGACTGGACCCCGCAGGGCTCCGACAGGGCCACGGGAGAGCTCCGCTCCCCGCTCCGATGACCCCGACGCGGCGCCCGGGCCGTCAGAGGGCCGTCCGCGCCTCGGTCACGCCCCGCGCAGCCGCTCGGCGAGCTCCGCCGCAGCGGCCCCCGGGTCGTCCGCCTCGGTGATCGTCCGGACGACGACGACCCGGCGGGCGCCGGCCTCCAACACCTGGTCCAGGTTGCCGAGGTCGATGCCGCCGATGGCGAACCAGGGGCGGTCGGTGCGGAGGGAGGCCGCGTACCGCACGAGGGCGAGGCCGGGCGCGTGGCGTCCCGGCTTGGTGGGGGTGGGCCAGCAGGGGCCGGTGCAGAAGTAGTCCACGCCGTCCTGTGCGGCGGCTGCCGCGGCCTCGGACCGGGCGTGCGTGGAGCGGCCGATCAGGACGTCCTCGCCGAGGATCGCGCGGGCGGCGGGGACCGGGAGGTCGCCCTGGCCGAGGTGGAGGACGCCGGCGCGGGCGGCGTGGGCGACGTCCGCGCGGTCGTTGACCGCGAGGAGTCTGCCGTGCCGGGCGCAGGCGTCGGCGAAGACCGTCAGGTGCTCCAGCTCCTCGGCGGCCTCCATGCCCTTGTCGCGCAGCTGCACGATGTCGACCCCGCCGGCGAGGACCGCGTCCAGGAACTCGGGCAGGTCACCCTGGCGCTTGCGGGCGTCCGTGCACAGGTAGAGGCGGGCGTCTCCGAGCGCGGCGCGTGCGGCGCCCGTGGCGGTGGCAGCGTCGGGTATGTCGGGCATGCGTGGATCCCCCGGGTCTTCGGTGCGTGGGCAGGTGCGCGGGCCGTGCCGTGAGTGGCCGGCACCCGGATGCGGGTGTCTGCGCGCGGAGGTGCGAGGGTGCGGCGTACGGGCCGGGGCGTGGCCGGGCCGTGCTGGGCCCTGGCCGGGACCCGGGCGGGCGAACCGGCCCGTACGCCGACGGTGTCAGGTCGGATTCATGCTCTGCTCAATCGGGCTCGGGTTCAGACGGCGAGCGCCTGGGCGCGGCGCTTCACCTCCGTGCCGCGATTCTCGCTCAGGGCCTGCGCGGGCGTGCCCGGCAGGCTCGGGTCGGGGGTGAAGAGCCACTCCAGCATCTCTTCGACCGTGAAGCCGTCGTCCCGCAGGAGCGTCAGGGTGCCCGACAGGCCCTTGACGACCTTGTCCCCGTCGACGAAGGCGGCGGGAACGTGCAGCGCGCGGTTCTCGCCACGGCGTACGGCGATGAGCTGGCCGTCCTTGACCAGCTGTCGCACACGCGTCACCTCGACGCCGAACTGTTCGGCGATGTCGGGGAGGGTGAGCCAGGCAGGGACGAGAGCATCGATCTTTGCGTCAATCTCGGTCACGGAACAAAGCCTGCCATCTGCCACTGACAGCCGGAAGCCGGAGCCCCCCGCGCGGCGCACCGGCGGGTCGTGTACAGGCACGCGTACCGGCGGGGAACGGGGGGTGCGGCGCGGGTGTCAGGCCGTCGCCGCCTTCAGGGGACGCGCCGGGTCCGCGAGCAGCGGCGGGTTCATCGTGACGCCCGCCTCGATCAGCCGTCTGGCCTGGGCCAGGTCCCTCGGCCGGCCCACCGCGAGCAGGGCGACCAGCCGGTCGTCGCGCAACCAGCAGACCGTCCAGGCCGGTCCGGAGGGGTCGCCGCGCCACAGGACGGTGTCGGCGTCCGTGTGGTGGCCGGCGTACTGCACGAAGCGGCCGAACTGCTCGGACCAGAAGTACGGCACCGGGTCGTAGACCGCGGGTGGTTCGCCGAGCGCTTCGCCGACGATGTTCCGGGCGACGGTGCGCGGGCCCTGGAGCGCGTTGTCCCAGTGGTGCACCAGCAGCCGTTCGCCGTACCGGCCGGACGGGAAGGACGCGCAGTCGCCGACGGCGTGGACGTCCGGCGCGGAGGTGCGCAGGTGCGCGTCGGCGACCACCTCGCCCCGCGTGCCCAGCTCGATGCCGGAGTCGGCGAGCCACGCCGTGGCGGGGCGGGCGCCGATGCCGACGACGACCGCGTCGGCCGGGAGGCGCGCACCGTCGTCCAGGAGCACCACGCCCGGCTCGACGCACGCCACGCGCGCGTGCGTGCGCAGAACGGCGCCGGCTTCGGCGTACCAGGCGGTCATCGGCTCGGCCACCTCGGCGGGCAGCACGCCCGCGTGTGGCCGCTCCGCCGCCTCGACCACGGTGACGGCGCAGCCCGCCTCGCGCGCCGCCGTGGCGAACTCGGCGCCGATCCAGCCGGCGCCGACGACCACGATGTCGTGCTGCCGGGCGAGCACGGGCCGCAGCCGTTCGGCGTCGTCCAGGGTGCGCAGCAGATGCACGCCGGGCACGGCCCCGGAGCCCGGCAGCCGGACCGGTTCGGCGCCGGTGGCCAGCACGAGGACGTCGTACGGCACCGGCCCCTCGGCGGTGTCGAGTTCGTGGTCGGCGGGGCGGACGCCCAGGGCCTCGCGGCCGAGTCGGAGTTCGATGCCGAGTGCCTCGAAGTCAACGTCGAAGGCGGAGTCCTCGGCCTCGCCGAGCAGGACGGCCTTGGACAGCGGGGGCCGGTCGTACGGCTGGTGGGGTTCGGCGCCGATCAGTGTCACGGTGCCGGTGAAGCCCGCTTCCCGCAGGGCGACGGCGGTCTGCACACCGGCCATGCCCGCGCCCACGACGACCACGCGGCGTGCCGTGTCCCCTGCCCGGTCCTGCGTCTGCTCGCTCACCCGATCACCTTAGACACCTGAAGGCTCCCGAAGGCGGGTCAGCCGGGCGTGGCCTGCTCCACCACGCTGGTCCCGCTGCCCTCCCGGGACTCCCACGCCCAGGTCTCCTCCAGGCGCACGCGCCCGTCGGGCAGGTCGGCGACGGCCGACACGCAGTGCCCGCAGGCCGTGCCCCCGTCCCGTGTGAGCTGTACGTACCGGAAGTCCAGCCGGTCGCCGCGCCGGGTGCCCACGAGGTGCCCGCGTACGACGTCGCCGCCCGCGTAGTCGGCCCAGATCACGCCGTCCTGCTCGTGGTAGGTGAAGCGGGTGCGGGTGTCCACCTGGCCGGGCGCCTGGTCGGCGACGGGGGCGAGGACGAGGTTGTCGAGTGAACGTGCCACGGCGATGACTCCTCAGCGGTGCGGGCGGGGCGGGTTAGGGTGGCCAACGTAAAGCACTCGCGGGAGCCCGGACGCACCGGGCTGAGAGGGAGGCTGGCGGCCTCCGACCGTACGAACCTGATCCGGGTCATGCCGGCGAAGGGAGGGGCTGGACGCCCATGTCGCTCACGCGTACCCCCGACGTCCTCGCCGTCGGGGGCGGAATCATCGGACTGGTGACGGCCTGGCGGGCCGCGCAGCGCGGTCTCGCCACCGGCGTGGTGGATCCGGAGCCGGGCGGCGGGGCCGCCCGGGTGGCCGCCGGGATGCTGGCCGGCGTCACCGAACTGCACTACGGCGAGCAGACCCTGCTCGCCCTCAACCTGGTGTCGGCCGGACGCTATCCCCGCTTCGTGGCGGAGCTCACCGACCTCACCGGTCACGACCTCGGCTACCGCCGCTGCGGCACGCTCGCTGTCGCGCTGGACGCCGACGACCGCGCCCACCTGCGGGAACTGCACGCCTTCCAGCGGCAGTCGGGTCTCGAGTCGGAGTGGCTGTCGGGGCGGGAGTGCCGGCGCCTGGAGCCGATGCTGGCGCCGGGTGTGCGCGGCGGGCTGCGCGTCGACGGGGACCACCAGGTCGACCCGCGGCGCCTGGCCCGCGCGCTCGTGGCCGCCTGCGAGCGGGCCGGAGTGGTGTTCCACCGGCAGTGGGCCGAGCGGCTCACCGTCTCTGGGGACCGGGCCACCGGCGTCGTCACCGCCGACGGCACCGCGCTCACCGGCGGGCAGGTCGTCCTCGCCGCGGGCAGCCTCAGCGGGCGGCTCGCCGGTGTGCCGGACGCCGTGCTGCCACCCGTTCGACCCGTGAAGGGGCAGGTCGTACGGCTGGCCGTGCCGCAGCGGTACGCGCCGTTCCTGCACCGCACGGTGCGTGCCGTCGTACGCGGCGGTCATGTGTACCTGGTGCCCCGCGAGAACGGCGAGCTGGTGATCGGCGCGACCAGCGAGGAGATGGGCTGGGACACCACGGTCACGGCGGGCGGCGTGTACGAGCTTCTGCGCGACGCGCACGAGCTGGTGCCGGGCCTCACCGAGCTGCCCCTGACGGAGACCCGGGCCGGGCTGCGTCCCGGGTCCCCGGACAACGCTCCGCTGCTCGGCCCGACCGGGCTGCCGGGGCTGCTGCTGGCCACCGGGCACTACCGCAACGGCGTACTGCTCACGCCGGTCACCGGTGACGCCATGGCGCACGCGCTGGTCACCGGGGAGCTGCCCGAGGAGGCCCGCCCCTTCACCCCGAGGCGCTTCGACGCCACCACCCCCACGGACCCGTCCGCGCACACGGAGCAGACCGCACTCACGGAGCAGACCGCATGAACGTCTCCGTCAACGGGGACCCCCGGGAGTTCCGGCCCGGTACGGCTCTCGACGCCGTCGTGGCATCGCTCACCGCGGCGCCGGCCGGCGTGGCCGCCGCCCTCAACGAAACCGTCGTCCCGCGCGCGAAGTGGCCGTCGACGCCCCTGTCCGAGGGCGACCGCGTCGAGGTCCTCACCGCTGTCCAAGGAGGCTGACCATGGCCGACGACCCCTTCGTCCTCGGCGGTACGTCCTACACGTCCCGTCTGATCATGGGCACCGGCGGGGCGCCCGGCCTCGACGTCCTGGAGCGGGCGCTGGTGGCCTCCGGGACGCAGCTCACGACCGTCGCGATGCGGCGGGTCGACCCCGACGTGCACGGCTCGGTGCTGACGGTGCTGGACCGGCTCGGCATCCGGGTGCTGCCGAACACGGCGGGCTGCTTCACCGCGGGCGAGGCGGTGCTCACCGCGCGCCTGGCACGCGAGGCGCTCGGCACGGACCTGATCAAGCTGGAGGTCGTCGCCGACGAGCGCACCCTGCTGCCGGATCCGGTCGAGCTGCTGGACGCGGCGGAGACGCTGGTGGACGACGGGTTCACCGTGCTGCCGTACACGAACGACGACCCGGTGCTGGCGCGGAGACTGGAGGACATCGGCTGCGCGGCCGTGATGCCGCTCGGGTCGCCCATCGGATCCGGGCTCGGCATCCGCAACCCGCACAACTTCCAGCTGATCGTCGAGCACGCGCGCGTGCCGGTGATCCTGGACGCGGGTGCGGGGACGGCGTCCGACGTGGCACTGGCCATGGAGCTGGGCTGCGCGGGCGTGATGCTCGCCTCGGCGGTCACCCGGGCCCGGCAGCCGGTACTGATGGCGGCCGGCATGCGGCGCGCCGTGGAGGCGGGGCGGCTGGCCCGCCGCGCGGGGCGGATTCCCCGGCGGCACTTCGCGGAGGCGTCGTCCCCGGTGGAGGGCCGGGCGGTGCTGGACCCGGAGCGCCCCGCCTTCTGACGGACCGGCCGGGGCCCGCGGTGCGTCCCCCGGTGGGAAGCGTCACAGGTCGGCTGCAGAGGTCTGCATTGGTCCAGGTTGTCGGTGGCGGCTCGTAGACTCGCCTGCGTGGACACGACCCTTCAGGACCCTCTGGTCGGGCAGCTGCTCGACGGGCGGTACCGCGTCGAGGCGCGGATCGCCGTCGGCGGGATGGCCACGGTCTACCGGGCCGTGGACACCCGCCTGGACCGCGTGCTCGCACTCAAGGTGATGCACCCCGCGCTCGCGGCCGACGGGTCGTTCGTCGAGCGGTTCATCCGGGAGGCGAAGTCGGTGGCCCGTCTCGCGCACCCCAATGTGGTGCAGGTCTTCGACCAGGGCACCGCCGGCCCGTACGTGTACCTCGCCATGGAGTACGTGGCGGGCTGCACGCTGCGTGACGTGCTGCGCGAGCGCGGCGCGCTCCGGCCGAGGGCCGCGCTGGACATCCTGGAGCCGGTGCTGGCCGCGCTGGGCGCCGCCCACCGCGCCGGTTTCGTGCACCGGGACATGAAGCCGGAGAACGTCCTCATAGGGGACGACGGCCGGGTCAAGGTCGCCGACTTCGGCCTCGTACGGGCCGTGGACACGGTGACGAGCACCACCGGGGCCGTGCTGGGCACCGTGGCGTATCTCGCACCGGAGCAGATCGAGAGCGGGACGGCGGACCCGCGCGTCGACGTGTACGCGTGCGGTGTCGTCCTCCACGAGATGCTGACCGGCGGCAAGCCGCACACCGGGGACTCCCCCGCGACCGTGCTCTACAAGCACATGCACGAGGACGTGCCGCCGCCGTCGGCCGCCGTGCCGGGCATGGCGTACGAGCTGGACGAACTGGTCGCGTCGGCCACCGCCCGCCGCCCGGCGCTCCGGCCGCACGACGCGGTGGCGCTGCTCGCGCGGGTTCGCGAGACGCGTGCCGCACTGGGCGCCGCCCAGCTGGACGCGGTACCGCCGCAGTCGCTCGCCTCGGACCATGACATCGCCGACGACCGTACGAGCGTGATCGCGCGCGGTCTGACCGTGCCGCGCCTGCTGCCGGTCGACGAGGACGACGAGGCGGCGGGAGTTCACCACACCAGCCGCCTCCAGTCCCCGCCGCCGCCTCCGCCGCGCCGGGGTGCGGGGCTGCGCGGGCGCGTTCCGCTGGTGATCGGGCTGGCGGTGCTGCTGTTGCTGGGCGTCTGGTACATCAACTCCGGACAGTTCACGAAGGTCCCGCCGCTGCTGACGAAGACGGAGGCGCAGGCCAGGGACCGGCTGTCGGAGGCGGGGCTCGGCGTGGGCGCCGTCCGGCACGCCCACAGCGACACGGTGAAGCGGGGCACGGTCATCAGCACGGACCCGGAGGCGGGCGCCCGCATCCGGCAGAACGACTCCGTGGCACTGACGATCTCCGACGGCCCGAAGAACGTGAAGATGCCGGACCTGGCCGGCTCCCGGCTCGACAAGGCCCGCGAGATCCTCGAGCGCGAGGGCCTGGAGCCGGGCATGGTCACCCGGGAGTTCAGCGACGACGTGCTGCGCGGTTTCGTGATCTCGACGGCTCCGGCATCGGGCATCACGGTCCGCGCGGGCGCGGCCGTCGCGCTCACCGTCAGCAAGGGCAGCCCGGTCGACGTGCCGGACGTCACCGGTGATGACCTCGCGGACGCCCGGGCCGAGCTGACCGAGGCCGGTCTGAAGGTCAGGGTCGCGCAGAAGCAGGTCAACTCCGAGCACGGCAAGGGCCAGGTGGCGCGGCAGTCCCCGGCGCCCGGCAGCCGGGCCGCCGAGGGCGACACGGTGACACTGACGGTGTCCAGGGGTCCGGTGCTGGTCGCGGTCCCGGACGTGGTCGGGGACAGCGTGGACGACGCGAAGGAGAAGCTGGAGGCGGCCGGCTTCGAGGTGAAGGAGGACCGCGGCCTGCTCGGCCTGTTCGGCGACACCGTCGAGGGGCAGTCCGTGGCGGGCGGGGAGAAGGCCCCCAAGGGTTCGGCCGTCACCCTCAAGATCCGCTGACGGCCTCGGGGTCCGCCGTCGGGGGCGGAGGTCCGCCGACGGGAGCGGGCCGACGGCATGACACCCTGGCAGGGTGAAGAGTCAGCAGTCCGGCCGTTCCCGCAATCCCGTCGGCGGCCATGTCCCCGTCGCCGGCGGCCTCCATTCCGTGGGCCTGTCCTACGCCCGTGACCTGGGCGCCGAGACCGTGCAGGTCTTCGTCGCCAACCCGCGCGGCTGGGCCACCCCGGTCGGCGATCCCCGGCAGGACGAGGCGTTCCGCGCCGCGTGCGAGGCGGAGTCGATCCCGGCGTACGTGCACGCCCCCTACCTGATCAACTTCGGCTCCCACACGGAGGCGACCGTCGAGCGCTCGGTGGAGTCGCTGCGGCACTCGCTGCGGCGCGGCCGGGAGATCGGGGCGCTGGGCGTGGTCGTGCACACGGGCAGCGCGACGGGCGGCCGGGACCGGTCGGTGGCGCTGCGGCAGGTGCGGGAGCGTCTGCTGCCGCTGCTGGACGAGCTGACCCACGACGACGACCCGTATCTGCTGCTGGAGTCGACCGCCGGGCAGGGCGCCTCGCTGTGCTCGCGGACCTGGGACTTCGGACCGTACTTCGAGGCACTGGACGCGCATCCGAAGCTGGGCGTGTGCCTGGACACGTGCCACGTCTTCGCGGCGGGGCACGACCTGACCGGCCCGGCCGGCATGCACCAGACGCTGGACCTGCTGGTGGACACGGTCGGCGCGGGCCGGCTGAAGCTGATCCACGCCAACGACTCGAAGGACGTGGTGGGCGCGCACAAGGACCGGCACGCGAACATCGGTGCCGGTCACATCGGTGAGGACCCGTTCCGCGCGTTGATGACCCACCCCGCCACCGAGGGCGTACCGCTGGTCATCGAGACGCCCGGCGGCAAGGAGGGCCACGCCGCGGACGTGGAGCGGCTGAAGAAGCTGCGGGAAGCCGGCTGACGGCTCACAGGCCGGGGGCCGGACGCCCCGCCCCCGACGTCCCCGACGACCACGGCGACCGCGGCGACCGCGGCGACCCGGAAACGGGTCAGAGTTCGGGGCCCTCCCCCGGCTCCTCCTGGTACGAGTAGCGCTGTTCCTTCCAGGGGTCGCCGACGTTGTGGTAGCCGCGTTCCTCCCAGAAGCCGCGGCGGTCGGCGGTCATGTACTCGACGCCGCGCACCCACTTGGGACCCTTCCAGGCGTACAGGTGCGGCACGATCAGGCGCAGCGGGAAGCCGTGTTCGGCGGTGAGGAGCTCGCCGTCCTTGTGGGTGGCGAAGAGGGCACGGTCGGCGGCGAAGTCGGTGAGCCGCAGGTTGGAGCTGAAGCCGTACTCCGCCCAGACCATCACGTGGGTGACGGAGGACGCCGGCGGTGCCAGGTCGAGAACGGTCCGTGCGGGGATGCCGCCCCACTCGGCGCCGAGCATGCTGAACTTCGTGACGCAGTGCAGGTCGGCGACGACGGTGATGTACGGCAGGGCAGTGAACTCATCGTGGTTCCAGCAGTGCTTCCCGCCGTCCGCGGTGGCGCCGAAGACCCGGAACTCCCAGCGCTCGGGGCGGAACTTGGGGACCGGCCCGTAGTGGGTGACCGGCCAGCCCTTCTGGAGCCGCTGCCCGGGGGGAAGCTCGGGCGGCGGCGCTCCCTGTGGATCGCGCTCTCCCGCTTCGCGCTCCGCCGGCTGACCCATGTCTCCATCCTGACAGACCTCTGAGGATGCGCTTCACCTGCCCCGCCCGCCCCGCGAGCGGCAGCGGCGATTCACCGCCAATCTGGACCAAACATACATTCTCCTACTAAGCGCAGACTTACTGGACGATCCACGCATGCGGTGCGATCATGCGGCGCAACCCGCCAGTTTCCCCTGGAAGGAGCCTCTGCGATGCAGGGCGATCCCGAGGTCATCGAATTCCTCAACGAGCAGCTCACGGGCGAGCTCACCGCGATCAACCAGTACTTCCTGCACGCGAAGATGCAGGAGAACTTCGGCTGGACGAAGCTCGCGAAGTACACGCGGCACGAGTCGTTCGACGAGATGAAGCACGCCGAGGTCCTGACCGAGCGGATCCTGTTCCTGGAGGGGCTGCCCAACTATCAGCGGCTGTTCCACGTCCGGGTGGGTCAGACCGTCAAGGAGATGTTCCAGGCGGACCGGCAGATCGAGGTCGAGGCGATCGACCGCCTCAGGCACGGCATCACGGTGATGCGGGAGAAGGGCGACATCACGTCGGCGAACATCTTCGAGTCGATCCTGGCGGACGAGGAGCACCACATCGACTACCTCGACACCCAGCTCGAGCTGGTCGAGCGGCTCGGCGTGGCTCTCTATCTGGCGCAGCTCGTCGAGCAGCCGGAGAGCTGAAGCCTGTCATGTGCAGGGCCGTCACGGCCACGCCGGTCCGGGTCGGGCCGGATCTCCTGCGCACCGGGTCGCCCCCGGGCTCGGATCAGGCCGCCGCGTCGAGGCCGGTGCCGGTGGCCGGCAGGTCGGACAGCACCGGCATGCCCTGCTCCGCGAGGTCGCGGCGCGGGCAGGCACCGCGGCCGAGAATCGCCTGGATGCGTCGCACGCACGACCCGCAGTCCGTGCCGGCCTTGCAGGCCGAGGCGATTTGGCGGGGGGTGCAGGCGCCGTCTTCCGCGTGCCGCTCGACCTGCTGTTCGGTGACTCCGAAGCAACTGCAGACGTACACGCGGCTCACCTCCGGGCAGGAATCACAGGTCGTGCCGTCCCGACGTCGCGGTGAGGCAGACCTAACCTTACCTGTCGGCCACGTGGCGCAAAAGTGGGGTGGGGCGCGGATCGTTGGTGATCCGCGCCCCACAGCGCACTGTGCCCGCACGCCTACCGGGCGCGGTCCGTCCGGCTACCGGGCGCGGTCCGTCCGGCTTACCGGGCGCGGCCCGTCCGGCTACTGGTCGCGGTACATCTCGGCGACCAGGAACGCCAGGTCGAGCGACTGGCTGCGGTTGAGCCGCGGGTCGCAGGCCGTCTCGTAGCGCTGGTGGAGGTCGTCGACGAAGATCTCGTCGCCGCCGCCCACGCACTCGGTCACGTCGTCGCCGGTCAGCTCCACGTGGATGCCGCCCGGGTGGGTGCCGAGCTCCTTGTGGACCTCGAAGAAGCCCTTGACCTCGTCGAGCACGTCGTCGAAGCAGCGGGTCTTGTGCCCGGACGCCGCCTCGTAGGTGTTGCCGTGCATCGGGTCGGTCACCCAGGCCACCACCGCACCGGACGCCGTGACCTTCTCCACCAGCTCCGGGAGCTTGTCGCGGACCTTGTCGGCGCCCATGCGGACGATGAAGGTCAGCCGGCCCGGCTCGCGGTCCGGGTCGAGGCGCTCGATGTACTGCAGCGCCTCCTCGGCCGTGGTCGTCGGGCCGAGCTTGACGCCGATGGGGTTGCGGATCTGCGAGGCGAACTCGATGTGCGCGTGGTCCAGCTGCCGGGTGCGCTCACCGATCCACACCATGTGCGCCGACACGTCGTACAGGCGCCCGGTGCGGGAGTCGACGCGGGTGAGCGCCGACTCGTAGTCCAGCAGCAGCGCCTCGTGCGAGGCGAAGAACTCGACGGTCTTGAACTCCTCCGGGTCGGCCCCGCAGGCGTGCATGAAGTGCAGCGCCTTGTCGATCTCGCGGGCGAGCTTCTCGTAGCGCTGGCCGGACGGCGAGGACTTCACGAAGTCCTGGTTCCAGGCGTGCACCTGGCGCAGATCGGCGTAGCCACCGGTGGTGAAGGCCCGCACCAGGTTCAGCGTCGAGGCGGACGCCTGGTACATGCGCTTGAGGCGCTCGGGGTCCGGGACCCGGGCCTCCTCGGTGAACTCGAAGCCGTTGACGGAGTCGCCCCGGTAGGTGGGGAGCGTCACGCCGCCCCGGGTCTCGGTCGGCTTGGAGCGCGGCTTGGAGTACTGGCCGGCGATCCGGCCGACCTTCACGACCGGCACCGAGGCGGCGTACGTCAGCACGGCGCCCATCTGGAGCAGGGTCTTGAGCTTGTTGCGGATGTGGTCGGCGGACACCGCGTCGAAGGCCTCCGCGCAGTCGCCGCCCTGGAGGAGGAACGCCTCTCCCTTGGCGACGGCCGCCATGCGGGCGCGCAGCTGGTCGCACTCGCCCGCGAAGACGAGCGGCGGATACGACTCGAGGTCCGCGATCGCTGCGCGCAGAGCCTCGGCGTCGGGGTACTCGGGCTGCTGCGCCGCGGGCAGGTCTCGCCAGGTGTTGCCAGCGCTCGCGCTGGTCTTAGCGTTCACGGTCACGGCCCCAACATTACGGGGTGACGTCGTGCCTTCCAGCCGATGCCCAGGAAGTGAGACACGTCGTACAGCCCGCGGACCTGGGGTAGGGTGCGCCGTATGTTCGCGCCGCTGACCTGCACCTGGTGGTGGACCGCTCCCTCGGCGGCCCACTGACTGCGCGTACGCACCGACTTCGCGAAGGCCGCCCGAGGGGCGGCCTTCGGCGTTTGCGGCCCGGGTCGTCCCTCCTTCCCAGAAGGACCACGACGACCATGAGCAAGCCCGCGAAAACGTCCGTGAAACCGACGGCCGGGACCCTGTCCGGCCTGATCGCCGGCTCCCGTCCCTTCGCCCTGCTGCGCCGCCGCTCCCCCGGGCACGACCACGACGTGGTCGAGCTGCTGCTCGGGCCGGTGGCGGCCTACGGCCGGCTCGCCGACCTGCCCGACGCGTGCCTGGCGCTGGTGCCGTTCCGGCAGATCCGCGAGCGCGGTTTCGACGTCCGCGACGACGGCACGCCCCTGCTGGCACTGACACCCGAGGAGTCGTACGAGATTCCGCTCGCCGACGCCCTGGAGCAGTTGCCGGGCCACGACGTGCGCGTCACGGACGGTGGGTTCGACGTGACCGACGACGCGTACGAGCGCATCGTCGGGCGGGTGCTGGAGGAGGAGATCGGGCGGGGCGAGGGCGCCAACTTCGTGATCCGGCGGACGTACCGGGGTGAGATCCCCGGCTTCGGGCGGGCCGACGCGCTGGCGCTGTTCCGGCGGCTGCTGGAGGGCGAGCGGGGCGCGTACTGGACCTTCGTGGTGCACACCGGAGACCGGACCCTGGTCGGGGCCAGCCCGGAGGCGCACGTCCGGATGTCCGGCGGGACCGTCGTCATGAACCCGATCAGCGGGACGTACCGCTATCCCGCCGAGGGGCCGACCCCCGAGCACCTGCTCGGCTTCCTCGCCGACGGCAAGGAGATCGAGGAGCTGTCGATGGTCGTGGACGAGGAACTCAAGATGATGTGCACCGTCGGCGACATGGGCGGTGTCGTCGTCGGGCCCCGGCTGAAGGAGATGTCCCACCTCGCGCACACCGAGTACGAGCTGCGCGGCCGGTCCTCCCTCGACGTGCGGGACGTACTGAAGGAGACGATGTTCGCGGCGACCGTCACCGGGTCCCCGGTGCAGAACGCCTGCCGGGTCATCGAACGGCACGAGAGCGGCGGGCGCGGCTACTACGCGGGCGCGCTGGCCCTGATCGGCCGGGACGCGGGCGGCGCCCAGACCCTGGACTCCCCCATCCTCATCCGCACCGCCGACATCGATGCGGCGGGACGGCTGCGGGTGCCGGTCGGCGCCACGCTCGTACGCGGTTCGGACCCGGCGGGCGAGGTGGCGGAGACGCACGCCAAGGCGGCCGGGGTGCTGGCGGCGCTCGGCGTACGGCCGGGCCGGCCGCGCGCCGAGGGCCCCGCCGTACGGCTGGCGGACGACCCGCGGGTGCGGGCGGCGCTGGACGGGCGGCGGGCCTCGCTCGCGCCGTTCTGGCTGCGGATGCAGGACCGGTCCGACGGGCCGGCGGGCCACGCGCTGGTCGTGGACGGGGAGGACACCTTCACCGCGATGCTCGCGCACGTGCTGCGCTCGGGCGGCCTGGAGGTGACCGTCCGGCGGTACGACGAGCCGGGGCTGCGCCAGACGGTGCTCGGGCACGAGGGGCCGGTCGTCCTGGGGCCGGGCCCGGGTGACCCGTCGGACCTCTCCGACCCGAAGATGCGGTTCCTGCGGGACCTGGCCGCCCGGGTGGTGCGCGAGCACCGGCACGGGCTGCTCGGCGTCTGCCTCGGGCACGAGCTGATCGCCGCCGAGCTGGGCCTGGAGATCGTCCGCAAGGATGTGCCGTACCAGGGGGCCCAGACGCGGATCGACCTGTTCGGGCGCGGTGAGACCGTCGGCTCCTACAACAGCTTCGTGGCGCACTGCGACGACGCGGCGCTGCGGGAGCTGGCCGCGCACGACGTGGAGGTGAGCAGGTCCGGCGGTGGTGAGGTGCACGCGCTGCGGGGGCCGGGGTTCGCGGGGGTGCAGTTCCATCCGGAGTCGGTGCTGACGCTGAACGGGGCCGCGATCGTGCGGGAGCTGGTCGGCCGGCTGCGCGGCACGAGCGCGGTCCCGGAGCGGCGGCCCGCCCGGTAGTCGAGGGTGTCGCGCACGGTCCCGGAGCGGCGGCCCGCCCGGTAGTCGAGGGTGTCGCGCACGGTCCCGGAGCGGCGGCCCGCCCGGTAGTCGAGGGTGTCGCGCACGGTGGCGTCGACGGTCTGCGTCACGGCGTCGTCGTGCGTGCGCCCGGCGGGGCGTGAGCAGTGCGTTCGGGTACGCCCTGAGGGGGCCGGGGTCTCGTCCGCGATGACCTCAGGGCCTGCCGAGGGCGCTCAGGCCCGCCTCCGCCTCGTACACGTCGTGGCCCGCGCGCGGAGGGTGGGCCGGACTCGGCGCTCACCCGCGCCGAAGGGGCGGGGAACTCACCCGAAGAAGACACCGACCTCCGCGTACCGGGCCGGGTCCACCTGCCTCAGCCCCGCCACCGCCTCCCGCAGGGGAATGCGGACGATGTCCGTGCCGCGCAGCGCCACCATCGTGCCGAAGTCTCCGTCGTGGACGCAGTCGACGGCGTGCAGCCCGAAGCGGGTGGCGAGCCAGCGGTCGAAGGGGCTGGGCGAACCGCCGCGCTGCGTGTGGCCCAGCACCGTGGTGCGGGCCTCCTTGCCGGTGCGGTGCTCGATCTCCGCGGCCAGCCACTCCCCCACGCCGGACAGCCGCACCTGCCCGGCCGGGCCCTTCCTGAGGACCATGCCGCCCTCCTTGGGCACGGCACCGTCGGCGACGACCACGATCGGCGCGTACGACGCCCGGAACCGGGACGTCACCCAGCCGCACACCTGCTCCACGTCGAAGGGCTGCTCGGGGACGAGGATGACGTTCGCGCCGCCGGCCAGCCCGGAGTGCACCGCGATCCAGCCGCTCTCCCCGCCCATCACCTCCACCACGAGCACCCGCTTGTGGGACTCGGCGGTGGTGTGCAGCCGGTCGATGGCCTGCGTGGCGACGCCGACGGCGGTGTCGAAACCGACCGTGCAGTCCGTGCCGGGCAGGTCGTTGTCGATCGTCTTGGGTACGCCGACGCAGGGCACGCCGTGCTCGTCGGCGAGGCGGGTGGCGGTGCCCAGGGTGTCCCGGCCGCCGATCGTGATCAGGGCCTCGACCTCGTGCTCCGCGAGGGTGTCCTTGATGCGGCGGGCCCCGTCCCGGTGCGCCAGGGGGTCGGTGCGCGAGGAGCCGAGGATGGTGCCGCCACGGGGCAGGGTGCCGCGCACCGCGGGGATGTCGAGGGGGACGGTCTGGCCCTCCAGGGGGCCGAGCCAGCCGTCCCGGAAGCCGACGAACTCGTAGCCGTACTCCTGCACGCCCTTGCGGACGACGGCCCGGATCACGGCGTTCAGCCCCGGGCAGTCACGGCCTCCGGTCAGTACTCCGACCCGCATGATGGGGAGTCCCTCCGCCGCGTTGACCCTGTCCCGACGGTCCCCACGCTAGCGGGCGGACGGCGCTCGGTGGGTTCACTCGTCGTCCAGGCCGCGTTCGATGGCGTAGCGGACGAGTTCCACGCGGTTGTGGAGCTGGAGTTTGCCGAGGGTGTTCTGTACGTGGTTCTGGACCGTGCGGTGCGAGATGACGAGGCGTTCGGCGATCTGCTTGTAGCTCAGGCCCTTGGCGACCAGGCGCAGCACCTCGGTCTCGCGGTCGGTCAGCCGGGGGGCGCGGGACGCCCCGGCGTCCCGTGCGGCGGCCGGGGCGGGTTCGCAGGCCAGGCGGCGGTACTCGCCGAGGACCAGTCCGGCGAGGCCGGGCGTGAAGACGGGGTCGCCGACGGCGGTACGGCGCACCGCGTCGAGGAGTTCCCCGGTGGACGCCGACTTCAGCAGGTAGCCGGTGGCGCCCGACTTCACGGCCTCCAGGACGTCGGCGTGCTCGCCGCTCGCGGACAGCACCAGGACGCGCACCGTCGGGTCGGCTGCGACGACCTCCTTGCAGACCTGGACGCCCGGCTTGGCGGGCAGGTTCAGGTCGAGGACGAGCACGTCGGGCCCGGTGGCCCTGGCGCGGCGCACCGCCTGGTCGCCGTCGCCCGCGGTGGCGACCACGTCGAAGCCGGCTTCGGCGAGGTCGCGGGCGACGGCGTCGCGCCACATGGGGTGGTCGTCGACCACCATCACCTTGATCGGAGCCTGCTGTTCGGTCATCTCTTGGTGGCCTTCCCCCGTGCGGGCGTCACGTGCTTCGCGGGCTGCACGGGTTCTCCGTGCCTCCCGTGCGCCGTGTCCTTCGGTACCTTCAGTTCGACCTCCGTGCCCTGACCCGGTACGGAGACGAGCTCGGCGCTGCCGCCCAGGTCGCGCAGCCTGCCGCGGATCGACTGGGCCACGCCGAGCCGCCCCTCGCCCTCGGCCTCGGCGAGTCGGCCCGCGGGGATGCCGGGGCCGTCGTCCCGTACGGTCACCAGGATCGCGCCGGGTTCACCGGGCCGGCCGGGTTCGTCCTCCACGAGGATCCACGCGCGCGCGTGCTCCCCCGCGTGTTTGCGGACGTTGTCCAGGGCGGCACCGACGGCCGCGGCGACCTCGCGGGCGGCGGCGGGCGCGAGCAGCACGGGGGCGCCGGGCTCGGCGAGGCTGACGCCGGCGCGGGCGTACGGGGCGAGCAGGCCCCGCAGGTCCACGGGACCGGCGCCGGCGGCCGTCCCGTCGTCCCCGTCCTCGACGTCCGCCTCGTCCACGGCCCGTACGACGGCGCCCTCGGCGGCGTCCTCCGAGACGCGGGAGACGGGCAGCAGGCCGCTGGAGACGAGGGTGCGCAGCGCCACCTCCTGCTCGCCTGCCATCCGGCCCAGCTCGGCCGCCTCGCCTCCGATGACGGCGCCGCGCCGCTGCACCATGGCCAGCACCTGGAGGACTCCGTCGTGGATGTCGCGGGCGAGCCGCTCCCGCTCACGGGTGGCGGCCTCGATCTCCAGGGCGCGGGCGAGGGTGCGCTCGGAGGCGCGGGCGACCTCGACGACGTAGCCGATGGCGATGGCGGCGACCCAGACGAGGATGACGTTGTGGACGGTGTCGCGGGCGGGGCCGCCGCGCTCGAGGAGGTTGGCGGCGGCGACGGGAGTGGAGGCGAAGGCGGCCCAGCGCCAGCCGCCCTTGAGCGCGAAGGCGAGGACGGCGCCGGCGGTCCAGATCGACGGCAGTGTGGGGCCGCCCGCCTGGACCCGCTCGTGGGCGTCGGCGACCGGCGTGAGCAGGATGCCGGTCAGCGCGACGGTCAGGTCGGCGGCGAGGAAACGCCCGGTGCAGCTGTCGGCGTTCGCGACGCGGGGCAGGGTGGCCAGGGTCCACGCGGCCAGGACGGCGAAGTAGGCGACGGCGACCCAGGGGCGGACGAACTGGTCGTGGGCGGAGGCGAAGACACCGACCGCGTACACCGCGGAGAGGAGGCGGTAGCCGACGAGCGCACGCCACAGCGGCAGCTCGACCGACATCCTCATGACGTGCTCGCGCCCGGCCATGTCCCCCACCCCCGGCCCGCCGTGTCCGGCGCCGGCTCTACTCGCTCTGCGCTTTCGGGCCCTGCTCCCGCTCCGTCTGCTCCCGTTCGGCCTGGTCCCGTTCGGCCTGGTCCCGCTCGGCCTGGTCGCGGGCCGCCCGCTCCCTGCGTGCCCGCTCCTTCAGTACCTGTTCCCTCTCGGCCGCCGCGAGCGCGGCCCGGGCCGCCTTCACGGCTTCCCTCTCGGCCTTCGCCGCCTCCGCCAGCTGCCGCTTCATGGCGGTGGCGTACATGTCGACGTACTCCTGGCCGGACAGCTTCATGATCTCGTACATGACCTCGTCGGTCACCGCGCGCAGGACGAAGCGGTCGTGGTCCATGCCCTGGTAGCGGCTGAAGTCCAGCGGGCGGCCGATCCGGATGCCCGGCCGCATCAGCTTCGGGACGACCTTCCCGGGCGGCTGGATCTTCTCGGTGTCGATCATGGCGACCGGGATGACGGGTGCCCCGGTGGCGAGCGCCACGCGCGCGAGCCCGCCCGGTTTACCGCGGTAGAGACGGCCGTCGGGCGAGCGGGTGCCCTCCGGGTAGATACCGAACAGCTCGCCGCGCTCCAGCACTTCGATGCCGCTCTGGATGGCGGCCTCGCCCGCGCCGCGCCCGCCGGAGCGGTCCACCGGGAGCTGGCCGACGCCCTTGAAGAAGGCGGCGGTCAGCCGGCCCTTCACACCGGGGGTGTTGAAGTACTCGGCCTTGGCGATGAAGGTCACCTTGCGGTCGAGGACGGCCGGCAGGAAGAACGAGTCGGAGAACGACAGGTGGTTGCTCGCCAGTATGGCGGGGCCGCGGGCCGGGACGTGCTCGATGCCCTCCACCCAGGGCCGGAAGGCGAGCTTCAGCGAGCCCCCGATGGTGACCTTCATCGTGCCGTACAACAACCGAGTGCCTCCCGTGTCTGTGGGTCAGACCCTATCCCGGCGCACTGCCGAACGGCCCGACGGTCCGGCCGGTGTCAGTGGCCCGACGGCCCTGGCCGGTGTCGGTGCCGTCGCGTACGGTGAAGTACCCGCGTGCGGCACGCGTGAGCGACAGGCGCGCGGAGTCCCCGCAGTAAACGTGCCAGCCAGGCGTCGAACGTGTCAGCCAACGTGTCAGCCTCTTCACGGACAGGAGAGCGAAGGTGCCGGTCCTCCCCGGAGCAGAGCCGTTCCGCCACGAGGGCGGGGAGGTCGGGGTGCTCCTGTGTCACGGCTTCACCGGTTGCCCGCAGTCGATGCGCCCCTGGGCGGAGTATCTCGCCGAGCGCGGTCTGACGGTCTCGGTGCCGCTGCTGCCCGGTCACGGCACCCGCTGGGAGGACATGCAGCTCACGGGCTGGCCCGACTGGTACGCGGAGGTGGACCGCGAGCTGCGGACCCTGCGCGAGCGCTGCACGCGGGTGTTCGTGGCCGGCCTGTCGATGGGAGGCGCGCTGGCGCTGCGGCTGGCGGCCCGGCACGGCGACGCGGTGGACGGCGTCGTGGTGGTCAACCCGGCGAACAAGGTGCACGGCCTGTCCGCGTACGCCCTGCCCGTGGCCCGGCATCTGGTGCGCACCACGAAGGGCATCGCGAGCGACATCGCCAGGCCGGGAGTCACCGAGGTGGGTTACGACCGGGTACCGCTGCACGCGGCGCATTCGCTGCGGACCTTCTTCCGTCTGGTGGACGGGGAGCTGCCGCAGGTCACCCAGCCGTTGCTGCTGCTGCGCAGCCCGCAGGACCATGTCGTGCCGCCCGCCGACTCGGCCCGGGTCCTCAGCCGGGTGTCCTCCCCGGACGTGACGGAGATCCTGCTGGAACAGAGCCACCACGTCGCGACGTTGGACCTGGACGCGGACCGGATCTTCGAGGAGAGCCTCGCGTTCATCGCCCGGATCGCACCCGGTGTCGCCAAGGAAGGGACGGCCTCAGGTGGCTGAGCAGGACTCCGAGCGTGAGGACCACGAGCCGGACGAGAAGGCGGCGGAGCAGCGGGCCGACGAGCAGGCGGACGCCACGCCCGAGGGGGACGGTGTGCCCCTCGACGAGGAGGCGGCCTGGGCGGCCATCGTCGCGGGGTACGGCGACGAGCCGCCGGACCCGCCGGGTGCCAAGCCGTTCAAGACGATCGAGGACCTGGCGCTGCTGGAGCCCGAGACGAACACGGAACCGGAGGCGCGGCGCCGGGCCCCGGTCGCCGACGACGACCCGGAGGAGGAGCGGCCCGCGTCGGCCCGGCCGGTGGGCAGCTCGGTGTCGTTCGCACCCGGGGTCGCGGGCCCGCGCGACTACTCGGTGGCCGAGTCCCCGGACGAGGACCTCGACGAGGACGACGGCGACGAGGGCCACTTCGTCCCGCCGGAGCCCCCGCCGCTGCCGGAGGCCGACGTCACCGCCAAGTTCGCCTGGCTGGGCGTGCTCGGCGGCCCGGTGCTGCTTCTGCTGGCGGTGCTGCTCGGCTGGGAGATGACATGGTGGCTGCAGACCCTCGGCATAGGCGGCTTCCTCGGCGGGTTCGTCACGCTGGTGGTGCGGATGAATCCGGGGGACGAGGAGGACGACGACCCGGGCCGGGGCGCGGTGGTGTGAGCCTGATGGTGTCGCGGCCGGGGCCCGTCATCCGGCCGCCGGCACCCTGAGGGCGGCCAGGACCGGCAGGTGGTCGGTGGCCGCCCGCAGGTCCGCGTCCGTCACGCCGGGGTGGCCGAGCGGTACGCCGCAGCCGAGCACCTCGATGCCCTTGGTCGCGAGGATCGCGTCGATGCGCTGGTGCGGGTGGCCCGGCGTGAAGGTGTACTCACCACCCCAGGGAGCCGCGGCCCAGCAGTCCTGAAGCCCGTCGGCGAGCCGCCGGAAGGTGCGTCCGTCGGGACGTTCGTTGAAGTCGCCGCCCACGACCGCGTGCTCGGTGCCGAGTGCGGCGAGCCGGTCGAGAAGCAGACCGCCGTGCTCGTAGCGCTCGTCGTGCCGCAGGCCCAGATGGCAGCTCAGGACACCGAGCCGGGCCCCGCCGAACCGTACGACCGCGGTGGCGAACCCGCGCCGGTGCAGTCCGGGGGTGAGGGGCAGCAGGACGTCCTCGGTACGTTCGACGGTGGCGCGCAGGGAACAGAGCATCGCGGGTCCGGCGGCGGTGGCACCACCCGTGAGTGTCACCATCTCCGATTCGGAGGCGAGCCGGGCGAGCTTCTTGCGCCAGCGGAAGAAGCGGGGCGCTTCCTGGAGGAGGACCAGGTCGGGGGCGCAGGCGCGGACGACACGGGCGAGGGCGCCGGTGTCGTCCCGCATCGAGCGGACGTTGTAACTCAGCACCCGGATGACGGCCGACCCGTCGGACTCGTTCCGGGAATCGGGCAGCAGCGGAGACGTCGCCATGCGGATCAAGATACGCCGCCGCGGACGACCGGGGGGCGGTTCAGCGCCGTACGCACCGGAGGAAACGGCCCCACGCGCCCGCCGGGACGGCGAAGCGCGGCCCGTCCCGCGTCTTGGAGTCACGCACGTGCACAGCGCCGGTCCCGAAGGCCACTTCCACACAACTGTCGCCCTCGGATCCGCTGTAGCTGCTCTGGAACCAAGACAGCTCGCCGCGGGTGCTCATCGGGCTCCTCGCATCCGCCGCGACAACTCCACCGAGTCTGGGGACAAGGCCTGCGAGCGCCTCTTGGCATAGCGCATCTGCATCACGCTCACCGCTTCTCGGTCAGCCATCAACTGCCCGGTCTTCTGTCCCTCCGCATACCCCAACGGCCAGTGACTGGAAGACGGGGAAGCTCTCCTTCGGCTGAACCGCGTCGGGACGGGGCCGGGGTCACTGGGATCCCGGCCCCGTTTCCGCCGTCCGGCGTGCGGAGCCGCGTCGAGGGCCCGCTCCGCGCCCCGCCCCGGCCGCACATGGCGCCGCCCGCCGTCCCCGGAGGGAACAGGCGGGCGGCGCCCCGTGTGTGAGGGACGGTCACATGACCGGGTCCGGCTCCCGGGCCAGGTCTGCGGCGCCGACCAGGCCCGCCTTGTTGCCGAGCTGGGCGGCGAGGACGTCGGCGACGGGGCGCCAGTTGCCGCCGACCAGCCAGCGCTTGTACGACTTGCGGATCGGGCCGAGGACCAGCTCGCCCTCGTCGGAGAGGCCGCCGCCGACGATGAACGCGGAAGGGTCGAAGAGGGAGGCCAGGTCGGCGAGGCCCGCGCCGACCCAGCGGGCCAGCTCACGGTAGGAGTCGACGGCCACCCGGTCGCCCTGACGGGCGGCCATGGAGATGTGCTTGCCCTCGATGCCGTCGGGGGTGCCGCTGCCGAGGGAGAGCAGCGTCTCCGCGTTCTCCGGTGTGGCGTTGGCACGCTGCTTCGCGTACCGCACGAGGGCGCGGCCGGAGGCGTACTGCTCCCAGCAGCCCTGCGAACCGCAGCCGCACAGCAGGCCGTCGGGCACCATGCGGATGTGGCCGAACTCGGCGGCCACCCCGAAGTGACCGCGGCGCAGCTTGTTGCCGATGATGATGCCGCCGCCGAGGCCGGTGCCGAGCGTGATGCAGATGACGTTGCGGTGGCCCTTGCCGGCGCCGAACTTGTACTCGCCCCAGGCCGCGGCGTTCGCGTCGTTCTCCACGACGACCGGGAGGCCCACGCGGGCCTCGACCTTCTCCTTGAGCGGCTCGTTGCGCCAGTGGATGTTGGGCGCGAAGTAGACCTCGGAGCGCTGGCGGTTGACGTAGCCGGCGGCGCCGATGCCCACGCCGACGATGTGGTGGCCCGCGCGCGCGCCGTCCACCGCGGAGGCGATGGCGTCCACGATGCCCTCCGGCGTGCCCGGGGTCGGCACCTTGTGGGTCGAGAGGATGCTGCCTTCCTCGTCGACCACGCCGGCCGCGATCTTCGTGCCGCCGATGTCGACGCCGATGGTGAGTCCCATGAATCCCTCAGTTCCGGTCGAGCCCCGCTACGGCCAACCGTACCCGAGGAGGGGGTCAGTCCAAGTCGATGTGCTGCGCCGGTCCACTACCTGGACCGTCGTCCTCGCCGCCCCGGCCCTTCCGGCTGTCCCGCTCGTCCGGATCATGAGAATCGCGCGGGTGGCGCGGATCCTTCGGGTCGTGCCCGCCCTGCGTATCCCGCTCGTCGCGGGGCGTCGGCGGGTCCGTCTCGCCGCTCGTCCAGCGCCGCTCCTGGGCCTGGACGGCCGAGCGGTAGGCGGCCAGGAGCTCGCCGCCGGCCGCGGCCAGGTGGTCGAAGACGTCCGGGTTGCGTTCGATGACGGGCTCGACGGCGGCCCTGGCCTGCTGCACGACCTGCCGTACGGCCTGCTGCGCGGCGGGGCCCGCGACGGCTCCCAGGAGGGGGGCCTGGATGTCGGACAGCTTGTCGGCGACCGCGTCGACGAGCTTGCGCAGTTCCTCGGCGGCCGAGCCGGGGGGCGGTCCGTACCGGGTGCGGCGGCGGGCCTGCTCCGCCTCCAGGTCCTCCGCGGCGGCCGCGGCCCAGGCGTCGGCGTCCGTGTCGGTACCGGTGCCGGCGTCCGTGTCCGTACCGGTGTCCGCGTCTGTGCCGGTGTCCGCGTCTGTGCCGGACACCCGGGTCTCGTCGGCCGGCTCGGGGCCGGGCTCGGGGGCGTCGGGCGCCGGGCGCTCTTCGCTCATGACGGGCTCCTGACTACGGTTCGTCCTTCCGACGTTACCCGACGGCCCGCCGTGCCCTCACCGGGTGCGCGGCCACAGCTGCGGATCCGGCGCGAACCGGATGCGCAGCTCGCCGTCGCGCAGGGCGGCGCCGTCGACCGTGCAGCGGCGCAGCGCGGAGGGCAGCGGCACGATGCGGCGAAACGGTCCGGCGGTGACGACGAGTTCGTCGCCGCGCCGTACGAGGTCCAGGTCGCCGCGCTCGGCGCCGGGCAGCGGGAGGTGCCAGACGAGCACGCCGTCGTCCGCGACGTGGTCGGTGACGGGCCACTCGGCGGGGGCGGCTTCGGCGGCCGTGCCGGGGACCGCGAGGGCCGCGAGGTCGTCCGTGCCGCGCGGGTCCCGGCCGAGGTGCGCGACGGCGCGGACCTCGTACGCCTCCCGCCACTCCGTCAGCGTCTTGCGCTGCTGGGCGAGGGGGCCCGCGAGCCAGGTGTCGGGCCCGGCCTCGGGCAGGACGCGGTTGGCGATCAGGAGGTCGGTGCGCAGGCCGCGCAGGGCGAGGCCGAGGCGGGCGGTGCGTACGGCGTCGGCGCCGGCCGGGCCGGGTTCGGCGACCAGTCGTACGGCGGTGCGGCGGTCGGCGACGACGGCCTCGGCGGCGGCCAGTTCCACGTCCCAGCGTGCGGCGGACTCGTACAGCCACTCGGCGGGCACGGGGACGCCGGCCAGCCGGCCGAGGACGGGGCGCAGGGCGCGGGCCGCCTGCCGCTCGGGCGGGAGGAGGCGACGCAGGTAGCGGCGCAGTTCCTCGGGCAGGGCGAGCAGGGCGAGGGCCCTCGGGGCGGGGGGCAGGTCGACGACGAGGAGGTCGTGGGACTCGTCGGACAGCGCGGCGTCGCGCAGGGCGCGCAGCAGGGCGAGTTCCTCGGCGCCGGGCAGGGGGGTGAGTTCCTCGGGGTCGAGGCGGGTCGCGCCGACGAGGTCGAGGACGGAGGACGCACGGTCCTGGAAGGCGGTGAGGTCGGCGCGGAACCGGTCGTCGGGGTCGGGACGCCAGACGGTGAGGTTCGGGGCGACCGTCGTCGGGGCCGGACCGGTGCTCGTGCCCAGGGCCGCCCCGAGGGTGTCGGTGCGGTCGGTGCCGAGCAGGAGGGTCCGGGTGCCCTCGCGGGCGGCGTGCAGGGCGGTGGCCGCGGCGAGGGTGGTGCGGCCGGCGCCGCCGGGGCCGGTCAGCAGGAGGGTGCGCATGGGGGTGAACCTAACGGACGTCAGCGCTGCCGCCCGGGGGTCTGGTCGGGGGCCGTCCCGGCGGATGGGTGCGGGGTGCCGCGGCGCGGGCGGCACCGGGATCAAGCTCAGTACCCCGTTCGAGACGGACTGGGGGCCTGCCCGACGGGTCTCGCGCAGGCACCGGACGCGGCGGACCAGTAAGCGATTGCCACGCTCGCGATTCTTCAGCTGTCTGTCCACGGCGCCCGGTCATCCGTCCGGGAAGCAGACACCTGTACGTCGGGCGCCGGCCGTACTGACGTCCTTTTGGGCCAACGGATAAAGGCACGGCACACAACACGGCACGTCCCGTCACCATGAAAGTTATGGCAACTTCGGGGGCAAGGACAAAAATCAGTCGGCTCGGCGGCTTGGGACAGTGGTGGGGTTTGATCGCCGCCGCACTGCTGATCGCCGCGTGGATCAACAGGGCCACAGGGCCGGCGATCGTCGCAGCACTGTCGGCCCTGGTCCTGATCTGGTGCTTTTTCCAAGCACCTGTGACATGTGGGGCGCCTGTCAGAGGCGGGGAGGACGGCTGCCGGAATAACGCAACCGGCCTCCTCATGGGCTGCCACATCCGCCAACACCGCTGGCAGAAGCTGAAGATGCTTATTCTTCGGCGTCACGTACGTGAGTTCTGCTCCGGCCTCTTCTCGGACGGTAAGGCCACCCTCGTCACGCTGGCTGCGATGGGAAGCTTCCTGTCGGGTCTTGTCGCCTTCATTCCTGGCGTCGCCCTCAACTGACTACACAAGAACAGACGCCCGGTACCAACTACGAGTGGGCCATGCCAGGACGTTCCCTCCGCAACGTGCGCCGAGTGGGGTAGCCCGTGCTCAAGGAACCAGGGAGCGTCCTGCTCGGCGGGCAGCACTCCGGCGCCCGAAACCGCTATACGTTCGCTGGCAAGCCTCCCAGCAAGGCCATCCACACATCAGTGGTCACATGACCGCGCAGGCACGGCGGGGCGGGGGTGTGCCGCCCCGCGGTCGACAGGTTGCCGCCCTCGCCCCCGCGCCGCCCCGGCGGTACGACGGCCCGCGCGTTACGACAGCCCGCGGCCCGGGTCCCCCCTACGCCCCCGACTCCACCCTCTTCTTCAGCCCGGCCAGGGCCCGGTCGATGATGACCTTCTCCGCCTTGCGCTTGATCATGCCGAGCATGGGGATCTTGACGTCGACCGTGAGGCGGTACGTGACCTCGGTGGTGCCCTCGGCCGTGGGGCGGAGGCTGTAGACGCCGTCCAGAGAGCGCAGCATCTGGGACTTGACCAGGGTCCAGGAGACCTCGTGGTCCCCGGTCCAGGTGTAGGCCAGGGTCTGGTCGTCCTTGATCGCGCCCGCGTCCATGACGAGGCGGACCTGCTCGGCGCGGCCCCGGTCGTCCGACGTGAGGACCTCGGCCTCCTTCACCTCGCCGGTCCAGTCCGGGTAGCGGGCGAAGTCGGAGATCACCCCCATGACATCGGCCGGTGCCGCCTCGATCGTGATGCTCGAGCTGGTGTATTCCGCCATCGCCGTGGCTCCTCCGGATGCGGGCCGCTTGGGGCTCGTCACGCGCCGGGACCGACATCGTGCGCGGACGTGAGTGTGTGCAGCGTGAAGGCTACCGCGCGTCCGTCACGCCGGATTCACCCCACCTGCGCGGACCTCGCCGCGCGGCGCACGGGCGCACCCCCGGCACCCGCCCCACCACGGCCTCACCACTCCAGCGCCCACGGCCGTCCCGTCCCCGCGAAGTGTCCGACGTTCACGCATTCGGTCGCCCCGATCCGTACGCGTCGCGCGAGCGGCTGGTGGACGTGCCCGAAGAGGGCGTACCGGGGGCGGGTGCGGCGTATCGCGTCCAGCAGGGCCCGGCTGCCGCGTTCGAAGCGCCGCGCCACCGTGTCGTAGACCAGCTCGGGGACCTCCGGCGGGATGTGCGTGCACAGCACGTCGACCTCGCCGACCGCCTCGATCTTCGCGGCGTACTCCTCGTCGCTGATCTCGTACGGCGTGCGCATCGGGGTGCGCAGGCCGCCGCCGACGAAGCCGAAGACCCGGCCGGCGATCTCGACGCGCTCGCCGTCCAGGACGGTGGTGCCCGGTCGGGCGTACTCCGGCCACAGGGCCGGCATATCGACGTTGCCGTACGTGGCGTACGTCGGAGTGGGGAAGGCGGCGAACAGTTCGGCGTACTGCTTGCGCACCGCTTTCTCGATCACGGCCGCGCGCTCGGTGCCGACGCCGGCCCACAGGCGTCTGCCGAGCTCGCGGGCCTCCTCGAAGCGGCGGGCGGTGCGCAGCGCCACGATGCGGTCGGCGTTCTCGACGCCGAACAGGTCGGGGAAGATGCCGCGGGAGTGGTCGGCGTAGTCGAGGAAGAGGACGAGGTCGCCCAGGCAGACCAGGGCGTCGGCGCCGTCACCGGCCCTGGCCAGGTCGCGGGTGTTGCCGTGCACGTCGCTGACCACGTGGATGCGCGTCCTGCGGCTGCCGGCTCGTGTGGATGGCATGACGATCAAGGGTAGGCGTGTGCGGCATACGTGAACAGTGGCGGCCGGACCTGCGGTTACTGGCAAGTCAGTAACGCGCTGGACTACTGTTCGTCAAGCAACGCCCATCCGTGTGACGCAGCGAACATCTCGCCGGGCCCCCCTGTCGAAGACGTCATACCGGCGGGTAACGTCCGGGCAGTCCAGTCGTGCTCAGAAATTCAACCAGTGGGCCCCGATCCCACGGCCGAAATCCTGAGCGCCTGCCCGAGCCGTGGACCGCACCGCCGCATCGCACGACGTCGTGGCGCCGGCGCCCTATGAGGAGCAGCAGTCTTGCGCGAGTTCAGCCTTCCGGCTTTGTACGAGGTCCCTGCGGACGGAAATCTCACCGACATCGTCCGCAGAAACGCCGCGCAGCATCCGGACGTCGCCGTCATCGCCCGCAAGGTGGGCGGTACCTGGCAGGACGTGTCGGCGCGCGTGTTCCTCGCCGAGGTGCACGCCGCCGCCAAGGGCCTCATCGCCTCCGGTGTCCAGCCCGGCGACCGGGTCGGTCTGATGTCGCGCACCCGCTACGAGTGGACGCTGCTGGACTTCGCGATCTGGAGCGCGGGCGCGGTCACCGTGCCGGTGTACGAGACCAGCTCGCCGGAGCAGGTGCAGTGGATCCTCAGCGACTCCGGGGCCACGGCGTGCGTCGTGGAACTGGATTCGCACGTTGCGGCCCTCGAGTCGGTGCGCGACGGGCTGCCCGAGCTGAAGCAGGTGTGGCAGATCGAGGCGGGCGCCCTGGAGGAGCTGGGCCGGCTCGGTCAGGACGTCACGGACCGGACCGTCGAGGAGCGCGGCTCGATCGCCCGCGCCGACGACCCGGCGACCATCGTCTACACCTCCGGCACCACCGGCCGCCCCAAGGGCTGTGTGCTGACCCACCGCAGCTTCTTCGCGGAGTGCGGCAACATCGTGGAGCGGCTGCGTCCGCTGTTCCGCACCGGCGAGTGCTCGGTGCTGCTGTTCCTGCCGCTCGCGCACGTCTTCGGCCGCCTCGTACAGGTCGCGCCGATGATGGCGCCGATCAAGCTGGGCTGCGTCCCCGACATCAAGAACCTCACCGACGAGCTGGCCACGTTCCGGCCGACGCTGATCCTCGGTGTGCCGCGCGTCTTCGAGAAGGTCTACAACTCGGCGCGCGCCAAGGCGCAGGCCGACGGCAAGGGCAAGATCTTCGACAAGGCCGCCGACACGGCCATCGCGTACAGCAGGGCGCTGGACACCCCGTCCGGCGCGTCCCTCGGCCTGAAGATCAAGCACCGGATCTTCGACAGGCTGGTCTACGGCAAGCTCCGCGCGGTGCTGGGCGGCAAGGGCGAGTACGCCATCTCCGGCGGCGCCCCGCTCGGCGAGCGCCTCGGGCACTTCTTCCGCGGCATCGGCTTCTCGGTGCTGGAGGGCTACGGCCTGACCGAGTCCTGTGCGGCGACCGCCTTCAACCCCTGGGACCGGCAGAAGATCGGCACGGTCGGCCAGCCGCTGCCCGGCTCGGTGATCCGCATCGCCGACGACGGCGAGGTGCTGCTGCACGGCGAGCACCTGTTCACGGAGTACTGGAACAACCCGGGCGCCAGCGAGGAGGCCCTCGCCGACGGCTGGTTCCACACCGGCGACATCGGCACCCTCGACGAGGACGGCTACCTGCGGATCACGGGCCGCAAGAAGGAGATCCTGGTGACCGCGGGCGGCAAGAACGTCGCGCCCGCCGTGATCGAGGACCGTATCCGGGCGCACGCGCTGGTCGCCGAGTGCATGGTGGTGGGCGACGGGCGGCCGTTCGTGGGCGCCCTGGTCACCGTCGACGAGGAGTTCCTGGGCCGCTGGGCCGCCGAGCACGGCAAGCCCGCGGGCGTCACGGCCGCCGAGCTGCGCGACGACCCGGATCTGAACGCCGCCATCCAGTCCGCGATCGACGACGGCAACGCGGCCGTGTCGAAGGCGGAGTCCGTACGCAAGTTCCGGATCCTCGGGTCGCAGTTCACGGAGGAGTCCGGGCATCTGACGCCGTCGCTGAAGCTGAAGCGCAACGTGGTGGCCAGGGACTACGCGTCGGAGATCGAGGCCATCTACGCGAAGTGACGTCGTCGGTTCGGCAGGGGGCGCCTCCCGGGGCGCCCCTTTCTGCCGTCGGCGGCCTGCCGTCGCCGGTGGTCGAGCGGCCCGTTCCCCGTCCCTTCCGCGCGTTCGCCTACAGCAGGGTTTTCAGGTTTTCCGCCAGGAGGTCCCAGCGCCATTTCTCCTCGACCCACTCCCGGCCCCGCTGCCCCATGCGGCTGCGGAGGCCGGCATCGCCCAGGAGCGTGACGATCCGGTCGGCGGACTCCGCCGGTGACGTGCCGCGCACGACCCAGCCGGTCTCGCCGTCCAGGACCGCGTCCGGGGCGCCGCCCGAGTCGCCCGCGACCACGGGCAGGCCGGTGGCGGAGGCCTCCAGGTAGACGATGCCGAGGCCCTCGACGTCGAGGCCGCCGCGACGGGTGCGGCAGGGCATCGCGAACACGTCTCCGGCGCCGTAGTGGGCGGGCAGCTCGGACCAGGGCACGGCGCCCGTGAAGCGCACGGAGCCGGCGACGCCCGTGTCGCGGGCCAGGCGGCGCAGGTCGTTCTCGTAGGGGCCGCCGCCGACGATCAGCAGGACGGCCTCCGGCTCGGCGGCCAGAATCCGCGGCATCGCCCTGATCAGCGTGTCCTGGCCCTTGCGCGGCACCAGCCGGGAGACGCACACCACGACGGGCCGGTCGGTCAGCCCGAGCCGGGCCCGTACCCCGGCGCCGCCCGAGCCCGGGTGGAAGGTCTTCTCGTCGACGCCGGGCGGCAGTTGCACCATGCGGGCCGCCGCCCCGGGGGTGAGCGCGCCGGCGATCCGCGAGCGCGTGTACTCGCCGAGGTAGGTGAGCGTGTCGGTGCCCTCGCCGATGCGGCGCAGCAGCTGCCGGGCGGCCGGGAGCTGGGCCCAGCCCGCCTCGTGGCCGTGCGTGGTGGCGACGAGGCGCTCTGCGCCCGCCCTGCGCAGCGCCGGGGCCATCAGTCCGAGGGGGGCCGCCGCCCCGAACCACACCGAGGTGCAGCCGTGCTCGCGCAGCAGTCCGGCGGCCCGCCTGGTGACTCCCGGAGTCGGCAGCAGCATCGTCGTACGGTCCCGTACGACCGTGAAGGGCTGCTCCGCGTCGAAGTCGGCGGTCGCCCGCCGTCCCTCGGCGCCGCGCTTCCAGGTGGAGGCGTAGACGACGAGCCGCTCCGGGTCGAGGCGCAGCGCCATGTTGTGCAGGAACGCCTGGATGCCGCCGGGCCGGGGCGGGAAGTCGTTGGTGACGATGAGGGTCTTGTGCATCGCCGCCGACCCTACCGAAAGGGCCCGCCGTGGCCCTGGGTGGCAGCCGCGCGGCCGTCCGCGACATCATGGCCCCGAGCGGGCGGCGAGCGGACGGGCAGGGAACGCGTGAAGACGACGGGCGTGCGGCGGCACCCGATGGCGCTGCCGGTGGTCTGGGCCCTGACGAGACTGCCGCTGATGCTGTGGGTCCTGAAGGTGTACGTCTTCCCCGGCCCGGACGTCACGAGCGACGTGTCCGGCATCTACCGGGGCTGGTACGAGGTGCTGAGCACCGGCACGTTTCCGCTGGAGGACGTGACCTGGCAGTACCCGCCGGCGGCGGCGCTCGCGATTCTCTCCCCGGCGGTGCTGCCGTTCTGGGACTACGCGACGGCGTTCTACGTGCTGGTGTGCGCCGCCGACCTGGTCGTCCTCGCGCTGCTGGCCCGGGCGGGCCGCCGCCCGGAGCTGTCCCGGCGGGGCGCCTGGGTGTGGGTGGCGGGCCTGCCGCTGCTCGGCCCGACCGTGTACGCGCGCTACGACGTGATGGTGACGGCCGTGGCGGTGGCGGCGCTGCTGGCGGGAGCCCGGCACCCGCGCGCGATGGGTGTGCTGGCGGGTCTGGGCGCCATGGTGAAGGTGTGGCCGGTGCTGGTGGTCCTCGCCGTGCGGCGGCGCTCGACGTGGGCCGCGACGGTGCTGACCTGCGCGGTGCTGGCCGGTGTGTTCGCGGTGGTGATGCCGGGCGCGTTCGCGTTCCTGACGTTCCAGCGGGACCGGGGCACCGAGGTGGAGTCGCTCGGCGCGCTCGTGTTCCACGTGGCCCGGCAGTTCGGCTGGAGCGGCGAGGTGCTGCTCAACTACGGCTCGGTGGAGTTCCTCGGCCCGCACGTGGACGTGGTGAGCTCGGCGGCGCTGTTCCTGACCGGTGCGGCGTTCGGCTGGCTGCTGCTGTGGCGGGTGCTGGCGCGGCGGTTCGAGGCGCACACCGTCGCGGACGCGGCGTTCGTGGCGGTGCTGATGTTCACGACCACGAGCCGGGTGATCAGCCCCCAGTACCTGGTGTGGCTGGTGGGCGTGGGGGCGGTGTGCCTGTGCCACCCTTCCAGCCGGATGCGGCTGCCGGTGTGGCTGGCGCTGGCGGCGTCCTTCGTGACGGTGCTGGAGTTCCCCCTGTGGTTCGCGCACGTCGTCGCCGGCGACGCTCTGGGCGTCACCCTGCTGTTCCTGCGCAACGGCCTGCTGCTGGCCGCCACCCTGCTCGCGGCGACCCGCCTGTGGCGCGCGACCGTCCGCCGTACGGCCCCGGCCCCCAGCGAGGCCGTCCCGGCGCCCCTCACCCCGGCTCCGACCGCGGGCACCCCCACCACGCGACCGTGAAACCGTCGGAGGCCGTCCCCGGCACCCGCCCCAGAACGTCATCCACCGCACCCGACCACACCCCCACGGCCACCGCCGACCCGGCAGAACCCGGGCTGGCGGGCAACCCCCACCCCGCTCACCCCAGCTCCGAGCGCACATAATCCCGCCACGCGCCGAGGAATTCCTTTGACGTCGTCCCCAGCACCCGGCTGAGCGCGGCCTCGACCGCGCCGTCCCGTGAGCCGTGGTCGCCGACGGCCCGGTAGAACGCGCCGAGGCGTTCCTCGCCCCAGCGGGCCGCGATCATCCGGCAGGCCATCCAGCCGCTCTCGTACGCGCGGGCCAGCGCGTTCGCGTCGCCGTCGAAACCGAAGTCGTCGTCCTCGGGCAGCCCGGTCGGCAGCCGTCCCTCGGTGAGGGCGGCGGCCAGCTCGGGGGCGGCCTGCTGCGGGGTGCGGTCGGTGCCGCGGTAGCCGACCCAGTCGGCGTAGCCCTCCGACAGCCACAGCGGGGTCGCGGGGGAGGTGTCGGCGCGGGTCGCGACGTGGGTCGTCTCGTGGGTGAGGACGACCTGCCGGCCGACCGGACCGAGCGCGCCGTACGCGTCGGGGTTCACGACGACCCGGTCGGCGGGCGCCGTGTCGCGGGCGCGGGTCTCGCCGGTGGTGACCGCCGCTATCCCCCGGTACTCGGAGGCGGGCGAACCCAGCAGCCCGGCCATGCCCTTCAGCGACTTCGGCACGAGGACGACGACGCGCCGGGCCCAGGTGGTGTGCCAGGCGTCCGACACGGCCGGCACGGCGCGGTCGGCGAGCCCCGCGTAGCGGTCCAGGGCCGCGCGGGACTGGCCGACGCCGAGGACGAGGCTGTGCGTACCGTGGACGGCCCGCACGGCGCCCTGGTCCCACAGTTGCTGCGCGGACCGCCGCGCTGGCCGGTCGGAGTCCACCCTCCACCGGCCGTCCGCGTCCCTGCTGAGCCGCAGCGTGCGGGCCGTGCTGACCGGGCCGCTGTCGAAGCCGCGGACGCGGTAGCGCAGTTCGGTCTCGGCGGTGACCGTGTCCCCGCCGCGCCGCACGCCCGTCACGCGGTACGCCCAGTCGTCCAGCGGCACGGCCCGCAGACTGTCGTACGGGCTTCGGGTGCCGGTCCGCAGCAGGGCCCGCTCGTCGCGGCCGAGAAGCGCCGCGGCGCGCAGGTCGAGGACCCGCTGCACGTCGGCCCGCACCGGCTCGGCACGGGGCGGCCCGCCGCACGCCACCAGGGAGACCAGCAGCAGGCACAGCGCCACCACCGAGGAACCCGACACCCGCCTTCGACCAGCCACCTGTCCGAGGGTAGGCGCGAGCGGCCGGGCCGGTCAGACCCGGGTGACGGCGGAGACCGGCATCATGCCCACCGGGTCGTAGCGCACCGGGGCCCCCGGATAGGGCGCGTGGATCACCTGCCCGTTGCCGGCGTACATCCCGATGTGGCTGGCGTCGGACCGGTAGACGACCAGGTCACCGGGCCGCGCCTCGGACAGCGGGACCCGACGGCCGGCGTTCCGCTGCGCCTGCGAGGTGCGCGGCAGGGCGACCCCGGCCCGGGCGTACGCCCACTGCATCAGGCCCGAGCAGTCGAAGGCGGAGGGTCCGTTGGCACCCCAGACGTAGGGCCTGCCGAGGGCGGCCTGCGCGGCGGCGAGGGCTGCGGCGGCCCGCCCGGAGGCCGCCGCACCGCCGCCGGGGAGGGGCAGGGCGGTGCGGCCGGTGCGGGAGACACGGTCGTAGGCGGCGCGGTCGGCGTCGGGCAGGGAGTTCAGCAGCCGCCGGGCCGCGGCGAGCTTCCGGACGACGGTCTTCTTGTGGGCGGCGAGGGCGCCGCGGGTCGCGGCGAGTTCGGCGGCCTTGCGGGTGGCCTCCGCGCGTTCCTGGGCGAGTTCGCGCAGGACCTTGCGGAGGGCGCGCAGTTCGCCGGCCCGGCGGGCGCCGATCCGTTCGAACACGGCTGCCTTGTCGAGGTAGTCGTCCGGTTCGGAGGTGAGCAGCAGGACGACGACCGGGTCGACGCCGCCGTCGCGGTACTGGGCTCCGGCCAGCGAACCGAGCGACTCCCGCAGGGTGTTGACCTGCTGCTGCCGGCGGGCGACGTGGTCCTGGGCGGCACGGATCTGCCGGCGCAGCGTGCCGGCGCGTTCGCCGGCCGCGTGGTAGGCCTCGGTGGCCCGCTCGGCGGCGGTGTGCAGACGGTCGACCTCTGCGCGCGTCTCGTCGAGCGGCGCGGCCTGGGCCGAGGTGCCCGGTACGGCGCCGAGGGCGGCGGCCGCGACGGACAGCACGCCGAGCGCGGCGGTCCTGCCCCGGGGGAGACCGGACGGTGCAACGCGACGATGGGAACCCACGGGAAGCCGTACTCCTTCCGCTGGCGGACACGTCGGCTCCCCCGCGCCGGGGGGGCCGGCGGTGAGGGAAGCGCGGCAGACAGTAACCCCGCGACGGGGTGCCGGCCAACGACCGCCATGCGCACGCACGGTGACGCCCCGCCGCTGACGCAGGTCACCGACGGGGCGTGGAGTCGTCACGCGGCGCGCAATTCGCCCGTTCGGGCGCCGCGGCGTGGCGAGCTCAGGAAGTGCGGAGGGAGATGCGGAGGGTGCCGGGTCAGACCCGGACGCCCCACATGAAGGGACCGCCGATGGTGCTCATCGACTCGTAGCGGACGACCGTGCCGGTGCGCGGGGCGTGGATGACCTGACCGTTGCCCGCGTACAGACCGACGTGGTGCAGGTCGCTGAAGAAGAACACCAGGTCGCCGACCTGGAGGTCGCCCACGGCACTGATGCGGGTGCCGATCCCGGACTGCGCCTCGGAGGTGCGGGGGATGGACACCCCGGCCTGGGCGTACGCCCACGAGGTCAGGCCCGAGCAGTCGTAGGAGGACGGGCCGGTGGCGCCGTAGACGTAGGGCGAGCCGAGCTTGGACTGGGCGGCGGAGTAGGCCGCGGCGGCCCGGCCGGAGGCGGCGGTGGAACCACCGAGGGCCTGGCGCTCACTGCTGCGGGTGGCGCGGGCGTCCTCGGCGGCGAGGGCGGCCTTCTCCTTGGCGGTGAGGGTGTTGAGCAGCTTCTGCGCGGCGGCGAGCTTGCTCTGTACTTCCTTCTTCTTCTTGCCGAGCTCGGTCCTGGTGGACGCCAGGTCCTTGAGCTTGTCGGAGGCCTCGGCGCGCTCCTGGGCGAGCTCGCGCTGCTTCTCCTGGATCTTCTTCAGTCCCTCGATCTGCTGACCGCTCAGCTGGTCGAGGGTGGAGGCCTTGTCCAGGTAGTCGTCAGGGTCTGCGGAGAGGAACAGCTGCACGGAGGGGTCGATACCACCCGAGCGGTACTGGGCGCTGGCCATCGAGCCGAGGCCGTCGCGCAGGTCGTTGAGCTCTTCCTGACCGCGGGCGACGTTGTCCTGGATGGTGGAGATCTCCTTCTGGAGCTTCTCCTGCTTCTCCTTGGCCCCGTTGTACTTCTCGGTGGCGTGCTCCGCCTGCTCGTAGAGCTTGTCCACCTTGGCCTTGACTTCGTCCTTGCTCGGCTTCTCGCTGGGCGCGGCGTTGGCGGCCTGGGAGCTGAGCGCGACGGCAGCGGCGGCTGCGGTGGTCAGCACGGTCACACGAGTGCGGCTCGGCTGCTTGGGTCGACGGTGGGACGCCACGGGGGCGAGCTCCTTCTCCTCAGTGATCACCCGTTCGCGGGTTCGAGGGCTGACCCTAGTGACCGAGCCGTGATCAGTTCAAATCCTCTGCCGAAATATCCCGGTTACGCATCGCATTCTTTACCCCCAAGGCACCTGCGGTAACGCCGCATTGACGCTACGTCGCGCGACAGTCCCGTCAATACGGGCATAGCACAGGTACGTTGCGCTTGGTGCGTAAGTGAATCAGCGGTCAGGAAAGCCGCTTGAGGAGCACCGCGGATGCGACCGGGCGTGCGCCGGCGCGCGCGATCCCGTCGGCCACCTCGCGGTCGGTGGAGGCGACGATGACGGGCCGGCCGGGCGGCTCGGCGCGCACCAGCTGGCGGATCAGCTCGTCGGCGGTGACGCCCGGCTTGGAGAACAGCACCCGCACCCCGCGCGGCGGCGCGAGCAGCACGGGCGCCGCCAGTTCGGCGCCGTCGAAGACACACGTCACCTCGGCCCCGGTCTGCAGGGCGAGCTGGGAGAGCTGGCCGAGCAGTCTGAGGCGCTGCTTGTCCAGCGGCATCTGCGGATAGCCGGTCTTGGTGACGTTGTAGCCGTCGACGACCAGATGGGCCTGCGGCAGCGCGAGGAGCTGGTCGAGGATCGCGGGGTCGTTCTCGGACAGGGCGCGGGTGGCGATGTCCTTCGGGGTCATCCGGCCGGGCTCGACGGCGTCCACGGTCTCGGCGGGCCGCACCGACACCGGCGGCAGGGCGAGTTCCCGGCGCAGCCCCTGTGTGGCGTCGAGCAGGGTGTCCAGCAGCAGCCGTACGCGCATGTCCTCGACGCTGCGGCCCTCGCGGGCGGCCCGGCGGGTGGCCTCCAAGGTGGCCTCCGACTCGGCCAGGCGGGCCTTGAGCCGGCGGCTCTCGCTCTCGGCGGCGGACACCTGGGTGTGCCCCTCGGCGCGGACGGTCTCGATCTCGGCGTGCGCCTTGCGCAGGGCGGCCTCGCCGCGCTTGACGTCGCTGAGGGCGGAGCGCAGCTTGCGGTGCAGCGACTCGGCTTCCCTCTTCGCCGCTTCCAGCTCGGCGCGCAGCCGCTCGATCTCCGCCCGGGTGTGGTCGCGGGCCTGGGCGAGTTCGGCGCGCAGCCGCTCCAGTTCGGCGCGGCTCTCCTCGTCGGCGCGTTCGGCGTCGGCCCGCAGGGCCTCCTCGCCGGCCGCCGTGACGAGTTTGACCCAGTCCGTGGGCCGCAGCACGTAGGCCGCGGCCGCCACGTCGAGCGGGTCCGCGGCCGGGGGCGGCGCGCCGGAGTCCAGGGAGCCGGCGATCTCCGGCTGCGCCTCTCTCAGCTTCTCGCCGATGCGCTGGCGGAACAGCGGGTCGGTCTCCAGCGCGGCGGCCATGGCGTTGCCCGCGAACTTGGCCCGCCGCGCCGGCGTGAACCGGGCGTACTGTCTGAGCTGCGCCGGCAACTCGGCCATGGTCAGCCCGCCGAAGCCGTCGGACACGATCTGCACGACCCTGCGGCGCACACCGTCGGGCAGGGGACGGTCGAGCACCTCGGCGGCGCCGTCCTCCGGCCCCCCGCCCGTGGTCTCCACCATCCGTCACCCCAATGCCTGTGCGGGATCCCTCGGCGGTCCCGGATCGGGACCCGTCGGGGATCGCCCTGCGCCGGGCCCGCTCCGTCAGGAGCCGGCGGCCGGCCTGTCCACGAGTTCCACCTCGTCCACGGCGTTGCACCAGTGGCACCGCGCCGACTCGATGGTCTCACCGACCACCTCGCGCTCCCCGGTCCTCGGTTCCCCGGCCAGGTCGTGGTGGACGTACTCGACGACCGTGGAGGAGCGGGTCACGTCGAGGCGCGGGAGGCCACCGCACAGGGTGCGGCGCCACCGCGTTCCGCGGGTCGGCGGGGAAACCGTCATCGTGACCGCCCGCCTTCCTTCTCGTGTCCGTGACGCGCCCGGCTCCCGGTGCGTGTGGCTCGTAACCCTACGGCCTGGTGGCCGCCCGCCGCCCGTCCGCCCACGACGGCGAGGCGGTCTGTCGCGATGCGTCCGGTTACGTCATGCTCTGTTCATGATCGGTAACTGGAGAGCGCCGTCCGCCTGGGCGGTCCGGGGTCCGTCGGCGCCGGTGACGTACGGGCTGATCGCGCTGTGCTGTGCGGTCTTCGTGATCGGTCCGGCGTCGGGCTTCAACCCCGGGTACGGCACCGGGGACGAACTGCTCACCGCGCAGCTGGCCTATTTCCGGCGCTGGGGCGTGATCCCCGCGGATCTGTTCGACGGCTCCCCGGGCGCCGCCCTCACCCCGGCGACGGCGCTGTTCGTCCACGGCAGCTGGGTGCATCTGCTCGGCAACATGCTCTTCCTCCACGTCTTCGGGACGATGACCGAGGAACGCATGGGCCGCGTACGGTTCACCCTCTTCTACCTCGGCTGCGGCTACCTCGCCCTGCTGGGCTACGCCGCCGCGAACGCCGGATCCACACAGTCCCTGGTCGGCGCGTCGGGCGCCATCTCGGCGGTCCTCGGCGCGTTTCTGTACTTGTTCCCGCGTGCCCGCGTCACCAGTCTCCTGCCCTTCCTGTTCTTCCTGCCGCTGCGCTTCCCGGCGTGGGTGGTGCTGCCGTTCTGGGTGGCCCTGCAGTGGCTGGCGGCGGGCCGGGCGTCCTCGGGCCCGGTAGTGGCGTATCTGGCGCACCTCGTGGGGTTCGGGCTGGGCTTCGTCGCGGCGTGGGTGCGCTTCGGGCGTACGGCTAGAGTGAGGAACGCCCCAGCGCCGGCACCCGAGGGAGAGAACCAGCCGTGATCACCGCGATCGTCCTCATCAAGACCAGCGTGGACCGGATCCCCGAGATCGCGGAGCGGATCGCCTCGCTGGACAGCGTGAGCGAGGTCTTCTCCGTCACCGGGACGTACGACCTGATCGCGATGGTGCGCGTGCGGCAGCACGAGGATCTCGCGGAGATCATCCCGGGCCGGATCAGCAAGATCCCCGGCGTGGAGGGCACGGACACGCACGTGGCGTTCCGCACCTACTCGCAGCACGACCTGGAGGCCGCCTTCGCGATCGGCCTCGACAGCTGATCCGGCTCGAGAGCCGATCGGACCCTCGGTCCCGCCCCGGCCGGCCTACGCCGCCGTCGGCGTCGCCGAGGTGTCGGGCACGCAACGGCCGTCCTCGGTGCGGTAGTTCCAGCGGGCTCCGTCGCGCACCAGCTCCCGGCAGGCGGTCACGAAGCGGTCGACGTGCTCGTCGGGGGTGCCCGCGCCGAAGCTGACCCGGATCGCGTTGAGAGACTTGCCGCCGGGCGAGGCCCCGGGCGCCCCGCACTCGCCCTGCGCCTGCGGGTCACTGCCCAGCAGGGTGCGCAGCAGGGGGTGGGCGCAGAACAGCCCGTCGCGTACGCCGATGCCGTACTCGGCCGACAGGGCTGCTGCGAAGTGGGAACTGTTCCAGCCGTCCACGACGAACGACAGGACGCCGACGCGCGGGGCGTGGTCCCCGAACAGCGACAGGACCCGCACCTCCGGCACGTCGGCGAGCCCCTCCCGCACCCTGCGGATCAGGTACTCCTCGCGGGCGACGAGCGCCTCGAACCCGGCCTCGGTGAGGGCCTTGCAGGCGGAGGCGACGGCGTAGGCACCGATGACGTTGGGCGAACCGGCCTCGTGCCGGGCGGCCGTGTCGTGCCACTCGACGTCCACTCCCCCGTCCGCGCGCCGCGCCACCGCCCGGCTGGCGCCGCCCCCGGCCAGGTACGGCTCCGCCTCCCGCAGCCAGTCGGCCCGCCCTGCCAGCACACCCGAGCCGAACGGCGCGTACAGCTTGTGCCCGGAGAAGGCGACCCAGTCGACGTCCAGGTCACGTACGGACACCGGATGGTGGGGCGCGAGCTGGGCGGCGTCGAGGACGATCCGGGCGCCGTGCGCGTGCGCGGCCGCGGCCAGCTCCCGCACCGGCCACAGCTCGCCGGTGACGTTGGAGGCACCGGTGACGCACACCAGGGCAGGACCGTGCGGGTCACGGCCGGCGAGGGCGCGCTCCAGGGCCACGACCGCCTGCCGGGGGCTGCGCGGGGCGTCGAGGAAGGTGACGCGGGCGCCGCGCCAGGGCAGCAGGGCGGCGTGGTGCTCGGTCTCGAAGACGAACACCTCACAGCCGGCCGGGAGCGCCGCGGCGAGCAGGTTCAGGGAGTCGGTGGTGGACCGGGTGAAGACGACCTGGTCGTCGTCGCGGCAGCCGAGGAATCCGGCGACGGTCCGGCGGGCGTTCTCGAACAGGTCGGTGGACAGCTGCGACAGGTACCCGGCGCCCCGGTGCACGCTCCCGTAGTACGGCGCGTACGCGGCGACGTCGTCCCAGACGCGTTGCAGGGCGGGCGCGCTGGCGGCGCAGTCGAGCGCGGCGTAGGTGACCTCGCCGCCGGTGACGAGCGGCACGGTGACGTCCCGTCCCAGCACGGGCAGCGGGGCGCAGACGGTCGGGCAGGAGGAGGACGGCGCGGCGGGGGACGGCGCGGCGGAGGAAGACATGGCGGAACTCCCGTACGTGGCAGGTGGAAGCACCGCGCGAGCGGGCGACGCTCAAGCGCGGAGGGACGATCCAGAAGGGGGATGCGGAGGCGGGGCTCTGCGGCCCTAACGCATTCGCTTGCTCACGGGAGGCTCCTCGACGACCAGGACCCCTGGTGGCACGAGGGGTCCGCGCTTGCCGCAGTCCTTGCTGGCTGCGACCTGGTCTTCACCCGGGGCACCCCGCCACGGACGGAGGGTTGCCGGACAGTCGGCCGGGGCCGCATGACTGTCACTCATGACCTGCACAGGAACGTAAGGGAAACGATCGACGTCCCGCAACCCGTGTCCGGATCGCGGGACGTGCGTCCCCCAGGGCGGTGCGCGTCAGGCGTTGCTGGCCGTCACCCAGCGGTCCAGGGCCCTCTTGGCGGCGCCCGAGTCGATCGCCTCGGCGGCCCGTGCCATGCCGGCGCGGATCTGCTCGGTCAGCGGTGCGCCGGAGGGTTCGAGGGCCACCAGGGCCGCCGCCGAGTTCAGCAGCACGGCGTCGCGGACCGGGCCGGTCTCGCCGTCCAGCAGCCTGCGGGCGACGTCGGCGTTGTACGAGGCGTCCGCGCCGCGCAGCGCCTCGACGGGAACCAGGTCGAGGCCGACGTCCCTCGGGTCGAAGGTCTCCGCGGACACCGAGCCGTCCCGGACCACCCACACGTGGGACGTGGCCGTCGTGGTCAGCTCGTCCAGGCCGTCGTCGCCGCGGAACACCAGTGAGGAGTTGCCGCGCTCGGCGAACACGCCGGCGATGATCGGCGCCATCCGCGCGTCGGCCACGCCGACCGCCTGGGACGTCACCTGCGCCGGGTTGGTCAGCGGGCCCAGGAAGTTGAACACCGTGCGGATGCCGAGCTGGCCGCGCGCCGCCGCCACGTGGCGCAGCGCCGGGTGGAACTTCACCGCGAAGCAGAAGGTGATGCCGGACTCCTCGGCGACCTCGGCCACCCGCTTCGGCGTCAGCTCCAGGTTCACCCCGAGCTTCTCCAGTACGTCGGACGCCCCGGACGCGGAGGACGCGGCGCGGTTGCCGTGCTTGACGACCTTGGCGCCGGTGCCCGCGACGACGACGGCGGACATGGTGGAGATGTTCACCGTCCTGGCCCCGTCGCCGCCGGTGCCGACGATGTCGACGGTCTCGCCCGGCACGTGGATCACATGGGCGTGCGCGTACATCGTGCGGACCAGGCCGGTGATCTCCTCGACCGTCTCGCCCTTGGCACGCAGGGCCACCGCGAAGCCCGCGATCTGCGCGTCGGTCGCCTCGCCGCGCATGATCAGGTCCATCGCCCACGCCGTGTCGTCGGCGCTCAGGTCCTTGCGGTCCAGCAGACCGTTGAGCAGGGCGGGCCAGGTGCGGCCCGCCGCGGTGTCGCCTCCAGCGGGGGTCACAGCGCTCATCAGCCGCTCCTGGTTCGTCGCCACGTTCAGACTGGTCCCCACCCTATCCAGCCCCGGACACGGCGAAGGGCCCCGTCCGTAAATCGGGACGGGGCCCTTCCGCGTGGTGTGGCGAAGGCAGCGATCAGTGGTGGCCGTGGCCGCTCGTGATCTCCTTGTACTCCTCGACGGTCGGCTTCGGGATCTGGGACTCCGGGCCGTAGTACGCCTTGCTGAGCTTGACGCGCAGCTTCTCGGAGCCCTTCACCTTCCGCTCGACACCGTTCTCGTCGACCGCCGGGCCGAGCTCGGCCGGCTTGTACTGTTCGTGAGCGGTGAGCGTGAACAGCTGCTCCTGGCTGAGCGGCTCGTGCACCTCGATGTACTCACCGTGCGGCATGCGCTTGATGATGCCCGACTCGCGGCCGTGCAGCACCTTCTCGTAGTCCCGGCGCTGGAGGCCGAGGCAGAACCGCTTGGTGATCACGAAGGCGACGACCGGACCGGCGAAGAAGCTGATACGGACGAACCAGGTGACCGCGTTGATCGACAGGTGGAAGTGCGTGGCCACGATGTCGTTGCCGCCGCCGATCAGCATGATCATGTACGCGGTCAGCCAGGCGACACCGAACGCGGTCCGCGTCGGGGCGTTGCGCGGGCGGTCCAGGATGTGGTGCTCGCGCTTGTCCCCGGTGATCCAGGACTCGATGAACGGGTACAGGGCGAGCACGCCGAGGAACAGACCGAAGACCACCAGCGGGATGAACACGCCCAGGACGAGCGTGTGACCCCAGAGGTTGATCTCCCAGCCCGGCATGGCGCGGACCAGGCCCTCGGCGAAGCCCATGTACCAGTCGGGCTGGGCGCCCGTGGACACGTGGTCCGGACGGTACGGCCCGAGCACCCAGATCGGGTTGACCGAGGCGATGCCGGCGAGCGCGGCGATCACACCGAAGACCAGGAAGAAGAAGCCTCCGGCCTTCGCCGTGTAGACCGGCAGCAGCGGCATGCCGACGACGTTCTTGTTGGTCCGCCCGGGACCCGCGTACTGCGTGTGCTTGTGGAAGAACACCAGGATGAGGTGGGCGGTCACCAGGCCGAGCATGATGCCCGGCAGCAGCAGGATGTGGATCGAGTAGAACCGCGCGACGAAGTCGCCGCCCGGGAACTCCCCGCCGAACAGGAACATCGAGATGTACGTGCCGACGATCGGCACCGACAGGATGGCGCCCTGCGTGAAGCGGACACCGGTGCCGGAGAGCAGGTCGTCCGGGAGCGAGTAGCCGGTGAACCCGGTGAACATGCCCAGGACGAACAGCAGGAAGCCGAACAGCCAGTTGATCTCGCGCGGCTTGCGGAACGCGCCGGTGAAGAACACGCGCATCATGTGCGCGAACATGCCGGCGAGGAAGACGATCGCCGCCCAGTGGTGGATCTGCCGGATGAGCAGACCGCCACGCACGTCGAAGCTGATGTCGAGCGTGGAGGCGTACGCCTCGCTCATCATCACGCCCTGCATCGGGACGTAGCTGCCGTGGTACTCCACCTCGTTCATCGACGGGTGGAAGAACAGCGTCAGGTACACACCCGTGAGGATGATGATCAGGAAGGTGTACAGGCAGATCTCGCCCAGCATGAAGGACCAGTGGTCCGGGAAGATCTTGCGCATGTTGGACTTGGCCAGGGAGAAGAGGCCCAGCCGTCCGTCGGCCCAGTCGGCGGCACGCTCGCCGGCCGAGGCCTTCCCGCGTGTGCGGGACGTGGTGCCGGTGGTGCTGGTGGTGCTCATCCGCGCTCCCAGAAGGCAGGACCGACGGGCTCTTCGAAGTCGCTGAGCGCCTCGAGGTAACCCTCCTCGTTCACGCCGATGCGCAGCTGCGGCAGGGCGTGGCCGGCGGGACCGAAGATCACGCGGGCACCGTCGGAGAGGTCGAAGGTGGACTGGTGGCAGGGGCACAGTACGTGGTGCGTCTGCTGCTCGTACAGGGAGATCGGGCAGCCCACGTGGGTGCAGATCTTCGAGTACGCGACGATGCCCTCGTGCGACCACTCCAGCTCGCGCTTGTCCTTGATGTCGTCCGGCTGAAGGCGGACGATCATCAGGGCGGCCTTGGCGATCTCGTTCTGGAAGTGGTGGTCGTGCTCCTCCAGGCCCTCGGGCTTGGCGAAGGTGAGCGAGCCCACCGCGACGTCGGACGGACGCAGCGGCTCGTTCGTGTTCATGTTGACGAGCAGCTTGCCCTTGGACCACAGGGTCTGGCGCAGCTTCGTGCCGGGCAGCGGACCGAGGTCGCGCAGCAGGACGATGCTGGTCAGCGGGACCAGGGTGAGCGCGCCGAGCATCGTGTTGCGGATCAGCTTGCGGCGGCCGAGGCCCGACTCCTTGGCACCCTGGCGCCAGTCCTCGTGGATCCGCGCGCGCAGCTCGGGGGAGGCCTCGATGGGGTGGCGCTCGTCGGACATCTCCACGTCGGCCATCAGCGTGCGGGCCCAGTGGACCGAACCGGCGCCGATGCAGAACAGGGCCAGGCCCAGGGTCACGCCGAGCGCGAAGTTCAGCGCGCTGACGTTGCCGACCGCGAAAATGTAGACGGCCCGGTCGATCGGGATGGTCACGAACGCGACGATGAAGCCGATGGTCGCCAGCATCGACATCGTGAACATCAGGGCGACCGCACGCTCGGACCGCTTGGCGGCCCGCTCGTCGATGTCCTGGATCCGCGGCTCGTGGGGCGGCAGGCCCGGGTCCGCGAACGGGTGCGTGTCGTCCGCGACGTCCACCGCGCCGTGCGTGCTGTCCTGCGCAGCGGGCAGGTTCTCTTCGGGAATGTCTTGGCTACTCATGACTTCTTGGCCTTTGCGGTCCGAGCGGCGACCCAGACGGCGACGGCGATCAGCCCGCCCAGGCCGAAGATCCAGCCGAACAGACCCTCACTGACCGGACCGAGTCCGCCCAGCTCGAGACCGCCCGGGCTCTGGCTCTTGTCGCCGTTGACCGCGTCGAGGTACGCGATGATGTCCTTCTTGTTCTTCTCCGTCAGCGTGGTGTCGGGGAAGGACGGCATGTTCTGCGGGCCGGTCTGCATGGCCTCGTAGATGTGCTTCGGGTCGACACCCTCGAGCGAAGGCGCGAACTTGCCGTGCGTCAGCGCACCGCCCTTGCCGGTGAAGTTGTGGCACTGCGCGCAGTTGTTGCGGAACAGGTCACCGCCCTTGGCGACGTCCGCGCCCTCCGGGCCGTACTGCTCGGCGGTCGGGACGGTGGGACCGGAGCCCAGGGAGGCGACGAACGCCGCCAGCTGGTCGATCTCGGCCTGCGAGTAGATGACCTTCTTGGCCGGCACCTGGGGGCCGGGCTGCTGGGCCGGCATGCGGCCGGTGCCCACCTGGAAGTCGACGGCCGCGGCGCCCACGCCGACCAGGCTGGGGCCGTCACTGCCGCCCTGACCGCCGGTGCCGTGGCAGCTGGCGCAGCCGACCGAGTAGAGCTTCTTGCCCTCCTCGATGGTGAGGGACTGGGCGGTGACGTCGGCCTTCGCCTCGTCCGCGGGCGCGAACACGGCGTACAGCCCCCCGGTGCATGCCAGCGCGAGGAGTAGGACGACGAGCGCCGCCAGCGGATGGCGTCGTCGTGCGGAGAGCTTTTTCACGGATTACCCCGGTGTCAGGATCTTCTGCGTCGATGCTTCTGGAGAGGTGGTCGGGAGTGGTCCCGACTACTTGATCATGTAGATCGTGGCGAAAAGGCCGATCCAGACGACATCGACGAAGTGCCAGTAATAGGACACGACGATGGCGGCGGTCGCCTGCTCGTGGGTGAACCTGCTGGCCGCGTAGGTACGGCCGAGGACCAGCAGGAAGGCGATGAGGCCGCCTGTCACGTGCAGGCCGTGGAAGCCGGTCGTCAGGTAGAAGACCGAGCCGTACGGGTCGGAGGAGAGCGAGAGGCCCTCGTGCTTCACGAGCTCGGTGTACTCGAAGACCTGGCCGCCGATGAAGATCGCACCCATGATGAAGGTGACGATGAACCAGCCCCGTAGCTTCTTCACATCACCGCGCTCGGCGGCGAAGACGCCGAGCTGGCAGGTGAGGGAGGAAAGCACCAGGACCGTGGTGTTGGCCGCCGAGAACGGGAAGTTCAGCGCATCCGCCATTTCCTTCCAGTGGTCGGGCCCTGTCACCGATCGCAGGGTGAAGTACATCGCGAAGAGGGCCGCGAAGAACATCAGCTCGGAACTCAACCAGATGATGGTTCCGACGCTGACGAGGTTCGGCCGGTTGACCGACGGGTGCGCGTGCCCGGTTTCTACTGTCGTTGCTGTCGCCACGACCGACATTATGTCGGTCGCTTATCCCGCCCTCACTCCGGGGGGTGCCGTTCGGAGTGTCTGGGCCGGTGGTACCGCTGTTGACGTGGGGTTCGGAGGAGTAGCATCCGCCCCACGGGCCTGTCCTTACGACGTAGACGTCACGGAGGAACAATGCAGCCGACCGCCACGGTGCTGGTCTACAGCGACAACGCCAACACCCGGGAGCAGGTGCGGTTGGCCACCGGCCGACGGCCCGCTCCCGACGCCCCGCTGGTCGAGTTCTTGGAATGTGCGACACCTGCGGCCGTCCTCAAGGAGCTGGACAGGGGCGGCATCGACGTCTGTGTGCTGGACGGCGAGGCCGTGCCCATGGGCGGCATGGGCATGTGCCGGCAGATCAAGGACGAGGTGTTCCACTGTCCGCCGGTGCTGCTGCTGATCGGGCGCCCGCAGGACGCGTGGCTGGCCACCTGGAGCCGGGCCGAGGCCGCGGTGACGCTGCCGGTGGAGCCCGTGGAGTTCGCGAACGCCCTCGCCTCTCTGCTGCGGCCCAAGGCGTCCTTGGACGCTTAGGGCGCGGCGGCCCGGCGCTCGGCCGGGATCACGTCGCCGTGGGACGCAGACGTGCGGTCTGGAGGGCATCCGCCGCCTGGGACGGGCCCGCGTTCAGGGCGCTGCCCTCCTGCCACTTCTGCCAGGGGACGTTCCAGTCCCCGAAGCCGTTGCCGAACGGTTCCATGGTGTCGCCGCCCGAGTTCTCGACCTTGACGACGTCGCCCTCGCGGACGCTGTCGAAGAACCACTCGGCGTTGGCCGTGCTCATGCCGGTGCAGCCGTGGCTGACGTTCGCCGCGCCCTGGGAGCCCACGGACCAGGGCGCTGCGTGCACGTATTCACCACTCCATGTCACGCGAGTGGCGTAGTACACGGGCAGGTCGTAGCTCTCGGAGCTGTCGGCGGATATGCCGATGCTGGTGCCGCGCATGCGGACGAAGTACTCCTTGCCGATGACGACCTTGACACCGTTGCGGGTCTCGAAGCCGGGTTTTCCGGTGGTGACCGGGACCGACTTGACCTCCTCGCCGTTCTTGAACAGCGTCAGTTGGTGGGCGGCGGCGTCGGTGACGGCGACGACCTGGTCCCCGATGGAGATCTTCAGGGGCTTGGCCCGGCCTCCCCACACCCGGTTGCCGATCTTGATGCCCTCCAGGTGGCTGCTCACCTCGACGGTGCTGTGGGCGGGCCAGTAGTCCTTGGGCCGGTAGTGGAGTTCCTTGTCGTCCACCCAGTGCCAGCCGCCCTCCACCCACGGGGTCGAGCGCACCTTGAGGGCGCGTTCCACCACGGCCCGCTGCGCCCGCTCCCGCACGGGCTGGGAGAGCTGGGCGGTGAGGGGCTGGCCGACGCCGTAGGTGCCCTTCCGGGGGCCGAAGGTGACGTTCAGGCGCTTCTTGGCGGAGGGCCTGCCGGTGTCGAAGGTGAAGACCTTCCGGCCGGGCGAGCCGCTCTCGTTCTCCGTGCTCACCCGGACCGTGTAGCGGGCGCCCGCGGCCAGCGGTGAGGTGCTGTTCCAGCGGCTGCCGTCGGCGGCGAGTTCGCCCGCCACGTAGCGCCCCGCCGCGTCCACGGCGGTGACGTCGGTGATGCGGCCGTCGGCGTCCTGGACGAGGACCTCCAGCGGCCTGTCCGGGTCGGTGAGCTTCCCCTCGCCGGAGAGACCGTTGAAGGAGACCTGGTCCGCCGCGTCGTACGGCTCGGACGCGAGCGGGCTGTCCTCGGCGCTGCAGGCGGTGAGACCGGCGCCGAGGGCGATCACGAGGAGCGTGCAGCCGACGGCGGTCCGGCTGCGCGGGGAGTCGGTGTGGCTCATGGCCTCAACGTAGGGAGCCTCGCCGGGGGCGGCGCGGTGGGTAAGCCGCACGGGTGAACCGTGTGGAGCGAAAGACGGAGCCCGGGCACTCCGTTCGGAGTGCCCGGGCTCCCGGGGGTTTCGCCCGCGCTACTGGGTGCGGTTCTCACCGCGGTAGTACTCGAAGACCCAGCCCCAGATGCCGATGAGGACCAGGGGCGCCGAGAAGTACATCAGCCACCAGCCGATGGCGATGGACAGGAAGGCGAAGGCACCTCCCACCGCGAGGGACAGCGGCTGCCAGCTGTGCGGGCTGAAGAACCCGACCTCGCCGGCGTCGTCCGCGACGTCCGCCTCCTTGTTGTCCTGCGCTCCGGCGTCCACCCGCTTGGCCGTGAAGCCCAGGTAGAAGCCGATCATGATGCACAGGCCGAAGGCCAGGAAGAGGGCCGTGGTACCGGCCGGCTCCTTCGACCACACGCCATAGACGACTGCCATGGCGAGGACGAAGACGCTCAGCCACATGAACATCTTGCCCTGGATCTTCACTTGCCGGCCTCCTTGCCCCCAGCGAGGGCCTTCTCCCCGTGACCGATGTTCTCGAGCTCGTCGAGCGCGGCGATCTCCGGGTGGTGCAGGTCGAACGCCGGGGATTCACTGCGGATCCGCGGCAGGGTGAGGAAGTTGTGCCGCGGCGGCGGGCAGGACGTCGCCCACTCGAGCGAACGGCCGTAGCCCCACGGGTCGTCGACCTCGATCTTCTTGCCGTACTTGGCGGTCTTCCACACGTTGTAGAGGAACGGCAGGACGGACATGCCGAGGACGAACGAGCTGATCGTGGAGAACGTGTTCAGGGCGGTGAAACCGTCGGCCGCCAGGTAGTCGGCGTACCGGCGCGGCATGCCCTCGGCGCCCAGCCAGTGCTGGACGAGGAACGTGCCGTGGAAGCCGAAGAACAGCGTCCAGAAGGTGATCTTGCCGAGCCGCTCGTCGAGCATCTTGCCGGTCATCTTCGGCCACCAGAAGTGGAAGCCGGAGAACATCGCGAAGACCACGGTGCCGAACACCACGTAGTGGAAGTGCGCCACCACGAAGTAGGAGTCGGAGATGTGGAAGTCCATCGGGGGCGAGGCCAGGATGACGCCGGTCAGGCCACCGAAGGTGAAGGTGATGAGGAAGCCCATCGCCCAGAGCATCGGCGTCTCGAAGGACAGCGAGCCCTTCCACATCGTGCCGATCCAGTTGAAGATCTTCACACCGGTCGGGACGGCGATCAGGAACGTCATGAAGGAGAAGAACGGCAACAGCACGCCACCGGTGACGTACATGTGGTGCGCCCACACCGTCACCGAGAGACCGGCGATGGCGATGGTCGCCGCGATCAGGTTCATGTAACCGAAGATCGGACGGCGGCTGAAGACCGGGATGATCTCACTGATGATGCCGAAGAACGGCAGCGCGATGATGTACACCTCTGGATGGCCGAAGAACCAGAAGAGGTGTTGCCACAGCAGCGCCCCGCCGTTGGCCGGGTCGAAGATGTGCGCGCCGAACTTGCGGTCCGCCTCCAGCGCGAAGAGCGCGGCGGCCAGCACCGGGAAGGCCAGCAGGACCAGCACACCGGTCAGCAGCACGTTCCACGTGAACACCGGCATGCGGAACATGGTCATGCCGGGTGCACGCATGCAGATGATCGTGGTGATGAAGTTGACCGAGCCGAGGATGGTGCCGAAGCCGGAGAAGGCCAGACCCATGATCCACAGGTCGGCGCCCAGGCCCGGCGAGCGGACCGCGTCCGACAGCGGGGAGTAGGCGAACCAGCCGAAGTCGGCCGCACCCTGCGGGGTGAGGAAACCACCGACCGCGATGGTCGAACCGAACAGGTAGAGCCAGTAGGCGAACATGTTCAGCCGCGGGAAGGCCACGTCGGGCGCGCCGATCTGCAGCGGCATGATCCAGTTCGCGAAGCCGGCGAACAGCGGCGTCGCGAACATCAGCAGCATGATCGTGCCGTGCATCGTGAACGCCTGGTTGAACTGCTCGTTCGACATGATCTGCAGGCCCGGCCGGGCCAGCTCGGCGCGCATGAGCAGCGCCATGACGCCACCGATGCAGAAGAACACGAACGAGGTGGCCAGGTACAGCGTGCCGATCGTCTTGTGGTCGGTGGTCGTCAGCCACTTCACCACGGCGTTGCCCGGCTGCTTGCGCCGCACCGGCAGCTCGTCCTCGTAATACGAGTCTTCAGTCGGCGCGGCGGCGCCCTGAGGTTCGTTGACGATGCTCACAGTTGGTTCGTCTCCCGGTTCTTCTCGTGGCTCGTCTGCGCGATGCCAGCGGGAACGTAACCGGTCTGCCCCTTCTTCGCGAGGTCCTTGAGGTGCTGCTCGTACCGCTCCTGGGAGACGACCTTCACGTTGAACAGCATCCGGGAGTGGTCGACGCCGCACAGCTCGGCGCACTTGCCCAGGTAGGTGCCCTCCTTGTTGGGGGTCACCTCGAAGGCGTTGGTGTGGCCCGGGATGACGTCCTGCTTCATCAGGAACGGCACCACCCAGAAGGAGTGGATGACGTCGCGCGAGGTGAGGACGAAGCGGACCCGCTTGCCCTCGGGCAGCCAGAGCGTCGGGCCCGGGTTGTGGGTCTGCGGGTTGCGGGAGCCGGGCACGCCGCATTCGTAGACACCGCCGGCGTTCGCCGGGAACTGGTCCTTGAACCGGTCCGGGATCGCGCTCAGTTCCTTGGCGGACTTGGCGTCCCCCGAGGAGCCGGACACGCTCTCGACGTAGTTGAAGCACCAGCTCCACTGGAAGCCGACCACGTTGACCGTGACGTCGGGCTTCTTGTCCAGCTTCAGGAGCTCGGACTCGTCACGGGCCGTGAAGTAGAACAGCACCGAGACGATGATGAGCGGGACCACGGTGTACAGCGCCTCGATGGGCATGTTGTACCGGGTCTGCGGGGGAACTTCGACCTTGGTTCGGCTGCGCCGGTGGAAGAATGCACTCCAGAGGATCAGGCCCCACACCAGCACGCCGACGGCGAGCGCGGCGGCCCACGAGCCCTGCCACAGGGAGAGGATCCGGGGAGCCTCTTCCGTGGTCGGGGTGGGCATGCCGAGGCGGGGGAAGTCCTCGTAGGTGCAACCGGTGGCGGTCGCCAGGACCAGGCCCGCGGTCAGTGCCTGCAGCAGCTTCCGCCGCATCGGGCGCCGCGGCGAGGGGGTACCGCCCACGCCCTTCAGGCGGTGGGGGAGATCGGAGCCGTTGGGACTCACGTAGCGCCTTCCCGAGAGTCTCGCCCGCGCGGATTGGCTGCGGCCTTCTCGTTGGTTGGTCGCCGCCCTGCGTCGGGCAGGGGTTTGGATGTTTATGCGGACCAAACCCTAGCCGACGCTCTCCACGGGTTCGCGGGGAGGGTGCCATACGCGCCGCCGGTCACTCCGACGGGGCGTCGCGGGGGGTCCGGGGCGCCCAAAGGGTGGGGTTGTGCTCGCTGTTCGGCGGATGCGGGCCGTATGTGGGTGATCGCGCCCGCGTGGCGCGGCCGCACGCCGGCGCCGTCCCGCACGCCCTCCGGACGGCCCCTCGTTCTACCGTGGGGTGTGGCCTACTTCGACGCTGCTTCGTCCGCTCCCCTCCATCCCGTCGCCCGGCAGGCTCTGACGGCCTCGCTCGACGAGGGGTGGGCCGATCCCGCCCGGCTGTACCGGGAGGGGCGGCGGGCGCGGATGCTGCTGGACGCCGCACGGGAGGCCGCCGCCGAGGTGGTGGGGTGCCGGGCGGACGAGCTGGTGTTCACCCCGTCGGGGACGCGGGCCGTGCACACCGGGGTGGCGGGGGCGCTGGCCGGACGGCGGCGGGCCGGGCGCCACCTGACCGTGTCGGCGGTCGAACACTCCTCGGTGCTGCACGCGGCCGAGGCGCACGAGGCGGACGGCGGAACGGTCACCCGGGTGGCGGTGGACCGTACGGGTGCGGTGGACCCGGAGGCGTACGCGGCGGCGCTGCGGGCGGACAGCGCGCTGGCCTGTCTGCAGTCCGCGAATCACGAGGTGGGCACGGAGCAGCCGGTGGGCGAGGTGGCGCGGGTGTGCCGGGCGGCGGGGGTGCCGCTGCTGGTGGACGCCGCCCAGTCGCTGGGATGGGGGCCGGTGCCGGAGGGCTGGTCGCTGCTGACGGCGAGCGCCCACAAGTGGGGCGGGCCGGCGGGGGTGGGGCTGCTCGTCGTACGCAAGGGGGCGCGGTTCGCCGTGCGGGGTCCGGCGGACGAGCGGGAGTCGGGGCGGGCTCCCGGATTCGAGAACCTGCCGGCGATCGTGGCCGCGGCGGCGTCGCTGCGGGCGGTGCGGGCCGAGGCGGACGCGGAGGCGGCGCGGCTGCGCGAGCTGACGGACCGGATCCGGGCGCGGGTGCCGCGTCTGGTGCCGGACGTGGAGGTGGTCGGGGACCCGGGGCGCCGGCTGCCGGGCGTCGTCACGTTCTCGTGCCTGTACGTCGACGGGGAGGCGCTGCTGCACGAGCTGGACCGGGAGGGTTTCTCCGTGTCGTCGGGGTCGTCGTGCACGAGCAGCACGCTGACGCCCAGCCATGTGCTGCGGGCCATGGGGGTGCTGAGTGAGGGGAATGTACGGGTGTCGCTGCCGCCGGGGACGCCGGAGGAGGACGTGGAGCGGTTCCTCGCGGTGCTGCCGGGGGCGGTGGCCGGGGTGCGGGGGAATCTGGGCGCGCCGGTCACAGGGGCCGACGTCCCCGCGGAGGCCGGGACCGTCGTCGTGGACGCGGTGGGGCGGCGCTGTCCGATCCCGGTGATCGAGCTGGCCAAGGTCATCGGGGACGTGCCGGTGGGCGGCACGGTGCGGGTGCTCTCGGACGACGAGGCGGCGCGCCTGGACATTCCGGCGTGGTGCGGGATGCGGGGGCAGGAGTACGTCGGCGAGGAGCCGGCGGACCGGGGTACGGCGTACGTGGTCCGCCGGCTCGGGTGAGCCCGGTCAGGCGAGGTGCGTCCGGACCTCGGCGGCGGCCTCGTCGCCGTAGGCCTTGGTGAAGCGGTCCATGAAGTGGGCGCGGCGCAGCCGGTACTCCTGGGTGCCGACCGTCTCGATGACGAGCGTGGCGAGCATGCAGCCGACCTGCGCGGCGCGCTCCAGGGAGACGCCCCAGGCCAGGCCGGAGAGGAAGCCGGCGCGGAAGGCGTCGCCGACGCCGGTGGGTTCGGCCTTGCGGTCCTCGTCCGGGCAGGCCACCTCGATCGGGTCGTGACCGGCCTGCTCGATGCGTACGCCGCGGGCGCCGAGGGTGGTGACGCGGTGGCCGACGCGGGAGAGGATCTCCTCGTCGCTCCAGCCGGTCTTGCTCTCGATGAGGCCCTTCTCGTACTCGTTGGAGAAGAGGTACGTGGCGCCGTCCAGCAGGATGCGGATCTCGTCGCCCTCCATGCGGGCGATCTGCTGGGAGAAGTCGGCGGCGAACGGGATGGAGCGTGAGCGGCACTCCTCGGTGTGCCGCAGCATCGCCTCCGGGTCGTCGGCGCCGATGATGACCAGGTCGAGGCCGCCGACGCGCTCGGCCACGGTCTGCAGCTCGATGAGGCGGGCCTCGCTCATGGCGCCCGTGTAGAAGGAGCCGATCTGGTTGTGGTCGGAGTCGGTCGTGCACACGAAGCGGGCGGTGTGCAGGGTCTCCGAGATGCGGACGGACTCGGTGTCGACGCCGTGCCGGTCCAGCCAGGCCCGGTACTCGTCGAAGTCGAAGCCCGCGGCCCCGACCAGGATCGGCTTGGTGCCGAGCTGGCCCATGCCGAAGGCGATGTTGGCGCCGACGCCGCCCCGGCGGACGTCGAGGTTGTCGACCAGGAAGGACAGCGAGACCGTGTGCAGTTGGTCCGCGACGAACTGGTCGGCGAAGCGGCCGGGGAAGGTCATGAGGTGGTCGGTGGCGATGGAGCCGGTGACTGCGATGCGCACGGCGTGGACTCTCCAGAGGGGAGGCAGCTTGACGCTTCACGCTACCGGGTAGCCGGGTGGCGATGAAGCAGGGAAAACTACCCGATAGTAGATCTTTCTTCGCGTGGCACAACCTGCATACGGTGCCGACATGACGAACCTCAGGGTCCACACCCCCGCCCCGGACGAGCTCGCGGCCCCCACCAGTGCCGGTACCGCTGTCGATATCGATGTCGATCTGGCGGCGCTGCGCGGCGACTGCGCCCGGATGGCTCCGCACTGGGCGGTGCCGGACCGGGGCTCGGTGCGGCCGGTTCCGCCGTCGCTCATCCACGGCGTGCGGGTTCCGGCGACCTCGGCGAAGCTGGTGGACGCGATGTCGGACTACGGCGACTGAGCCGGCGCCCCCGGCGTGTCGTTCGGCGCGAATGATTCGAACAACAGGCCGTGTCCGGGGGAACCGCTCGCGTCCGCGTCGCGTCCCATCGCTGTCCCCTGTGACAGTTGCGCAGCCGAAGGAGCGATGCGGTGAACACCGAGCGACCCGACAACGACGACGCCGCGGTCGAGAACGGCGGCGAGGAGGCCGTCCCGCCCGGCCCGGGCGGGACTCGGGAGCACGGCGAGGACGACGGCGGCGGGCGCGCTGCCCGGCGTACGCCGGTGATCGTCGCCTCGGTCGTCGCGGCCGTCCTGGTCGTGGGCGGCGGCGGGGCGTATCTCGCCGCGGGCACGTCCGGCGGCTCGGACGACAAGACGGCCCCGGGCACGGCCGGCGGTGGCGGCACTCCCCCGCCGCTGCCCCTCGACGGCTACGCCGGGAGCGGCTCCGGCCCCGGCATCGCGCCGGGTGAGCCGAACCCGTCCGGCGCCACCTACCGGGCCGGCGGGACGCTGCCGGACGGGCCCGGCTCCGCGCCGGTGTACCGGACGTCGGGGCAGGTCGGCGAGGCCGAGGTGGCGCGGCTGGCACAGGCGCTGGGAGTCGACGGGACGCCGGTCGTGGAGGGGCAGGCCTGGAAGATCGGCGCGAAGGACGGCGCGGGGCCGAGTCTGCAGGTCAACCGGCAGGCGCCGGGCACCTGGACCTTCTACCGGTACGCACCCGGCACCGACAACTGCTCGGGAAAGCCCACCTGCGCGAGCGGCCCGGCGGGCGGCGCGGCGGCCGATCCGGTGGGCGAGGAGGCCGCGAAGAAGGCCGCCGCCCCGGTGCTCAAGGCGGTGGGCCAGGACGACGCGAAGCTCTCCGCGGGCCAGGTCCAGGGCGCCAACCGGGTGGTGAACGCCGATCCGCTGATCGGCGGGCTGCCGACGTACGGCTGGAGCACCGGAGTCACGGTGAGCGCGAGCGGCGAGGTGGTCGGCGCGAGCGGGCAGCTGAAGGCTCCCGTCAAGAGCGACACGTATCCCGTCCTGGACGCGGAGCGGACGCTGGGGCTGCTGAACGCGGCGCCGGGCGGCGGACCGGTGGGAATCAGCGGCTGCGCCAGTGCCGTACCGCACGCGGAGCCGAACGCGGACAGGGGCGGCACGAAGCCGTGCGACCCGGTCACCGGCCTTGCGAGCCCGGAGCCGAAGAAGCAGGTGAACACGGTCGAGAAGGCGGTGTTCGCGCTGGCCGCGCAGTTCGTGTCGGGCCGGCAGGCGCTGGTGCCGTCGTGGTTGTTCGAGGTGCGGGCGCCGGGCGCGAAGACCCCGTTCACCCTGGCGTACCCGGCCGTCGACCCGGAGTACATCGCCTCTCCCACGCCGCCCGCCGGGCCGACCGAACGGCCCAGCCCGCGGCCGACGGGCCCGGACGCGCAGCGGACCGCCGAGCCGCGTGACGTCGCCGTCCAGGGCTACACCGCGGAGGGCGTGGAGCTGACCGTGAGCTTCACCGGCGGGGTCTGCTCCGACTACCGGGTGACGGCGGACGAGAGCGGCGGCAAGGTGACGGTGAGGGTGACCGAGACGCCGCGGCCGGGCAAGGTGTGCATCATGATCGCCAAGATGTATCACCGGACCGTGCGGCTGGACGCGCCGCTCGGCGGCCGTGCGGTGGTCGCCTCGCACGGCAAGCCGGTCCCGCTGGAGAAGCCGGGAGCGCGGCTGCCGCAGGCCCGGTAGTACCGTCGGCCGGATACGGGAAAGGCGGCGCTCCCCTCCTGGGGGCGCCGCCTTTCCCGTGCTCGCGGACGTGCCGGGACTCAGTTGAAGGAGTCGCCGCAGGCGCAGGAACCCGATGCGTTCGGGTTGTCGATCGTGAAACCCTGCTTCTCGATCGTGTCCACGAAGTCGATGGTGGCGCCGCCCAGGTACGGGGCGCTCATCCGGTCGGTGACGACCTTGACGCCGTCGAAGTCCTTCTGCACGTCGCCGTCGAGGGAACGCTCGTCGAAGAACAGCTGGTAGCGCAGGCCGGAGCAGCCGCCGGGCTGGACCGCGACGCGCAGCGCCAGGTCGTCACGGCCTTCCTGGTCGAGCAGCGCCCTGACCTTGGACGCGGCGGCGTCGGTCAGGATGATGCCGTCGGTGACGGTGCTGGTCTCGTCCGATACGGACATCTACATCTCTCCCGGGTTGTTCGGAGACTGCTTGCCGACGGTTGCAACCGGCGGGGCCGCGGATTCATTCCGGGCCGGGCGTGTCTTTGACTCCGTCTTCATGCTCGCACATGCCCCGCGGAGCGGAAAACGCCTCCCGGAGGCCTCTTCACGCCGTGCTGAGGCGTCTTCACGCCGTACTGACGCGTCTTCGGCGGCTGAGCTCGCTCCCGCCGGGATTCACGTCACACAGACGCTATGGCCATCGTCAAACTGACGTGAAGCAGTTATGATAGATAGCGTCTATTTGACGAAAAGTCGTCCGTGATGTCCCGCGTGCTCCGCCGGATCCCCCACCCGGGGACCCGGCGGGCCGCAGAACAGAAAGGGTGCGTGTCGTGACCACCGCCCAGCCCCAGGAGCTCGACGTACAGCCGTCGCCCCTCGCCCTGCTGCTCCTCGGCCGTGAGGCCGACCCGCGGAGCGAGCGCGGTGTGGAGTGCCCGGGCGACCTGCCCTCGCCGTCCGACCCGGACCTGGTCGAGCGCGCCCGGGCGGCCAAGGAGAAGCTCGGGAACAAGGTCTTCGTGCTCGGCCACCACTACCAGCGTGACGAGGTCATCCAGTTCGCCGACGTCACGGGCGACTCCTTCAAGCTGGCCCGGGACGCCGCCGCGCGCCCGGAGGCCGAGTACATCGTGTTCTGCGGCGTGCACTTCATGGCGGAGTCCGCGGACATCCTGACCTCCGACGACCAGAAGGTCGTCCTGCCCGACCTCGCCGCCGGCTGCTCGATGGCCGACATGGCCACGGCCGAGCAGGTCGCCGAGTGCTGGGACGTCCTGACCGAGGCCGGGGTGGCCGAGCAGGTCGTGCCCGTCGCCTACATGAACTCGTCCGCGGACATCAAGGCGTTCACGGGCAGGCACGGCGGCACGATCTGCACCTCCTCCAATGCCCGGCGCGCCCTGGAGTGGGCCTTCGAGCAGGGCGAGAAGGTGCTCTTCCTGCCCGACCAGCACCTCGGCCGGAACACGGCCGTCCGCGACATGGGGATGTCCCTGGAGGACTGCGTCGTCTACAACCCGCACAGGCCGAACGGCGGGCTGACGGCGGAGGAGCTGCGCGGCGCGAAGATGATCCTGTGGCGCGGCCACTGCTCGGTGCACGGCCGCTTCAGCCTGGATTCGGTGAACGACGTGCGCGCGCGCATCCCGGGCGTGAACGTCCTGGTCCACCCCGAGTGCCGGCACGAGGTCGTCGCCGCGGCGGACCACGTGGGCTCGACGGAGTACATCATCAAGGCGCTGGAGGCGGCCCCGGCCGGCTCCACGTGGGCCGTCGGGACCGAGCTGAATCTCGTACGGCGGCTGGCGAACCGTTTCGCTCCCGAGGGCAAGGAGATCGTCTTCCTCGACAGGACGGTCTGCTTCTGCTCAACCATGAACCGCATCGACCTGCCGCACCTGGTGTGGGCGCTGGAGTCCCTCGCCGACGGCAAGCCGGTCAACCGCATCGAGGTGGACCGGGACACCGAGGCGTTCGCGAAGCTGGCACTGGAGCGGATGCTGGCGCTGCCGTAACGGGTTGTTCCCGATCCGCCGGCCCGTGCGGGCCGGCGGATCGGGAAAGGGCCCCGCCCCTGATGCCTCGCGGCAACAGGGGCGGGGCCCTTCTCGTACGGCTGCGGCCGTCTGCCGCCGGAGCGGCACGGGTGGGCGCGGTGGCACCCCGCCCGGCCGGGCGCGGCGGCGCCGCTAGACCCCGGCCGGCTCAGGCGCGGCCGGCTCCGTCCCCTCCTTCTTCGCCCGCCTGGCCGCCCGCTTCTTCGCCCGCCGCTCCTTGCGGAGCTCGAGCATCGCGTACAGCGTCGGGACGAGCAGCAGCGTCAGCAGCGTGGACGTGATCAGGCCGCCTATCACCACCACCGCGAGCGGCTGCGCGATGAAGCCGCCCTCGCCGGTGACGCCCAGCGCCATCGGCAGCAGCGCGAAGATCGTCGCCAGGGCCGTCATCAGGATGGGCCGCAGCCGGTGCCGACCGCCCTCGACGACCGCCTCGACAACGCCGTAGCCCTGCTTGCGGTACTGGTTGATGAGGTCGATCAGCACGATCGCGTTCGTCACGACGATGCCGATCAGCATCAGCATGCCGATCATCGCCGGGACGCCCATCGGGGTGCCCGTGGCGACCAGCATGCCGATCGCGCCGGTCGCCGCGAACGGGATGGACACCAGCAGGATCAGCGGCTGCGCGAGCGAGCGGAACGTGCCGACGAGCAGCAGGAACACGATCGCGATGGCTGCCAGCATGGCGAGACCGAGGTTGGCGAAGGCGTCGTCCTGGTCCTGCGTGACACCGCCGATGTCGGCCGTGGCGCCCGCCGGGAGCTTCAGCGCGTCGATCTTCTGCTGGAGCTCGGTGCTGACCGCGCCCGTGTTGTCGGCGGTGGGCCGCGCGGTGATCGTCGCGGCGCGCTGACCGTCGATCCGGGTCATGGAGACCGGGCCGTCGACCAGCTTCACGGTAGCGATGTCACCGAGCTTCACCGGGCCGAGCGGCAGCTTCTTCAGCTCGGCCAGCGTCTCGGCCGGGTGCGCCGAGCGGATGACGACGTCCCGCTCGGTGTCGTCCAGGATCGCCTTGCCGGCCGTGGTGCCGCTCACGGCGTTGGTGACGGCCGCGCCGAGGGACTGCTGGTCGAAACCGGCCGCGGCGGCCTTGGCGTTGGCGCGCACGGAGATGCGCGGCACGCTCTGCGACAGGTCGCTGGTGACGTCGGTGACGTCGTCCAGGCGGGCCACCGTGTCGCGGACCCGGTCCGCCGCCCGGCGCAGCACCTCGGCGTCGGCCGCCTTGACGACGACGCTGAGGTCCTGGCTGCCGAAACCGTCACCGGCGGCGACCGTGGTGGTGCCGACGCCGTCGAGCTTCTTCAGCCCGGCCTCGATGTCGTCGCGTACGTCCTCGGAGGACGCGGAGTCCTCCAGCATCACCTGGTACGAGGCCTGGTTGGTGTCGGTGCCGCCGCCGAAGGCCGCCATGAAGCCGGACGAGCCGACGGTCACCTGGTAGTCCTTGACGCCGTCCACGCCGCCGAGCATCTTCTCGACCCTGCGGGCCGCCGCGTCGGTCGCCGCGAGGCTGGTGCCGGCCTTCAGCTCCTGCTTGACGCTGAGGACTTCCTGCTCGCCCTGGTCGAAGAAGTTCGTCTTCAGCAGGGGTGTCATGCCGAACGTGCCGACGAGGATCACGACCGCGAGCAGCACGCTGGTGAGGCGGCGGCGGGTGGCGAAGCGCAGGACGGGGACGTAGATCCGCTGCAGGCGGCTCCTGGCCTCCTTCTCCTCGGCGAACCGGCGCGCCTCGCCGGCGTCCTCGGGGGTGCCCTTCGGGGGGCGCAGGAACCAGTACGACAGGACCGGTACGACCGTCAGGGAGACGAGCAGGGACGCGAGCAGCGCGGCCGTCACCGTCAGGCTGAACGAGCCGAACAGCTCGCCCACCATGCCGCCGACCAGGCCGATCGGCAGGAACACGGCGACCGTGGTGAGGGTGGAGGAGGTGACCGCGCCCGCGACCTCGCGGACGGCGTTGAGGATGGCGTCCCGGCGTTCCTCGCCGTAGCCGAGGTGCCGCTTGACGTTTTCGAGGACGACGATGGAGTCGTCCACGACGCGCCCGATGGCGATGGTCAGCGCGCCGAGCGTGAGCATGTTCAGGGACAGGTCGCGCGTCCACAGCACGATCAGGGCGAGCACGACGGACAGCGGGATGCTCACCGCCGTCACGAGCGTCGAGCGGATCGACGCGAGGAAGACGAGGATGACGAGGACGGCGAAGAGCAGGCCGAGTCCGCCCTCGGTGGTCAGGCCCTCGATGGCCTTGGACACGGCCGGGCCCTGGTCGCTGACCACGGTGAGCGTGGCGCCCTTGCCGAGGTCCTCGCGCAGCGCGGGCAGCATGTCCTGGACGGCCTCGGAGACGGCGACGGCACTGCCGTCGTGATCCATGGTGAGGGCGACGGCCAGGCTGGGTTCGCCGTTGGTGCGGGTGATGGAGTCGGTCTTGGCCTCCCCCTGCGCGACGGTGGCGACGTCGCCGAGGCGCACCGGCTTCTTGCCCTCGCCCCGGACCGCGAGGTCCCGGATCTGCTTCAGCGAGGTGAAGCCGCCGCCCACCTGGACGGTGCGGTTGGCGCCGGACTCGTCGAAGGACCCGGCGGGCACGGTGGCGCCGCCCGCCCGGAGGGCCTGGGCGAGGGCCTGCGGGGTCAGGCCGGCCCTGGCGAGCGCGGCGTCGTGGGGCGTGACGGTGACCTGGACGTCGCGCACGCCGTCGACCGTGACCTGGCCGACGCCGTCGATGTCCTTGAGGTCCGGGACGACGGACCGGTCGAGCTGGTCGGCGAGGGCCTGCTGGTCCCTGTCGGAGGTGACGGCGAGGACGACGGTCGGGATGTCGTCCGTCGAGCCGGCCACGACCTGCGGGTCCACGGCGTCCGGCAGCGTCGCGCGGGCCCGGTTGACGGCCTGCTGGACGTCGGCGACGAGTTGCTTGGTGTCGTTGCCGTAGTCGAAGGACGCCATGATGACGGCGTTGCCCTCACTGGCGGTGGAGGTGACGCCGGTGATGCCGTCGACGGCTTCGAGGTTGTCCTCGATGGGCTCGACGACCTGCTTCTCCACGACGTCGGGGGACGCGCCCCGGTAGGGGGCGAGCACCGACACCATGGGCAGTTCGATGGTGGGCAGGAGCTGCTGCTTGAGCTGCGGGATCGCGATCGCCCCGAAGACGAGCGCGATGATCGACATCAGGCCTATGAGGGCCCGTTGTGCGAGGCTGAATCTCGACAGCCAGGACATGGGTCAGCATCTCTCTTCTGTGGAGCGGCAGGTCTTCTGTGGAGCTCGTCGGAGCCCTTGGGGAGTTCTTCCGTGGCGCGACGGCGGCGTTTCCGGGAGCGGAACCGCAGAGGCGCTCAGGGGCGGGCCTGCCGTGCACGCCCCTACACACTGGGCCACGCGGGACGGCCGGACCGTCGCCCTCTGGTCCATTTCCGGTCCGGCGTGTACTGCGGGCGCAGTAGGGGCGCGCGGGGGTCAGTCCACCCTTGGACGTACCAGCCCCGACTCGTACGCCATGACCACCAGCTGGGCCCGGTCGCGGGCGCCGAGCTTGGCCATGGCCCGGTTCACGTGGGTCTTGACCGTGAGCGGGCTGACCTCCAGCCGCTCGGCGATCTCGTCGTTGGAGTGGCCTCCCGCGACCTTCACCAGCACCTCGCGCTCGCGCACGGTCAGCGCGTCCAGTTGCCCGGAGCGGGCCGGGTCGCGCTCGTCGTCGGTGTCCCGCTGGGCGAGGAAGCGGGCGATGAGGCCCTTGGTGGCGGCCGGCGACAGCAGGGCCTCGCCGCCCGCCGCGACGCGGATGGCGTTCAGCAGTTCGTCGGGCTCGGAGCCCTTGCCAAGGAAGCCGGAGGCACCCGCGCGCAGCGACCGCACGACGTAGTCGTCCACCTCGAAGGTGGTCAGTATGACGACGCGGACCTCGGCGAGGGCCGGGTCGGCGCTGATCAGACGGGTGGCGGCGAGGCCGTCGGTGCCGGGCATCCGGATGTCCATCAGGACCACGTCGGCCTGCCGCTCCTTCGCCAGCCGCACGGCTTCCGCGCCGTCGGACGCCTCACCGACCACCTCCATGTCGGGCTCGGAGTCGACAAGCACCCGGAAGGCGCTGCGCAGCAGTGCCTGGTCGTCGGCGAGCAGGACACGAATGGTCATACGGGGTCCCCCGGTACGGCGGTCACGCGGTCGCCGTCGCGTACGCCCGTACGGTACGTACACGGCGTCACGTGGACGGTTCGGTCTGTGGTGTGGCGGGCGTACGGGCCTTGACCGGCAGGATCGCATGGACGCGGAAGCCGCCCCCGAAGCGGGGACCGGTGGTGAGGGTGCCGCGCAGGGCGGTGACGCGCTCCCGCATGCCGAGCAGCCCGTGCCCGCCACCGTCGGCGGGGCGCTCCGCCTCGCCGGTGCCGTCGTCCAGGACGGTGATCTCGACGTGCGGGCCCACGCGCACGACACTGACCTCCGCCTTGGCCTCGGCGCCCGCGTGCTTGCGCACGTTGGTGAGGGCCTCCTGGATGATGCGGTACGCGGCCAGGTCGACGGCGGCGGGCAGGGTGCCGCCCTGGTCGGCGCGGGCGACCTCGACGCGCTGTCCGGCGCTGCGGAAGGTGCCGACGAGTTCGTCCAGGCGGTCCAGGCCGGGCGCCGGTTCGGTGGGGGCCTCGGGGTCACCCGACTGGCGGAGCAGGCCGACGGTGGCGCGCAGTTCGTTGAGCGCCGACCGGCCGGCCTCCCGTACGTGCGACAGGGCCTCCTTGGCCTGGTCGGGCCGCTTGTCCATGACGTGCGCCGCGACGCCGGCCTGCACGTTGACCAGGGCGATGTGGTGGGCGACGACGTCGTGCAGGTCGCGGGCGATGCGCAGGCGTTCCTCCGCGACACGGCGGCGGGCCTCCTCCTCGCGGGTCCGCTCGGCGCGTTCGGCCCGTTCCTGCACGGCCTGTACGAAGGCGCGGCGGCTGCGGATGGCGTCGCCGGCGGTCGCGGCCATGCCGGTCCACGCGAAGATGGCGAGGTTCTCCTGCGTGTACCAGGGCAGCGGCCCGGCGAGCATGGCGACGCCGGTCAGCACGGACATGGTGAGCAGGCCGATGCGCCAGGCGGTGGGGCGGTCGGTGGAGGCGGCGACCGTGTAGAGGGCGATGACGGCGGACATGGCGACGGGTGCGCGGGGGTCGCCGGTGACGAACTCGACGAGGGACAGGGTGCCGGTGACGGCGAGGACCGTCCTCGGCACCCGGCGGCGCAGGACGAGCGCCGCGGCGCACAGCGTCATGAGCACCAGGCTCAGCGCGTCGGGGCTGCGGGTGCCCCAGATGACGCGGTCACCGCTGTGCGGCTCGACGAACGATCCGGCGACCATGCAGGCGAGCACACCGGCCGCGATGGCCGCGTCCAGCGCCATGGGGTGGGCCTTGAGTCGCTGTCTGACGCGGTCGAGGGAGGTCACGCCAGCCAACTGTACGGACCCGGACCGCGCGGTGACCGGTGCCGGCGCATGCGGACGGGCGTTCCCAGCCGGTGTCCGCGGACCCGGGCCGGGGGGCCGCCGCGTGGCCGGTACCGGCGCGCGGGGGACGGTGCCCGGCGCCCGGCCCCGTCCCCCGCGCGCGGGACGGTGTGCCGCGCCCCGGGACGGACGCCCCGGTTTCCGGCACCCGACGGCCGGCCGCCCCCTCGGACACGACGGGCCGGTCCCTTCAGGTGCCGGGGATCAGGCCGTTGTCGCTGAGGAGTTCCCGCACCTCGTCCAGGGTGGCGTCCGGGGACGGCAGGATCAGGTCCGAGGGTTCCAGGGAGTCGTCCGCGAGGGGCTCCCCGAGGGCGCGGACCTCGGAGAGGAGGGCCTGGAGGGTGCGGCGGAAGCCGGGGCCGTCGCCGTTCTCCATCTCGGCCAGGAGTTCGTTGTCCAGCTTGTCGAGTTCGGCGAGGCTGCTGTCGGCCAGCCTCACCTGTCCCTCCCCCATGATCCGTACGATCATGTCGCCCTCCTCGGCGTGGGCCCCGGCCGCTGCCCGGTGGTCGGCGCGGCCGCTGCTCGGTGGTCAGTGGCCGCGGCGCGGCCGTCACTGCTTGTCGAAGCGCGGGGTGTCCTGCGACTGCTGCTGGGACCGCTGCCCGTCCGTGCCGCCCTCGATGGCCTGCTGTCCGCCGGACGAACCTCCGGCCAGCTCGGCCTTCATGCGCTGCAGTTCCAGCTCTACATCCGTACCACCGGAGAGCCGGTCCAGCTCGGCCTGAATGTCGTCCTTGTGCATGCCGGACGGGTCGTCCAGGGCGCCGGAGGCGAGGAGCTCGTCGATCGCGCCGGCCCGAGCCTGGAGCTGGGCGGTCTTGTCCTCGGCCCGCTGGATCGCCAGGCCCACGTCGCCCATCTCCTCGGAGATGCCGGAGAAGGCCTCGCCGATCCGGGTCTGCGCCTGGGCCGCGGTGTAGGTGGCCTTGATGGTCTCCTTGCGCGTACGGAAGGCGTCGACCTTGGCCTGCAGGCGCTGGGCCGCCAGGGTGAGCTTCTCCTCCTCGCCCTGGAGGGTCGCGTGCTGCGCCTCGAGGTCCGTGACCTGCTGCTGCAGGGCCGAGCGGCGCGAGAGCGCCTCACGGGCCAGGTCCTCGCGGCCCAGCGCGAGCGCCTTGCGGCCCTGGTCCTCCAGCTTGGACGACTGGGACTGCAACTGGTTCAGCTGGAGCTCCAGACGCTTGCGCGAGGTGGCCACGTCGGCCACGCCACGGCGCACCTTCTGGAGCAGCTCCAGTTGCTTCTGGTACGAGTAGTCGAGGGTCTCGCGCGGGTCCTCGGCCCGGTCAAGGGCCTTGTTCGCCTTCGCGCGGAAGATCATCCCCATACGCTTCATGACACCGCTCATGGGCTTCGCGCGCCCCCTTCTGACGGACTCCGGCTCCAGCACCTGCGACAGAACCCACAGTACGGGCCCTGCCTCCATTACCGCACTGTTCGGGGACGGATGCGCTCATCCGCAAGGACGACTGATCGCGCCCGCGGTCCGGCGCAAGGAGTAGGTGATCCCCGTACGGTGCTCGTACGTCCTGCGTACGATCCACGCGTCCCCCGTCCTCGCTGTCCGGTGCCGTCCCCTTCTGTCCTGTGGGAGACGTCCGGCGTTGCGGGATCGTTCCCCGTACCGCCGGGGTCCACGCCCGGGGCACCACGTACCCTTGGGTTTTGTGTTCCGTAGCCGCGCCAAGGAAGAGAAGGCACCGTCCGCCGACAGGGCAACGGTGACCGACTCCCATAATCCCCGCCATCCGGAGGCCCCCAAGGGCCGCCCCACGCCCAAGCGCAGCCAGGCCCAGTCGCAGCGCCGCAGCGTCGCCAGCACGTCGACGTCCCGCAAGGACGCGTCGAAGCGGCAGCGCGAAGAGCGCCGTGCCGTGCTGGAGCGTCAGCGCCAGGCGCTGGCCAGCGGCGACGAGCGATACCTGCCGGCCCGTGACAAGGGCCCGGTCCGCCGTTTCGCACGCGACTTCGTCGACTCCCGGTTCAACATCGCGGAGTTCTTCCTGCCGATGGCCGTCGTCATCCTCATCCTGAGCATGGTGCGCGTGGCCTCGTTGCAGAACGTCGCGCTGCTGCTGTGGCTCGTGGTGATCGTGCTGATCGTGCTGGACTCCGCCGTCACCGGCTTCCGGCTGAAGAAGGCGCTCGGCGAGCGCTTCCCCGACGAGCCCAAGCGCGGCGCCATCGCGTACGCGCTGATGCGCTCGCTGCAGATGCGCCGGCTCCGGCTGCCGAAGCCGCAGGTCAAGCGCGGAGAGCGGCCCTGAGCACGACGTCGTTCAGCGGGGGCGCCGCACATTCCGCCCGGCTGGGCCCGCCGGACGGGCTGCGTGATGCCGTCCGGCACGAACTGGTCGCCCGGCAGCTCGACGAGCAGCTGGCCGGCCGGTTCGCGGTCGGGCGTCGGCTGCGGGTGCTCGACGTCGGCATGGGCCGGGGCGCGCAGGCGCTGCGGCTGCTGCGTGCCGGGCACCGGGTGACCGGCCTGGAGCAGGACCCGGTGCTGATCACGGCGGTGCGTACGGCGCTGGGCGGCGAGCCCGAGGGCGTCCGGGAGCGGATGCGGATCATCGAGTCCGACGGCCGCGACACCGGCGTGCACTTCCTGCCGGGCAGCTTCGACGTGGTGCTGTGCCACGGTGTGCTCATGCACGTCGAGGAGCCGGACGCGCTGCTGGCCGGGCTCGCGCGGATGCTCGCCCCGGGCGGGCTGCTGTCCCTGCTGGTCTGCAACGGCGACGCGCTCGCGATGCGGCCGGGCCTGTCCGGCGACTGGGCCGGGGCGCTGGCCGCGTTCGACACGGCCGACCGGCTGCCCCATCCCCGGCTCCGCCCGGGCGGGGGGACGCCGGTCCCGGCGGCGGCCGAGGTGCGGGCCGACCGGCTGGGCAAGCTGACGGGGACGCTCGCGGGCATCGGGGCGCCGCTGCACACCTGGTACGGGGTACGGGTCTTCACGGACACGGCGGCGGACGACGCGGAGCCGCCCGCCGGCCTGGAGGCGCTGTTCGCGGCCGAGGAGCGGGCGGGGCGCACGGACCCGTACCGCGGGGTGGCCGCGCTGCTGCACCTGTGCGGCGTGCGCGACTGAGCGCCGCGACGGACGGAACGCCGAAGGGGGCGGCCGGCTCGGGCCGCCCCCTTCGGCGTGCGTCAGCGGGTCAGGACTCCGACGCCGACTCGTCCGCGTGCAGGTTCATCGGCCCGTAGATCTCCGTGGAGTCCTCGAACAGCCGTACCTGGTCCGCACCGCCGGAGAGCAGCTCCTTCCACTGCTCCCCGATCCAGGACTCGGCGTCCCCCTGCGTGGTGAACTCCTCCGGCTGCACCGCGGGCTGCACCTCCGTCCCGTCGGCCGCCTCGAACCGCCACGTCCATGCCGCCATGTACGCCTCCCAGTCTGAGCACAGGCAGTGCAGGAGCCCGGATCTCGGTCCCGCTCCTGACCAGAGCCTAGCCGGACGCGCAAGACCATCCCGGACACGTGAAAATCGGGGCGTGGACATCACTCTGCTCGGTACCGGCGCTCCCGCGGGGCTTCCCCGCCCCGACTGCTCCTGCGCGGTCTGCGCGTCCGCCCTCGGCGCGGACGCGCGCGCGGCCACCGCCGTACTCGTGGACGGGGCGCTGCTGCTGGACCTGACACCCGGCGCGGCGTTCGCCGCCGCGCGCGCCGGGCACTCGCTCGGCGGGGTCCGGCAGGTGCTGCTCACGCATCCGCACGACGGGCCACCGGTGGAGGTGCCCGCCGGACTGCCGCAGCCGGGGCGGGTTCCGGACGGGCGGGAGCTGGCGCTGCTGACGGGGCACCGGGTGCGGGCCCTGGCGATGGACGCGCCGGGCACCGGGTACGCGGTGACCGGCCCGGACGGGCAGCGGCTGCTGTATCTGCCGCCGGGCGGCGCGCCCGCGGGCCTGGAGGAGCCGGTCGAGCCGTACGACATGGTCGTCGCGGACGTCGTGGGGCGGCCGGACGGGCTGGCCAAGCTGCGGGCGGTGGGCGCGGCCGGGCCGACCACCGACGTGGTCGCCGTGCACGTCGGGCACGACGTGCCGCCGGGTCCCGAACTGCGGAGGCGGCTCGCGGCGGCCGGGGCGCGGGCCGTGCCGGACGGGACGACACTGCCCGTGGGCGCCTACGAGAACGTGCCCGACGTGCCCCGGCGGACCCTGGTGCTGGGCGGGGCGCGGTCGGGGAAGTCGGTGGAGGCCGAGCGGCGGCTGGAGGCCTTCCCCCACGTGCTGTACGTGGCGACGGGCGGGTCCCGCAACGGCGACACCGAGTGGGCGGCGCGGGTCGCCTCGCACCGGGAGCGGCGGCCGGGGTCCTGGCGGACCGTGGAGACCTGCGACCTGGTGCCGCTGCTGAAGGACGACGGGCCGCCGCTGCTGGTGGACTGCCTGTCGCTGTGGCTGACGGACGCGATGGACGCCGTGGGGGCGTGGGACGACGCCGAGTGGGCGGACGGCGGGGAGCGGGCGCTGCGCGAGCGGGTGCGGGAGCTGACCGGGGCGGTGCGCCGGACGCGGCGGACGGTCGTCGCCGTGTCGAACGAGGTGGGGTCCGGGATCGTGCCGTCGACCGCGTCGGGGCGGCGGTACCGGGACGAGCTGGGCCGGCTGAACGCGGCCTTCGCCGGGGAGTGCGAGCACGTGGTGCTGGTGGTGGCCGGACAGGCGATGGCGCTGCGGGGGTGAATGACGCCGCCGGGCGGGCGGCTGTTCGCGGGCGGTCGGCCGGTTCCGGGCGGCGGGCGGTCGATTCCGGGCGAGCGACTCCGGGCGAGCGGGCGGTTTCGGACGGTGCATCGGTTCGGGACGGTGGGTCGATTCCGGGCGGGCGGTCGACTCCGGGCGGGCGGTCCCGCAAGGGCCGTTCCGCGCGGCCGTTCCGCACGGCCGGTTCCGCACGGCCGGTTCCGCACGGCCGGTCCGCACGGCCGGTTCCGCACGGCCGGTCCGCACGGCCGGTCCGCACGCCGGTTTCAGGAGGCCGATGTCAGGAGGCCGATGTCAGGAGGCCGATGTCAGGAGGCCGATGTCAGAGTGTCGGTTTCGGCTGCCGGTTCCGGACGGTCAATCGCGGCGGGCCAGGACGCGGTAGGCGCCGGAGAGGGGGGCGCGGGCCTTCGTGGTGAGGGGCGTGCAGCCGTTGGCACGGAGTTCGGCCTCGATGTTCGCCCGGGGCGGCAGGTGCAACGGGGCGGGGCGGGCCGGGGGTGTCCACCGCCCGGCGCGCGGGTCGGTCAGGTCGAGCAGCAGGTGGCCGCCGGGGCGGAGCACCGTGAGGGCGGCGCGGAGTTCCGCGCGGGGATCCGGGGCGCCCTCCAGGTGGTGGAGCATGGTGACGACGTCGTAGCGGTCGCGCAGCCGGGCGGTGAGGTGCGGGTCCGTCAGCCGCCCCAGGTGGGCCTCCTCGACCCGGTCCGCCGCCTGCGCCCGTACCACGCGGTGCCCGGCGTCCACGCCGTCGAAGGCCGTGTACGGGAAGAACCCCCGTGCGACGGCCGGGAAGTCGCCGTCGCCCGTGCCGACGTCCAGCCAGCTCTCCGGCTCGGGGAAGGACAGCAGCGCGCGGGCGGCCGAACGGTGGCGACGGGCGGCGAGGCGACGGGTCGGCCCGGTGATGCCGTGTGGGTACGGGGTGAGCTCCTCGGCGGTGAGGCAGGGGTCGCGCCAGAGGTACCGCCGGGGGTTCTGGAAGACGTGCCCACAGTCCGCGCACGTGTCGAACGGGACGGTTCCCGCGGGGAGATCGGCAACATCGAGGGGTGCGGCCGGCGGACGGGCGTCCGGTGTGGCTGCCGGCCGGCCGCGCGGACGTCGTACGGCAGGGAGGGCGGGCCACGGGCTCGGTCGCCGCGCGTCCGCCGGGGCCGGTCCGGGGCCCAGTCGCCCGGAGCCGCACCAGGGGCAGTCGGGGCGGCGCGGCTCGGACCACCCTGCGAAGCCGCGGCCGGGAGCGGCGCGGCGGACGGCGGCCCGGAGTCGGCCGACGGCCCGGGAGAGGAACGGTGCGGGCGGCATGGCGGCTCCCGGGGACGAAACGGTGATCCACAACAAACCGGAACGTATGGGATGGCATTGTCGGGCGCAACGACGCCGCTGTCACGGGGTGGCGATGTGGCGGCCGTCCGTTCGCGTCGGGCCGGTACTGTTCGGCGAATGAGCTCGCTGAATCTCGACGACTTCACCGATCTGATCGAGCGCCCCGACGGCGGGATGCGCCGCGACGCGGAGGCACGCCGGGAACGTCAGGTCGTACCGCCCGGATCGCTGGGCCGGCTGGACGAGCTCGGTGAGTGGCTGGCCGCGGCGCAGTCGGCCGTTCCGGTGCGGTCGGTGGGGCGGCCGAAGGTCGTGCTCTTCGCGGGTGACCACGGCGTCGCGGAGCTGGGCGTGTCGGCGCGCCCGGCGGGCAGCGCCGGGCAGTTGGTGCGGGAGATCCTGGAGGGCGGCCGGCCGGTGTCGGTGCTGGCCCGGCGGCTCGGTGTACCCCTGCGGATCGTCGACATGGGGCTGGACTGCGACCCGGACACGCTGCCCGCCGACGTCGTGCGCCACCGGGTGCGGCGCGGCAGCGGACGCCTCGACGTCGAGGACACGCTGACCCGCGACGAGGCGGAGTCCGCCTTCCGCACCGGCGTCGCGCTGGCCGACGAGGAGGCCGACTCGGGTACGGACCTGGTGGTCCTCGGCGACGTCAGCGTGGGCGGTACGACCGCCGCGGGCGTGCTGGTCGCGGCGCTGTGCGGTACGGACGCGTCCGTCGTGACCGGGCGGGGCGGGCTGGCCATCGACGACCTGGCGTGGATGCGCAAGTGCGCGGCGATCCGGGACGGGCTGCGCCGGGCGCGGCCGGTGCTCGGGGACCAGTTGCAGCTGCTGGCCGCGGTGGGCGGCGCCGACCTCACGGCGATGACGGGCTTCCTGCTGCAGAGCGCGGTTCGGAAGATGCCCGTCGTCCTGGACGGTGTGGTGGCGGCGGCGTGCGCGCTGGTGGGCCAGCGGATCGCGTTCCGCGCGCCGGACTGGTGGCTGGCCGGGCACGGCAGCGGCGAGCCGGGCCAGGCGAAGGCGCTGGACCGGATGGCGCTGGAGCCGCTCCAGTCCCACGGGGTGACGGTCGGGGAGGGCACGGGTGCCCTGCTGGCCCTGCCGCTGGTCCAGGCGGCTGCCGCGCTGGCGGCGGAGCTGCCGGAGAAGGCGGAGGAAGCCGCGGCCGGCAGGGCCGAAGCGGAGAGCGGGAGCGGCGGGGTGGCCGACGGGGCCGCCGAGGAGAGCGGGAGCGGCGGGAAGGCCGACGGGGCTTCCCCGGCCGGCCCGGACCAGCCACAGCCCTAGCTGGGCTAGCCGCGGGAGCTGCCGTGGGCACAGGCGGGGACGCACTCGCCGCGGGTGCTCTCCTGACCGCCGGGTAACCTGCGCCGATGGTCAAGACCCCGTCGTTCGGGAGGCCGTCGGCCGACGGCCTCCGTTTCTCCTTCGGCACCCTCACCGTGCTGCCGGTCCGGGTGACCCGCTGGGACCGGGACGCCGCGCGGGGCGGCATGCTGTGCGCCCCGCTGGCCGGGCTGGTCGTCGGGGCGGGGGCCGCCGCAGCCGGGCTGGTGCTGCTGTCACTCGGTGCCGGCGCGCCGCTCGCCGCCGTCGTCTCGGCCGCCGTACCGGCGCTGCTCACCCGTGGGCTGCACCTGGACGGGCTGGCCGACACCGCCGACGGGCTGGGCAGCGGGAAGCCCGCCGAGGACGCGCTGCGGATCATGAAGCGGTCGGACATCGGCCCGTTCGGTGTGATCACCCTGGTGTGCGTGCTGCTGGCGCAGGTCGCCGCGCTGGCGCAGGCGTACGCCGCCTCCTGGCCGCGGGGTGCGCTGGCCGCCGTGGTCGCGGGCACCGTGGCCCGGCTCGCGCTCACGCTGGCGGCCCGGTCCGGTGTGCCGGCGGCGCGGCCGGAGGGGCTGGGCGCGGCCGTCGCCGGGGTGGTGCCGGTACGGGGCGCGATCGGTTCGGCCGTCACCGTCACGGCTGCCCTCACGGCGGCGTCCGGCGCGTTCCTCGGGGCGAACGGCGTGCTCCGTACGGCGCTCGCGGTGGTCGTCGCGCTCGGGGCGGCCGAACTGCTGCTGCGGCACTGCACGCGCCGCTTCGGCGGTGTCACCGGCGACGTGTTCGGCGGGCTCGCGGAGACGGCGGCGACGGCGGCGCTCGTCGTTCTGTCACTGGGTTGAAACGATTACCGCACAGCCCTCGCGTCCTGTTCTCCCCGCCACTACTGTCTTCCGCCCGTACCCACTCACAACCGTCCACGGGGGACGTCCATGCCGAAACTACGGCGCGCCATGGCCTGGTTAATCGACTTCGCACTGGTGGTGGCGCTGGCCTCGGCGCTCGCCGTGCTCACCTTCCACCGGATCTCGGCGCTCGTCACCGAAGTGCCGGAACTCGCCACGCGCGGCGCCTTCGACCTGCTGACCTCACGCGGTGACGTGCTGGACGCCTCCGAAGGTCTGGGCGTGAAACTGTGGGACAAGTCGGTGCTGTACGTCGAGCAGGCCTTCGGGCTGCTGGTCGTGACGGTCTTCCTCTACCAGTGGGCGTGCCTGGCCCTCGCCGGGCGGACCGTGGGCAAGGGCGTCGTCGGACTGCGGGTCGTCCCGCGTCTGTCGCCCCCGACAGCGCGGCGGGCGGCGCGCCGGGCGGCCGTCACCACGGCCGTGGACGTCGCCGTGTTCGCGGCGGCCTGCGTGCTGCTGATGGAGGGTCGGTTCGTGCTGTCGGTGCTGATGTGGCTGGCGGCGGTCGTGCTGTTCCTGGTGAACGCGCTCCCGGTACTGGGGCCCCGCCGGCGCTCGCTGGCCGACCGGATCGCGGGCACGGAGGTCACCGGAGTCACGCTCGGCAGGGGCTTCGCCATGCCCCGAGGTCGTACTTCTTGAGCATCGAGCTGAGCCCGAGGCGGCGGGCCCCGGGGCAGAAGCGGCGCGTGGGCAGCTCGTACTCGACGTGGAAGACCGCCTTCCCGGCCTCGACGAACGGCGTCAGTGCGTCGCACTCGTCGTACTGTGCGCACTGTTCGTTGACCGCGAAGTCGAATGCGCCGACGAGCGCGGGGATCTGCGCGAGGTCGTTCTTCAGGCCGACGGACAGGCCGCGGTCGTGGGCGAGGCGGGCGACGAGACGGTTGTAGCGGAGCTGGTCGGCGGCCGTGAGGGGGAAGCCGGTGCGGTTGCGGTAGCCGTCCATGTTGTCGGGCTCCACCGCGTCGAAGCCCTTGGCGCGGCACATGTCGAGGCGGGCCGCCACGAGGGGTTCCAGGACGTCGCGGCGGCGGATGTCGAGCCAGCGTTCGCCCTGCCAGCCGTTGGCGCGGCCCAGCACCTCGTCCGGGAAGTCGTCGGCGTCGGGCCTGAAGTCCTCCCAGGCGCCGGTGGAGACGTAGCAGATGACCTTGCGGCCGTCACGGTGCAGTGCGGCGACCGTGCCGGCGGAGTGGTCGAAGCCGTCGATGTCGTACACGGGCACGTCGGCTGAGGTGTCGAGGCGGCCGCTGAGCTGCCACTGCCAGTCCGTGCCGGGACGCGGCTGCCAGCGGGCCCCGTCCGGCGCGCCCGCCCCCGGACGGCCCCCGCGGCCCTCGGGGTCGCCGGCGCAGCCCGCCGGGAGCAGGAGCAGGGCACCCAGCAGGGCGGGGAACAGTATCGGTCGGCGTCTCACCGGGGGGCCTCCGGGCAGTGGGCGACGTGGGGCGACGTACCCCAAAGGATGATCTCCGTCGCCCGGCGCCGCGCGACGGCCCCTGTACCGGGCGGGGAAACGGCCGCGCGGGGCCGCCTTCGGGTGGGCGCCCGGGGGAACGAGTGACGGGACCCACGAGCGTAGGCTCGTCCCGGGTGTTCGCCGACAGGGTGAAGGCCCCGGCAGGTACCGCACCCCGGCCCACGGGACCAGTGGAGTTAGGGTCTGGCGTCGGGCCCGGTCGACCCACCCGCTCGGCCACAGCAACTTCACATCGGAAGCGAGAATTCACCACCGTGACTGCTCTCACTCTCAGCACCGCCGCGGCGCCCGGCCTGCGGGCCGACGCGCTCGTGATCGGTGTCGCCAAGGGCACCAAGGGACCCGTCGTCGCACGGGGCGCCGAGGCCGTGGACAACGCGTACGACGGCTCCCTCGCCGGACTGCTGGAGACCCTCGGCGCCTCGGGCGCCGAGGGCGAGGTGACGAAGCTGCCCGCGCCGTCCGGCTTCAAGACGCCGCTCGTGCTGGCCGTCGGCCTGGGCGAGGAGCCCGGCAAGGGCGACGAGGACGACGCGGAAGGCTACGACGCCGAGGCGCTGCGCCGGGCCGCGGGCGTTGCCGCCCGCGCCCTCAACGGCGCCAAGAAGGCCGCCTTCGCCCTGCCCCTGGCCGACGCCGCGGACGTCGCCGCCGTCGGCGAGGGCGTGCTGCTCGGCGCGTACTCCTTCGACGCATACAAGAAGAACGGCAAGGACGCCGCGGCCAAGGACGCCAAGGCGCCGCTCGGCGAGGCCGTGCTGCTCGGCGGCAAGCCCCGCGACAAGGCGTACAAGGCGGCTCTGGAGCGCGCCACCGCGGTCTCCGAGGAGCTCAACCGCGCCCGCGACCTGATCAACACCCCGCCGAACGACCTCAACCCCGAGTCGTTCGCGGCCGTCGCGCAGGCCGCGGCCAAGGAGCACGGCATCAAGGTGCAGGTGCTCGACGAGAAGGCGCTGGTCAAGGGCGGCTACGGCGGCATCCTCGGCGTCGGCGCCGGTTCGGCGTCCGGGCCGCGGCTGGTGAAGCTGTCGTACACCTCGTCCAAGGCGAAGAAGCACCTGGCGCTCGTCGGCAAGGGCATCACCTACGACTCGGGCGGCATCTCGCTCAAGCCGGCCGGGCACAACGAGACGATGAAGTGCGACATGGCCGGCGCCGCCGCCGTGTTCGCCGCGGTCGTCGCCGCCGCGCGTCTGGGCCTGGAGGTCAACGTCACCGGCTGGCTGGCGCTCGCCGAGAACATGCCGTCCGGTTCGGCGACCCGCCCCGGCGACGTGCTGCGCATGTACAGCGGCAAGACCGTCGAGGTCCTCAACACCGACGCCGAGGGCCGGCTCGTCCTCGCCGACGCGCTGTGGGCCGCCTCCCAGGAGAAGCCGGACGCCATCGTGGACGTGGCGACGCTGACCGGCGCGATGGTGCTGGCGCTGGGCAACCGCACCTTCGGCGTGATGGCGAACGACGACGCGTTCCGCACCGCGCTGCACGAGGCCGCCGAGCAGGTCGGCGAGCCGGCCTGGCCGATGCCGCTGCCGGAGCACCTGCGCAAGGGCATGGAGTCCCCGACCGCCGACATCGCGAACATGGGCGAGCGGATGGGCGGCGGCCTGGTCGCCGGCCTGTTCCTGCGCGAGTTCGTCGGCGAGGGCATCACCTGGGCGCACCTCGACATCGCGGGCCCGGCGTTCAACGAGGGCGGGCCGTTCGGGTACACCCCCAAGGGCGGCACGGGCACCGCGGTACGCACCCTGGTGCGTCTGGCCGAGCTGACGGCGGCCGGAGACCTGGGCTAGGACCGCTGGAGGGAGGGCGGAGGGGCGCGGAGCCGGGCGTACGGTTCCGCGCCCCTTTGCCGTACCCGTCCGGCCCCCGCCACCTGAACGTGGGACGTCTCACACCACGGCCCCGCGTCTCCTCGGGCCCCGACAAGTGCGAAGATGGGCTCGGCAGGACAGGGCCCCCACCGAAGGGCCGAAGCAAGAGCGGCCGGACACCAGCCGCCTGCCGGTCACCGACGACCGGCGTACGGCGCACATGCATGGAGGACGTGACGTGGCGAACGACGCCAGCACCGTTTTCGACCTAGTGATCCTCGGCGGTGGCAGCGGTGGTTACGCCGCGGCCCTGCGCGCGGCGCAGCTGGGCCTGGACGTCGCCCTGATCGAGAAGGGCAAGGTCGGCGGCACCTGCCTGCACAACGGCTGCATCCCCACCAAGGCCCTGCTGCACGCCGGCGAGATCGCCGACCAGGCCCGCGAGAGCGAGCAGTTCGGTGTGAAGGCCACCTTCGAGGGCATCGACATGGCGGCCGTCCACAAGTACAAGGACGGCGTCATCTCGGGCCTGTACAAGGGCCTGCAGGGTCTGATCGCCTCCCGCAAGGTGACCTACATCGAGGGTGAGGGCCGGCTGTCCTCCCCCACCTCCGTGGACGTCGACGGCCGGCGGGTCCAGGGCCGCCACGTCCTCCTCGCGACGGGCTCCGTGCCGAAGTCGCTGCCGGGCCTGGAGATCGACGGCAACCGCATCATCTCCTCCGACCACGCCCTCGGCCTGGACCGCGTGCCGAAGTCCGCGATCGTCCTCGGCGGCGGCGTCATCGGTGTCGAGTTCGCCTCCGCGTGGAAGTCCTTCGGCACGGACGTGACCGTCATCGAGGGCATGAAGCACCTCGTGCCGGTCGAGGACGAGAACAGCTCGAAGCTGCTGGAGCGAGCGTTCCGCAGGCGCGGCATCAAGTTCAACCTGGGCACCTTCTTCGAGAAGGCCGAGTACACCCAGGACGGTGTCAAGGTCATTCTCGCCGACGGCAAGGAGTTCGAGGCCGAGCTGCTGCTGGTGGCCGTCGGCCGCGGCCCGGTCTCGCAGGGCCTGGGCTACGAGGAGCAGGGCGTCGCGATGGACCGCGGCTACGTCCTGGTCGACGAGTACATGCGGACGAACGTCCCGACGATCTCCGCCGTCGGTGACCTGGTCCCCACGCTCCAGCTCGCGCACGTCGGCTTCGCCGAGGGCATCCTGGTGGCGGAGCGCCTGGCCGGTCAGAAGACCGTTCCGATCGACTACGACGGCGTGCCACGGGTGACGTACTGCCACCCGGAGGTCGCCTCCGTGGGCATCACCGAGGCCAAGGCCCAGGAGCTCTACGGTGCGGACAAGGTCGTCACCCTGAAGTACAACCTGGCGGGCAACGGCAAGAGCAAGATCCTGAAGACCGCGGGCGAGATCAAGCTCGTCCAGGTCAAGGACGGTGCGGTGGTCGGCATCCACATGGTCGGCGACCGTATGGGCGAGCAGGTCGGCGAGGCCCAGCTGATCTACAACTGGGAGGCGCTGCCGTCGGAGGTGGCCCAGCTCATCCACGCCCACCCGACGCAGAACGAGGCGCTCGGCGAGGCCCACCTGGCCCTCGCGGGCAAGCCCCTGAACGCGCACGACTGAGTGAGCCCCCGGGCACGACGACACAGACTTCCGCACTTCTAAGGAGCAACCGAAACCATGGCGGTTTCCGTAACCCTTCCGGCGCTCGGCGAGAGCGTCACCGAGGGCACTGTCACCCGGTGGCTGAAGGCCGAGGGTGAGCGCGTCGAGGCCGACGAGCCGCTGCTCGAGGTCTCCACCGACAAGGTCGACACCGAGATCCCGGCGCCGGCCGCCGGTGTCCTGGCCTCCATCAAGGTCGCCGAGGACGAGACGGTCGAGGTCGGCGCCGAGCTGGCTGTCATCGACGACGGCACGGGCGCGCCCGCTGCCGCCCCGGCCCCGGCGGTCGAGGACGTGGCCCCGCCCGCGCCCGAGCCCACCCCGCAGGCCGCGCCGTCCACGGAGCGGGCCGCGCCCGCCCCGGCCCCGACCGCCGAAGCCGCCGCCGGTGGCGGTTCGGCCGAGGGCACGGACGTGGTCCTGCCCGCGCTCGGCGAGTCCGTCACCGAGGGCACCGTCACCCGCTGGCTGAAGTCGGTCGGCGACAGCGTCGAGGCCGACGAGCCGCTGCTCGAGGTCTCCACCGACAAGGTCGACACGGAGATCCCGGCGCCCGCCGCCGGTGTGCTGCTCGAGATCGTCGTCGGCGAGGACGAGACCGCCGAGGTCGGCGCCAAGCTGGCCGTCATCGGTCAGCCGGGGTCCGCCCCGGCCGCCGCCCCCGCCGCTCCGGCCGCCCCCGCGGAGCCCGCCCCGGCTCCGGCGCAGCCCGCCGCGCCCGCCCCGGCCCCTGCCCCGGCCGCCCCCGCGGCCCCGGCCCCGCAGGCCCCGACGGCCCCGGCCCCGCAGCAGCAGGTCACCCCGGCTCCCGAGCCGGCCCCGGCGGCTCCGGCGCCCGCGCCCGCCCCGGTCACCCCGGCCCCGGCGCCCGCCGCGACCGCCGGTGACGACGGCGCCTACGTCACTCCGCTGGTGCGCAAGCTCGCCGCCGAGAACGGCGTCGACCTGGCCTCCGTCAAGGGCACCGGCGTCGGTGGCCGTATCCGCAAGCAGGACGTCATCGCCGCCGCCGAGGCCGCGAAGGCCGCCGCTGCTGCCCCGGCCCCGGCCGCCGCGGCACCGTCGGCCGGCCAGAAGGCACCCGCCCTGGAGGCCTCGCCGCTGCGCGGCCAGACCGTGAAGATGCCGCGGATCCGCAAGGTCATCGGCGACAACATGGTCAAGGCGCTCACCGAGCAGGCGCAGCTGTCGTCGGTCGTCGAGGTCGACGTCACGCGGCTGATGAGGCTGCGCGGCCGGGCCAAGGACGCCTTCGCGGCGCGTGAGGGCGTCAAGCTCTCCCCGATGCCGTTCTTCGTGAAGGCGGCGGCGCAGGCGCTGAAGGCCCACCCGGTCATCAACGCGAAGATCAACGAGGCCGAGGGGACCATCACCTACTTCGACACCGAGCACGTCGGTATCGCGGTGGACTCCGAGAAGGGCCTGATGACCCCGGTCATCAAGAACGCCGGCGGTCTCAACCTCGCCGGTATCGCCAAGGCCACGGCCGATCTGGCCGGCAAGGTCCGCGCCAACAAGATCACGCCGGACGAGCTGTCGGGCGCGACCTTCACCGTCTCCAACACCGGTTCGCGCGGCGCGCTCTTCGACACGATCATCGTGCCGCCGGGGCAGGTCGCGATCCTCGGCATCGGTGCCACGGTGAAGCGTCCGGCCGTCATCGAGACGGAGGAGGGTCCGGTCATCGGCATCCGCGACATGACGTACCTGACGCTGTCGTACGACCACCGCCTGGTCGACGGCGCCGACGCGGCGCGGTACCTGACCGCCGTCAAGGCGATCCTGGAGGCGGGCGAGTTCGAGGTCGAGCTGGGCCTCTGATCCCCTGGCCGAGCGGTACGGCGCCCCTGCCCGGGTCTTCCGGGCGGGGGCGTTGGGCTGTGCGGCCACGGTCCGGGGGCGCCCGGTTGCGCCTCCGCCGCCCCTGCCCCGGTCTCCGTCCCCGGGGGCTGCGCCCCGGTCCCCGTTCGGCCCGACGCGCCCCGCCCTCGCTCGCCGGGCGGGTCCGCGGGCTGGTGGACGGGCTTCATATGGTCCGTGTAAGTCTCGTCTCACCTGCGCAAAAGCCCCCCTGCACCCCCTACCCGCCAGGCGAACGCGCCGTATTGTCTAAACGTCGAACGCCCCCGGGTCCCACCGTCGCCCGAACGCCATCCCCTCGACGGGCCCTGCGGGCCGCCGCACACGATTGGCCCCTCTCTAAGGAGCTCTCATGACCGCGCCCGTCGTCCATTCGCTCCGCGAGCAGATCCGCGAGCACATCCTGGAAGGGATCATCAGCGGGCGCTGGCAGCCGGGCGAGCGGATCGTGGAGCGGCGGATCGCGACCGAGCTGGAGGTCAGCCAGACACCGGTGCGGGAGGCGTTGCGGGAGCTCGAGTCGCTGCGGCTGATCGAGTCGGCACCCAACAAGGGCGTACGGGTGCGGAATCTGACCGCGGCCGACCTGGAGGAGAGCTATCCGGTCCGGGCCGGTCTGGAGGCCATCGCGGCGGAGCTGGCCGCGGGACGGCTCGCGGAGGACTGCTCGGCGCTGGAGCCGCACGTGTCCGCGCTGTACGAGGCGGACCGCATGGCGGACGGCACGGGGCAGGTGCGGCACACGGTGGCGTTCCACCGGGAACTGGTGCGGGCGGCGGGCAACTCGGTGCTGCTGCACACCTGGGAGGGCCTCGGCATCGAGGTGTTCACGGCGCTGTCGATCCGCTGGCTGGGGACGGTGCAGCAGTCGTACGCCGAGGAGCACGAGGAGCTGGTGGCCGCGTTCCAGCGCCACGACCCGCGCATCCCGGAGCTCGTGAAGGCGCATGTGCTGGGCTGCGCGCCCCGGCACGAAGGCTGAGCGGCAGCCCGTCACAGGCTGAGCGGGACCTCGCTCATACGTCTTCCCACCTGCGGAAACGGACCCGGATCGCGGCACCCGGTGTCGTTGGCGCAGGCACCCCGTGCCGACTTTCTCGTGATCAAGAGGTTTTCACTCTCAACCCTTTGATCGATCATCGATCAGGGGGTTACAGTCGCCGATGGCTCTCACCCGAGCCTCCAGCCCTGTCCTGCCAAAGATCAAGGGCACCCCTGAACCCTTACCGCGATGAGGGAACCCCCTTCGACTGAGGAAGGCGGCGACATGACCGACCCCTACGCCATCCAGCCGAGCGAGCTCGACCAGCTCCCGGACCGCGACCCCGAGGAGACTGCCGAGTGGCAGGCCTCGCTGGACGCCGTCGCCAAGGCGGCCGGGCCGCACCGTGCCGCGTACCTGATGCGCCGCACGCTGGAGCGCGCCGAGGGCGCCGGCATCGCCCTGCCGAAGCTCCTCGAGACCGACTACGTCAACACCATCCCGACGTCCGCCGAGCCCACCGTGGACGGCGACGAGGAGATGGAGTCCCGGATCACCGCCTGGAACCGCTGGAACGCGGCGGCCATGGTGACCCGCGGCGCGAAGTACGGCGTCGGCGGCCACATCGCCACCTTCGCCTCCGCGGCCTGGCTCTACGAGACGGGCTTCAACCACTTCTTCCGGGGCAAGGAGTCCGACGGCTCGGGCGACCAGCTCTACATCCAGGGCCACGCCTCCCCCGGCATCTACGCCCGCGCCTTCCTCGACGGCCGGATCGGCGAGAGCCACCTGGACAACTTCCGCCGCGAGTCGGCCGGCGGCGGTCTGCCGTCGTACCCGCACCCGCGCCGGCTGCCCTGGCTGTGGGAGTTCCCCACGGTCTCCATGGGCCTCGGCCCGCTCTCCGCGATCTACCAGGCGCGCTTCAACCGCTACCTGGCCAACCGCGGCATCAAGGACACCGCCGGCTCGCACGTGTGGGCGTTCCTCGGCGACGGCGAGATGGACGAGCCCGAGTCGACGGCGGCCCTCGCGCTCGCCTCGCGCGAGCAGCTCGACAACCTGACCTTCGTCATCAACTGCAACCTGCAGCGCCTCGACGGCCCGGTCCGCGCCAACTTCAAGATCGTGCAGGAGCTGGAGGCCCAGTTCCGCGGCGCCGGCTGGAACGTCATCAAGACGCTGTGGGGCTCCGCCTGGGACGAGCTGTTCCGGCTGGACACCACGGGCGCGCTGGTACGCCGCCTGCGTGAGGTGCCGGACGCGCAGATCCAGACGTACCAGACGCGTGGCGCGGCCTACATCCGCGAGGACTTCTTCGGCAAGGACCCCGCGCTCGCCGAGATGGCGAAGCTGCTGAGCGACGACACGGTCCTCGAGTGCTTCCACTTCTCGCGCGGCGGTCACGAGGCGCGCAAGGTGTACGCGGCGTACCGGGCGGCCCTCGCGTTCAAGGGCGCGCCGACCGTGATCCTGGCCCAGACCGTCAAGGGCCACACCCTCGGCGAGGGCTTCGCGTCGAAGAACGCCAACCACCAGATGAAGAAGCTGTCGGTGGACGAGTTCAAGGCGATGCGCGACCGCCTCGGCCTGCCGATCAAGGACAGCGCCTTCGTCGACGGCGTGGTGCCCTACGCCCACCCCGGCGCCGATTCCCCCGAGGTCCGCTACCTCCAGGAGCGCCGCGCGGCCCTCGGCGGCCCGGCCCCGGCCCGCCGCGTGCACGCCCTCGCGCCGCTGCCCGCGCCCGCCGAGAAGGCCTTCGCCTCCTTCGACAAGGGCTCCGGCTCGCAGAACGTGGCCACCACCATGGCCTTCGTCCGCCTGGTCAAGGACCTCGTCCGCGACAAGGAGACCGGCAGGCGCTGGGTGCCGATCGTCCCCGACGAGGCGCGCACCTTCGGCATGGAGAGCCTCTTCCCGTCCCTCGGGATCTACTCTCCCAAGGGGCAGACGTACGAGCCGGTCGACCGTGACCAGCTGATGTACTACAAGGAGGCCAAGAACGGCCAGATCCTCAACGAGGGGATCACCGAGGCCGGTTCGATGGCCGACTTCATCGCCGCGTCCACGTCGTACGCGACGCACGGCGAGCCGATGATCCCGTTCTACATCTTCTACTCGATGTTCGGCTGGCAGCGCACCGCCGACCAGATGTGGCAGCTCGGCGACCAGCTCGGCCGCGGCTTCCTCATCGGCGCCACGGCGGGCCGCACGACGCTGACCGGCGAGGGCCTGCAGCACGCCGACGGCCACTCCCCGGTCATCGCCGCGACCAACCCGGCCGCGCTGACGTACGACCCGGCGTTCGCGTACGAGGTCGCCGCCATCGTCAAGGAGGGTCTGCGCCGTATGTACGGCGAGGCGGCCCCGGGCGAGGACCAGGACGTCTTCTACTACCTGACCGTCTACAACGAGCCGCTTCCGCAGCCCGCGAAGCCGTCCGTGCCCGGCATCGACGAGGGCATCATCAAGGGCCTGTACCGCTTCAACACGGCGGAATCGGCGGGCCTGAACCCGGTCGCGAACGCGGCGCGCGTCCAGCTGCTCGGCTCCGGTACGGCCATCCACTGGGCGCTCAAGGCCCAGCGGATGCTGTGCGAGGAGTGGGGCGTGGCCGCCGACGTGTGGTCGGCGACGTCGTGGGGCGAGCTGCGCCGCGACGCGCTGGAGGCCGACGAGGCGCTGCTGCGCGGCGAGGAGCGGGTGCCGTTCGTGCGGCAGGCGCTGCAGGGCGTCGAGGGTCCGGTGCTGGCGGTGTCGGACTACATGCGGCAGGTCCCGGACCAGATCGCGCAGTGGGTCGAGCAGGACTGGACCTCGCTGGGCGCCGACGGCTTCGGTCTGTCGGACACCCGTGACGCGGCCCGCCGCCACTTCGGTGTCGACGCGGAGTCGATCGTCGTAGCCGCACTGGCCCAGCTCGCCCGGCGCGGCGAGGTCAAGGCGACGGCCGTGAAGGAGGCGCGCGAGCGCTACCGCCTGTAGGGCACCGGTGAGACACCCCTAGGCACGGTCGGTCGTACGCGTATCCGGGAGGCCCCCGCCACGGCGGGGGCCTCCCGCATGACCAGGTCCCCAGAGGAATTGGGCCCGCCGCATACGGGGCTTGCGGAAGCATGAGGGCTCCCGTACGAGGGGCTCCCCCGGCATGAGGTCCACCGTATGAGGGGCCTCCCGTCCGGCGGGGGCTCCTGCATGATGTGGGCATGCGCGCTGCCCGGCTGATCAAGATGGTTCTGCTGCTCCAGTCCCGGCCTTCCATGACCGCCGCCGAACTGGCCCGGGAGCTGGAGGTGTCGGAGCGGACCGTCACCCGCGACGCGCAGGCGCTGTCGGAGGCGGGCGTGCCGGTGTACGCGGACCGCGGCCGGGCCGGCGGGTACCGGCTGGTCGGCGGTTACCGGACGCGACTCACGGGGCTGCACCGCGGCGAGGCCGAGGCGCTGTTCCTGTCGGGGGTGCCGGGGGCGCTGCGCGAGATGGGCCTGGAGGACGCGGCGTCGGCGGCCCGGCTGAAGGTGTCGGCGGCGCTGCTGCCGTCCCTGCGGGACGCCTCACGCACGGCGGCGCAGCGCTTCCATCTGGACGCGCCGAACTGGTTCCGGGAGCGGAAGACGCCCGAGCTGCTGCCCGCGGTCGCGGACGCCGTGTGGGACGACCGGCGGATCGCCGCGCGCTACCGGCGCGGCGAGGAGGAGGTCGTACGGGAGCTCGAGCCGTACGGGCTCGTACTCAAGGCGGGGGTCTGGTACCTGTGCGCACGGGTGGCGGGCAGTACGTCGTTCCGGGTGTACCGGATCGACCGGTTCACGTCGGTGGAGGCCGGTGAGGAGCGGTTCGAGCGGGACCCGGGCTTCGAGCTGCCGGCGTTCTGGGTGGAGCGGGCCGAGCAGTTCGCGCGGTCCATCCTGCGGGCGGAGGTCGTGGTGCGGCTGTCCCCGGAGGGGGCGCGCAGGCTGACGTACGCGGTGGACCCGCTGTCGGCACGGGAGGCGCTGGCCGCGGCGGGCGGGCCGGACGGCGAGGGCCGGGTCACGGTGACGCTGCGGGTGGAGTCGGAGGAGGTCGCCCACGAGCAGCTGTCGGCTCTGGGGCCGGAGGCGGAGGTGCTGGCGCCGCACGATCTGCGGGCGCGGTTCACGGCGGACGCCCGGCGGCTGGCGGCGCTGTACGGTACGTGACCGTGGCGGCGCTGCACGGTACGTGACCGCCCGGCCGTCCCGTCGACCGCACGGTACGTCCGCCCGCTCCGTCCGTGTGCCGCCGCGCGGCGGGCAACGATCCGCCGGTCGCTGTACGGCGCATAACGATCCGTCGCACTCCGCGTGCGAGGGGTGCCCCCAGGGCCGATGCTGGACCCGTGATGGACGAGACGGAGTTCTGGCAGCTGGTGGACGACGCCCGGGAGGCCGCCGACGGCGACCCCGAGGAGCAGGCCGACCAGCTCGTGGAACGGCTGATGCGCCTCGACCCGGAAGCGGTCCTGGACTTCGCCCGCCATTTCGAGGTGCGCTACAACCGGGCCTACCGCTGGGACCTGTGGGGCGCCGCCTGGGTACTGCTGGACGGTGCGAGCGACGACGCCTTCGATTTCTTCCGGTGCTGGCTGATCGGCCAGGGGCGTGAGGTGTTCGAGGGTGCGCTGCACGACCCGGACGCCCTCGCGGAACTGCTGGGCGACTTCGACGAGGAGCTCGACGGCGACGCCGAGGAACTCGGGTACGCGGCCGACGAGGCGTACGAGCAGCTCACCGGCACAGTGGCGGCGGACCTGGACCTCGCGCCGCCGCCGGCCGAGCCGGAGGGCACGCCGGTCGACTTCGAGGACGAGGGGGCGCTGGCCGAGCGGTATCCCCGCCTGTGGGACCGCTTCCGGGCCTGACGCCTGGGCCCCCGCCGTTGCTCCCTGTCACTTCCTGCCCTGCAGCTGGGCCGCGAGTCCGCGGATGGTGGGGAGGCGGGCGCTGAGTTCGGCGCCGGGGCAGCTGGTCCTGAAGCCGTCGTCGTGGCCGGCGACGGCGGGCAGGGAGACGGTGGCGCCCACCGCGTACCGGCTGTGGCCGTTGCTGGAGACCAGGTCGACCGTGGCGCGCGGGTCGGTCCCGGACGGGCCGAGTTTCCAGGCGGCCACGGCGGCGATCGCGTCCACGATCTCCTGCGGCACGGGGACGCCCGCGGTGAAGGTGCCCAGCGCGGCGATGCCGGCGGTGCGGTGGTTGAAACCCTGGGTGTGGGCGCCGGTGACGGCCCGGGTGACGCCTCCGGCGCGGCCCTCGTAGATGGTTCCGCAGCGGTCCACGACGAAGTTGTAGCCGATGTCGTCCCAGTCCCGGGCGCCGGTCTGGCCGGTGTACAGACCGCGCAGGATGCGGGGGGTGTCGGCGCAGTCGTAGCCGTTGGGCGTGTCGGTGTGGTGGACGAACACGGCGAGGACCCGGTCGTCGTAGCGCGGCCGGGGCTGCGGGCGGGCCGCATCGCCCAGCCAGGCGGAGCGCGGCACGATGTGCGGGCGGGCGGCCTGGTACGGGGCGGCGGCCCGGTACGGGGCCGTGGCGGGGCGGCCCGTACCGGGCGGTGCGGCGGGCGGGTGCCGGCCGAAGCCGCCCGCGCCGAGCACGAGGACCGCCGCGGCGACGAGCCCGAGCAGCAGGCACAGCGCCGCCGGGACGGGACGTGACAGGCCCGGTATCCGGCCCGCACGCGACGGCCGGACCCCTCGCGCGCTTCGGACGACACGCATGGTCCCACTGTCGGCCCGTTCGGCCGGTCCCGCGAGGCGCGCCGCGCCGTCCCGACGGAACAGTGCCCCGGTCGGCGGCGCTTTCCCGCGGCGTTCATGGCCGCACACGCACGTGCACGCGCGTGTGCGGCCGGGGCCGCGACCTTGCGCTGCCGCACCCGCGCGTACGGGCCCGTGGCGTTCCCGTCGCGCACGCGCGCGGGTGATGGTCGGCCGTGAGGGACCCGGTCGCCTTCTCGGCCTGCCGTCGCACCCGCACGGGTGATGGAGGGCGGCATCGTGGAGCCGGTCGGGCGTCTTCGGGCGCCGTCGCTGCGGTTCGAGGACGGTGCCCCGCGCGGCGACCCGGCGGTCGTCACGGGCCGCCCGGACCGGATGACGGCGGCCCGAGCCTGCGGGCGGCGGCGGCTCAGCCGTCGGGCGCGTCGAGCGGTACGAGGAACCGCCCCATCAGCACGTCGTCCACGTACGTGCCGTCCAGGCGGAACTCCTCCGGCTGGACCCCCTCCACGACGAAGCCCTCGGACTCGTACAGCCTGCGGGCCGGGGTGTTGTGACCCAGCACGCGCAGGGTGATGCGGCGGGCGCCGAGGTGGCGGGCCTCCTCGACGGCGGCCCGGACCAGCGCGCGGCCGACGCCCAGGCCGCGGGCCTCGTCGGCGACGGCGAGGCCCCGGATCTGCCGTACGTGGGCGTTGGAGGCGAGACGGGTGGGGAAGCCGAGCCGCACATAGCCGACGACGCGGCCGGCGAGTTCGGCGACGAGGTGGTCGCGCGGCCCACACTGCTCGTGGAAGAAGGGGGCCGGGACCTCGGGGCGCGGTGTGACGGCGTGCAGGTGGGACCAGGTGGCCAGGTCCAGCCGCGCGAGCGCGTCCTCGTCGGTGACGGCGGCGCGGCGTATGGACGGGTGCGGCATGCCGGTCACTGTACGGCGCGTGTGTCGCGGCCGGTCACCCGTTTTCCCTTGCGTCTTGTCCCGGCGGACCCGCGGCTTTCCCCGCGCGGACCGGCCAAATCCGCCGCACGGCCCGCCGCTCACCCCACGCGGCCCAGCCCTGTCCGTCGCCGCACGGACCCGCCGCCTGCCCCGTGTACCGCCGTCTCGGTCACACGGACCCACCGCTTTTGCCCTGGACCCGCCTTCTCGCTCGCGGACCCTCCTTTTCGCCACGCCGCCCGTTCCGCCGCGCGGACCCGCCCGATCGCCACGCCGACCCGCCGTCCGGCGCGGGGCCCGGCAGGATGGGCGTATGGCTATGGCAGCAGCGTCGCGTATCGCGGTGGCCGGCGCGTCCGGTCTCATCGGCAGTGCCCTGGTGCGGTCCCTGACCGCGGACGGGCACGAGGTGGTCCGCCTGGTGCGCCGGGCGCCCCGGACGGCGGACGAGGTGCGGTGGGATCCGGAGCGGCGTTCGGTGGACGCGGCGGGGCTCGCCGGGTGCGACGCGGTGGTCAATCTGGCCGGGGCCGGGCTCGGCGACCGTCGCTGGACGCCGGCGTACAAGGAGCGGATCCGCGCGGGCCGGGTGGAGGGCACGGCGACGCTCGCCGGGGCGATGGCCGCGATGGAGCCGGGCGAGCGGCCCCGGGTGTTCGTGAACGGCAGCGCGATCGGCTTCTACGGCGACACCGGCGACCGGGTGGTGGACGAGAGCGCGCCCCCGGGCGAGGGGTTCGTGCCGTCGCTGTGCGTGGAGTGGGAGGCGGCGGTGGCACCCGCGCGTGAGGCGGGCGTACGGACGGTGCTGGCCCGCACCGGGCTGGTGGTGGCCGCCGGCGGCGGCGCCTGGGGACGGCTGTTCCCGCTGTTCCGGGCGGGCCTCGGGGGACGGCTGGGAGACGGGCGGCAGTACTGGTCGTTCATCGCGCTGCACGACGAGGTGGCGGCGCTGCGCCACCTGCTGGACACCGACGGACTGTCGGGGCCCTGCAACCTCACGGCCCCCCATCCGGCGACGAACCGTGAGGTGACGGCGGCCATGGGGCAGGTGCTGCGCCGGCCGACACCGTTCGCGGTGCCCGCTCCGGTACTGCGGGCGGTGCTCGGGGAGATGGGGGGAGAAGTGCTGGGCAGTGCGCGGGTGCGACCGACGCGGCTGCTGGAGTCGGGGTTCCGGTTCGCGTTCCCGGAGGTGCGGGAGGCGATCCGGGCGGCGCTGTGACGCGGGCCCTCACAGCACGTGACACGGGGGGCGACGCTGCGACACGGGCCCTGACAGCACGTGCACAGGGGGGCGGGCGGCGCTGTGACGCGGGCTCCGCCGACGGGAATTCGAAGGAGCATGCGACCGTCGTGCGCCCGTGCCCTGTGCGTGCGCGACTCCGCCGGGGCCGATCACGGGCCTAGCCTCGTGCCGAACTCGGGTATCCCTCGGGTATCCCTCGAGCCGGTTGGGGGCAGAAGGTCCCCGACCGGCCGCGCAACCTCGAGGAGGGGCACGTGCTTGAGCCCGTGAATCAGGCGGACGTCGTCGTCGTGGGAGCCGGGGTCGCCGGTCTCGCGGCGGCGCAACGGCTGACCGGTGCAGGAGTGTCGACCGTGGTGCTGGAGGCCGCCCCCGTGGTGGGCGGCCGGATGGCCACCGAGAAGGTCGACGGCTTCAGGCTCGACAGAATCGGACAGTTGCTGTCCACGGCGTATCCGGGGCTGCGGCTGACACCGGGTCTGGAGGGGCTCGTACTGCGCCCGTTCGCGCCCGGGGTACTGCTGCACAGCGACGGGCGGCACCATCGCGCGGGCACGCAGAGCGGCACCGGGGGCGCGAGGGGCGCACTCCATGCCGTACGCGCCCTCGCGAGCGCCCCCAGGTCGGTACCGGCGCCCAGGAGGCCGTCATCGGCCGCCAGGACGGCCGGGCGGCCCGCCGCGGTGCCGCGGAGCAGGGCCGGCGCCCCGCTCGGCGGCCCGGTCGATCAGGCGCGGCTCGGCGCCGCCCTCACCCGGCTCGCGGGCATGCCCGTGGAACGGTTGCTGGCCCGGCCCGAGTTGCCGGCGGCCGAGGCCCTCGCGGCGCGCGGCCTGCCCGCACGCACCATCGACGGGTTCCTCAGGCCACTGCTCGCGGCGCTGCTGTGCGACCCGGAGCTGACCACGTCCAGCCGGTGCGCGGACCTCGCGCTGCGGGCGTTCGCGGCCGGGCGGCTGTGCCTGCCGGAGGGCGGCGCCGACGCGCTGCCCGAGCTGTTGGCCCGCTCGCTGCCGCCGGGCACGGTGCACACCGGGGTGCGGGTCACGGCGGTCTCCACGACGTCCGTGACGACGGCCGAGCACGGCGAGATCCGCTGCCGTGCGGTGCTGGTGGCGACGGACGCGCGGGTCGCCGCCGAGTTGCTGCCGGGCCTGCGGGTGCCGGACTTCCATCCGGTGACGGTGCTGCACCACGCCACCGCGGAGCCGCCGCCCACGGGCGCGTCCCTCGTGCTGGACGCGGACCGGGGCGGACCCGTGGCGCACACGGCGGTGGTCAGCCGCGTGGACCCGTCCCGCGCACCGGCCGGCCGGGCACTGGTCACGTCGACGGTCCTCGGCACGCCGCCGCCGGACGTCGACACCGCCGTCCTCATGCACCTCGCCCGGCTGTACGGCACCTCGACCGCGGGGTGGGAGACGCTCGCCGTACGCCACACGCCCGAGGCGGTCCCGGCGATGGGTGCCCCGCACGACCTGAGCAGGCCGGTCCGCCTGCTGGCCGGGCTCTACGTGTGCGGCGACCACCGGGACACCAGCACGGTCCAGGGTGCCCTCCACTCGGGCCGGCGAGCGTCGACGGCCATCCTCACGGACCTGGGCGCGGCCGGCTCGATGCACTCGGCGGAACCCCCGCGCACGATGCCGTCGGCCGCCTGACCGCACCGTGCCGGCCGGTCCCGGACGTCCGGGACCGGCCGGCACGCCGCGTCTGCCGATCCGGGCGTGCCCCTGGCCGGGACGACCGCAACCGCGACCGTCACCGGCGGACAAAACCCGCCGACCCCGCACCGCGGAACCAACGGGCGCACACAGAACCGCAGACACAGCCCCGTCAAGCACGCCACGCCGCCCGAACCGGGACTGCCGAACCGGACGGCACCGCGGCGTCCGCCGGTCCGGCGTGACCGGGACCGGCGGTCGAGTGCGCGCGGAAGCCCCGCGCGGGTGCCGGACCGTCCGGGCGAGAACGCGCGTACACCGTGCGGGCGTCAGACCATCGCCGCCGCCACCCTGTCCCGGTACCCCCGGGCCGGGGCCGCGTCCTTGTAGGGCTCCAGGCGTCGTTCGAAGTCGCGGACGTATTCCACGGCGCGCACCGAGCGCATCTCCGCCGCCTGGCCTGCCGCCTCGGCGGCGAGGCGGCAGGCCTCGTCGAGCTCGCCGAGGCCGAGGCGGGCGGTGGCGAGGACGATCTTGCAGAACACCCGGCTGCGGGCGTACACGGGGGCGCGCAGTTGCAGTGAGCGCTCCGCGTGCTGCGCGGCGGCGCGGAACTGCTGGAGGTCCCGGTGGCAGTGCGCGAACTCGTCGGCGAGCTGCGCCTCGTCGAAGAACCGCGCCCAGTGCGGCACCTCGTCGCCGGGCCGGGCGGTCTCCAGCGCGCGCTCGGCCCGCACCAGGGACGCGGTGCAGGCGCGCACCTCCCCGAGCACGCCGTGCCCACGCGCCTCCGAGGCGTGCAGCAGCGACTGCAGGGCCGGTGGCACGGAGGTCCCGACGCCCTGCTGTGCCACCCGCGCGAGTTGTACGGCCTCCCGCCCGTGCCCGAGGTAGACGGCCTGCCGGCTCATCGTGACCAGGACGAACGCCCCGTAGGCCCGGTCCGCCGCCGCCTGCGCGAGCCGCAGCGCCTGCACGAAGTAGCGCTGCGCCAGCCCGTGCGCGGCGATGTCGTACGACGTCCAGCCCGCGAGCCTGGTCAGGTCGGCCGCCGCGGCGAACAGGCGGCGCCCGGCCTGCTCGCCGTAGATGCCGCGCAGCATGGGCTCGCACTCGTGCTCCAGGTAGCGCACGAGGGCCTGGCGGGCGTGCCCGCCGCCGTACATGTCGTCCAGGGTGCGGAACAGTTCCCCGACGGAGCGGAGCGCGGCGATGTCACCGCCGGTGACCCGCTGGCCGGGGCCGCGGTCGGCGATGTGCCCGCGCCGGGCGGAGGCGGTGGACTGGCCGGGTCCGGCGGCCGGGCGCCGTACCGCGGGGCGGCCCTGGGCCGGGATCCGGGGCGCCTCGCTGCGGGCGACCTTGTCGTCGGGCCGGCCGATCAGCCAGTCCCGGCTGGGGACGACGAGTCCGGCCGGGCTGAACGCGATCTTGCGGAGTTCGGCGTGGCTGCCGGAGTCCTTGCGCCACAGCCCGCCGACGATGTCGACGGCCTCCTCCGGGGAGGCGGCGAACTCCAGCCCGGCGTAGACGGGGGCGCAGGCGTCGAGGCCGAGGTCCTGCGCGGTGAAGCGGCGGCCGAGGCGGCGGGTGAACACCTCGGCGATCAGGGCGGGGGTCGTGCCACGCGGCTGCTGCCCGCGCAGCCAGCGGGTGACGGACGTCTTGTCGTATCTGAGGTCCAGCCCGTGTTCGAGACCGAGCTGGTCGACGCGACGGGCCAGACCTGCGTTGGAGAATCCCGCTTCTGCGATGAGCGCGGCGAGTTGGCGATTGGGAGTGCGCTGCGCGGGTCGTTCCGTCATCTGCGGTGCGGTCTCCTGCCTTCCGGGGACGAAGTGCCCGGATTGCCTGTGAGCAGCCCTTATGGCCTCGTGGTCGGCGCGAATGTAGCGGAGCGTAGCCATCCGGTCGCAGGCTTCCCCAGGCATTCATCCGATCGTGTGAGGATTGCCGCGGTGCTGACGGCCGCCGGCGGGCGGCCGGTGGACCACCGGCGGTCGTACAGTGGCGTAGGCACGCTGCGTGCCTTACCACCTTCTAGGGAGGCGTTGCCGTGAGTGAGCTGCGGTTCGTCCACATGGGTTTCGGTGCCGAGGCCGTGGATTACCGGGTGGCGTGGGACGAGCAGCGCCGGGTGCACGCGGCGCGCTTCGAGGACCGCGTACCCGACACCGTGCTGCTCCTGGAGCACCCGCCGGTCTACACGGCAGGCCGCCGCACGGCCGACAACGAGCGCCCCCTCGACGGCACCCCGGTCATCGACGTGGACCGCGGCGGCAAGATCACCTGGCACGGTCCGGGCCAGCTCGTCGGTTACCCGATCCAGAAGCTGCCGCGTCCGGTGGATGTCGTGGCGCACGTGCGCCGCCTGGAGGAGGCCCTGATCCGCACCTGCGCCGAGTTCGGACTGGAGACCACCCGCGTCGAGGGCCGCAGCGGCGTGTGGGTGCTCGGCGACCCGGTCGAGCGGCGCCCCGCGCTCGGCGGGCTCGCCCTGGACTTCGACCCGCGCCTGACCGACGACGAATTCGACCCGCGCCTCAACGGCCCCGAGTACGCCCCGTCCAACGCGGGCCAGCGCCGCGAGGACCGCAAGCTCGCGGCGATCGGCATCCGCGTCGCCAAGGGCGTCACGATGCACGGCTTCTCGCTGAACGTGAACCCCGACAACAAGTGGTTCGACAGGATCATCCCGTGCGGCATCCGCGACGCGGGGGTCGCCTCCCTGGCCGGCGAGCTCGGCCGGGACGTCACGATGGACGAGGTCCTGCCGGTCGTCGAGCGGCACCTTAGGGACGTCCTGGAGAACGCCGAGCCGAGGCCCAGGGAGATCGAGAAGACCCCGGCGGCATGAACGCGGCCCGTCCGGCGTTGAGGACAGGACCCGCCCGGGGGCCGGGCGGGCCTCGCGGCAGCACTGGCCAAGGCCGGCATCGTCGCCGGGCAGCAAATCAACGGGCGTACCCTGGTGGACGCCGAAGAATCAATCGCTAGGGAGCCGGTCGTGTCCGCAGTCGCACCCGACGGACGCAAGATGCTGCGCCTGGAGGTCCGCAACAGCCAGACCCCCATCGAGCGCAAGCCCGAGTGGATCAAGACCCGGGCGAAAATGGGTCCCGAGTACACGAAGATGCAGAACCTCGTGAAGAGCGAGGGCCTGCACACGGTCTGCCAGGAAGCCGGCTGCCCCAACATCTACGAGTGCTGGGAGGACCGCGAGGCGACCTTCCTCATCGGCGGCGACCAGTGCACCCGGCGCTGCGACTTCTGCCAGATCGACACCGGCAAGCCCGAGGCCCTCGACCGCGACGAGCCGCGCCGCGTCGGCGAGTCCGTCGTCACGATGGACCTGAACTACGCCACCATCACCGGCGTCGCCCGTGACGACCTGGAGGACGGCGGCGCCTGGCTGTACGCCGAGACCGTGCGCCAGATCCACCGGCAGACCGCCGACCGCGAGGCCGGCCGCACCAAGGTCGAGCTGCTGGCCCCCGACTTCAACGCCGTCCCCGAGCAGCTCGCGGAGGTCTTCTCCGCCCGCCCCGAGGTCTTCGCGCACAACGTCGAGACGGTCCCGCGGATCTTCAAGCGCATCCGCCCCGGCTTCCGCTACGAGCGTTCACTGCAGGTCATCACGGCCGCCCGTGACTACGGCCTGGTCACCAAGTCCAACCTGATCCTCGGCATGGGCGAGACCCGCGAGGAGGTCGGCGAGGCGCTCAGGCAGCTGCACGACGCGGGCTGCGAACTCGTGACCATCACGCAGTACCTGCGCCCGTCGGTGCGCCACCACCCGGTGGAGCGCTGGGTGAAGCCGCACGAGTTCGTGGAGCTGAAGGAGGAGGCCGAGCAGATCGGCTTCTCCGGCGTGATGTCCGGCCCGCTGGTTCGGTCCTCGTACCGCGCGGGACGGTTGTACCGGATGGCCGTAGAGAAGCGCGACACCTCCGTCGACGCTTCCGCCGGCACGCCGCTGGGCACCCAGGCCGTCTGACGCGCCGTCACCGCCCCGCGCCCGCACGGGCCGCGGTGAGGCTGTGAATTCCCGCACAAGTCACTACCGCTCAGTAGCAGCCGATGCGACGCGGCCCCGGCCGTCCTCCCAGTTGGGGGCGTACGCCGGGGCCGCGGCCGTGTCCCGGCGCGGCGCGCCGGGACGTCATCTGCGTTTGACCGGCCCGCCATGCCCTGGTAACACCAATCAGTGACCCTGTCATCACAGGTCGTACACCCATATTTCCGTTTCGGGATTTCCGCTCCGAGGAGGATCTCCACGATGCAGGCCGGGCCCGTCCGCGCCACCACCCTTCCGTCGTTCGGCACCGCGCTCCGCGCCGTCGAGTCCCTGCTGATGAGCAGCGGCCAGCGCACCGCCCGCCGCAACGCCTGGACCTCCGTACTGGAGGACCGCCGCCGCGCCAAGGACCGGGACGAGACGCAGCGCGTCCTTGACGGGACGGTGTCCGGCAGGTACTGACCAGTCGATTCCCGTCGGCCGGCCGCCCGCCCGCGTTCCGCCGGGCACTGCCGTCGTACGCGCTTTTGAGGACACGTAGACTTCGGGACATGGCGAGGAAGGAAACCGCAGCGGACGCTGCGAACCCCGGGCGACTGAAGCAGATCGCCCTGACATACAAGATGACCCGCAAGGCCGACAAGAAGATCGGTCTTGTACTCGCGGCAGTCGGAATCGTCACCCTCGGTGTCTTCCTCGCGATCGGTTTCTTGATCGGTCACCCCATTTATCTCGGCATCCTGGGCCTCCTGCTCGCCTTGCTCGCGACGGCGATCGTGTTCGGGCGCCGGGCCGAGCGGGCCGCCTTCGGGCAGATGGAGGGCCAGCCGGGCGCCGCAGCGGCCGTGCTGGACAACATCGGCCGGGGCTGGACCACGACCCCCGCTGTGGCGATGAACCGCAGCCAGGACGTGGTGCACCGGGCCGTCGGCAAGGCCGGCATCGTGCTGGTCGCCGAGGGCAACCCGAACCGGGTGAAGGGCCTGCTGGCCGCCGAGAAGAAGAAGATGAACCGCATCGTGGCCGACGTACCGGTGCACGACCTGATCGTCGGCATCGGCGAGGGTCAGGTCGAGCTGAAGAAGCTGCGCACCACCATGCTGAAGCTGCCGCGCGTGCTCACCGGCCCGCAGGTCACCGCGACCAACGACCGGCTGCGCGCACTGGGCGACCTGATGAGCAACATGCCGCTGCCGAAGGGGCCCATGCCGAAGGGCATGAAGCTGCCGAAGGGCGGACCGAGGGGCCGCTGAGCCCGACACCGTCGTACGAGGAAGGGGCGCCCGGAGTGATCCGGGCGCCCCTTCCTCGTACGCGGGTCCTGTCAGGCGGGTCGGGCGGGGATCACATGCGGACCTCGACCGTGCGTGCCAGCCGGTCGTGGAGGCCGCGGCCGTCGCGGTCCCACATCAGAGCCGGGATCGCCAGGCACAGCAGCACCGTGCGCAGCAGGACGCGCAGCGGGTTGACCGTGCCGGTGTCCAGGGCGAGCACCCGGATGCCGAAGATCCGCTTGCCGGGCGAACAGCCGATCGTGCCGACGGTGAGGACGGTCATGCCGAAGAAGATCAGCAGCGTCCAGTTGCTGGTCCGCTGGTCGTAGCCGCCGGTGATCAGACCGTAGGCGATCAGGAGGCACAGGCCCCAGTCCACGGCCAGCGCGCCGATGCGGCGGCCGGGCCGGGCGATCGAGCCGGGACCGTCCTCCGGCAGACCGAGCCGCTGCCCCCGGTGTCCGAGATCCGCACCCGCGTTTTCCAGGGCCTCGCGGGGCCCCGACAGCCATGATCCGAATGCTTCCCTGTTGTCCACCCGTCCACGGTACTGCGGCCGGATATGAGCGGGAGACGCCGGGGTGCGGCGGAGCTACCGTGGGAACGGGACCGGTTAACTTGCGCGAAACAATGGGGTCACGCCGGAGAAATCCCGTGTCCCTAGTGTCGATGCGAGCGTGTGCCACCCGCACTGGCCGCACGAACGAACTACCACCCCGGCAGGACGGTCGGGAGTAGGAGGAGCTGGATGTTCCAGAACGCCGACGAGGCCAAGAAGTACATCGCGGACGAGGACGTCAAGTTCGTCGACGTCCGGTTCTGCGACCTGCCGGGCGTCATGCAGCACTTCACGTTGCCCGCCGAGGCGTTCGACCCGGACGCCGAGCAGGCCTTCGACGGGTCCTCGATCCGCGGCTTCCAGGCCATCCACGAGTCGGACATGGCCCTGCGCCCCGACCTGTCCACGGCACGCGTCGACCCGTTCCGCCGGGACAAGACCCTCAACATCAACTTCTTCATCCACGACCCGATCACGGGCGAGCAGTACTCCCGTGACCCGCGGAACGTGGCGAAGAAGGCCGAGGCCTACCTCGCGTCCACCGGCATCGCCGACACGGCGTTCTTCGGCCCCGAGGCCGAGTTCTACGTCTTCGACTCCGTCCGCTTCGCCACCAGCGCGAACGAGTCCTTCTACCACATCGACTCCGAGGCCGGCGCCTGGAACACCGGCGCCCTCGAGGACAACCGCGGCTACAAGGTCCGCTACAAGGGCGGCTACTTCCCGGTCCCGCCGGTCGACCACTTCGCCGACCTGCGCGCCGAGATCTCCCTCGAGCTCGAGCGGTCCGGCCTGAAGGTCGAGCGTCAGCACCACGAGGTGGGTACCGCCGGCCAGGCCGAGATCAACTACAAGTTCAACACGCTGCTCGCCGCGGCCGACGACCTCCAGCTCTTCAAGTACATCGTGAAGAACGTGGCCTGGAAGAACGGCAAGACGGCGACGTTCATGCCGAAGCCGATCTTCGGCGACAACGGCTCGGGCATGCACGTCCACCAGTCGCTGTGGAGCGGCGGCGAGCCGCTGTTCTACGACGAGGCCGGTTACGCGGGCCTGTCGGACACCGCCCGCTTCTACATCGGCGGCATCCTCAAGCACGCCCCGTCGCTGCTGGCCTTCACCAACCCGACGGTGAACTCCTACCACCGCCTGGTGCCGGGCTTCGAGGCACCGGTGAACCTGGTGTACTCGCAGCGCAACCGCTCGGCCGCGATGCGTATCCCCATCACGGGCTCGAACCCGAAGGCCAAGCGCGTCGAGTTCCGCGCGCCGGACGCCTCCGGCAACCCGTACCTGGCGTTCTCGGCTCTGCTGCTGGCGGGCCTGGACGGCATCAAGAACAAGATCGAGCCGGCCGAGCCGATCGACAAGGACCTCTACGAGCTGGCCCCCGAGGAGCACGCGAACGTCGCCCAGGTCCCGACCTCCCTCGGCGCGGTCCTGGACCGCCTGGAGGCCGACCACGAGTTCCTGCTCCAGGGCGACGTGTTCACGCCCGACCTGATCGAGACGTGGATCGACTACAAGCGCGCGAACGAGATCGCGCCGCTGCAGCTGCGCCCGCACCCGCACGAGTTCGAGCTGTACTTCGACGTGTGACAGACGCCCCGGGTCCGCCGGCCCGGGGTGCTGCTTGCGAGGGTCCGCCGCCCCTGCCGGGGTGGCGGGCCCTCGCCGTGTCCGGGTGACCGTCGGGCCGAGCTTCACAGAACCGGCCCGCGCGGGGGACCCTGGGAACAGGCAGGAGTTCGAGGGACTACGGAGACGGCCGGGATGACCGAGCGGGACGATTTCGAGCAGCGCGAGTACGACCTGAGATGGGCGGACGGCGCCGAGCACAAGGAGCCCTCCGCCCGTGCCCGGATGCTGGCCGCGCGCTGGAAGCACAACCCGCCGGGACCGGTCCCGTTCCGGCCGGAACCGTCCTCCGCCCGCTCCCGCGGGGCGGCCCGGGCACGGCCGGCGTGGCTGTCGGCCGTGCTGGTCCTCGGCGGCATGGCCGCCCTGATCGTGCTGCTGGGTTACGGGGGGTTCCGGCCGCCGTTCTGAGTCCGTCCGGTCCATGGTCAGGGACGGCCTCGTTCGGGGGCCGGCCGGACGCCGGGCCGGGGCCGTCCCGGTCCCGTCCGCGGCCCGTCCGAGCGGCCCGCTTCTGCGGGCCGTCCAGTGGGGCCCTGCTTTGCGGGCCGTTGTCAGTGTGGCCCGGGAAGATGGCCGGACGACGGACCACAGCACGGTGAGGCGGCAGGCATGGGTGAAGCGTTGCGGCACGTCACGGCGGCGGAGCGGCGGTCGCGGCTCGCGCTGCGGCACCGGCTGGCCGGGCCGGCCCGGGCGGCGAGTCCCGAGGAGGTCGCCTCTTCGCTGGTCGCGTTGCACGGTACGGACCCGGCGACGGTGTATCTGGCGGTGGGCGCGCGGCTGGCGGACCCGGCGAAGACCGTGCCGGAGACCGAGCGGGCGCTGTACGGGGACCGTGCCATGGTCCGGATGCACGGCATGCGGCACACGGTGTTCGTGTTCCCGGCCGAGCTGACCGCCGTCGTGCACGCCTCGACCGGTCTCACCGTGGCCGCCCGGGAGCGCGCCGCGCTGGTGCGGGACATGGCGGTGGCGGGGGCGCCGGATGCTGCCTGGTTGCGGGAGGTCGAGGAGGCGGCGCTGGCCGCGCTGGGCCGGCGCGGCCAGGCCACGGCGGCCGAACTCGCCGTGGACGAGCCGCGGTTGCGGGAACAATTCGTGTACGCGGCCGGCAGGCGCTACGAGGGCGTGCACACCGTGTCGACGCGGCTGCTGAAGGTGCTGGGCGTGGAGGGCAAAGTCGTACGGGGGCGGCCGCTCGGGTCGTGGACGTCGAACCAATTCCGCTGGGCGCTCGCCCCGGAGCATCCGGAGCTGGATCCGGCCGGGGCGCGGGCGGTGCTGCTGCGGCACTGGCTCACGGCGTGCGGGCCCGCGACGGAGGCGGACCTGAAGTGGTGGACGGGATGGCGTGTGACCGACGTACGCGCGGCGCTCGCCGTGATCGGGGCGCGGCCGGTGTCGCTGGACGAGGGCACGGGGTACGTGGCGGACGGCGACGAGCGGCCGGTGGCGGGTCCCAGGGAGCCGTGGGCGGCGCTGCTGCCGGGCCTCGATCCGACGGCGATGGGGTGGCAGCACCGGGACTGGTATCTGGCGCCGGGCCTGCGGGCGGCCCTGTTCGACCGGAGCGGGAACGTGGGGCCGACCGTGTGGTGGAACGGGCGGGTCGTCGGCGGCTGGGCGCAGCGCGCCGACGGGGAGATCGTCTGGCGGCTCCTCGACCCGGGTGGGGCGGGCCGCGACGCGGAGGCGGCGGTCGCCGCGGAGGCGGAGCGGCTGCGCGGCTGGGTGGGGGCGACGCGGGTGACGCCGCGCTTCCGGACGCCGCTGGAGCGGGAGTTGGCGGGCTGAGCGCCGGACGGGGGCGACGGCCGGACGCGCCCCCGCCGGGCGGCGGTCACGCCGGTGCCGAAGGGCTGGACACGCCGAGGACCGGGGCCGGGACACGCCGGTGCCAGGGACCGGGCACCCCTGCCCGGAGCTGGACGCGCCGGTGCCGGGGGCCGGAAACTCCGTGCCTACGCCGGGGCCGGTATGGCAGGGCCGGGCAGGCGGGTGCCGCGGCTGGATACGCCGGTGCCGGGCGTCCCGTACGCGGGGGACGCCCGGCACCGGTCGGTGTCAGCGGCAGTAGCGCATGAGTGCGCGCACCATGTGGCACGTCGTGTCCGACGGCGGGTGGATGCCCACCGTCTCCGCCGCCTTCCGGATGGTCTCGTTGCGGGCCTGGTCGGGGACGTGGACGCCGGAGTCGAGCAGGGCGATCGCGAGCCGCATCGCCTTCAGACGCCGGTTGTGCGTGATGTACCACTCGCGGGGGCGGCCCGGCGGCAGCGGGCGCTTCTCCACGGGGGCGTAGGGCAGGTCGAGCAGGACGGGGCGCTTCGCGGTGGACTGGGTGGGCAGCGGCTTCGCCTTCAGTGCGGCAGCGGGCACAGGCATCCTCCTGTCGCGGGGAGAGCGCCGGACGGGGCCTCGGCCGACCCCGGCGCCGCTCTCCAACACTGCTCTTATTCTACCGCCCACCACTGACAAAAGCCCTGGCCACAACGGCTTTCGGGGGTGCTGTGACGCAGGTGGGGCACGGGTCTCGCGTACGGTGGGAAGCATGGAGATCTGGATCAATCCGGCCTGTTCCAAGTGCCGGAGCGCCGTGACACTGCTCGACGCCGAGGGCGCCGACTACACCGTCCGCCGCTACCTGGAGGACGTGCCGAGCGAGGACGAGATCAAGGCCGTACTGGACCGGCTCGGCCTCGAACCCTGGGACATCACCCGCACCCAGGAGGACGCCGCCAAGGCGCTCGGGCTCAAGGAGTGGCCTCGGGACGAGACCTCGCGCGACCGCTGGATCGCGGCGCTCGCCGAGCACCCCAGGCTGATTCAGCGCCCGATCATCACGGCGGACGACGGTACGGCGGTCGTGGCCCGCACCGACGAGGCGGTACGGGATGCCCTGTCCCGGTAGTCGGCGGTGTGCCGCCCGGGGACGGCGGAAGCACCGAGTCGCCCGGCGAGGGCTCCAGCCCGCCCTGGCGGGGAACGTCAGGGCCGGGCGGGGCGTGCAGGGTGTGGAAGACGACTGCTGCGGAAGACGGGTGTCTGCTTCAATGGAGGGATGACCGGCTTCCAGAGGTTCACCGCGACGGGTCGTGACGACCTGGAGCCCTTCTGGCCTTCCCGTCAGCATCACGACTTCGACCGGGTCTGTTGCCGCGCGGTGAACGCGCGGGCCCTCTGAAGCCGTATCCCGGACTTCGGCCAGCGCGGACGACGTACGTCCCGCGACGCCCCGACCACGACTCGCGGCCGTCGCCCTTTCCCGACGCACTCCTCGCGCGAAAGAGCTGACCTGTCATGGCGAACACCTCCCGTTCCCAGTCCCCCGCCCCCACCCCCTCGGCCGTCCCGTCCGCCGGCCTGTCCGGCGCCCCGTTCCCCGACCGCTCGCCCGGCGGCGCGCGGCACCGACGGCGAGCCGTCGACCGGGACGAGACCACCGCCGCGACCGTGCCACCGGTCGTGGACGTGGCGGGCCTCCTGCCGCCGGGCGCGACTTGGCTGCCCGCGCCACCGCACACCCTGCCCCCGTTGCCGGGACGGCCGCCGATGATCGGTTACCTGGTGCTCGTCCCGGCCGGCCGGCAGCCGCCGTTCCTCCCCGCCCCCGCCCGTCCGGAAGCCGGTCGGCCGCCGCTTCGCACCGCGCCCGGTGGCGTGCCGGGAGCCACCGGTCCGGCCGGTGACGGCGACAGGGACGACGCGCCTCCCGTCCCCGACGACGAAGCGCCCCTCGTGCGCGTCGACGCCGTACGGCGGACCGTCGAGGTCGACGGGCGGGAACTCGATTTGACGTACCTGGAGTTCGAGCTGCTCGCCCATCTCGTCGCCCGTCCGGGCCGGGTGCACAGCCGCGCCCAGCTGGTGAGCGCGGTGTGGGGCTACGGGCACGTGGGGGACGGCCGTACGGTCGACGTCCATGTCGCCCGGCTGCGCCGCAAGCTGGGCGCCGAGCACCGGTCGGTGATCCGGACGGTGCGCCGGGTCGGCTACACGTACGTGCCGCCGACGCGGCGGTGAGTCTCTGCTGACGGCAGATTGCCGTTACGCGGCTCGGCCGGGCCGGGCACAGTGACCGGCATGAGGATTCTGGTGTTGGGTGGTTCGGAGTTCGCGGGGCGGGCCGTGGTGGCGGCGGCGCTGGGCCGGGGCTGGGACGTGACGGTGTTCAACCGGGGGCGGCACGCGGCCCCGGCGGGGGTGCGGTCCCTGCGGGGCGACCGCACCGCACCGGACGGGCTCGCCGCCCTCGCCGCGGACGACGCGGAGTGGGACGTCGTGGTCGACACGTGGTCGGCGGCGCCCCGTGCGGTGCGGGACGCGGCGCGGCTGCTGCGGGACCGGGCCGGACGGTACGTGTACGTCTCGAGCTGCTCGGTGTACACGTGGGCGCCGCCCGCCGGGTACGGGGAGGATGCGCCGGTGGTCGAGGGCGCCTCGGCCGACGCGGACCAGACCGACTACGCGCGGGACAAGCGGGGCGGTGAGCTGGCGGCGCTGGAGGCCTTCGGCGCGGAGCGTTCGCTGCTGGTGCGGGCGGGGCTGCTCCTCGGGCCGTACGAGAACGTGGGGCGGCTGCCCTGGTGGCTGACCCGTATGGCGCGCGGCGGCCCGGTGCTGGCGCCGGGGCCGCGGGACCTGCCGCTGGAGTACGTCGACGCACGCGACCTCGCCGAGTGGATCCTGCACGCGGCGCGGTCGGGGCTGAGCGGGCCGTACAACCTGATGAGCCCGCAGGGGCACACGACGATGGGCGAGCTGCTGGAAGCCTGTGCCCGGGTGACCGGCGGCCGGGCCGAACTGCGCTGGACCGGGCCGGAGGTGATCCTGGCGGCGGGCATCGCGCCGTGGACGGAGTTGCCCGTGTGGGTGCCGCCGGGCAGCGACATGCACGACGCGCTGCACGCCGCGGACGTCTCGCGGGCCGTCGCGGCGGGGCTGCGCTGCCGGCCCGTGGCGGACACCGTCGCCGACACCTGGGCATGGCTGCGGGAGAGGGGCGGTACGGCGCCGCAGCGCCCCGGCCGGCCGCGCCCGGGCCTCGACCCGGAGGTGGAGGCGAGGATCCTCGCCGAGGGCGTGCCCGGCACCGCCCCCTGACCGGGAGCGGGGGCGGGGGCCCGGGGGTGCGGTCCGGGGCGACCGGCGCCGGCGGGGGATGCCGGTCGCCGGGGGCTGCCGGGGCGACGCGGACACGGATACCGCCGCATCCCCGGCATTTCCCGGGAGTTCACGGCGGCCGCTGTTCACCCGGCCCTTCCCGCATCGATCACGCCGCCGATTCCCGGTAATCGCCGGACCGGCTGAACGCCTCTGGGTCCGACTCCGTACGGGAGGGCGCCGCTTCACTCCCGTCGGGCGCCCCGCTGCCCCGCAAGGAAGTCAGAGGAGTTCCATGGGAAGCATTACGCGAAAACGCCGTACGCCGCTGATCACCAGGGTTGTTGCCGCATCGGCGGCACTGGCGCTCGGTGGGGGCGGGCTGATCTGGGCGAATTTCCACGCCTCGGCGCACGAGTCCGGCAGCCGGGACGGCAGGACCGGGTCGGCGGGGGCGCGGATCGCCACGATCGACTGCCCGGACGTCGGCCAGCGGCTCAGTCGCCTGCCGAGGGGCGCCCGCTCCGGTGTCGACAGGGAGCTGGCGAACCTGGACGAGCAGATCACGGAGGCGTACACCCGTCTCGCGTCGACGCGCGACGCGCAGGAGAGCGATCCGGCCTACGTGCAGAACGTCATCCTCGGCCCGCTGACGTCCCGGCGTGACGCCACCATCGACCGGATCGGCATCGCGATCCGGCGGGCGGGCGGCAGCGAGCCGTCCGGCCTGGACCGGTTCGCCGGGTGCCGGGGTGTCCCGGCCGAGCAGCCCGAGACCGACGAGGACGGCGCCGGGGACGGCCCGGACCAGAACCCCGACGGCCAGGACGGCGGCCGGGAGCAGGGAGGCGGCGGCCGGCAGGGCGACAACGGCAACGGCGCCGCGGGCCCGGTCGCCGAGGACTTCGTCGACATCACGACCGTCGAACCCGACGTGCGGCAGCCGCAACGGGGCGAACAGGCCTCGACGGGCTCGTTCACGACCGCGTGCGGTGTGAACGAGAACGACCTGTTCAACAGCGACAACCTGATCGCGGCGCCCGGCGTCGACAACGGCGCGCACCACACGCACGACTATGTCGGCAACCAGGACAACGACGCGTTCTCCAGCGACGAGGACCTCGCGAACGCCGACACCAGCTGCCAGAACCAGGGCGACAGGTCCACGTACTACTGGCCGGTGCTGCGGCTTCAGGACGGCGGCCGGGAATTCGACGCGGATGAGCAGGGCGGGGGCGCCGAGGGCAATGTCGGCACGATTCTGCAGGCGGAGAGGGCCGAGATCGTCTTCGTCGGGAACCCGCGGAGCCAGGTCGTCGCGATGCCGAAACTGCTGCGCATCATCACCGGTGACGCGAAGGCGTTCACCAACGGCGACGCGAACGCCAACGCCGGCTGGTCCTGCACCGGTTTCGAGGACCGGGTCCTCGCGGACAAGTACCCGTTGTGCCCGGACGGGTCGGAGGTGGTCCGGATGTTCGACTTCCAGAGCTGCTGGGACGGCCGGAACACCGACAGCGCCAACCACCGTGACCACGTCGCGTTCGCCGACCCGGCCACCGGCGCCTGCCCGGAGGGCTTCCGGGCCATCCCGCGGCTGACGATGAACCTGGTCTACGACGTGCCGCGGCCCACCGTCGAGGACGGGCAGGTGCGGAACCCGTTCGCGGTCGACGGTTTCCCCGAGCAGCTGCACAAGCCGATCACCGACCACGACGACTTCATCAACGTCATGGACGAGGACCTGATGAACCGGGTCGTCGACTGCGTCAACAGCGGTGAGGACTGCCGGTGACCCGGTAGGGGGCGGGCCGGCGGAGGGCCGCGCGAGGAGCCGGCGGCGGGAGGGACGTCCCGCCGCCGGCTCCCGTGCCTGCCCGGCGTGTGTCCAGCACGCCCGACGGGCCGGGCGTGTTCAGGGGTGCGAGCCCGGACCGCCGGTGCCGGCGTCCTCGTGGCCGTCGTGGCCCCCGTGCGAGGCGCCCTCCTCCAGCGTGCCGCCCAGCCGCCCGCGCAGCGAGCGCACCACGTCCGCGTGGCCGACGGCGACCCACTTGCGGCCGACGAGGTAGTGGCCGCCGTAGTCCTTGGCCGTGTTGATCCATTCGCGCCGGCCGCGGTCGGTGGCGAAGGTGGCGAGAACGTACCTGTCCTCGCCGGTCCCGCAGACGGCCTGGCGGATCTCGTCCGCGTCGGTCTGCAGGTCCGGCCGGCACTTCGCCGTGGCGGCCAGCTGCTCCAGGCTGCCGGTCGCCGCACGGGCCGGCACGGACCCGCCCCCGTGCCCGCCCCCGTGCCCGCTGCCGTGCCCGTCGGCTCCGCAGCCCGTCAGGGCCAGTGCCATCGCCACCACTGCCCCGTTCAGCGCGAGCATCGGTCGGGTCGTCCTCATCCTGTTCCCTCCGGTCGGTCGCGGCGGTACGGCACGGCGCGGCGGCATGCCGCGGCCGGCCCCGCCCGGGGCCCGGTGCTGGATACGGGCGCGGACCGCGCCGTGCTCAAATCCGGGTGCCGCGGCCCGTACCGCCGTGCGAGGGTGGGCCGGTGAACCAGGACTGGGAAGACCGTGTGAGCGCCGCCTGGGCGTCCCTCGACGGCTACGGCGAGGACGGGGCGGCCGAGTTCCGCGCGCTGATCGACACGTTCGTGGCCGAACTGCCCGCGGACAGCCCGCTCGGCCCGTTCGAGCAGGCCTGCGCCTGGGACTCGACGGGCCACTCCGACAAGGCCGTACCGCTCTACCGGGAGGCGCTGGCGCGCGGCCTCGGCGAGGTGAGCCCGTACAAGGCACGCCGGACGAAGATCCAGCTGTCCAGTTCGCTGCGGAACACCGGCCGCGCCCGGGAGGGCGTCGAGCTCCTCACACCCGAACTGGCCGCCCCGTCGGACGAGCTGGACGACGCGGTCCGCGCCACGCTCGCGCTGTGCCTGTCGAGCCTCGGCCGCGACCGCGAGGGCCTGTCGCTCGTCCTGGGCGCCCTCGCCCCCCATCTGCCGCGCTACCAGCGGTCGATGGCGCACTACGCCCGGCAGCTGACCGCCCCGGAGGACGGCCCCACCGCCTGACCCTTCCGCATGCCCCCTGCGCATGCCCCCGCCGTTCGCCCCCGGCGCACGACCCCGGCGGCCGACCGCCCCGAGGGCACCGGCCCGCACAACAACGCCCGTGTGTGAGGTGACCATCCAACGATTCGCTCGTTCTGCTGAACGTGCAGTCACAGGATGTCGCCCCGCACCCCTCCCCCTCGCTCGCCGACCCGGTCGTGGACGTCGAACAGGCCGAGGCCGCGCTCGTCGAGCACTATCCCCGGCTGGTCCGGCTCGCCTATCTGGTGCTGCCGCCCCGCCTCGGCCGCAGCAGGCGCGTCCTGACCGCGCATGCCCTCACCCAGCGCGCCCTGCCGCGCGGCCGGACACCCCTGCCCCTGATCCCGGCGCAGTCGGCGGGCCGGAACGCCGACCCCGGCTACACCCTGGTCAGGCTGCGGGTGCTGCGTACGGCGCTGGAGGCGGACCTGCCGTTGCGCGCCAGGGTGCTGCCCCGGCGTTCCCAGCTGCCGCCGGTGCTGCCGCAGACGTGGGGACTCAAGCTGTTCCCGCGCTCGGGCGGCGCCGACGAACTCGCCCTGGACCGGCAGCTGGCCGCGCTGTCCGGCCCGGCACGCGCCGCGTACGTGCTGCGCGGCCTGGAGAAGCTGCCCGAGGGCGACGTGCGCGTGGTGCTGGCCGAGGCGGGTGTCGCCGACGTGGCCGGGGCGCTGCGCGCGGCCGGTGAGGTGCCGGAGCGGTACGCGCTGCTGGACTCCCCCGAGTTCGACGCCTGCTCGCTCCAGGCGCGGCCCACCGACCTGATACGGCGCAGGCAGCACATGAAGGCGGCGCTCGCCGCGGGAGCCGCGTTGCTGGTGTGCGGCGCGCTGCTCGGCATGCCCGGCGACGCCTGGGGCCCGGACGGCGCGGCGGCACCGCCGTACGCGCGCAATCCGGGGGCCGAGGCGGCACTCGACCCGGGGAGGCTGACCCGGGTCGCGCCCGCCGCGTGGCAGACCTCCGCGCGCAGCGACTTCTCCGTGTGGCCCGCGCGGGGCGCACTCGTCGGCGACCGGGCCCTGCTGCGCCGCGCCCTCGCCGTGTGGGCGCGTCCCGGCGAGACGGTGCAGGTGACGGCGACGCCCGGCACCCCGTCCGGTGGCCCGTCGGGCCCGCCCCAGCTGCTGTACGCGGGGAACGTCGGCACGGCGCGGGTGGTGATCCTCTACGACGGCCTGCGCATCGCCCGGTACGCGGAGCCGAAGGACGGTACGGCGGGCGCCGCGCTCGACTTCGCGCGGGTCGACGGCGCCGGTCCGGCGGAGGCGAGCGCGGTGGTGCTGGAGCGCGCCGACGTCAACGTCCGCTATCTGACGGCGCCCTGGGTGAAGCGGGCGTCCGTCCGGGACCTCGCGAAGCCGGACGCCCCGGCGCGGGACCTCGCGATCACCGGCGGTGTGACGGCGCCGCTGGCGAGCCCGGCCGCCCGGAAGCCCGGCGCGTGCACGTCGTGGCAGGTGCTCCAGGTGAGCGACGGCACCGGCACGCGCGTGATGAGCGACCTCGGCGAGCTGGTCCCGGCCCGGCTCACCACGGGCGGCCCCGGTGCGGCGGCCGACACCGCGGGCGCCGAGGGGCTGCGGGCCTGGGCGCCGTACGCGTGCTCGCTGGACGCGGTGCGCTCGGCGGGCGTGCGGAGCGTGAACACCTGGGAGTACGCCGATCAGCGGCTGCCCGACGCGAGCGGGCGGGCCTCCTGGGTGTGCACCCGCGCGGAGACCTGGCGGGGCGGCGGCGAACGGGTGCTGGCGCAGTTCCACGCGCCGGGCGGGACCCTCGGGACCGTGGCGGCGCAGGCGGAGAACGTGACGGCGTGCGGCGCCAAGGATCCGCACGTGCTCGCGGGCGTGCTGTGGAAGTCTCCGGCCGACCGCTGGTACCTGCTGGCGGCGGGCAGCCGTGACACCGAGTCGATCCGCACGACCGGCGCCGTCAGCGGTTCCGGGCGCGGCAACGTGCTCGCGGTGCGCGCGGAGCAGGGCGCCCGGGCGGCCCTGAAGGGGACGCTGCGGGACGGCCGGACGGTCGGCGGCCTGGGCGAGTGAGGGATCAGCGGCCGCGAGGAGCCGGCCGCCACGCTCCCATCGCGCCCCGCACCACGGCGCTCGCGAACGTCCGTGTCGGAACCGACCCGTTCAGGACCGGTTTCGATCGGTAAAATGTTCGCTGACTACCGGGGTTCGCGCAGATGGGGAGTCGAGGAGCGGCGGCAGCAGTTGATCGGCGTCGCCCTCGAACTGGTCATACGCTCGTGGATCTCACTCGTGGAGTCGACGGCGCTGATCTGGCTGGACGGGCGGCGCGTTCCGCGGGGGGAGCTGGAGACCCAGCTCGTGCACGACTTCGCCGCGCTTGCCGCCGTCAGCGCCGCCTACGACGACGAACTGGCGGGCCTGCTGCGCCGGGTCGTGAAGGACGAGCCGGCCGACGGCCCCTTCCACGGTTTGGCGACCCGCCTGATGGCCCTCGCGTCCTGAACGGCGCCGCCGTCACCTTTTCGGGGCACCCCCGTTCCACGGCGACGGGGCCACCCGACCGTGGGTGGCCCCGTGGGACCCGAGCGTCCGCGGCGGTTCACGTCAGCGGGTGAAGACGGCCACCGTCCTGCCCGGCACCCGGAACGTGCCGCTGTCCGCGTCGTACGACGCCTTCCGCACCACCGGGTCCGCGCCGGACGCCTGCACGGGGTGCAGCCGGTGGGCCGTCCCGGCGAGGGCCGCGACGCGCTGCTCCTGCGCCTCGGGGGTCGCGTTGAACACGACGACCAGGTCACCGAGTCGCATGGTGATGACGCCGGGCGTCTCGTCCTTGCCGGACAGCGGGAAGGACAGCGTGGCCTGCACCTGTTCGGCGGTGGTGAGGGAGAACGCGGACTCCGAGGTACGGATCTTCAGCAGGTCCCGGTAGGCGGCCGAAGCCCCCTCGATCTGCTCGCAGCCGACCGCGACCGACTTCAGCAGCGGCTTGGCGTACGGCCACTTGGCCTCGTTGTCGGCCGCCGGGGGCAGCCCGCGGCCGAAGCCGTTGCCGTCGGCGCAGTCCCAGTGGATGGCGTTGAACCAGTCGCCGCTGTCGAAGGAGTTGCGGTCCAGGGACTTCGAGCGCAGCAGGTCGGTGCCCGCCTGGGACAGGGCCGGGCCCTGCGAGAGGGCGGCCGTGGCCATCGCCAGCACCTGCATCCGGGCCCGGTCGGCGGCCGGGGTGTCCTTCGGCAGTTTGAAGGCGAGGGCGTCGAACAGCGACTCGTTGTCGTGCGCGTCGGCGTAGGCGAGGGCGTCCCCCGGGGCGTCCGCGTAGCCGGCCGGGGCGCCGTTGTAGTCGACGTCGGAGCCCTTGACCTCCTTGCCGCTGGTGTCGGTGAAGCCGTACCGCGCGAGGCTGCCGGACAGCCCGACCTTGATCAGGTCCTGGTAGTGCAGCAGACGGGCCTTCTGCTCGGCCCCGGTGCCGTTGTCCGCCGCCGGGTTGGGGTCGGTGTACAGGCCGGAGGCGAAGCCCTGGACTCCGGGGTCCTCGTCGAAGGGGCCGCCGCCGCGCACCGCGTCACGGGCCCGGTCGGAGAACGTGGCGATGCCCGTGCCCGCCATGTTCTTCTGGGTGGCCTGTGCGAAGCGGGCGTCGTCGGCGATCTCGCCGAAGTTCCACCCCTCCCCGTACAGGATGATCTTCTTGCCGTCGACGCCGTCCTTCTCGGGGGTCAGGGCGTCGAGGGCCTTGCGCACGGCGAGGATGTTCGCCTTGGGGTGGTGGCCCATGAGGTCGAAGCGGAAGCCGTCGACCTTGTACTCCCTGGCCCACGTGACGATCGAGTCGACCACGAGCTTGCCCATCATGGCGTTCTCGGTGGCGGTGTTGGCGCAGCAGGTGCTGTTCGCCACCGAGCCGTCGGCGAGGAGCCGCTGGTAGTAGCCGGGCACGATCCGGTCGAGCACCGAGGTGTCCGCCTGTCCACTGGCCGCCGTGTGGTTGTAGACGACGTCCATGACGACCCGCAGGCCGTCCTCGTTGAGCGCCTTGACCATTTTCCGGAACTCGACGGTGCGCTCCGTGCCGTCCGGGTCGGTGGCGTAGGACCCCTCGGGGACCGTGTAGTGGTACGGGTCGTAGCCCCAGTTGTAGGCGTCCTTCGCGGCGGTCTCCGCCACGCATTTCTGCTGCTCGTCCGAGTCGGCCGGGAAGGAGGCGAGGTCGCAGTCGGCGGTGGCCCGGTCCGCCGCCTTCTCGGGGATGGTGGCGATGTCGAACGCGGGCAGCAGGTGCACGTACGAGGTGCCCGCCTCGGCGAGTTCGCGCAGGTGTCTGCTGCCGTCGCTGTCCCGGTCGGCGAAGGCGAGGTAGGTGCCGCGGTTCTTCGCCGTCCTGTCCGCGACGGAGAAGTCCCGGATGTGCAGCTCCTGGATCTGCGCGTCCCGCAGCGGTACGGCCTTCGGCTTCTTCAGGGCGGACCAGCCGCTCGGCGCGAGTGCCTTGTCGCGCAGGTCGGCCGCCAGGCTCCGCTGGGAGTCCGCGGTGAGGGCGACCGAGTACGGGTCGGTGACCTTGTTGGTGACGACCTCGCGGACGCTGGGCGCCCACACCTTCACGGCGTACCGGTACGGCTTGTTCCGCCAGGACGCGGGGCCCGTCACCGACCAGACACCGGTCGCCGGGTCCCGCTTCATGGCGGCGGTGGACCCGCCGATCTCCAGTTCCACGGACTGCGCTGTCGGGGCCCACACGGACAGGGTGGGACGGTTGTTGCGGAAGACCGGCCCGAGGTCGGCCTTCGTCGCGTCGTACAGGTCGTCCAGGACGCCGGCGATCTGCACGCCGGTCGCGGCGAGGACCGCGCCGTTCGCCGCGTGCTGGGCGGCGACGACCTGCCCGCGCAGGGCCTCCCGGATCCGGTCCCGGTCGCGCGGGTCGACGGAGAAGGCCCGGTAGTCCTTCAGGTGGGGGTACTTCGCCTTCTGGGCGTCAGTCAGCGAGGTTGTCTGCAGCCGCAGCAGGCGGGTGTCGTCGCCGCTGGTCAGGCCGCCGTTCGCGGCCTTGATGGAACCGCTTCGGGAGTACAGCAGTCGGGTGGAGGCGGCGCCGTCGGGGCCGTTCCAGGCGACGGTGTCCCGGTCGATCCAGACCGCCTTGGAGGTGGTCGGGTCGACGGCCGCGGCCGAGCCCGCGGGCTGCGGCAGCAGGTACTTCTCCTGGCCGCCGAGCAGCCACACCTCGTTGCCGTTGGCCGCGAGATCCAGGGACTGGTCGGTGGGCAGGTCCTTCTCGTCGCCCTTGTGGATGATGTAGCCGAGGCTGGTGGCACCCTCGGCGAGCGGCACCTCGTAGACGGCGCCGAAGGCGTCGGTCCGCACCGGCTTCAGCGGGTTCGACCACTCGGTGGGGTTCGCGGCGCCGGTCCAGGTGTGCAGACCCCAGCCGTCGTAGTCGCCGTCGGCGCGGTGGTGGTGCAGGACGGCCTTGGTCTTGTCCTGCGCCGGGTACTCGGGACGCTCGGTCCGTACCGTCTCCTTGCCCTGCTCGATCCACACCTCACCGGTCCTGGTGACGTCGATCGTGCGGTCGGCGGAGACGTCCTTGGTGCCGTCCTTGTCGATGACGAGGAAACTGACGTTCGACGCGCCGGGCTTCAGCTTGACGTAGGCGAAGGCGCCGTAGGCGTCGCGGCCGGTGAAGGGGTGGCTGTCGGGCCAGTCGGTGGCCTCGCCGTCGGCGAGGTCGCCCCACGCGTACAGGCCCCAGTCCTGGTAGTCCCCGTCCTCGCGCCGGTAGTGGACGATCGCGTAGTCGCGGGAGACCGCGGTGGGCGGCTCCTGGACGGGGGGAGTGCCGGTACTGCTGCCGGCGGTGGCGCTGCGGGTGCGGCCCGCCGGGTCGATCACGACGGCCTTGTAGCGCAGGGCGGTGCCGGCCGGTACGTCGCCGCCGATGGTGTGGGTGACCTTGTACGGGGCGTGGTCGGCGGAGCCGAGAATCTTCCACCGGTCCTTGCCCGTCTGGGCGGCGAAGACGACGCGGTTGCCCTCGGCGGTGCCGGCGGTGACGTCGACCGTGCCGGTGGCGCCCGCGGCCGGGGCCCGCAGGGTGAGCGACGGCGCGGTGGCCGGCTCCGGCTGCGGCGCGGCGGCCTTCAGCACGATCGCCGACCGGGCCGGGACGGTGACGGCGATCTGCTTGTCCGCGTCCGAGGTCACGGTGGTGTCCGTGCCGTGGATGCCGCGGAAGGCGGTGTCCGCCGAACCGGTCGCGAAAGTCGCCGGCTTCGCCTCGCCGGCGTTGTTGACAGCGACGACGTACTCGGTGCGGGTCGTGGGGTCCGTGCGGGAGAACGCGTACACGCCGGGCCCGTCGGCCGCGTACCGCTCGGTCTGGACGCCGTCCGTGAGGGCCGGGTTGGCCTTGCGGAGCCTGGCGAGAGCGCTGATCTGCTCGTAGAGCGGGGCGCCCGTGTCGTAGGCGGCGTCGGCGTGGGTGCGGTCCGTGCCGATCTGGTCGTCGTCCAGGTAGTCGGCGGTGCGGGACGCGAACAGCGGCTGGCGGGCGTCCTTGTCGCCGCCGGAGCCGGTGAAGCCCTGTTCGTCGCCGTAGTAGACGACGGGGTTGCCGCGGCTGAGGAACATCAGCTCGTTGGCGAGCCGCGCCCGCCCGAGCAGCTCGGCGTCCGAGGCCTGGGGGTTGTCCTGGTTCAAGAAGTACCCGACGCGGCCCATGTCGTGGTTGCCGAGGAAGGTGACCTGCTCGTAGGCGTTGGCCTTGTCGGTCGTGTACTTGTAGTCGTCGCCGAAGACCGACGCGAGTTTCTTCGCGCTGCCGCCCTGGGAGGCGTACTGGCGGGCCGCTTCCTGGAAGGGGAAGTCGAGGGTGGCGTCCAGGCGGCCCCGCGTGACGTAGGGCGAGGTGACGGAGGTGTCCGAGGAGTAGACCTCGCCGAACATGAAGAAGTCGTCCCGGCCGCGGCGGGCGGCGTACGCGTCCAGGGCCGTGGCCCACTGGGTCCAGAACTCCATGTTGACGTGCTTCACCGTGTCGATGCGGAAGCCGTCGATGCCGAAGTCCCGGACCCAGCGCTCGTAGATCTTCGCCATGCCGTCCACGACCTCGGGACGCTCGGTCCACAGGTCGTCGAGCCCGGAGAAGTCGCCGTAGGTGGTGGACTCGCCGGCGTACGTGGAGTCACCGCGGTTGTGGTACATCGCCGGGTCGTTGAGCCACGACGGGACCTTGATGTCCTTCTTCGCGGCGGGGACGGCCGGGGTGCGGGGGAAGGAGTCGCGGCCCACGGACGGGAAGTCCCTGCCACCGGCGGCGTAGTCGGCGTCGTCGAAGGGCCTGCCGTCCTCGGTGAGGTACGGGAAGGCGCCCTTGGAGAGGTACGAGGAGGACTTCTCCTCGTAGTCGACGACGTCGGCGGTGTGGTTGGTGATGACGTCGAAGTACACCTTCAGGCCCTTGGCGTGGGCCTTGTCGACGAGGACTTCGAGGTCCTTGTTGGTGCCGAAGTGGGGGTCCACCCGGGTGAAGTCGGTGATCCAGTAGCCGTGGTACCCGGCGGAGGCGTCGGCGCCCTCGCCCTGCACGGGCTGGTTCTTGAAGAGGGGGGCCATCCAGATGGCGGTGGTGCCCAGATCCTTGATGTAGTCGAGCTTCTTCGTGAGGCCCTTGAGGTCGCCCCCCTGGTAGAAGCCCTTGTCGGTGGGGTCGTAGCCGGTGGCGAGGCGGGAACCGGTCAGTCCGCCCTTGTCGTTGCCGTTGTCGCCGTTGGCGAATCGGTCCGGCAGGACGAAGTAGAACTGCTCGCGCGTGGCGTCGTGCCGGGCGGGCTGCGCGGCGAGCTTCGCGTCGGACGGTGGAGCGGGCGGCTCGTCCGCCCGGGCGGCCAGAGGCTGTACGAGAGCGGCGGCGAGCGCGGCGACGGTGACGGCCGCGATCCTCCTGCCCTGCGTGGTGGGGCGCCTTCCCGGCGCCGGCCATCTCGGTATCACGGGCGTGAACTCCTTGCGACTGCGGCTCATACGGGTCCGACCCCTGCGCCGCGGGACGAGTGACGGGATGGGCGGTTGGCCGGATCTCGACTTCGTCGCCGGGCGTTCGCGCGACGGTATCTTGACGCAAGGGTTGCAGCAAGAGGGATGAAAGGAGCGGTAAGGAGTTGCAGGTCTGATTGTTATCCGGCGGGCCGGGGGGTGGAGTTGGCCGCGTGGGGGCACACCCGGCGCCGACAGGGTGCGCCCGCGCCCGCCCGCGCCCGCCCGCGCCGCCCCGGCGGCACGATGGCCCGCAGCCGGAGCGCCTCCGGCTGCGGGCAGACAGCGGTCAGCAGGTCGTCTTGCCCGCGTACACCGCCAGTGCCGTGTTCGACGCCAGGGTCGCCGTCAGCTGTCCCGAGGAGTTCACCGCCACCTGGGTGCCGTTCTGCACGTTGCAGTACGTCCCGGCGGGCAGTGACGTCTGGTACGTCCGGCTCATCGAGGCGCCCTCGTGGTTGATGGCCACGAAGCCCTTGCTGCCCCGGCCGAAGGCGATCGCGTCGCCGCCGTTGTCCCACCAGTTCGTCACGGCCTGCCCCCGCGTGGTGTTGCGGAAGCCGACCATGGACTTGATCTCCGGCCACTCGTGCTGGCACTTCCAGCCGCTCTGCCAGCACGCGTCCACGCGCCCGCCGTTGGGCGGCCCGGCGTCGTGGTCGGAGAACTCGTACCCGGAGTTGACGTCCGGCGCCCCGTACGGCCAGGCCAGCATGAACACGCTGGCCAGCGTGTAGTTCGCGTTGTCCTTGTAGCTGAGCGTGGAGCCGTTGCGCTCGGTGTCGTGGTTGTCGACGAAGACACCCGCGCGGGAGCTGTTCAGGTAGCCCCAGCCCTCGCCGTAGTTCTTCAGGTAGGCGAGGTTCTCGCTGGTGAAGACCCGCTTGAGGTCGTACGCGTACCGGAACTCCTGGACGTCGCCGACGCCCGTGTACTCGGTCGGCTGGACGGCCTCGCCGGCGCCGTAGATGACCTCCTGCTTCCAGTACGCCGACGGGTTGGTCAGCCGCGACTTGATGTTCGCGAGGTCGCCCGCCGCCATGTGCTTGGCCGCGTCGACGCGGAAGCCGTCGACGCCGAGGGAGAGCAGGTCGTTCATGTACTTCGCGATGGCGGAGCGGACGTACTCCTCGCCGGTGTCCAGGTCGGCCAGACCCACCAGTTCGCAGTTCTGGACGTTGGCGCGGTCCTGGTAGTTGGTGATCTGCCCGGTGCAGTTGTCGAAGTCGAAGGAGCTGTACAGGCCGGGATAGTCGTACTTGGTGTACGACGAGCCGCCGGTGCCGGTGCCGCTGCCCGCCGACATGTGGTTGATGACGGTGTCGACGACGACCTTCACACCGGCCCCGTGGCAGGTGTTCACCATGTTCTGGAAGGCGACGCGGTCACCGAGCCGGCCGGCGATGCGGTAGCTGACCGGCTGGTACGACGTCCACCACTGCGAGCCCTGTATGTGCTCGGCGGGCGGCGAGACCTGCACGTACCCGTAGCCGGCCGGGCCGAGGGCGCGGGTGCACTCCTTGGCGACCGACGCGTAGTTCCACTCGAAGAGGACGGCCGTGACGTCCTTCGTGCCGGGCGGCGAGGCCTCCGCGGCAGTCGGGGCCATGACACATGTGGCTGCCGTGAGGGCAAGCGCCCCGGAAAGGATTCTGCGTGCTGCCATGTGGGGTTCCTTCTTCGTCGAAGGCTGGGGGGACGGCCCGGGGAGGCCGTTGGTCACGCTGGGTACCGCTGATGTTTCTTGCTGAAAGTTTCCAGAAACCTTGCGGTGACGCAGATGTTAGGCGCCCGCCGCCTGAAAGGGCAGCGGGCGGTGGGGAATTCGGCGAAAAAACCTGCGAGGGCCTGTCGGCACGGACAACCTGCCCGCGCCGACAGGCCCTCGGCACACACCTCTCCACGGCCGGTTCTCAGCCGTCGGCTCTCAGGGCGACGGCCCCGTACGCCGACTGCGGGCGCCGGGCCTCAGGCCGTCGTGAACCACACCGTCGTGTCCGCGGGCACCTTCGCCTCGCCGTCCACCTCGGCCACCTCTCCACTGGCGAGCAGCACCCGCCCGTACGTCGGCATGGTCACCGACTCCCCCGTGGTGTTGGCGACGCACACGAACTCACCGCGCCGGAAGGCCAGGACGCCCTCGGGTGCCCGCAGCCACTCCACCGCGTCGCCCGCACCCAGGTCGGGCTGCTCCCGGCGCGCGGCCAGCGCGGCCCGGTACAGCTCCAGGGTCGAACCGGCCTCGCCGGTCTGCGCCTCGACGCTCAGCCCGCCCCAGCCCTCGGGCTGCGGCAGCCAGCTCCCGCCGTCGCCGAAGCCGTACGACGAACCGGCGCGGGTCCACGGGATCGGCACGCGGCAGCCGTCGCGGAAGCCGTCCTGGCCGGCGCCGCGGAAGTACGCCGGGTCCTGGCGCACCTCGTCGGGAAGGTCCACGACGTCCGGCAGACCGAGTTCCTCGCCCTGGTAGACGTACGCCGATCCGGGCAGCGCCAGCATCAGGAGCGAGGCGGCGCGGGCGCGGCGCAGGCCGAGTTCGCGGTCGCCGGCCAGCCGGATCTGGGTGCCGAGGCCGGGCGGGTTGGCGAACCGGGTGGCGTGCCGGGTGACGTCGTGGTTGGAGAGCACCCAGGTGGCGGGGGCGCCGACGGGACGCATCGCCTCCAGGGTGCGGTCGATGACGCTGCGCAGTTCCCCGGCGTCCCAGGCGGTGCTGAGGTACTGGAAGTTGAACGCCTGGTGCAGTTCGTCGGGGCGCACGTAGTGGGCGGTGCGCTCGACGGTCGGGGTCCAGGCCTCGGCGACGAAGATCCGCCCGCCCGTCTCCCGGGCCCCCCCGTCCGCGGGGGACCCTTCGGGCCCTTCTTTGCTCCCGGCGTACTCGTCGAGGATCGTGCGCCACTGCCGGTAGATCGCGTGGACGCCGTCCTGGTCGAAGAACGGGGTGACATCGTTGCCCAGCAGTTTGAGCTGTTCCTCGGAGCCGAGGTCGGGGAGTCCCTCGGCCTTGACCAGGCCGTGGGCGACGTCGATGCGGAAGCCGTCGACGCCCATGTCGAGCCAGAAGCGCAGGATGGAGCGGAACTCGTCGCCGACCGCCGGGTGTTCCCAGTTGAAGTCGGGCTGCTCGGGGGCGAACAGGTGCAGGTACCACTCACCGGCCGTGCCGTCCGGTTCGGTGATCCGGGTCCAGGCGGGGCCGCCGAAGATGGACTCCCAGTCGTTGGGCGGCAGTTCGCCGTCCGCGCCCTTGCCGGGGCGGAAGTGGTAGCGCTCGCGCAGCGGCGAGCCGGGGCCTTCGGCGACGGCGCGTTTGAACCATTCGTGCTGGTCGGACGAGTGGTTGGGCACCAGGTCCACGATGATGCGCAGGCCGAGCCCGTGCGCGTCGCGGATCAGCGCGTCGGCGTCGAGGAGGGTGCCGAACATGGGGTCGACGGCCCGGTAGTCGGCGACGTCGTAGCCGGCGTCGGCCTGCGGCGAGGCGTAGAAGGGGCTGAGCCACACGGCGTCCACGCCGAGGTCGCGCAGGTACGGCAGGCGGCGGCGTACGCCTTCCAGATCGCCCATGCCGTCGCCGTTGCTGTCGGCGAAGCTGCGCGGATAGACCTGGTAGATCACCGCGTCCCGCCACCAGTCGCGGTGCCGGGAAACGGTGGCGGTGGCGCTGGGCGTGGGGGTCGTGGAGGTGGTGGCGGCCCGGGCTGCGGAGTGCTGCTGGCTCATGGCGTCCTTGAACGTAACGGCGTCAACATGACGGGGTCTTCGGGTGTGGGGTGCGGGGTGCCGGCCGGGCGGGTCGGCCGGCTGTACCGGCCGGGGTGCCGGCCGGCCGTACGGACGAGGCGGCCGCGGTGCAGCGGGGTCGGACAGAGCACCGCGGCCGCCGCCCGCGCGATCGGGCGCGCGGGGTTCCGGTCACCGGCGTCAGCCCTTGGTGCCGCCGGCGGTCAGGCCGGTCACCAGGTTCTTCTGCACGAGGTAGAAGAACGCGGACACGGGTATGGCGACCAGCACGGCGGTGGCCGCCATGAGGTTGCGCTGCGCGTCGTGCTCGCTGACGAAGCTCTGCAGGCCGACCGCGAAGGTGTACTTCGTGTCGTCGAGCAGGAACGTCGACGCGAAGGCGACCTCGCCGAACGCGGTGATGAAGCTGTAGAAACCGGCGACGGCCAGGCCCGGCTTGGCCAGCGGCAGGATCAGCCGCAGGAAGGTGCCGAACGGGCTGAGTCCGTCGACCCGGCCCGCCTCGTCGATCTCGAACGGGATCGTGTCGAAGTAGCCCTTGAGCAGCCAGGCGCAGTACGGCACCGCGGTGGAGCAGTAGACCAGGATCAGGCCGAGGTAGGTGTCGATGAGCTGGAGTTCCGAGAGGATCTGGTACATCGGCACCATCAGGACGGCGACCGGGAACATCTGGGTGACGAGCAGGACCCACATGAACTTCCGGTACCCGGGGAACCGCATGCGGGACACCGCGTAGCCGGTGGTGGCGGCGATGACGACGCCGATCAGCGTGGTGCCCAGCGACACGACCAGGGTGCTCTTCAGCCAGTCGAAGAAGCTCGTGTTCTGCAGGACGAACGCGTAGTTGTCGAACGTCATCTTGTCCCAGATGCGGCCGGGGTGCAGATAGTCGTCCTTGTCCGGGCCGAGGGACAGGAACACCAGCCAGGCGATGGGGAACAGCGCGACGAGACTCGCGGCGACGAGGACGCCGTGCGAGGCCAGGGTCGCGGCGAGGCTGCTCTCGCCGCGCCGGCGGACCTTGCCCGGCTTCGGGTGCACGGCGCTGTCGCCGGCCGCGGCGGGGGTCTCGAGGGTGGTCGTGCTCATGGGGACTCCTGCCTCAGATCGCGAGCTGCTGGTCATTGCGGTTCAGCCAGCGGCGGTAGAAGGAGGTGAAGACGATCAGGATGGCCAGCAGCAGGATGCCGTAGGCGGCGGACTGGGCGAAGTCGCGCGGCTGCTGCCCGAAGCCCAGCTGGTAGGCCCAGGTCACGAGGATCTGGGCGTCCGGGGCGGAGTTGCCGAACAGCAGGAAGATCACGGCGAACTGGTTGAACGTCCAGATGATGCCGAGCAGGACGACGGTGGAGCTGACGGACCTGAGCCCGGGCAGGGTGACGTAGCGGAACCGCTGCCAGGCGCTCGCGCCGTCCATCTCGGCGGCCTCGTAGAGGGTGGCGTCGATGGACTGCAGGCCGCCGAGCAGGGAGACCATCATGAACGGCACACCGCACCAGGTGTTGACCATGATCGCGGCGAACCGCTGCCAGAAGGTGTCCTCCAGCCACAGCGGCGTCGGCAGGTGCAGGAACTCCAGGGCGGAGTTGATGACGCCGCCGTCCGCGAGCATGAAGCGCCAGCCGAACACGGTGACGAAGGTCGGCACGGCCCACGGCAGGACCAGGACAAGCCGGTACAGGGTGCGGCCGCGCAGCTTCTGGTTGAGCAGCAGGGCGAGGCCGAGGCCGATGGCGTAGTGCAGGGCGACGCAGAGCGCGGTCCACACGATCGTCCACACGAAGTGCGACCAGAACCGGTCGTAGGCCGTCGGGCCCCACAGGATGTCGGCGTAGTTGTCGAAACCGATGAACTTGTACGTGGCCTCGATCTCGTTGACGCCGATGGTGCGGGCCGTGTTCAGGCTGTTGGCGTCGGTGAGCGTCAGGTAGAGGCCGTACGCCAGCGGATACAGCACGAGGACGCCGAGCACGACGGCCACCGGCGCGATCATCGCGTAGGCGTACCAGTACTTCTGGTAGCTGTGCTTGAAGCGCCGGCCCAGCCCGGGCCGCGGCGCACGGTCACCGCTGCGCTTGCCGGTCGCGCGGTCGATGGCGACTGTCATGTTCGACACCTTCTGGAAGTTCTGCGGCACTGAATACGGCACTGAGGGGGTGGCCGGGCAGGCCGACGGCCGCCGGACCCGTCCCGTGGCGGGGGGTTCCGGCGGCCGGCCGGATCACTTGCTGAAGTCCGGTACCAGCTTGGCGATGGCGAGCTCCGCGTTGCTCAGGCCCTTGTCCAGGGACACCTTGCCGCCGGCGATCTTCGGCAGCTCCTTGTCGAGCGGCCCCCACAGGGAGCTGTACTCCGGCAGCGCCGGGCGCGGCTGGGCGGCGGAGAGCACGCCCTGGTAGCCGGCGATGCCCGGGTCGGCGACGACCTTGACGCTGTAGGCGTCCTCGCGGGTGGGCAGCGTGGAGTTCTTCAGCGCGATGGTCTCCTGCGCCTTCATCGAGGTCATGAAGTTCACGAACTTCATCGCGGCCTTCTGGTGCGCCTCGTCGGAGCCGGCGTACACGGCGAGGTTGTGGCCGCCCGTCGGGGCGCCCGCCTTGCCGCTGGAACCGCCCGGGACGGGGACGATGCCGAGGTTCTTCTTGTCCTTGAAGGCGGAACCCTTGTAAAAGTTCGTGATCTCCCACGGGCCCTGGACGATCGCGGCGACCTTGCCGTTGACGAACGCGTCCTGGATGTGCGCGTAGGCGTCCGCGGTGGTGTCGGCCTTGTGCAGGCCCTTGCCGTCGAACAGGCTCAGCCAGGTGCCGTAGGCCTTCTTGGCCGCGGGGGAGGCGACGGTGATCTTCTTGGCGTCGGCGTCGATGGTGTCGGTGTCCTCGCCGTAGAGGAACGACTGCGCGTAGTAGGCCTGGGTGGAGCCCCAGTAGCCGTCGACGCCGGTCTTGCCCTTGATCGCGGCGGCGGCCTTCTTCAGGTCGTCCCAGGTCTTGGGCGCCTCGACGCCGGCCTTCTCGAACAGGGCCTTGTTGTAGACGAGGGCGAGGGTGTCCGTGGTGAACGGCACGCCGTACGTCTTGCCCTCGTACGTGGCCTGCTCGATCAGGCTGGGCTGGAACTTGGCCCGGTCCGCGAGTGCCTCGGTGCCGTCCAGCGGCGCGAAGTAGCCCTTCTTGGCGAAGGCGGGGGTCCAGCCGACCTCGGAGCGCAGGATGTCGGGGGCGCCCTTGGAGCCGGCGGCCGTGTCGAACTTGTTCTGCGCCTGGTCGAAGGGCACGTTGACGTACTTGACCTTGATGCCCTTGTTGGCGGCCTCGAACTCCTTGACCAGGGCCTGGTACGTCGGCGCCTCGTTGGTGGCGTTGGACGTGTCCCACCAGGTGAGGGTGACCGGGCCGTCGGCCTTGTCGCCGCTGTCGCTGTCGCCGCAGGCCGTCGCCGCGAGGGCGAGGGACGCCACCAGCGCGGTGGCCGCTATGCCACGCCGCATGAGATCTCCTTGAGGGTGAAAGCCCGTGTGGTGCAGGGGGACCCGTCTGCCGCTCCTGCTCGACTTGCCGACTGCGTCGTTGCCGCCGCGCCGGGCGACGTGAACGTAACAGCGATGCAATCGTCGCGAAAGACCTTGCAGAAAAAAAGTGCAAGGCCTGTCGAGAGTTATGCCACCGTGACCTGTCCGCCTTCCGCGTGCAACCTGTATACGGGCCGTACGGCGGCCCGGCGAGGGGTTGTGCAAGACTCTGCAAGCACTTGCCATCCGTTACCGCCGGGGGAATCATCCGTTGCGGAACCGGACGCCGACCACGACACGAGGGATCGCGATGACGCAGCAACCCGCGGCGCGGCGCCGCTCACCGGCGCGCACCAGGCGTCCGGTCGGTGTGCAGGGCGGCATACGCCCGCTACAGTCCGGTGCTGTGACCACACGGCTTGCCGACATCGCCGCCCAGGCGGGCGTGAGCGAAGCGACCGTCAGCCGCGTCCTCAACGGAAAGCCGGGCGTCGCCGCCACCACCCGCCAGTCCGTGCTCGCCGCTCTCGACGTCCTCGGCTACGAACGCCCGGTGCGGCTGCGCCAGCGCAGTGAGGGCCTGGTCGGTCTGATCACCCCGGAGCTGGAGAACCCCATCTTCCCCGCCCTGGCCCAGGTCATCGGGCAGGCGCTGACCCGGCAGGGCTACACGCCGGTGCTGGCCACGCAGACCCCCGGCGGGTCGACGGAGGACGAGCTGACGGAGATGCTCGTGGACCGCGGCGTCGCCGGCATCATCTACGTCTCCGGACTGCACGCGGACACCACGGCCGACATGCAGCGCTACGAGCGACTGCGCGCCCAGGGCGTGCCGTTCGTGCTGGTGGACGGCTTCTCCCCGAAGGTGCAGGCGCCGTTCATCTCCCCCGACGACCGCGCGGCGATGGCGCTGGCGGTCACGCACCTGGCCTCCCTCGGCCACACCCGCATCGGGCTGGCCCTGGGCCCCAAGCGTTTCGTGCCCGTGCAGCGCAAGATCGAGGGCTTCGTGCGTACGGTGCGGGAGCAGCTGGGCCTTGCCGCGCAGACGGTGGAGACCGAGCTGGTGCAGCACTCGCTGTACACGCTGGAGGGCGGCCAGGCCGCCGCGGCGGCGCTGATGGACCGGGACTGCACGGCGGTGGTCTGCGCCAGCGACATGATGGCGCTCGGCGCGATCAGGGCGGCGCGGCAGCGGGGCCTGGAGGTCCCGAAGGACATATCCGTGGTCGGTTTCGACGACTCCCCGCTGATCGCGTTCACCGACCCGCCCCTGACGACGGTCCGCAAGCCGGTCCCGGCGATGGGCCAGGCCGCGGTGCGCACGCTGCTGGAGGAGATCGGCGGTACGCCCGCCCCGCACAGCGAGTTCGTTTTCATGCCGGAACTGGTGGTGCGCGGCTCGACCGCGTCGGCCCCCGGCTCCCGGTGACCGCGGTCGCCCCCGGCCCCTGACGCGCGGGGCGCGGCCCGGACGGGCGGAGGGTGGCGGTCCGCCGGCGGGCCGTCCGCGTCGCCCGCGCCCGGCGGGTCCGCCGCGGGCCCGTCCGGGCGCCTGATCCCGCGGTCCGCCCGCCGGGCCCCCGGTCCGACCTCCGCGGCGCGCCGACGGCGCGGCCGGTCGCCCTGGTCTCCCGCACGGCCGGAGCGTCCGACGGCTCCCAGCCCTTCCCGCCCGGCAGCGTGCGCCCGCTCGGCCGTTCGGGCGTCCTCGTCGGCACGGCGGGGCGCGGAGCGGGTGTCTCCGGGCGAGGTCCGCCGACACATCCGGGCGTGGAGCGGGGGGCCTCCGGGTGAGGCGGACCGCCGCCGCGTCGCCCCTCCCCGGGAATCCGGGCAGCGGCCCCCGGAGAACATGCGTCCCGGCACCGACCGGAGGATCATCGGTCGGGAAGGACCCGTCTGACACACTCTGTCCCTATGGGTGAGACACCGTGACGACTCTGGAAGGCCGCGAACGGGCCATTCCGGCCCCCGTCGCGGACGACGCGGACCAGGCCGCCCCGCGCCGCCCGCGCGCCCCGCGACAGCCCCGTCTCTGGCTGGAGACCCTGCTGATCGCGGTGAGTTACTGGACGTATTCGCTCATCCGCAACGCCGTCCCCGAGCAGCGGGACCAGGCACTGCGCAACGCCGACGGGATCTGGCGGTTCGAGCACCAACTGGGCCTCGCCGTCGAGCAGTCCGTCAACGAAACCACGAACTCGGTGACCTGGCTGATCGTCGGTATGAACTACTACTACGCCACGCTGCACTTCGTGGTGACGCTGGGCGTCCTGGTGTGGCTGTACCGCGCCCACCCGGGCCGCTATGCGGCGGCCCGGCTGGTGCTGTTCTCGACCACGGGCGCCGCCCTGGCCGGTTACTACCTGTACCCGCTCGCGCCGCCCCGCCTGATGGACGGGGGCCGCTTCGTCGACACGGTCATGGTCCACCAGACCTGGGGTTCCATGGCGTCCGGCGATCTGAAGAACATGTCGAACCAGTACGCCGCGATGCCGTCGATGCACATCGGCTGGTCCCTGTGGTGCGGCCTGACGATCTTCGCGCTGGCCACGGTCCCCTGGGCGCGCGTCCTGGGCCTGCTCTACCCGGCGGCCACGCTGGTGGTGATCGTCGCCACGGCGAACCACTTCTGGCTGGACGCGGTGGGCGGCGCGCTGTGCCTGGCGTTCGGCTTCGCGCTGGCCGCCCTCTGCTACCGGACGACGCCGTACGCGCTGCCGAGGATGCCGGAGGTGCCGAGGGCCCGTGCGCGGAGGACGACGGCGACGCGAACGCCCCCGCCGGACTCGCCCCCGCGACCGCGACGGCGCGGTCAGGTGCCGTAGAACAGCTCCTCCACGACCGCGCGGGCCCGGCGGGTGGTGCGGCGGTACGCGTCCAGCATGTCGCCCGCGTGGCCGGGGCCATAACCCAGGTAACGGCCCACCGCGGACAGTTCCCGGCTCTCCGAGGGGAACGTGTCGCCGGCCCGGCCCCGCACCAGCATCACCGCGTTGCGCACCCGGGTCGCCAGCACCCACGCCTCGTCCAGCGTGGCCGCGTCGTCCACCGTGATCAGCCCGGCCTCGTGCGCCGCGGCCAGCGCCCGCCGGGTGCGGGTGGTGCGCAGCCCCGGCACCTCGGCGCCGTGCCGCAACTGCATGAGCTGCACGGTCCACTCCACGTCGGACAGCCCGCCGGGGCCCAGCTTGGTGTGCAGCTTGGGGTCGGCGCCGCGCGGCATCCGCTCCCTCTCCATGCGGGCCTTCAGCCGCCGGATGTCCCGTACGGCCTCGTCCCCCAGCCCGTCGGCCGGGTACCGCAGCGGGTCGACCAGCTCGATGAACCGGCGTCCCAGGTCCTCGTCCCCGGCGACCGCCTCGGCCCGCAGCAGCGCGTGCGACTCCCACACCAGCGACCAGCGCCGGTAGTACGCCCCGTACGACTTCAGGGTCCGCACCAGCGGCCCCGACCTGCCCTCGGGGCGCAGGTCGGCGTCGATCAGCAGCGGCGGGTCCGAGCTGGGCAGTTGCAGCAGGCGGCGCATCTCGGAGACGACCTTGTTGGCGGCGTCGGCGGCCTCCCGCTCCCCGACGCCGTCGCGGGGCTCGTGCACGAACAGCACATCGGCGTCGGAGCCGTAACCCAGCTCGTGGCCACCGAAGCGGCCCATCGCGATGATCGCGAACCGGGTCGGCAGGGTGTCGCCCCAGCCGCCCCGCACCACGGCCCGCAGCGTGCCGGCGAGCGTCGCCGCCGTCAGATCGGACACCGCGCCGCCGACGAGGTCCACGAGGGCGCCCTGGTCGGCCTCGACGGGCTGCGCCTCCGTGCCGTAGGAGCCCACGATGTCGGCCGCCGCCGTGCGGAACAGCTCACGGCGCCGCACGCCGCGCGCCGCCGTGACGCCCTGGGCGGAGTCGTCCGCCCGCCGGACCGCCGCGAGGACCTCCTGCTCCAGGTGGGCTCGGCCGCGCGGTCCCAGGCCGCCGAGCCCGCCGGTGCCGCCGTCGCCGAGCAGCGCCACGGCCTCCGGGGCCCGCATCAGCAGGTCGGGGGCGAGCCGCCCGGCCGACAGCACGCGCGCGAGGTTCTCCGCCGCCGCGCCCTCGTCGCGCAGCAGCCGCAGGTACCAGGGCGTCCTGCCGAGCGCGTCGGAGACCTTGCGGAAGTTCAGCAGGCCGGCGTCCGGGTCGGCGGAGTCCGCGAACCAGCCCAGCAGCACCGGCAGCAGCGTGCGCTGGATGGCCGCCTTGCGGCTGACACCGGAGGCCAGCGCCTCCAGGTGGCGCAGCGCGGAGGCGGGGTCGGCGTAGCCGAGGGCGACGAGGCGTTCCCGGGCGGCCTGGGTGGACAGGCGGGCCTCGCCGGGGGCGAGCTGGGCGACGGCGTCGAGCAGCGGCCGGTAGAACAGTTTCTCGTGCAGGCGGCGTACGGCGCCCGCGTGCCGCTTCCATTCGCGGTTCAGGCCGGAGACCGGGTCGGTGCGCAGGCCCAGCGAGCGTCCGATGCGGCGCAGGTCGGCGTCGTCCTCGGGCACCAGGTGGGTGCGGCGCAGCCGGAACAGCTGGATGCGGTGCTCCATGGAGCGCAGCAGGCGGTACGCCGCGTCGAGCTGGGCGGCGTCGGCACGGCCCACGTAGCCGCCCGCCGCCAGCGCGTTCAGCGCGGACAGCGTCGTACCGCTCCTGAGGGACGCGTCCGCGCGCCCGTGCACGAGCTGGAGGAGCTGCACGGCGAACTCGACGTCCCGCAGCCCGCCGGGGCCGAGCTTCAGCTGCCGGTCCACCTCGGCGACGGGGATGTTCTCCACCACCCTGCGGCGCATCTTCTGCACGTCGGCGACGAAGTTCTCCCGCTCGGCGGCCTGCCACACGAGGGGTTCGAGGGCGGCGACGTACTGCTCGCCGAGGCCGAGGTCGCCGGCGACGGGGCGGGCCTTGAGGAGCGCCTGGAACTCCCAGGTCTTCGCCCAGCGCCGGTAGTAGGCGACGTGGCTGCTGAGGGTGCGCACGAGCGGGCCGTTCCTGCCCTCGGGGCGCAGGTTGGCGTCCACGGGCCAGATGGAACCCTCGACGGTCGTCTCGGAGCAGATCCGCATCAGGTGCGAGGCGAGCCGGGTCGCGGCGCGCAGCGCCTTGTCCTCGTCGGCGGAGTCGACGGCCTCCCCCACGAAGATCACGTCGACGTCGGAGACGTAGTTCAGTTCACGGCCGCCGCACTTGCCCATCGCGATCACCGCGAGCCGGCACAGCGCCGCGTCCTCGGGGGCGGCGGCCCGCGCGAGGCTGAGGGCGGCGCGCAGCGTGGCGGTGGCGAGGTCGGCGAGTTCGGCGGCGGTCTCGGAGACGTCGATGGTGCCGCACACGTCCCGGGCGGCGATGGACAGCAGACAGCGCCGGTAGGCGACGCGCAGCGCGACGGGATCACCGGCCCCGGCCAGGCCGCGCTCGAACTCGTCCACTCCCGGGTGCAGGTCGCGCGACTCGTACATCACGAGCGCCCGCCAGTCGTCGGCGTGCCGGGCCAGGTGGTCGGCGAGCGCGGCGGACGCGCCGAGGACCCCGAGGAGCCGGTCGCGCAACGGCTTGGCGGCCGTCACCGTGTCGAGCAGCTCACGGCGCGCGGTGGCGTCCGGCTGCGCCTCCAGCAGTCGTACGAAGCCCTGCAGGGCGAGGTCCGGGTCGGCGGTGGCGCCGAGGGCGTCCAGCAGGACGGGGTCGTCGCGCAGCGGCGCGAGCTCGACGCCGTCCAGGAGGTGCTCGGCGGCGGAGGCATCGGTGAAGCCGTGCCGCAGCAGCCGCGTGAAGGTACTGCTCCTGCGCCCCGGCGCCGTCATCCCGGCCTCCTGCCCTGCGTCGATGCGGTACGGGTCGAGCCTAACGGCAGGGCCGGGGCGCGGCGGGCGCGCAGCCACGAGGTGGCGGCGGGCGGGATTTTCGGGTTCGGTGAGGGTGATCCCTCCAGCCGGACGCAGCCGGTCCGTCCAGCCGCGGACGCCAGGACGGATCGGCCGACGTCCCACGACGAAGGAGCCGGACGATGGACATGACCCTCGAAGTGATCCCGCTGCCGGTGAGCGACATCGACCGCGCCCGGGACTTCTACCGGGACAAGGTCGGCTTCCACGTCGACATCGACCAGGAGGTCGTGCCGGGTCTGCGGATCGTGCAGCTGACGCCGCCCGGCTCCGGCTGCTCGATCGCGCTCGGCGACAGCGTCTGGGAGCTGACCGGCGGCCCGCGCCCGGCCGCCGGCTCCTACCAGGGCCTCCAGCTGTGCGTCGCGGACATCGAGACGGCACGCGCGGAGCTGGTCGCACGCGGCCTGGAAGTCTCGGAGCCGGTCCGGTACGCCCCGAGCGACGGAGCGACGTTCGTGTACTTCTCGGACCCGGACGGCAATGGCTGGTCGATCCAGGAGTACCGCCGCAGGGCGACGGAGCCCCTGCACAAGCTGCTGGCGTCCCTGGCGGCCGGGGGCAGCGCGGCCGGGAGCGGCGGCTAGCAGACCGGAAGGGCCGGGAAGCCGGCCAACCTGGGGCGGCCCCCGGCAGGGCGGCGGGCGGCAGGGGCGGGCCGGGAGCGGCAGGGGCCGGGGCGGCAGGCGGGGTCGGCGGGGGCCGTCGGCGTGACGGCCCGGCCGACCGTGCCGTGCCCCGGCCAACCGGCTGTCGCACCCTCAACCACCCGGCCGTCGTACCGGGCTCCAGAAGACCCGGCAGCCGTACCGTGCCCGGCCGACCCGGCCGGCTTGCCGTGCTCCGGCTCGCGCGGGCCCGGAGGGCTACAGCACCGGCAGGTTCTTCCTCAGCTCGAACGCGGTGACCTCGCTGCGGTACTCCTCCCACTCCTGCTTCTTGTTGCGCAGGAAGAAGTCGAAGACGTGTTCGCCGAGGGTTTCGGCGACCAGGTCGCTGCGCTGCATCAGGTCCAGGGCCTCGCCGAGGTTCTGCGGGAGGGGTTCGATGCCCATGGCGCGGCGTTCCGCGTCGGACAGCGCCCACACGTCGTCCTCGGCGCCCGGGGGAAGCTCGTAGCCCTCCTCGATGCCCTTCAGGCCGGCGGCCAGGAGGACGGCGTAGGAGAGGTACGGGTTGGCGCCCGCGTCCAGGGAGCGGACCTCGACCCGCGCAGAGCCCGTCTTGCCGGGCTTGTACATCGGGACGCGCACCAGTGCCGAGCGGTTGTTGTGGCCCCAGCAGATGTAGGACGGGGCCTCGCCGCCGGCGCCCGCCGTGCGTTCGGTGCCGCCCCAGATGCGCTTGTAGGAGTTGACCCACTGGTTCGTGACCGCGGAGAGTTCCGCCGCGTGCCGGAGCAGGCCCGCGATGAAGGAGCGGCCGACCTTGGAGAGCTGATACTCGGCGCCCGACTCGTAGAAGGCGTTCCGGTCGCCCTCGAACAGGGACAGGTGTGTGTGCATGCCGCTGCCGGGGTGCTCGGAGAACGGCTTGGGCATGAACGTCGCCTGTACGCCCTGCTCCAGCGCCACCTGCTTCATGACCAGGCGGAACGTCATGATGTTGTCGGCCGTCGAGAGCGCGTCGGCGTAGCGGAGGTCGATCTCCTGCTGGCCGGGGGCGCCCTCGTGGTGGGAGAACTCCACCGAGATGCCCATCGACTCCAGCATGGTGATGGCCTGGCGGCGGAAGTCCATGCCGACGTTCTGCGGGGTGTGGTCGAAGTAGCCGGAGTTGTCGGCCGGGGTCGGGCGGGAGCCGTCGACGGGCTTGTCCTTGAGCAGGAAGAACTCGATCTCGGGGTGCGTGTAGAAGGTGAACCCCTGGTCGGAGGCGCGGGCCAGGGCGCGCTTGAGGACGTAGCGCGGGTCGGCGAAGGACGGGGAGCCGTCCGGCATGAGGATGTCGCAGAACATGCGGGCGGTGCCGGGGGCCTCGGCGCGCCAGGGCAGCACCTGGAAGGTGGAGGGGTCCGGCTTGGCGATCATGTCGGACTCGTACACCCGGGCGAAGCCCTCGATGGCGGAGCCGTCGAAGCCGATGCCCTCGTCGAAGGCCTGCTCCAGTTCGGCGGGGGCGACGGCGACCGACTTGAGGAAGCCCAGGACGTCCGTGAACCACAGGCGTACGAAACGGATGTCGCGCTCCTCCAACGTACGGAGCACGAACTCCTGCTGCTTGTCCATCTTCCGCTTCCCATCCTTGCTGGTCAGGCCGCCTGTCTCCGGTACCGCGGGAGGCGGTCGGGCACCTGAGCATCCCATCACGACACCATGTCACGCGCGTTGCGGACCGTGATCGGGCGGCCGACTCCGGTCTGAACGCCCGACGGACGGCGGGTTACCGCTCTGCCGCCCATCTTGCCTGCTGGCGGCTGCCCGCGTAACGGCAGGACGACGGAACCCGTCCGGCACCCTCCGCGTGGGCTTCGCATCCCAGTACGATCAGCTCGCCTCCTCCGTCGACCGCCCCGAAGGACACGCCATGGGATCCGCGAAGAACCGCTCCGGCCAGTCCGGCAACGACAGCGATGGCCCGGCGCGTCAGACGCGGATAGCGGAGATGCGGCGCGCGGAGCAGACACGCGACCGGCGCAACCGGGTCTTCCTGATCGGCGCGAGCGTCGTGGTCGTCGCCGCGCTCGCCGTGGGCGGCACGCTGCTGGTGCGGTCGCAGTCCGACTCCGGTTCGTCCGACAGCGCCTCCGGCGGTTCCAAGGGCTCCGGGAAGTTCGTGACCGGCGCCGACGGGGTGAAGACGTGGCAGGGCAAGCTGTCCCGGAACCACGTCACCAAGTCCGTGGAGTACCCGACCGTGCCGCCCGTCGGGGGCGACCACAACCAGGTCTGGATGAACTGCAACGGCGACGTCTACACCAAGGAACTCAACAACATGAACGCCGTGCACTCGCTGGAGCACGGCGCCGTGTGGGTGACGTACAACGACAAGGCCGGCAAGGCCGACGTGGACGCGCTCGCGGCGAAGGTCAGGAAGACCCCGTACTCGCTGATGAGCCCCGTGCGGGACCAGCAGGACCCGATCATGCTGTCGGCCTGGGGCCACCAGCGGACGGTGAGCGGGGCCGACGACCCGAACGTCGGCACGTTCTTCGAGAAGTTCGTGCAGGGCAAGCAGACCCCGGAGCCGGGAGCGGCGTGCTCGGGCGGGCTGGGGCAGTGAGGCGGACCGGCTGGATCGTGGGGGCGGCCTCGGCGGTGCTCGTCGCCGCCGGCGGGGTGACGTTCGCGGTCGCCGGTGACGACGGGCCGGGCGTCGGGGCGCCGGCCGCGTCGTCCGCCGACGCGGGCTTCGCCCGGGACATGGCCGTCCATCACCAGCAGGCCGTGGAGATGTCGTACGTGGTCCGGGACGGCACCGACGACGTGGAGGTGCGGCGACTCGCGTACGACATCGCGCAGACGCAGGCGAACCAGCGCGGCATGCTGCTGGGCTGGCTGGACCTGTGGGGGCTCCCCAAAGTGTCGGCCGACCCGCCGATGACCTGGATGGGCATGGGCTCGGCGCCGTCCAAGGGGGACGGCTCCCTCATGCCGGGCATGGCGACCACCGCCGAGATGAGGCGGCTGGGCGGGCTGCGCGGACGGCAGGCGGAGGTCTACTACCTCCGTCTGATGACCGAGCACCACAGGGGCGGAGTCCACATGGCCGAGGGATGCGCCGAGAGGTGCACGGTCGGCGCGGAGAGACGCCTGGCCCGGGGCATGGTGGAGTCACAGGAGTCGGAGATCCGCCTCATGGCGGACATGCTCCGGGAGCGGTCCTGACCGGCCGGGCGACGGGCCGGCCGCGTGCGGACGGGGCCGGGGTGCGGGGGCGCGGGGCGAGGTCGCCGCTCAGCCCGGCTCCCCCCATAACGTCGTTCTGACGATTACACTGGCTCATGTGCCTCACCTACGTCTCGCCCTGAATCAGATCGACTCGCGCGTCGGCGACCTCGTCGGGAACAGCGAGACCATCGTCCGCCGGACCCGCCGCTGCGCCGAGCGGGGCGCGCACCTCGTGGCGTTCCCGGAGATGTCGCTGACCGGGTATCCGGTGGAGGACCTGGCCCTGCGGTCGTCCTTCGTGGAGGCGTCCCGGGCCGCCCTGCGCGCGCTCGCCGCCCGGCTCGCCGGGGAGGGCCTGGGCGAGCTGCCCGTGGTCGTCGGCTACCTCGACCGCTGCGAGAGCGCCCAGCCGAAGTACGGCCAGCCCGCGGGCGCCCCGCAGAACGCCGCGGCCGTGCTGCACGGCGGCGGCGTCGTCCTCACCTTCGCCAAGCACCACCTGCCGAACTACGGCGTCTTCGACGAGTTCCGCCACTTCGTGCCCGGCGACACCATGCCGGTCGTCCGGGTGCGTGGCGTCGACGTGGCCCTCGCCATCTGCGAGGACCTCTGGCAGGACGGCGGCCGGGTCCCGGCGGCCCGCGCCGCGCGGGCAGGGCTCCTGCTGTCCGTGAACGCCTCGCCGTACGAGCGGGACAAGGACGACACCCGGCTGGAGCTCGTCCGCCGCCGCGCCCGGGAGGCCGGCTGCACCACCGCCTACCTGGCCATGACGGGCGGGCAGGACGAGCTCGTCTTCGACGGGGACTCCCTCGTCGTGGACGCCACGGGCGAAGTCCTCGCACGGACCCCGCAGTTCGCCGAGGAATGCCTGGTCCTCGACCTGGAACTGCCCGCGGCCTCCCCCGACGCCCCCACCGGAGTCGTGGCCGACGGCCTGCGCATCGAACGCGTCGTACTCCCCGGGACGCCCCTGCCGGCCGAGGGGCCCGGGAAGGCCGGCGGGGCCGAGAAGACCGGCGGGGCCGACGCGCACGTCACCCGCGCCGCCCGGCTCGGCGACGAGGAGGAGGTGTACTCGGCCCTGGTCGTGGGTCTGCGCGCCTACGTGGAGAAGAACGGGTTCCGTTCCGTCCTGGTCGGCCTGTCGGGCGGCATCGACTCCACCCTCGTGGCCACCATCGCCTGTGACGCCCTCGGCGCCGAGAACGTGTACGGCATCTCCATGCCGTCCAGGTACTCCTCCCCGCACTCCCGGGACGACGCCGCCGAGCTCGCCCGCCGCACCGGCCTGAACTTCCGCACCGTGTCCATCGAGCCGATGTTCGACGCGTACATGGACGCCCTGGGCCTGACCGGACTCGCGGAGGAGAACCTGCAGTCCCGGCTGCGCGGCACGCTCCTGATGGCCGTATCCAACCAGGAGGGCCACCTCGTCCTCGCGCCCGGCAACAAGTCCGAGCTGGCGGTGGGCTATTCGACGCTCTACGGCGACTCCGTGGGGGCGTACGGCCCCATCAAGGACGTGTACAAGACGCTCGTCTTCCGCCTCGCCGAGTGGCGCAACCGGGCAGCCGCCGAGCGGGGGCAGACCCCGCCCGTCCCGGAGCACACCCTCAGCAAGCCGCCCAGCGCCGAACTGCGTCCGGGGCAGGTCGACACCGACTCCCTGCCCGACTACCCCGTGCTGGACGCGATCCTGGCGCGGTACGTCGACCGGGACGAGGGCGCCGACCGGATCGTCGCCGCCGGGTTCGACGCCGAGCTGGTGACGAAGACGCTGCGCATGGTCGACACCGCCGAGTACAAGCGGCGGCAGTACCCGCCGGGCACCAAGATCTCCCCGAAGGGCTTCGGCAAGGACCGCAGGCTGCCGATCACCAACAGCTGGCGGGAAACGGGCGCGTGAGCCGCGGCATCGCGGTAGACGGGGAGGGGCGTCCGGACCGGGCCGGACGCCCCTCCCCCCACCATGGTGGTTGGGGCCCCCTCAACGCACCGGCGTCTGCGCCTGCTGCGGCACGTGCGACGCGACGAGGCGTTCCCTCGCCGTGCGCGACGCGGCCGCGCGGCGGCGGTCCACCGCGTACGCCGTCGCCGCCACGGCCAGGCCCAGGACGGCCAGTCCCGCGCCCGCCAGGGCCGGGGACGTGACGCCGTAACCCGCCGCCAGGGCGAGGCCGCCGATCCAGGCGCCTCCGGCGTTGGCGAGGTTGAACGCGGCCTGGTTGGCGGAGGACGCCAGGGACGGGGCGGCCGACGCCTTCTCCATGACCACCAGCTGGAGCGGCGAGCCGGTGACGAAGGCCGCGACGCCGAGCAGCACGACGGCGACCGCGGCGGTCCACGGCGTGCCCATCAGCACGGGGAACAGCGCCAGCGTCACCACCAGGGCCGTCAGCCCGCCGAACAGCGTGCCGCGCATCGCGTGGTCGGCGAGCCGGCCGCCCAGCAGGTTGCCGGCCGTCGCGCCGACGCCGAACAGCGCCAGCAGCAGCGTCACACTGGTGGCGGCGTACCCGGCGGAGTCCGTGAGCATCGGCGTGATGTAGCTGTACGCGGCGAACAGCGCGCCGAAGCCCGCGACCGTCGTGCCGAGGGCCAGCCACACCGGCAGGGAACGCAGCGCGGCCAGCTCGCCGCGCAGTCCGGCCGCGGCGGCGGCGTGCTCGTGGTCGCGCGGGAGGAGCCGGGCCAGGGAGGCGATGGCGGCCACCCCGATCGCGCTCACGCCGAGGAAGGTGGCGCGCCAGCCGAGGTGCTGGCCGACGAGCGTGGCGACGGGGACGCCCACGATGTTGGCGACGGTCAGGCCGAGGAACATCAGGGAGACTGAGCGGGCCTTGCGGTCGGGGCTCACCATGGTGGTGGCGACGACGGCACCCACGCCGAAGAAGGCGCCGTGCGGCAGGCCGCTGACGAAGCGGGCCGCGAGCAGCCAGTGGTGGTCGGGGGCGAACGCCGAGAGCGCGTTGCCGGCCACGAACAGCGCCATCAGGGCGATGAGCACCGTACGGCGGGACATGCGGGCGGTGACGGCGGCGAGCAGCGGGGCACCGATGACGACGCCCAGCGCGTACGCCGAGACGAGGTGGCCCGCGCCGGGTATCGAGACGCGCAGGTCGGCCGCGACGTCGGGCAGCAGGCCCATCATCACGAACTCGGTGGTGCCGATGCCGAAGGCGCCCACGGCGAGGGCGAGCAGGGCCAGGGGCATGGAGGGGCCTGTGCCTTTCCGGGAGAGATCCGTGTGTCCGGGGGATCCGGACGTCCGGGCGGTTGGGGACGTCGCGGAGGAAGTACCGGACGCCCTTAAGTTCACCTACGGAACAAAGTCTCTCGGGCGCAGTATTCCGACGTGTTGCCGGGAGGTTGCCCCCGGGCGTCCGTCCGGGGCCGGCCAGGGGTTTTCACGAGGCCGTCGTGTCCACCCTCACACGTGCCGCGATGGGCAGGTGGTCGCTGCCGGTCTGCGGAAGCGACCAGGAACTCTCCGGTTCGACGCCCTTGACCATGATCTGGTCGATGCGGGCCATCGGGAACGACGCCGGCCAGCTGAACCCGAAGCCGCTGCCCGCCGCGCCCTGCGTGGAGCGCAGCTGGGAGGTGACGGCGTTCAGGGCACGGTCGTTCATGGTGCCGTTGAGGTCGCCGAGCAGGACGACCCGGGTGAGGTGCTCGGCGGCGATGGCCTGGCCGAGGGCGTCGGCGCTCTTGTCGCGCTGCCGGGCGGTGAAACCTGCCTCCAGCTTCACGCGGACCGAGGGCAGGTGGGCGACGTAGACGGCGACCTGCCCGACGGGGGTGGTCACGGTGGCCCGCATCGCGCGCTTCCAGCCGAGCAGGATGTCGACGTCGCGCACGCCGCTCAGCGGGTACCGGCTCCACAGTCCGACGGTGCCTACCACGGCGTGGTGCGGATACGTCGCCGCCAGCGCCTTCTCGTACGTCGGTACGGCCGCGGTCGTGAGCTCCTCCAGGGCCACCACGTCCGCGCCGGAGGCGGCGACGTCCCGGGCGGTGCCGGACGGGTCGGGGTTGTCGGCGTTGACGTTGTGCGTGGCCACCGTCAGATCACCGCGGGACGCCGCCTTGTCCGCCTTGTCGGTGACGAGCCCGCCGAACATCGTCAGCCAGACGACGACCGGTACGAGCGCCGTGACCAGCGCGGTCACCGAGCGGCGCAGCACGGCCAGGACCAGCAGGACCGGCACCAGCAGGCCCAGCCAGGGCAGGAAGGTCTCCGTGAGGCTGCCGAGGTTGCCGATCGCGTTCGGGATGCGCGCGTGGGCCAGCATCACCAGCGCCAGCAGCAACGCGACGGCGGCGAGAAGCAGGCCGCGCCGCCAGGTCCCCCTGTCGCGCCAGCTCTTGTCGCACCGGCCGCCGGGCCCCGGCCGGGACAGCAGACGCCGGAATCCGGATCGCGGGCTCTCGGGAGGAGAGCCGCCGTTGTCCGTGTCCCTCACGTGTGCCTGCTGCGCCATACCGTCGCCTCACTGCCTGCCGTGCGCACCGTCACCCCCGTGTTACGACCCTAGGGGATGATCGACTCCGTTCCCCGCCGCCTGCTGACGGCCGTACGGCCACGAGGACGAACGGGGCCGCGCCGCGAGTTCCGTACCGCGCCGCCGCCCGTGCACTCTGTGACGAAACACGCACATTCGGCCACGGTCGGCACCGCGGACTTCCCGTGCCGGGTGGAACGCGTCACAGGGGTGCCACTGGTCCTCACCGACCCGAAGTGCCACCATGGAGGGGATCCGGGGACGCCGTCAGGGCGCCTCGAGATGACTTGTGAGGAGCGTTGCCATGACGCAGCTTTCCGCTGCCCAGACTGCGCAGCCCAGGCCCTCCGACGGCAGCAAGGCGCTGTACGGAGGCAAGAGCACCCGCCGCATCACCGTCCGGGACCTCGCCAACGCCAAGGAGCGGGGCGAGAAGTGGCCCATGCTGACGGCGTACGACGCGCTGACCGCGTCCGTCTTCGACGAGGCCGGCATCCCGGTCCTGCTGGTGGGCGACTCGGCGGGCAACTGCCACCTCGGGTACGACACGACCGTGCCCGTCACGCTCGACCAGATGGCCATGCTGTCCGCGGCGGTCGTCCGCGGCACCAAGCGCGCCCTGATCGTCGGCGACCTGCCGTTCGGCTCCTACCAGGAGGGCCCGGTGCAGGCGCTGCGCTCGGCGACCCGGCTGGTGAAGGAGGCCGGGGTCGGCGCGGTCAAGCTGGAGGGCGGCGAGCGTTCGCACGAGCAGATCCGGCTGCTGGTGGAGGCGGGCATCCCGGTGATGGCGCACATCGGCCTGACGCCGCAGTCGGTGCACGCGATGGGCTACCGGGTGCAGGGCCGCGGCGAGGAGGCCGCGCAGCAGCTGCTGCGAGACGCGAAGGCCGTGCAGGACGCGGGCGCGTTCGCCGTCGTCCTGGAACTGGTGCCGGCCGAACTGGCCGCCGAGGTGACGCGGACGCTGCACATCCCGACGGTCGGCATCGGCGCGGGCCCGGAGACGGACGCGCAGGTCCTGGTGTGGACCGACATGCTCGGCCTGACCGGCGGGCGGGTCCCGAAGTTCGTGAGGCAGTACGCCGATCTGCGCGAGGTGATGGGCGGCGCGGTACGGGCGTTCGCCGAGGACGTGGTGGGCGGAACGTTCCCGTCGGAGGAACACGCGGTCCACTGAGCGAGGGGCCCGCGGGCCCTGAACCCCACGGAGCCCTCCGAGCCCTCCGAGCCCTCCGAGCTCACCGAGCTCACCGAGCCACTGCGGTAACACCGGGCAGCCCCCGCCGATCTTCCCCCGTCGGCGGGGGCTGCCGCCGCTCCGGCGCGTGCGGCTCCCGTGTCGGCCGTCTGTCGGCCCCCTGTCGGCGGCGGCGGCCCGGTGTCGGCGACATGTCGGCCACGCCCGGCACCGTCGTCGCCATGACGCGAACCGACGACATCAGCACCATCGACGACATCGACGTGGGAAACACCGGTACGGCCGTCGCCGTGCGGGGGCTGGTCAAGCGCTACGGGAGCACCACGGCACTCGACGGTGTGGATCTGGACGTGCGGGAGGGCACCGTGATGGGGGTGCTCGGGCCGAACGGGGCCGGGAAGACCACCCTGGTGCGGATCCTGTCCACGCTGCTCGCCCCCGACGGCGGGCGGGCCACCGTGGCCGGGTACGACGTCCTGCGGCAGCCCCGGCAGTTGCGGCGGGTGATCGGGCTGACCGGGCAGTACGCCTCCGTGGACGAGAAGCTCCCCGGCTGGGAGAACCTGTATCTCATCGGGCGGCTGCTCGATCTGCCGCGCGGACAGGCGCGTGCCAGGGCCGACGAGTTGCTGGAGCGGTTCTCGCTGACCGACGCGGCGCGGCGGCCCGCCGCCACCTACTCCGGCGGCATGCGGCGGCGGCTCGATCTGGCCGCCTCCATGATCGGACGTCCGAGGGTGTTGTTCCTGGACGAGCCGACCACCGGGCTTGATCCACGCACCCGTAACGAGGTGTGGGGCGAGGTGCGGCACATGGTCGGGGACGGGGTCACCGTGCTGCTGACCACGCAGTACATGGAGGAGGCGGAACAGCTCGCCTCCGGGCTGACCGTCGTGGACCGGGGGCGGGTCATCGCCCGCGGTGGTGTCGACGAGCTGAAGGCGAGGGTGGGCGGGCGCACCCTGCGGGTCCGGCCGGCCGATCCCGGGCAGACGCGCCCGTTGGCCGCCGCCATCGACCGCCTGGGGGTCACCGGGCTCGCGACGACCGCCGTGGACGCCGAGCGCGGCGCCGTCCTGGTGCCGGTGCTCAGTGACGAACAGCTGACCGCCGTGGTCGGCGCCGTCACCGCGCAGGGCATCACGCTGGCCTCCATCACCACCGAACTGCCCAGCCTGGACGAGGTGTTCCTGGCGCTCACCGGCCACCGGGCCGGGGCTCCCGACGACGCCGTGCCCGCCGACGACCGCGAGGAAACCGCCGCATGACCACCACCACAGCCACCACACCCGACACCGGCACCACAGCCGTCACCGGCCTGCGTCCCGTCGACGCACGGATCACGCTGCGCGCGCATCTGCGGCACACCGGCGCGCTCGTGCGCCGCAACCTCCTGTGGATCCGGCAGGACCCGGAGTCGATGTTCGACGCGATCCTGTTCCCGGTCGTCTTCACGCTGCTGTTCGTGTACGTCTTCGGCGGCTCCATCGGGCAGTCGCTGGGCGGCGGTCAGGAGCAGTACGTGCAGTACATCGTGCCCGGCCTGATGGCCATGATGGGCATGAACATGGCCCAGGGCGTGGGCACCGGCTTCAACCAGGACTTCAACACCGGCGTCATGGACCGGTTCCGTTCGCTTCCCATCGGGCGCGGCTCCGTGCTGTTCGCGAAGATCGCGGTGGAGATGGTCCGCATGCTGTTCGCGACCGTCGTCCTGATGGTCGTGGGCGTGCTGGTGGGCTTCGACGTCACCCACTGGCCGGGACTGTTCGCGGCCGTGGGCCTGTCCGTGCTGTTCGGCTCGGCCCTGATGTGGGTGTTCCTGACGCTCGGCGTGGTCATGAAGAACGCGCAGTCCGTGCAGGCCATGGGCTTCCTGGTGCTGATGCCCCTGCAGTTCGGCTCGTCGATCTTCGCGCCGACGCAGTCGATGCCGGGCTGGCTGGAGACGTTCACCGAGTACAACCCGCTGTCCGCGCTGGCCGACGCCGCCCGCGGGCTGATGGTCGGCGGCCCGGTCGCGCACGACCTGTGGACCACGGTCGCCTGGTCGGTGGCCATCACGGCGGTCATGGCGCCCGTCGCCATCCACAAGTTCCGCACCAGGAACTGACCCGGCCCGGACGGACCCCTCCCCCTTACGCCCGTTCGCGTCATACGAGGGCGACGGCCTCCTCCTCCGACAGGCCGGCGCCCTCGGCGTGTGCGGCGGCGTACGCCTCCTCGCCCAGCGCGGCCCGCACCCGCCGCTCGGCGCATCCCCACACCTCGCGCTCCCAGGCGGAGGGGACGTGGCCGGACGGCAGCAGGGCCCCGGCGGCGCCGAGCAGTCGTCCGGCGTCGTGGGCGCGGCTGCCGCCGAAGGCGTCCGCGAGGGCGGTCGCGGCGACGGCGAGGTACGCGGAGCGCATGTGCGGCGAGATGGCCCGCGCCAGCGGGTCGCCGGCGAGTTCGACGGCCCGCCGGCAGGTGGCCAGGCTCCTCTCGTTGTGGCCCTCGGCGGCGTCCAGCCAGGCCTCCGCGCCGAGCACGACCGCGTCGAAGACGACGAAGTGGGTCGCGGCGAAGTCCGCGCGCAGCAGCGCGAGTTGCTCGCGCGCCTCGGCGAACCGTCCGGTCACGCCGTACCAGCCGGCCAGGAACAGCCGGGACGCGGGCAGCGCCTCGTTGTGGCCGCTGTCCTTGTTGTCGATCACCTCGCGCAGCATCCGCTCGCCCCGCTCGGCGTCGCCGTCCTCCAGCAGCGCGCTGCCGAGGCGGGCCCGGAGCACGGCCTGCTGGGCGCGGGCGCCGAGGTGTTCGGCGTGGGCGATGGCGGCTTCGTAGTCGGCGGCGGCGAGCCGGTGCCGGCCCTTGCGTTCGTGGGCCTCGCCGCGTGCGGAGAGTGCCTCCGCCGCGCCCCAGGAGTCGCCGAGCCGCCGGTATATCTCCAGGGCCTCGTCGGCGTCCCGGAAGGCGTCGCCCGCCCAGTCGGAGCGGTTGGCGAGGATGTTGGCGCGCATCTGGAGGCAGGAGGCGAGCTCCCACTCGTAGCCGGGGGTTTCGCGGCAGATGCGGACGGAGGCCTCGATGATGTCGCGCAGCCTGTCCGCGCCCCCGGTGAGCATGACGGCGAAGAACCAGAGGATGCCGGGGCTGCGGCAGGTCTGCGGCAGCCCCGGCTCGTACACCTCGGTGATGGCGCGCAGCTTGGCCTGGGCGGCCGGGGTCTGCCAGGCGGCCAGTTCGGTGTCCATGCAGGCCAGATGGGCCAGGTGGACGCCGCGACGGGCTTCGGCGAGGACCTCGCCGGTCATCGGGGGCGGGTTCTCGGTGCAGCGCTGCCAGACGGGGGCGGCGCGGTGGAGCGGCGCGGCGTACGGGTCGGGGCCGAGGGCCATGACGTCGCGGCACCAGCCGCGGGCCTCGATGCGCAGGTCGCGCATCTGCCAGTACCAGGCCAGGCTCAGTACGAGGCACAGTGCCTCCTGCTCGTCGCGTTCGGCGACGACGTGCCGCAGGGCGGTGCGGAGGTTCTCGTACTCGCGCTCCAGCCGTTCGACGGCGGCGAGCTGGCCGGAGCCGCGCAGCAACGGGTCGGTGGTGCGGGCGAGTTCGCGGTAGTACGTGAGGTGGGCGCGGGCGGTCTCGGGGCGGCGTCCGGTCTCGTCGAGCCGTTGGCCGGCGTACTCGGCGACGGTCTCCAGCAGCCGGTAGCGCATTCCGCCGCCCGCGGAGGGGGCGGCGACGACGAGGGACTTGTCGACGAGTGAGCCGAGTGCTTCGAGGGCGGCGGGCCCGCAGACGGCCTCGGCGGCGGTGAGGTCGCAGCCGCCGGCGAAGACCGACAGCCGGCCGAGGACGTCGCGTTCGTCGGCGTCGAGGAGGTCCCAGGACCAGTCGACCACGGCGCGCAGTGTCTGCTGGCGGGGCAGGACCGTGCGGCTTCCGGAGGTGAGCAGGCGGAAGCGGTCGTCCAGCCGGTCCGCAATCTGACGGGGCGTCAGCATGCGCAGCCGGGCGGCGGCCAGCTCGATCGCGAGGGGCAGGCCGTCGAGCCGGGCGCAGATCTCCACGCAGGCCTCGGGGTCGTCGTCGGTACGGAAGCCGGGGCGGGCGGCGGCGCCCCGTTCGGCGAGCAGCCGCAGCGCGACCGGCTCCGGCAGCGGTTCCACGGGCCGTACCAGCTCGCCGGGCACGCCGAGGGGTTCGCGGCTGGTGGCGAGCACGGTCAGCCGCGGGCAGCGGGCGAGGAGTTCGGCCGCGAGCCGGGCGGCGGCGCCCACGACGTGCTCGCAGTTGTCCAGGACGATCAGCATGCGGCGTCTGCCGCAGTGCTCGGCGAGCCGTTCCACGGGGTCGTCGTGCCGGTCGGCCACGGCCCGCATGCTCTCGGCTCCGGCGCCGTACAGCACGGTCTCGCGCGCACCCACGGCGGTCAGTACGGCCTCGGGTACGGCGCCGGGGTCGTCCACGGGCGCGAGTTCGGCCAGCCACACCCCGTCCGGGGCGATGTCCCGGGCGGCCTCGGCGGCCTCCTGCGACAGCCGGGTCTTGCCCGCCCCGCCGGGGCCGATGAGCGTGACCAGCCGGGCGGCGCCGAGGTCGCGCCGGATGGCATCGATGTCGGTGTCACGGCCGACGAAGGAGGTGAGCCGGGCGCGCAGATTGCCGGGCACGGCCGGCCCGGCGGTGTCGGGCGGCCGGCCCCCCGGGGCGGGTGTGGCGGCGGGATGCGGAGCGGGGAGGGGTTCCTGGCGCAGCAACTCCGCGTGCAGGGCGCGCAGTTCGGGCCCCGGGTCGGAACCGAGTCGGTCGGCGAGGGTGCGGCGTACGTCCTCGTAGGCGGCGAGTGCCTCGGCGGTGCGCCCGGTGTCGCGCAGGGCGCGCAGCCGCAGCGCCTGGAGGGGCTCGTCCAGGGGGTGGCCGTCGCACAGGGCGGTCAGCTCGGGCAGGGACCGCGCGGCCCGGCCGAGGGTGAGCGCGGCGGTGTGCCGGACCTGCAGCACGTCCAGGCGCCGGGTCTCCAGTCGGGCGGCCTCGGCGGTGCGGTCGGGGAGGTCGGCGAGGGGCTGCCCCTGCCACAGGGCGAGGGCGTCGTCCAGGACGACGGCGGTCTTGGCGGCGTCGCCGTCGGCCAGGGCACCCGCGCCCTCGGCCGCGAGCCGCTCGAAGCGGTGCAGGTCGACGTCGTCGGGGGCGGCGGCGAGGCGGTAGCCGCCGTCCACCGAGGCGACGGCGCCGGCGCCGAGCGTCCTGCGGAGCCGGCCGACGAGGGCCTGGAGGGCGCCGGGCGCGTCGGCGGGCGGGTCGTCGCCGTGCCAGACCTCGGCCACGAGAAGGCCGGCGGGGACGGTACGGCCGGCGCGGAGGGCGAGCACGGTGAGCAGTGCGCGCAGGCGCGGACCGCCGACCGGCACCGGGGTGCCGTCGGGACGATGAGCCCGAGTGGGGCCGAGGATGCGGTAGCGCACGGCGTCATTGTCTCCGTTGGGAGGGGGCGGGGGCACGGGGTTACCGGGCACGGCGTGGCCGACGCCGTGCCCGGTCGCGGTGGGTCACTCCGGGGCCGGGGCGGCGGCGCGGCCGGCCGCGGCCCCCGCCCCGGGCCCGACCACTGCCTCGAGCACTGCCCCGCCCGTGGCGTACCGTCGGGCGGGCCAAGGCGTTGTCGGGTTCGAGTTCGGGGGGTTGCGCATGGCCACCAGTGCCGGTCGGGGCAGTGAGCGGCGGGTCAGTCCGGTGTTCGTGGGGATCGCGGCCGTCACCGCTGTCACGGGGTGGGCCACCTGGAGCGGCTTCGCCGCGCAGCCCGGTGTGGCGGTCTTCCTGTTCGTGACGGCGGCCTGGATCGTCTCCCTGTGCCTGCACGAGTACGCCCACGCCCGCACCGCGCTGCACAGCGGCGACATCTCGGTCGGCGCCAAGGGCTATCTCACGCTCAACCCCCTGAAGTACACCCACGCCCTGCTCAGCGTCGTCCTGCCGGTGGTGTTCGTGATCATGGGCGGCATCGGGCTGCCCGGTGGGGCCGTGTTCATCGAGCGGAACCGGATCAGGGGCCGCCTGCGGCACAGTCTGATCTCGGCCGCGGGTCCGCTGACGAACGTCGCGTTCGCGGTCGTGTGCACCGCGCCGTTCTGGCTGGACGCGCTGGACGGGGTCCCGCGGGACTTCCGGTTCGCGCTGGCGTTCCTCGCCCTGCTCCAGGTGACGGCGGCGATCCTGAACTCCCTGCCGGTGCCGGGCCTGGACGGCTACGGGGTACTGGAGCCCTGGCTGTCGTACGACGTGAAGCGGCAGGTGGAGCCGTTCGCGCCGTTCGGCCTGCTGTTCGTGTTCGCGCTGCTGTGGGTGCCGTCGGTCAACGCCGTGTTCTTCGACGCGGTCGACGCGATCCTGCGGGGGCTGGGCATCGGCGACGTGGACACGTACTGCGGCTACGACCTGTACCGCTTCTGGCGCGGCTCGGACGAGTTCTGCTCGGTCATCCCGTGACGGACGGCCGGTCCGGCCCGGCGGGCCCCGGTGCCCCCGCGGCCTTCGCAGCCCGGCCCCGCTTGAGGTAGTACCAGGTCATGTTGGACGACAGGCCCGCGATCAGCACCCAGACGATCCCGAGCCAGATCCCCTTCGTGAAGGAGACCACTGCCGCGGCCACGGCGAGGACGCAGACGGCGAGGCTGTAGAGGGCGAGACGGGGCATGGCGGTCGGCTCCTGTCGGGGGACACTGCTGGCACTGCTGCTCGCACCAGTGTCCCCCATGGCCTCATACGTCCGTGAGGCGGAGCCCGGCGTGCGCCTTGTAGCGGCGGTTGACGGAGATCAGGTTGGCGACCAGCGACTCGACCTGGTGGGCGTTGCGCAGCCGTCCCGCGAAGATGCCGCGCATGCCGGGGATGCGGCCGGCGAGCGCCTGGACGATCTCCACGTCGGCGCGGTCCTCCCCCAGCACCATCACGTCGGTGTCGATCTCGGCGATCTCGGCGTCCTGGAGCAGCACGGCCGACAGGTGGTGGAAGGCGGCGGTGACGCGGGAGTCCGGCAGCAGCGCGGCGGCCTGCTGGGCGGCGCTGCCCTCCTCGGGCCTGAGCGCGTAGGCGCCCTGCTTGTCGAAGCCGAGCGGGTTCACGCAGTCCACGACGAGCTTGCCCGCGAGTTCCTCGCGCAGCGACTCGAGTGTCCTGCCGTGGCCGTCCCACGGCACGGCGACGATCACGATGTCGCTGCGGCGGGCGGTCTCGGCGTTGTCGGCGCCCTCGACGTCGTGGCCGAGTTCGCCGGCGGCGGCCTGCGCGCGGTCGGCGGCGCGGGAGCCGATGATCACCTTCTGGCCGGCCTGGGCGAGGCGGTACGCGAGGCCCTTGCCCTGCGGGCCGGTGCCGCCGAGCACGCCGACGACGAGACCGGAGACGTCGGGCAGGTCCCAGGGGTCCTTGGCCGGGGCCTTCGCCGGGGCCTTCGCGGGGACCCCGGCGGGCGTCTGTGCACTGTCGGAAGAGGTCATGGGCCGACTTTACGTGCGTACCCCCGGCGTCTACGGCTCAGGTGGCCCGGGGCGGTCCCGTCGGCGGCGCGCCCCGGCCGCGTCCCCGGGTCGGGCGAATTCGGCCCGAACCCGGTGCCCCTCGTACCTGTTTGCGGCAGAATGCGCCTCCATGGATGCCGTACGGGTCGCGTTGCTGCGTGAAGTGCTCGCCGGGACCGGGTGGTTGGGGGCCACGCGCCGCTTCGCGGGGGTCCTGCGAGGGTCGGTCGTGTCGCACGGTGGCGGGCTGCTGCTGGTGGGCACGGCGGAGTACGAGCCGTGGCATCTCGCGGCGCACCTGGTGGACGAGGCGGCCTGGTCGGGTACTCCGGAGCTCGCGCCGACGCTGGTGAGGCACGACGCGCGGCCCTCGGACCCGGCACACCTGGCGGTGGGCCTGGGCCGGCTGGCGGCGGCACGGCGGGGCGAGACGGTGTTCGTGGTGGCGCCCGAGGAGCCGGGCGCGGCGCTGCTGGAGCGGGTGTCCGACGCGCGGCGGGCCGGGGCTCGGGTGCTGGCGCTGCGGGGCGGCGCCGAGGACGGTGAGCTGGTGACGATGGCGCACGAGGCGCTGGCCGTGCCCGGAGACGGGGAGCTGGACCTGGACACGGTGCAGCATCTGGTGAGCGCGGCGGCCGGCGAGAACGCGCTGCCGCCGCCGCGCGGGCGGCGGCGCTTCCGTGACCGCCTGTCCGAACTGGCGGAACGGATCACCGCCCCGCCGCCGGCGCGGTGGTGACGACGGGCACGGGCCCTGCAGCACCGGCACCACAGCACGGGCCGGCACCGGCCGCACGGAACAGGCCCTACGGAACAGGCACCACGGCACCGGCACTACGGCAGCGCGGCGTCCGGCCGGGGGCTCGCTCTCGCCGACGGCGTGCTCAGCCCTCCGCGTCCCGCTTCGGTGCGTCGTGCCAGTTGGGGTCCGTCTCCCACTCCGCGTTGCGCTCGCGGGCGGTCTCCATCGCGTGCTCGGCCTCCTGGCGGGAGGGGTACGGCCCGAAGCGGTCCTTGGCGGGGCACTCGGGCCCCTCCTCGACCTTCTGGTGCTTCAGGCAGTAGTACCACTCGCCCGGTTTACCGACCGTGCGCTTCTTGAACAGGGCCATGACCGGCTCCTTTCGCCACGGACATGGTCCCCCACGCCCGCTGGTTAGACTCGCTGGCATGTCTGGCCAGTCGCTGCTCGTACCAGGGGAGCTGTCTCCCACCCGTTCCGTACCCGGAAACATCCGGCGTCCCGAGTACGTGGGCAAGCCCGCACCGGCGCCGTACACGGGGCCGGAGGTGCAGACCCCGGAGACCGTGGAGGCGATGCGGGTCGCCGGCCGGATCGCCGCGCGGGCCATGGCGGAGGCCGCGAAGCACATCGCGCCGGGCGTGACCACGGACGAACTGGACCGGGTGGCGCACACGTACATGTGCGACCACGGCGCCTACCCGTCGACGCTGGGCTACCGCGGCTTCCCGAAGTCGCTGTGCACCTCGGTCAACGAGGTCATCTGCCACGGCATCCCGGACTCCACCGTCCTGAAGGACGGCGACATCGTCAACCTCGACGTGACGGCGTACATCGGCGGCGTGCACGGCGACAACAACGCCACGTATCTGGTGGGCGACGTCGACGAGGAGAGCCGGCTGCTCGTGGAGCGGACCCGCGAGGCGTTGAACCGCGCGATCAAGGCGGTCAGACCGGGCCGCCAGATCAACATCATCGGCCGGGTCATCGAGTCGTACGCGAAGCGCTTCGGCTACGGCGTGGTACGGGACTTCACCGGCCACGGCATCAGCACCGCCTTCCATTCCGGCCTGATCGTGCCGCACTACGACAGTCCGCACGCGACGACGGTCATCCAGCCCGGTATGACGTTCACGATCGAGCCGATGCTGACGCTCGGGACGCACGAGTACGACATGTGGGACGACGGCTGGACCGTCGTGACGAAGGACCGCAGGCGGACCGCCCAGTTCGAGCACACGCTGGTCGTCACGGACTCGGGCGCGGAGATCCTGACACTGCCCTGACCCCTGCCGCATTCCGGCCGCCGCCCCCGGCGGCCGGTCTCCGGCCTGTGAGCTTGCTCTCCTTGCGCCGCCGCCCTGCCGGCGCCGCGCCGCTGCCGTGCCTGCGCCGCCTTCAGCGTTCCAGGCGCACCCGTCCCCCGATCTCCGTCCAGCCGTCCGGCTGGGGTGCCGTGAGGATCTGGGAGCCCGCGCCCTGGGTGATGTTGAGGGCGCGGCCCAGCAGGTCGGTGAGGAGCAGGGCGGCCGCACCGGTCGCCTCGTCCTCGTCGATGCCGTCGTCACGGCCGGGGAAGGCGCGGGCGCGGACCCGGCCGGCCGCCTCGTCCTCCCAGGCCCAGGCGTAGATCCACTCCCCCGGCGGCGGCACCGCCAGGCCGTCCACCTCGGCGGCGGTGGCGTACCGGCGCAGGGTGCGCGGCGGGGCCCACTCCGCACGGGCCTCGATCCAGCTGAACTCGCCGTCCAGCCGGGTGCCCACCACCCCGGCGGGTGTGACGAGTTCGGGCACGTCGAGGAGCCAGGCCGTGCCGACGCAGGGGTGTCCGGCGAAGGGCAGGCGCAGGGTGGGGGTGTAGATGTCGATCACGCCGCGCTCGGGGTCGTCCACGAACACGGTCTCGCTGAATCCGAGCCTCGCCGCGGCCTCCTGCCGCTCCGCGGGGTCCGGCATTACGGAGCCGTCGCGGACGACGCCGAGTTCGTTGCCGTAGCCGCCGTTCGCCGCGCAGAAGACGCGCAGCACGTCGTGGTCAGTCACCGTCGCAGTCACGGGGGCATTGAAGCATCGGGGCGGCGAATGCCGGAGGATGCCAGGAGATCGCCCTTCTTGACCTTTCTTTGGCTTGCCTGTGAAATGCGCTTAGGTATGTTAGGCGAGCCTCACCTTCCCTGCGCGGGGTGTCGCACGCGTCCTTCCGCTCAGACTCTGGAGCTTTCATGCGAGCCGTCAGGCTGTCCCTCGTCACCGCTGCCGTCACCGCGGCCGCCCTGACCGCCGTCACCGGCTGCACCGAGAAGAGCGACGCGAAGGACGGCGCCGGAGTCGTCGAGGTGACGGCGACGGACGACACGTGCGAGGTGTCGAAGAAGGAGTTCCCGGCCGGGCACGTCGAGATAGCCGTCGAGAACAAGGGCTCCAAGGTCACCGAGGTGTACGTCCTCTTCCCCGACGACCGTGTGGTCGCCGAGCGGGAGAACATCGGCCCCGGCACCAGGCAGCGCGTCACCGCCGAGGTGAAGGCCGGCGACTACCGGATCGTCTGCAAGCCCGGCATGAAGGGCAAGGGCATCCGCCAGGACGTGACGGCGACCGGCGGCAAGGCCGTGCGGCGGGACCCGCGCCTGGACAAGGCGGTCGCCGCCTACCGCGCGTACGCGCAGGCGCAGGCCGACGAGACCCTGCCGAAGGCGGAGGCCTTCGCGAAGGCCGTCAAGGACGGCGACCTGGACGCCGCGAAGAGGGCGTACGCGGCGTCCCGCATCGGCTGGGAGCGCACCGAGCCGGTCGCCGAGTCCTTCGGGGACATCGACCCGAAGGTGGACGTCCGCGAGGACGGTCTGGAGGAGGGCCAGGACCCGGCCACCGACTGGACCGGCTGGCACCGCCTGGAGAAGGCCCTGTGGCAGGACAAGAAGATCGGCGCCCGGGAGAAGGAGCTCGCCGACCTGCTGATCAAGGACCTGAAGGACTGGCAGAACCGGGTCGGCAAGGCGGACATCACGCCCACCTCCATGGCCAACGGCGCCAAGGAACTCCTCGACGAGGTCGCCACCGGCAAGGTCACGGGTGAGGAGGAGCGCTACTCGCACACCGACCTGGTCGACTTCAAGGCGAACGTCGAGGGCGCCGAGACGTCGTACGCGCTGCTGAAGCCGGTGGCCCGGGAGAACGACGCGGCGCTGGTGAGCGAACTCGACAAGGAGTTCGCGGCGCTGGACAAGCTGCTGGACCAGTACCGCGCGGACAGGACGTCGTACGAGTTCACCTCGTACGACAAGGTCGGCAAGGCGGACCGCAAGGAGCTGTCGGACGCGGTCAACGCGCTCGCGGAGCCGTTGTCCCGGCTCGCCGCGGCCGTCGTGAAGTAAGGGGGGACGAACATGGCGGAAACAGGCACGGACAGCAACGGGCACACGGCCTCCCCCAGCCGGCGTGCGCTGATCGGCTGGGGCGGCGCGGGGCTCGCGCTCGGTGCCGCCGCGGCCGGCGGTGCCGTGGCCATGGCGCGCGTCGGCGACGACGTGGACCCGGCCGGCGCCGACACCGGAGCCGCGGTTCCGTTCCACGGCGCGCACCAGGCGGGCATCACCACGGCCGTGCAGGACCGGCTGCACTTCGCCGCGTTCGACGTGACGACCGGCGACCGCGACGCGTTCGTGCGGCTGCTGAAGGACTGGACGGCGGCGGCACGGAAGATGACCGCCGGGCACGCGGTGGGTGAGGGCGCGTACGGCGGTCTCGCCGAGGCCCCGCCGGACGACACCGGCGAGGCCCTGGGGCTGAAGCCGTCCCGGCTGACACTGACGATCGGCTTCGGGCCGTCGCTGTTCGAGAAGTTCGGGCTGCGCGACCGGCGGCCCGAGGCGCTGGTGGACCTGCCGCGTTTCCCCGGCGACAACCTCGACAAGCACCGCAGCGGCGGCGACCTGTGCGTGCAGGCCTGCGCCGACGACCCGCAGGTCGCGGTGCACGCGATCCGCAACCTCGCCCGCATCGGCTTCGGCAGGGCCGTGGTGCGCTGGTCGCAGCTCGGCTTCGGCAAGACGTCGTCGACGACGCCCGAGGCGCAGACCCCGCGCAACCTGATGGGCTTCAAGGACGGCACCCGCAACATCGCCGGCACGGACACCAGGACGCTGGACAAGCACGTGTGGGTGCCCTCCTCGGACGGCCCGGCGTGGATGACCGGCGGCTCGTACCTCGTGGCCCGCCGTATCCGCATGCACATCGAGACCTGGGACCGCACCTCGCTGCAGGAGCAGGAGGACGTCTTCGGCCGCGACAAGGGCGAGGGTGCCCCCGTCGGCAAGGCCAAGGAGCGCGACGAGCCGTTCCTGAAGGCGATGAAGCCCGACGCGCACGTGCGGCTCGCGCACCCCGACTCGACGGGCGGGGCGCGCATCCTGCGCCGCGGCTACAGCTTCACCGACGGCACCGACGGCCTGGGCCGTCTGGACGCGGGCCTGTTCTTCCTGGCCTACCAGCGCGACCCGCGCACCGGGTTCATCCCGATCCAGCGGAACCTGGCCGGGGACAAGCTCAACGAGTACATCCAGCACGTGGGTTCGGCGCTCTTCGCGATCCCGCCCGGCGTCCGCGACACGGGCGACTGGTGGGGCCGTGCGCTGTTCTCCGGGGAGGCGTAGCCGTGTTCAGCAACTACCTGATCGGTCTGCGCGAGGGGCTGGAAGCCAGCCTCGTCGTGTGCATCCTGATCGCCTACCTGGTGAAGACCGGCCGGCGGGACGCGCTGAAGCCCGTCTGGGCCGGGATCGGCGTCGCGGTCGCCCTCGCGCTGGGCTTCGGCTGCGCGCTCGAATTCGGCTCGCAGGAACTGACGTTCCAGGCGCAGGAGGCGCTCGGCGGTTCGCTGTCGATCCTCGCGGTGTGCCTGGTGACGCTGATGGTGTTCTGGATGCGCCGTACGGCCCGGCATCTGAAGGCCGAACTGCACGGCAAACTGGACGCGGCGCTCGCGATGGGCACGGTCGCGCTGGTCGCCACGGCGTTCCTCGCCGTGGGCCGTGAGGGTCTGGAGACGGCCCTGTTCGTGTGGGCGTCCGTGCACGCCGCCGGGGACGGCACGCCGCGCCCGCTGATCGGGGTGGCCCTGGGCCTGGCGACGGCGGTGCTCCTGGGCTGGCTGTTCTACCGGGGCGCGCTGCGCATCAACCTGGCGAAGTTCTTCACGTGGACGGGCGGCATGCTCGTCGTCGTGGCCGCGGGCGTCCTCGCGTACGGCGTCCACGACCTCCAGGAGGCCGACTTCGTGCCGGGCCTCAACGACAGGGCCTTCGACATCAGCGGCACGATCCCGCCGGACAGCTGGTACGGCACCCTGCTGAAGGGCGTGTTCAACTTCCAGCCCGACCCGACCGTTCTCCAGGTCACGGTGTGGCTGCTGTACCTGGTCCCGACGCTCGCGATCTTCCTCGCCCCGGTAGGGTTCGCCTCCGGAAAGGGGAAGGTGAAGGGACGTCATGAGCAGGGATCGCGGCCCTCGAAGGCTCCGCAGGCTTGACCGGAGCGCGCTGATCGCGGCGTCGGTGACCGCATTGTCGGTGACGGCGAGCGGATGCGTGGTGGTGCACGGGGAGCGCGAGGTCCTCCCGGCGGCCACCCGCGCCGAGGCCGCGAAGGCGCTGCGGCAGTTCACGACCGCGTACAACAGGGCCGACAAGGCGTACGACCGTTCCCTGGACGCCGGCCGCGTCACGGGCGCGCTCGCCGACATCGACGGGGCACGGCTGAAGGCGGGCCGGGCGAACAACCCGGACGGCAATCCCGCGCACACGCCGCTGACGCTGACGGACGCGAAGTTCACCGTTCCGAAGAAGGCGGGCTGGCCACGCTGGTTCCTCGCCGACGCGCAGGGCAACAAGGGCGGCGAGGCGCGCTGGCTGCTGGTGTTCACGCGGGGCGGCCCCGAGGAGCCGTGGGAGGTGGCGTATCTGACGCTGATGGCTCCCGAGGACGTGCCGCGCTTCACGACGGACAAGGACGGCTGGGCCGAGGCGGTGGACACGAACGCCACGGACGTCGCCCTGGCGCCCGGCAGGCTGAGCGGCGACTACACGACCTACCTGAAGGACGGCGGGGACGCCTTCGCGGCGGGCGCGCACACCACGGTGTGGCGGGAGCTGCGCAAGAAGGAGGCGGCGAAGCCGGGCCTGGCCACGCAGTACATCGACGAGCCGCTCACGAACGGCGACTACGCGCCGCTGGGACTGCGCACGGCGGACGGCGGCGCGCTGGTGTTCTTCACCACGCGTCACTTCCAGCGGCAGACGGCCGCGGCCGGTGCCTCGGTGCCGACGCCGAACAGGAGCGTGCTGGCGCTGACGACCGGCGAGATCAAACAGTCGCTGACGATGCAGTTCGTCTCCAACCAGGCCGCCCTCGACCCGAAGGGTTCGGGTCCGGTGGCGATCCTGGGCCGGGTGCAGGGCCTGACGTCGGCGCAGGGCGAGTGAGTCCCGCGCTCCGGCGGGGGCGGGCCCCGGGCGTCAGCGCCGCAGCGGCCAGGACGCGTCGGACGACTCGTCGTTCACGTACCGGGAGCAGGAGTCGGTGAGGACCTCCAGCACGCTCAGCGGGTCGGGCAGTTCGTGCTCGGGGCCGCGCACCCAGTGCACGGACTGGTTGTCGCCGGGCAGCCGGGCGGGCGGTACGAGCACGTAGGAGCCGCGGCAGTGCCAGCGCAGGCCGGGGTGCTCGTCCATGGTCTCCGGGTGGCAGTCCAGCTCACAGGGCCACCACTCGTCCTCGTCCTCGGGGGTGCCCCGGGTGAGGGTGAAGAACAGCAGCCGTCCGTCGTCGCTCTCGGCGACCGGCCCGACGTCGATGCCCGCGGCGAGGAGCCGCTCGAGGGCCTCGCGGCCGGCGTCCAGCGGCACGTCCAGCACGTCGTGCACCATGCCGGTGGCGGTGATGAAGTTGGCCTGCGGCTGGTGGCGGGCCCAGCGCTCGATCTGGGCGCGGTCGGTGGTGGACTGCGTCTGCCAGGCGAACGACACGGGGTGGCGGGCCGGGGTGGGACAGCCGACGCGGTCGCAGGAACAGCGGTAGCCGGCCGGGTGCGCGGCGGGCGCGAGGGGCAGTCCCGCGTCGGCGGCGGCGATCAGCAGGGTCTCCCGGCCGTCGTCTCCGGCGGCCTCCTTGGGGGGGCGTCCGGACAGCCACTGGGTGAGTTTGCCCCGTAGGCCGGTAGGGCCGCCGAACCTCTCGCTCATCTATCCCCTCGCCTCGCCGTCGTGCGTGTCAGCATGCCCTATCGTCCCACCATCGTGCGCCGCGGGGGGCCGGAGCCTGCAAACGGGATGCGGACCGGCCCCGGACCTGCCTTCGGGTGCGGACCTCCCCGTTACCTTTTTCGTGGCTCCGCAACGGGGCTACCGGCCTTCGGGTCCAGCATGACTTCCTCCCCTTGTTGTTGATGATCCGGGGGGGGTGTCACCGGGTCCGGAGGCATCGACGGACCGCTGATGAGGGGCTTGAGCACCGGCTTCACCCAAGACCGGAAGAGCTCTCCGTAACGTGGATGTGGCAGCTCGGTGCCGAGGCAAGGCCTGCCACATACGCTGCGGGCGATCGACGGCGAGGACGAGACGACCGCCGAGCTGGAGATGATCGTCGGCTTCGACGACGACCTGGCTGGCGAGGCGACCCGGGTCGCGAACCGGCTGCATGGCCTGCTGACCCAGATCCACCCGTCGCTGGAACGGGTGCTGGGGCCGCGGTTGCAGCACCCGGCCGTCCTGACGCTGCTGGAACGGTTCGGGTCACCGGCCCAGATCCGCAAGGCGGGGAGGCGGCGGCTGGTCACGCTGCTGCGGCCGAAGGCACCGAGGATGGCCGAGCGTCTGGTCGAAGACATCTTCGCCGCGCTGGACGAGCAGACCGTGACCGTTCCGGGGACCGAGGCGGCTGCGCTGATCGTCCCGAGCCTGGCCGCCTCCCTGGCGGCCGTGCTCGACCAGCGCAAGCTGCTGGCCGGGCGGATCGAGGAACTGCTGGAGGTCCACCCTCTTTCGAAGGTCCTGACGTCGATGCCAGGAGTCGGCGTCAGGACCGGAGCACGGATCCTCATTGAGGTCGGCGACGGCAGGACCTTCCCGACCGCCGGCCACCTCGCCGCCTACGCCGGTCTCGCCCCGGCCACCCGGAGCTCGGGCTCCTCGATCCGCGGCGAACAGCCCTCCAGAAGAGGAAACAAGCAGCTCAAAAGGGCTTTCTTCCTCTCCGCGTTCGCCGCCCTGGGCGACCCCGCGTCCCGGGCCTACTACGACAAGAAGATCGCCCAGGGCAAGCACCACACCCAGGCCCTGCTCTGCCTCGCCCGACGCCGGGCCGACGTCCTGTTCGCGATGCTCCGTGACGGAACCTTCTATGAACCGCAGTCGTCGGCCGCAGTCACCTGACCTGCGGGTCTGCGAGGAGGACGACTCGATCGGCCTCGACATCGAAGCCGAGCATTGGATGGCCATGGTCGCCTTCCGGGCCCATCAGCACGGGCTTGTTCAGCCGCCTTCCGATCTCCCGGAGGAAGCCGCAGAACACATCAAGTCGCTCCTGGCCCTGCAACTCCCGCAGGTCGACGTCGAAGTCGACTTCGTCGTCGGCATGGAACCGGAAGATCGCCAGAACATCGGCCGTCGGCCAGACCCGCAGGTTCGGGCACTCGGCATCCGCCGGGCGGGACAGCGCGACCTCCGCCCGGGGCACCGGAAGCACCGCTTCTCCCTCGGAGTACTGGCACTTCCAGCCCTTCTCCGCGACCAGGTCGAGGACCGCCTGCCAGTCCTGCACCGAGGCATTCGGGACATGCATGTCCGGCAACGACCCCATCAAGTCCGGGTCGAAGAAGCACTTCACGTCATCCCACAACAGATCAGCCACCCGGCCATGCTGCTCGCCTCACCAACCCAGCGCACCCCCGTTTCCCTTGACCAAAGACATAGGGGCACCCCCCCGGCGGTCCTCAGGTACGGGGCGCCAGGCCGTGCAGGGCGTAGTCGACCAGGGTGTCGGTGTACGCGTGGGAGATCGGGGCGGTGCGCTGCAGCCAGCGCTGGGCGAGCGGGGAGACGAACAGTTCGAGCGCGATGCGCGGGTCCACCTCGGGACGGACCTGCCCGGCGTCCTGCGCGGCGCGCAGCCGGTCGGCGTAGAGCTGGAGGGAGGGTTCGAGGAGCTTGCTCACGAACTCCCGGCCGAGCTGCTCGTCCACCAGGCCCTCGGCGGCCAGGGCACGCGACGGCGCCTCGAAGGCGGGGTTGGACAGCTCGTCCACGGTGGTCCGCAGGACGGCCTTCAGGTCGGCGGCGATGTCACCGGTGTCCGGTATGGCGTCGCCGCCCTCCTGGCCCGCGGCGCGGGCGGCCCGGTCACCGAGGTCGAGGAAGGCCTCCAGCAGGACGTCCGCCTTCGAACCCCACCAGCGGTAGATCGTCTGCTTGCCCACGCCCGCGCGGGCGGCGATGCCCTCGATGGTCGTCCGCGCGTAGCCGGTCTCGGTGACGAGGGCGAGGGCGGCGTCGTAGATGGCGCGGCGGGAGCGCTCGCTGCGGCGGGTGGAGTCGGGGGTACGGGGCTCGGTGACCATGGGTCGACCGTAGCAAGGGGGTGAGACGGGGCGTCTCGCGCTCGGGGCGCCTCGCACCCGGAGGGCCTCCGGAAGGCGCCGTGGGAGCGCCTTCCGGCACGTCAGTCCGCCGGGGGCGGGGGCCAGGCGTCGCCCCAGGCGGCGTCGCGTGCGGCCTTGTACAGGTCGCCGTGCCGCTTGGTGACCGTACGGCGGTCCAGGCGTTCGTCGGGTTCGCACAGGTCCAGCAGGACCTGGCCCTTGCGGATCTGGGGGCGGCGTACGACCCGGGCGGGGGCCGGGGCGGCCGGGAACCGGGTGGCGGCGACGTAGCTGAACTTCTCGTCCTCGTAGGCCAGGGAGCCGCCCTTGACCTGGCGGTGCAGGGAGGAGCGGCTCACCCGCGCCGAGAAGTGGCACCAGTCCGTGCCGGGGACGATGGGGCAGGCCGCACTGTGCGGGCAGGGCGCCGCGACACGGAAGCCGGCGGCGAGGAGACGGTCGCGGGCCTCGATGACGCGGGCGTAGCCGTCGGGGGTGCCCGGCTCGACGATCACGACGGCCCGGGCGGCGGTCGCGACGGCGTCGACCAGGGCGGCGCGGTCGGGCGCGGAGAGTTCGTTGAGGACGTAGGAGACGGTGGCGAGGTCGGTGCTCTCCAGGGTGAGCGCCGCGCCGATCCGGTCGCGCTGCCAGCGGACGTCCCGCAGGGCCGGGTCGGCGGCGGCGATCTCCCGGCCGAGGGTGAGCGCGGGTTCGGCCCAGTCCAGGACGGTCACGGGGCGGGTGCCGGGCCAGGCCGCCGCTGCCGCCCAGACCGCCGCGCCGGTGCCGCCGCCGATGTCCGCGTGGGAGCCGGGGGTCCAGCCGGGCGTGGCCGCGGCGAAGGCCGTGAACGCCGAGCGGGCCGCCTCGAACGTGGCCGGCATGCGGTAGGCCGCGTACGCGATGACGTCGGCCCGGTCGCGGAGGATCGGGGTGCCGGTGGGGGTGCTGCCCCGGTAGTGGGCGATCAGCCGGTCCACCGCCTGGGCGGCCCTGCGGGGCGGGAGGCCGTCGAGCAGGTCGGCCAGGGCGGTGCGCAGGGTCGCGGAGGTGGTGGAGGCGGCGGAGGCAGAGCCGTGGGATGCGGGGGCGTTCACCCCGGCGATTCTAGGGGCGGGGTCCCGGCGGGAATTCCGGCGGGAGTACGGGCGGGAATACGGACGGGAGTACGGACGGGAGTCCCGCCGGGAGTCCGGGCAGGAGTCCCGGCGAGAGTCCGGGCAGGAGTCCCGGCGCGGGCCAGGGAGCGGCCCGACACAGGCGCCGGACAGAACCCTGGGCGCGGGCTGGACAGGGCTCCGGACGCGGGCTGGACAGGGCTCCGGGCGCGGGCCGGACAGGACTCCGGGCCGGGGGTGTTTCGCCCCCGCCGTCCCTGTCCCGTACCCGATCCCGGGGGCTGTGCCCCCGGCCCCCCTCTCGGCGCTTCGTGCCTCGTGCGCACACGTCGGACGGGCTGAGGTCACACCCAACCTAGTTCAGTACGGCCCTCGCCACCCTCGTCGCCGCCGTCGCCCGCGGGCGGCTGTCCGGGGGGTGTCTCCTCGGGTGGACGGTGTTCGCGAGGAGGATCAGGAAGGTGTCCGTCGCGCGGTCCAGGACCAGGGACGTGCCGGTGAAGCCCGTGTGGCCGGCCGCGCCCCGGCCCGACAGCTCGCCCATGAACCACGGCTGGTCCAGGGCGAAGCCGAGGCCCGGCGGGGTCAGCAGGAGTTCCACGAAGTCGGGGCCGAGGATGCGGGCGGGGCCGTAGGAGCCGCCCGTCAGCAGGGCGCGGCAGAAGACCGCCAGGTCGGGGGCGGTGGCGAACAGGCCCGCGTGACCGGCCACGCCGCCGAGCGCCCAGGCGTTCTCGTCGTGGACCTGGCCGCGCAGCATGCCCCGGTCGGCCTTGGCCCAGGGCCGCCGCTGGTCCTCGGTGGCCGCCGCGCCGGGGCAGGGCCCGAAGCGGGTGGAGGTCATGCCGAGGGGGCGGGTGATGCCGTCCCTGATCAGGACGTCGAGGCTGCGGCCGGTGACGCGTTCCAGGACGTGCTGAAGGAGCAGCAGGTTCAGGTCGGAGTAGCCGTATGTGCCGGGTTCGTCGGCCTGGAGCAGGGCCAGGCGTTCCGTGTCGTCGGCGCAGTCGTACAGGGGGAGTTCGGGTCGCAGCCCGGAGGTGTGGGTGAGCAGGTGCCGCACGGTGAGGCCGTGCCGGGCGGCGGCGTGGAATTCGGGCAGGTAGGCGCCGACCCGCGCGTCGATGCCGAGGGTGCCGCGCTCGATCTGCTGGACGGCGGCGACGGAGGTGAACAGTTTGGTCAGGGACGCCAGGTCGAAGGGCGTGTTGACGGTCATGGGCACGCGCGCGTGGGCGGGGAGTTCCACGCCCCGCCCGGTCTGCGGGTCGTGGGCGGCGTACCGGACGGCCCAGCCCGACGCCTCGGCGACGGCGAGGACGGGGCCGCGGCCGACGAGGACGACGGCCCCGGCCGCCCAGGGGTGGTCGCCGGTGGTGAGGTCGTGGACTTCCTGGACGAGGCGGTGGAGTTCCCCGGGGTCGAGCCCGGCCCGTTCGGGGCTGCCGCCGCGCAGTCGGGTCGCGCTCAGCGCTCCTCCGCCCCCTCGGCCGGGGCTCCCGGGGCGGCCGGGGCCGTGCGGGTGCGGGTGCGGCACAGTCCCGCGAAGCAGGCCAGTGCCACGAGGGCCGCGGCCAGTTGGACGACGGCCATGGGTACGGCGGTGTCCTCCCCGGCGACGCCGACGAGCGGGGAGGCGATCGCGCCGATGAGGAAGGACGAGGTGCCGAGCAGCGCGGACGCGGATCCGGCGGAGCGTTCGACGCGCATGAGGGCGAGGGTCTGGGCGTTGGGGAGGGTGATGCCCATGGCCGACATGAGGACGAACAGCGCGGCGGCGACGGCTGGGAGTCCCGGCTCGCCGAACACGCCGAGGGACATCAGCAGCAGCGCGGTCGCGGCGCAGATGACCAGCGCGAGGCCCGTCCCCAGCACCCGGTTCAGGCCGACCCGGCCGACGAGGACCCTGCCGTTGAGCTGTCCGACGGCGATCAGGCCGACCGAGTTGAGCCCGAACAGCAGGCTGTAGGTCTGCGCGGAGGCCCCGTAGATCTCCTGGACGACGAACGGCGAGGCGGCGATGTAGGCGAACAGCGCGGCGAAGGCGAACCCGCCGACGAGGAGGTGTCCGGTGAAGGCGCGGTCGGCGAGCTGGACGCGCATGGCACGCAGTGCCTCGCCGACGCCGCCGGGGTGCCGTTCGGCGGCGGGCAGGGTCTCCGGGAGTTTCGCCCACACCAGGGCGGCCAGCAGGGCGCCGACCGCGGTGAGGACGGCGAACACGCCCCGCCAGTCGGTGACGCGCAGGATCTGGCCGCCGATGAGGGGCGCGACGATCGGTGCGACGCCGGAGATCAGCATGAGGGTGGAGAGGAACCGGGCCATGGCCATGCCGTCGTACAGGTCACGGACGACGGCCCGGGCGATGACGATGCCGGCGGCGCCCGCGAGTCCCTGGACCAGGCGGAGCGTGACGAGGAGTTCGACGTTCGGGGCGACGGCGCACAGGGCGGTGGCGACGACGTACGCGGTGAGACCGGTGAGCAGCGGGCGCCTGCGGCCCCACTTGTCGCTCATGGGGCCGATGACGAGTTGACCGAGTGCCATGCCGGCCAGGCAGGCGGTGAGGGTGAGCTGGACGGTCGCGGCGGGCGCGTGCAGGGAGCGGGTGACCTCCGGCAGGGCGGGGAGGTACATGTCCATCGCCAGCGGCGGAGTGGCGGTGAGGCCGCCGAGGACGAGGGTGACGAGGAGGCCGGTCCGGCGGAGCGCGGGGGTCGGGTGGCCTGTTTTCGGTATGGCCGCCCTGGTCGTTCTGTTCGCTGTCGGCACCCCGCGCTCGGGCATGTACTCTCCCATTCCCTGTGATCCGCCACCCATGTTCTCAGTTCGAACGGACTGCTCGTACGGCGCGGTGGCCGTTGACCGCCGGTGGGCCGGCGGTGGGGTGGCGGATCACGGGGTCAGGGACGTGGCCGGTTCATGACTCGCCGGACCCGGCGGCCGGTCTCACCTCGGGCCGGGCCGGCCGGGGCCGGCTACGCCGGCTTGAGTCCCGGGTCGCCCGCCTCCGTGACGAAGGACGCGACCGTCGTGACGGGGGCGCCCGGCCGGGTCACGTACGGCACGGTCTTGAAGTCGGCGCGGGCCTGCTGCCGCCCGAGGGTGATGTTCACGTAGCCGCGGCGGCCGTTGTAGAACTTCAGGTGCGGGTTGGCCGCCATGTACGTGGCCCAGTTGCCGGGCCTGTCGGCGCCGTCCTTGCCGCTGGTGACCGACGTGGCGACGATCTCGGTGCCGCGGGTCCGGGAGGCCGGGTCGGCGAAGTCGTCCTTGATGTCGAAGGCGTATCCGACGTGCACGTCCCCGGTGAGGACCATGAGGTTCTCGATGCCGGCCGCGTCGGCGCCGTCGAGGACGCGGCGGCGGGAGGCGCGGTAACCGTCCCAGGCGTCCATCGACACGCGGGAGGGCTCGACGCGGTCGAACTTCCGCTGGGAGAAGACGACCTGCTGCGGTACGACGTTCCACAGCGCCCGCGAGTCGCGCCAGCCGTCGAGCAGCCAGCGTTCCTGGGTCTCGCCGGTCATGGTGCGCGTCGGGTCGTCGACCTCGGGTCCGGGCACCTGGGAGCCGTCGTAGATCTGGTTGGTGCGGTACTGGCGGGTGTCGAGGACGTCGAACTGGGCGAGGGTGCCCCAGTGCAGGCGGCGGTAGAGCTGCATGTCGGGGCCGCTCGGCTGTTGCGGGCGGCGCAGCGGCTGGTGCTCCCAGTAGGCGCGGTAGGCGGCGGCGCGGCGCAGCAGGAACTCCTCCGGCGGGACGTTGTTCTCGGGGGTGTCGCCGGCGTAGTTGTTCTCGGTCTCGTGGTCGTCCCAGGTGACGACGAAGGGGTGCGCGGCGTGCGCGGCCCGCAGGTCGGGGTCGGTCTTGTAGAGGGAGTAGCGCAGCCGGTAGTCCTCCAGGGTCATCGTCTCGCGGTTGAAGACGGCGGGGAGGGTCCGGTCGGTGTAGTTGCGGGCGCCGCCGACGGCGCTGACGGCGTACTCGTAGAGGTAGTCCCCGAGGTGGAAGACGACGTCGACGTCGGGGTCGGCGGCGAGATGGGCGTACGGCGTGAAGTGGCCCTCGTGGTAGGCCTGGCAGGAGACGGCGGCGAGGGTGAGCGTGTCGACGGCGCTGCCGGGCAGCGGGGCGGTGCGGGTGCGGCCGGTCTCGCTGACCCAGTCGCCGACGCGGAAGCGGTAGTGGAAGACGCGGTCGGCGGCGAGGTGGTTCACCTCGACGTGCACGGCGTGCTGGAACTCGGGGTGAGCGGTCGCGGCGCCGCGTCTGGCGATTCTTCGGAACTGCTCGTCGTGGGCCAGCTCCCAGTGCACGGTGACGCGTCCGGCGGGCAGGCCGCCGTCGGGCTGGTACGGGGCGGGGGCGAGCCGGGTCCACAGCAGCACGGAGCCGGGCAGCGGGTCGCCGGAGGCGACGCCGAGCGTGAACGGGTCGTCGGTGATGTGGCGGGCGTCGATTTCCGTGGCGCTCGCCGTGCCCGCGGCGGGCAGGCCGACGGCGAAGGCGAGCGCGGCGGCGGCGCCGGTGACGGTCAGGAAGCGGCGGCGTCCGATGTGCCGGGCGGCGGCGCGCAGTTCGGGGGCGTGTCGCGGGGCGTGCGGTGTCCGACGTGCCTCGGATGTCATCAGGTCCTCCCCTGTCGAATGGGTGCAGGGGCATTGGACGGGCTGAGGACGACCCTTGGCCAGCGCGCGCACGACGAACACGTGTCGGCGGGGTGAGTTCCGGACGACATGCGCCCGTACGGCCGAACGCGCGCAGAGTGGGCCACAATGTCGGCCCCACCGCCGGGCCTTCACCATCATCACGAACGGAGTTTCACCGTCCGCACCATTGCGGCCGGTCAAGGCTCTATGCTCAACTCGTCTCCACCGGAGCTTCACACTTGGGGTTCCGGTCTTCCGACGGCGCGGGCTTGGCCTGCGCGCACACGAACCTTTCCGAGGGGGGATGGGGGGAGACAGCCGTTCCGCCACCGGGTGGGGGTGGACCTCGCAGTCGTCGCGGGGTGTCGCACCGGTGGGGGAACGGCTGTCGCGTGTCCGGGCACCGTCACGCCTCCCTGCGGGAGTGGGCCGGTCTTCGAGCGACGCATGGCAGGCTCACGTACATGACCGATCACCACACCATCACCACGCGGACGATCCCCGCGCCCGCCCACGCGCCCACCCCCTCCACGGCGTCCTCCCCCACCGGTGAGCTCGACCTGTGGGACACGATGGACGAGTTGCTTGCCTGGATGGACGCCCACCGGGCGCACGACGGCCGCGAGGGACTGCTCCTGCGGATGCTGAAGCTGTCGGAGGAGGTCGGCGAGGTCGCCCAGGCGGTGATCGGCGCGACCGGCCAGAACCCGCGCAAGGGCGTGACGCACACGTGGGACGACGTACAGGCGGAACTGTGCGACGTGATCTTCGCGGCGCTGGTGGCGCTGCGCACGCTCACTCCCGAGGCGCGCGAGGTGTTCACCCATCACCTGGCCAGGGTCCGGGCCCGATCCCTTTCCTCGGGCTCCGCCGGCTCTTCCGGCTCTCCGGGCTCCCCAGCCCCTTCGGTACACGTGCCTTCCGGCCACACGGTGGAATCACTGGACAACTGACGGTGACGGCTCACATGCTCGGAGGTGGTACAGCCCGACACCACTGACCGCATGCTCTGGCCCATCGGAAGGCGGCGCCCGTGAAGTTCAGCTACGCCATGCTCCCCGACTACCCCCTGGGAGAGTCCCTGGAGTCCATCAGACTGGCCGACGAGCTCGGCTTCCACGCCTGTTACGCCGCTGACGAGACCTGGCACAAGGACCTGTGGCTGCTGTTCGCGGCGGCCGCCGGGCAGACCAGCCGGATCCGTCTCGGCCCGAGCGTGTCCCCGGTGACCCTGCGCGAGCCCACCCTGATCGCGCAGGCCCTCGCCACGCTGGACGAACTGACCGCCGGACGGGCCGAGGGCGTCCTGTCCAGCGGAAACTTCGGCCTCCTCGCCCAGTACCGCATCGACTGGGCGCGCACCAAGCCGCTGTCCCGCGTCAAGGAAGCGCTGCACGTGATGCGCACGTTCCTGGACGAGGGCGCCATCACGCACGAGGGTGAGTTCTTCTCGTACGACGGCCTGTTCACGTTCGCCCGGCCGGTGCAGGAGCGGCTGCCGCTCAAGCTGGGCGCGATGCGCGGCCCGAAGTCCTTCGAGGCGGCGGGCGAGTTGTCGGACGGCTGCCACCACGCCCTGAGCTACACCCGCGAGGCGTACGACTACGCCGTCGAGCACATCCGGGCGGGCGCCGAACGCGCCGGCAAGGACTGGCGGTCGCTGGACATCGGGGCCTGGGTGGTCTTCGCGACCGGCCCGGACTCGGCGGTCGCCAAGGACGCGGCGCGCAGCATGGTCGGCATCTACGCCTCCTCCATGCCGGAGGAGCAGCTGCGCCGCAACGGCGTGGACCCGGCCGAGCTCAAGCCGGTGATCGAGGCGATCGCGGCCGGCGATCTGGCCCGCGGCATCGAGCTGACCTCGCCGGAGGTCGCCGAGCGGCTGTCCATCGCGGGGACGCCGGAAGAATGCCTGGAGAAGATCCAGCGGGACATCGCGCCCAGCGGGGTGAACCACATGATCTGCGCGATCACGGACCGCTCGCTGGTGAAGTCGTTCACCGGCCGTGACCTCACCGGCGCGGCGGACGTGAACACGCAGCTGAGGCTGATCAACCAGCGGATCATGCCGGCGTTCGCGTGACCCGGTCCTGATCGGCGGCGCTTGGTGGAGCCCGGGAGCGGTATCCAGCTCCCGGGCCCCTGGGGGCCGCCCAATTGCGTACGCCGGCGGCTTTTAAGAGGACGGATCAGTCATCATGCCGTCGTGTTCTTCCTTTGAACTACCGCGCCGCGTGAGAGGCGCAGGCGAGAGTCGAACTCGCATCCGACGGCGTTCGTCCGTCCCCGGTCGGACCGGCGATCGGCGGCAATGCTGAGACTGGAGCGAGAGTCTGAGACTGATACGGCCCGACCTGGTGGCCGGGGCCGTTCCTTCAGGCTGAACTTCAGTGTCAGCATGCGCTCATGACGCGGGACCGGCCTCAATCCGGCCCGCGCCTGTCGCGCACCCCCGCGCTCGCACGCGGGGGCGATGGTGGGGTGTGGCGTGGGGCTGCCCGGCGCGGGCCGCCCCTGTCGCCGGGTCAGCCGAACAGGTAGCCGAAGACCGCGTCGCCGACGCGCCGGTCGGTGACCTCGGCGCCGTTGGCCTCCTCGCGGGCGAACTTCACGGCCTGCTGGAGCTTCTCGACACGCTCCAGAAGCTCGTTGACACGCCGCGCGGGAAGCGCCCCGGAGAACTTGACCGTGGTCCAGTATCCGATGGGCACGTCCTCGTAGTACACGTCGACCTGCGCCGGGTGCTTGTCGGTCGCCTCGGCCTTGACGTGGTTGCGCGGCACCTTCTTCGTACGGATCGTGCGGACCGGGTCGGTCTTCCACCAGTCCGTGGACGCGTCGAGGGACCACGACTCGGCGGCGTCGAGCACGGGCAGCTTCTTGACGAAGGCGTGCAGGTCGGTGAGCTGCTTCTCCAGGAACAGCAGGTAGCTCACGGGGACGTCGGCGACGACGGTGCGCCCGTCGACGACGACGTCGGCACGGGCCGCGCAGTTCGCCCAGTCCTTGGTGGCGGTGACGTCGAACAGCCGGGTCAGCGACGCGCCCATCTCCCGCAGTACCTCTTCGGCCTTCACCTGCACCCGGGTCGACTCGGGCGGCAACTGCTCGCCCTCCTCGTCCTTCGGCTGGTAGGTCCGCGAGATACCGGCCAGCAGCGCCGGCTTCTGCACCCTGGTGTGCGCGGCGGCGACGTCCTGGACGGACTTGCTCTTGACACCCTTTTCGACAGCGATGATCTGATTGAGCTTCGGCACGTGGTCCCCCTTGTGAACAGGAGGAACCTAACGCAGCGGGTCGAACACGTGCACACGCTTTTCGAAGATCCGGACCGCGGGGCGCGGCCCGGGTTCAGGAGAGGGATACGTACTCCGCCCAGACCGTCTTGCCCGGCCCGTCCGAGCGCGGGTGCCAGCCGCAGCGGGCTGCCAGGTGCGCCACGAGGAAGAGGCCGCGGCCTCCCTCCTCGGTACCGCGCCGCGCGTCGGCGGCGGGGCGGCTCGGGAGCCGCGGGAGGCGTTCGGTGCGGGTGTCGGTGACCTCGACGCGTACGGCCCGTTCGTGGCCCTCGTGCCCCTCGCGCCCCTCGGGGACGACGTGCAGGCGGAGCCGGAAGTCGCGGCCCGGGACGTGTCCGTGCCGGACGGCGTTCGCGGCCAGCTCGGCGACGATCAGCGTGACGTCGTCGTGCGCCCGGGTGCCGTACGGGACGCCCCAGCGGTCGAGGCGTTCGGCGGCCAGACGGCGGGCGAGGCGTGCCCCTCGCGGGGAGGACGTGAACCGCATCTCGAAGGTGTGCCCGGCTTCCTCGGCGGTGGCGATCAAGTGGGCGTGCAGGACGCTGACTTGCGTGGTGCGTGTGGGGCCTGCGGGGTTCTTCGTCATGCCGACGACGATGACGTCGGTCGCGTAGCGTGACCAGGGGTGACGCACTGACGCGGCCGGGTGTACGCGGTGGGTCCGGGGGTGTACGCGGTGCGCGGCGTAACGGCGTCCCCGGTGGGGCGTTGGCCGGAGGGAGGCGGTGCTCGATGACTGAGCAGGTGAACGTGGACGACGAGTGGACGAGTGACGAGGGCGCCGGGGGCCACGCGGCGGACAAGGCCGGGCAGGGGGTCGTCGCGGCGTTCGGGCAGAGCCTGAAAACGCTGCGGGTACGGGCCGGCCTGGACCGGGCGGAGTTCGGGATGCGGCTCGGATACTCGGCCGCGACCGTCGCGTCGTACGAGCAGGGGCGGCGGATCCCCTCACCCCGGACGATCGACCGGGCGGACGAGATCCTCGGGGCGGACGGCCTGCTGCGCCTGTGGAAGGAACAGGTGGAGCGGGCGCAGTATCCGGTGTTCTTTCAGGGGATGGCCGTGCTGGAGAAGGAGGCTGTTGAACTCCTGTCGTACGACACCCTCGTCGTCAAAGGCCTCCTCCAGACCGAGGAGTACATGAGGGCACTGCTGGGAATGCGTCGCCCTCCCCTGGACCAAGAGACCATCGAGCAACGGGTGGCGGCCCGACTGTCCAGGCAGGACATCTTCGACCGGCGACCCACACCGCTGTTGAGCTTCGTGATGGATGAGTCGGTGCTGCACCGCTGGTACGGCGGCAAGGCCGTGCTGCGAGGCCAATTGGAGCACCTGCTCTTGATCGGCGAGAAACGGAACGTCGAGATCCAGGTCATGCCGCTCCGGCGCGAGGAGAGCGCAGGTGTGGACGGGCCGTTCACGGTCGTCACACAGAAGGGCGGCAAGAAGTTCGTCTACGCCGAGGCGCAGGGAAGCAGCACTCTTCAGACAGACCCGGATCGGGCGACCCTCGTCGCCGCCCGTTATGGGATTATCCGATCGCAGGCTCTCAGTCCGCGAGAGTCGCTGGATTTCATCGAAGGGTTGTTGCGATCGCTATGAGCAACGCTGAGTCCTCGACCGTCGCATCCGGCCTCGCCTGGTTCAAGAGCAGCTACAGCGGAGCCGAAGGCGGTGACTGCGTAGAGGTCGCCACCAGCACGGCCGCTGTACACGTCCGCGACTCCAAGACAACCGCCGGGCCCGTCCTCACGGTGTCACGTACAACGTGGGCCGGATTCATCCAATCGGCCGCGTAGAACAGCGCGTCTGAGATTCACACGTACGCGAGAGCCCCGCCGGTTCCTCCCAGAACCGGCGGGGCTCTCGCGTACGGCTGGATGCCACGCCCGTTCGAGGCGGCCGGTGAGGCTCTAATGTTGCTCTCCCTACCGTGACTTCTGGGGGTTGCATGAGCAGCGAGGGGACGGGCGCCGTGATCGCGGGCCGGTACCGGCTGGAGCGCGAGCTCGGGCGCGGGGGCATGGGCGTGGTCTGGGAGGCTCACGACGTGTCCCTGGACCGGCGGGTCGCGGTCAAGGGACTCCTGCTGCGGCCCGCCGACGGCTCCGAGGAGCAGAACCGCTGGGTGCGCCGGGCCCGTCACGAGGCCCGCGCCCTGGCCAAGGTCCGGCACGAGAACGTGGTCGCCGCCCACGACGTCATCGAGGACGGCGACCGCATCTGGATCGTGATGGAGCTGTTCGACTCCCGCACGGTCGCCGACCTGCTGCGCGAGCAGCGCCAGTTGTCCGTGCCGCACGCCGCCCGGATCGCCTTGCAGGTGCTGCGCGGCCTGCGCGCCGCGCACGCCGCCGACGTGCTGCACCGCGACGTCAAGCCGTCGAACATCCTGTACCGGCCCGACGGGCACGCCCTCCTGATGGACTTCGGCATCGCCGTCGTCGGCGACGCCACCCGCGTCACCCGCTCCCATGAAGTGGTCGGCTCCCTCGCCTACCTGGCCCCGGAGCTCCTCAGACCGGTCCCGGGGGCGGTGGCGCCCGCATCGCCCGCGTCCGACCTGTGGTCGCTGGGGATCACGCTGTACGAGATGATCGAAGGCAGGCGGCCCTTCGCCGGCACGGAGTTCGAGACCCTCATCGCCGTGCGGGAGGCACCGGTGCCGCCCATGCGGTTCGCCGGGCCGCTGGCCGGGCTGACCGGGCGGCTGCTGGAGAAGGACCCGGAGCGGCGGCCCGACGCGGGCGAGGCCGAGCGGGTGCTGCGGGCCGTCGCCGAGGGCGCCGGGGACATCGCTGCCGACATCGGCAACGCCGCGCGGACGCCCTCCGGCGTGCGGCGCTGGAAGGCGCCGCTCATCGCCCTGTGTACCGCGCTCGCTGTCGCTGCCGGGGTGCTGACGTGGATGCAGCTGGAGGACACCGGCGGGTCTGGGCGGACCTCGCAGAAGCCGCCGAAGCCGTCCGCCGAGGAGGTCCGGAAGCAACTCGCCGGGGGCGACGGCGTCCTGCAGATCGGGGTGAAGGAGGACCAGCCGGGGCTGAGCGAACTGAAGGGCGGCAGATACGAGGGGTTCGAACCCGACCTGGCGAGGCAGATCGCGCGGGAACTCGGCTTCGGGAAGGAGGGGACCGGTTTCGAGTTCGTCCCGGTCACCTCACAGAACCGGGCGGACAAGCTCCGGCAGGACGTCAACGGGCACGCGGAACTCGAACTGGCCACGTACAGCATCAACGACGTGAACGAGCGGTCCGTAACCTTCGCCGGCCACTACTTCAGCACCCTCGGCGCCGTCCTGGTCCGCAGTAAGGCGCAGCGCACGTTCAACGACCTCGGAGAGCTGCAGGAAGCCGACCCGGCCACCACACACGTGTGCACGGCGAGCGGATCGGGGACGTACGCGACCTGGCTGAAGGAGAACAAACTCGCGGAGCACATGAAGACCCGCCGGAGCTACGACCTGTGCGTGGAGGCACTGCTCGACGAGGACACGCCCATCTACGGGGTCATCACCGACGAGGTCATTCTGCAGGGCCTCCACGCCCGGCACGCGGAATCCACGAAGGTCCTGTCGCCCTTCGGCCCCGTCCAGGAGTACGGAGTCGCCCTGGCGAAAGGTAACTCCACGCTGGCTCCGAGGGTGTGCGAGGCGCTGGAGAAGGTCGTGGCACGCCCGGCCGACAACGCGGCGAGCTGGGTGGCCCTGTACAAGAAGAACCTCGAGGCCCTCCTGCCACACGTGAACCCGCCCGACAGCCCCTGCGGGAACGTGGACTGACGTCGGCGCAGGCAACCCCGGCCGCGGGACGCACCCCGTACGCCAGGAAGCCCCTCGGGCAGACGAGTGGTGCGGGTCCAGCCGGCCCGCGCCGAGGACTTCGCCGCCACCCTGGGCGCCCGCCTGGGGCAGGACGCTCCGGCCGCCGAGTCCGGAACAGCGGGGACAGGGTCTCCGTCGGCGTCGGCGAGCATGGCGGTCGCCCGCTATGCCATCGCGCCGTGCCGGCGGGCGGGGGCGGCGTACAGCACGAGGTTGCGGTCGTATCCGCCGGTCGTCCCGTCGTACACCCCGGTACAGGTCACCAGCGCGAGCCGGTGGGGGCCGGCACGGCTGAACAGGCCGGGCGGGAGGGACTGCCGGGGGTAGGTACGGCGGGCGGTGATCACATAGCGGTAGGCGCGGCCGTTCGCGCCGATCAGGTCGATTTTCGCGCCCACCCGCAGGCCGTGCAGGGCCGCGAACACTCCGAGCCCCGCGCGCCGGGTGTCGACATGACCGGCGACGAGAACGGTGCCCCGTTCGGCTCCGGCCGGCGCACCCAGCGCCCACCAGGCGCCGCTGCGCGCATCGTCCGGAAGGTCCAGCGCACCGTCGCCTCTCGCGGCGACCGGAACGAGCCGGGCCCGAAAGCCCGGCCCGCGCACCTCCTCCGGGACAGTCGGCCCCTGCCCGTCGGCCGGTGTGCCGGCGGACGCCGCGGCCGGACGCACCGGGCCCGCGCCCCCTGTGTACCGGGGGCCGACGAGTACCGCCGCTCCGAAGGCCATCGCCAGCGTGCCCAGCGCGCACAGGACGGCCGCGACCGTGTGACCGCGCGGCCGCCCCTGGTGCTGCGCTCTGTAGGTCAACGGTCCTGAGCCGAGCGCCGTCGACCGCGGATCAGCCATGCGGCCCCGAGGCCGGCGAGAATGCCGCCGCCCGCCAGGCCGACGGCACCGGCAGTCAGCGACGCGTCCGAGGCGGCGGCGAACTGTCCACCGCTCCCGGCCTTGACCGTTGCCGGTTCCCTGACGTCGTGACAGGTGCCTCCTCGCACCATGTCCAGGTGCATCGCCACCACCGGCCGCGCGGCCCGGGCGGCTGCCTTGACCTCGGCGTTCCGACCGGTCCGCAGCTCATGGTCGATCATGGCCAGGGTCTTGGTGTGCGCGGCGTCCTGGGTTTTGAGCCATGCCGCGTCGTACGCCGGACTGCCGGCCTTGGCCCGCACGGCGGCCAGTTCCTGCTCCTGTTCCCGGGTCGGTCCGGCGGGCAGCGTGAGGTCGAGTTTGCGGGCCAGCGTCTTCACGTCCGCGTCCAGCTTGCCGTGGTCGCGTACGAGGACCGCACCGACCCTCCGCACGCACGAGGTCGTGGCGTTCTCCTGCGCGTCTTGCCCGGCGGCGATCTCCGCGAGGTTCCCCTGGTGCACGGCCTTCACGAACATGGCGTCCTGGTCACTGACCGGCGCGGCCACCGACGGTGCCACAGAGGTCACGGAGACAGCCACGACGAGGGCGGCTATCGACGTCATCCGGATAGCTCTCACGATGTGCTCCCTTCCCGCCCACCGCAGTCGTCGCTGGACGGAACAGACAAGAAGGCGCTTCTCTAGCACCCAGCACAGATGGATCCCGCACGACACGCCGGAAATCACACCAGATCGACCGTTTTCACTCCGGTGGCCGTCACCGACCCGTCAGCACCCTGGACGAGAACGCGGCGGACCTGCGTCCACTTCACGCCGAAGCCGGGGAGCACGGGGCCGGCCGCGCCCGGCGAGTGGGGGGCGTCTGCGACTGCGGGCCGGGACGAGCTCCCGGCGGCCCCAGATTCTCCCCAGCGCGCGTATTCCCGTAGAAGATGAGGGTGTCGCTGCAGGTCAGTGACGCGAGCGGCAGACGAGTCGGGCTGTACGCCGGGTTCTGTTCCGGGGGTTCCTCGCGGAGCCCCCGGCGACGGCCATCCATCTAGGACCGACGTTGCCGTCGGCCTCGTGCGGTCTACCCGCGGACTCGGGCGGGCCGCCCTCGATCGTCCGCGCAGAAACACCGGGGTGTTTCCTTCTTGACCTTGCTCCGGGTGGGGTTTACCTAGCTGCCCAGGTCACCCTGGGCACTGGTGGTCTCTTACACCACCGTTTCACCCTTACCGAGGACCGAGGTCCCCGGCGGTCTGTTTTCTGTGGCACTGTCCCGCGGGTCACCCCGGGTGGCTGTTGGCCACCACCCTGCCCTGTGGAGCCCGGACGTTCCTCGGGGAACCCCGTCGGGGATTCCACGCGGCCGCCCGCCCGGCTCGTCTGCCGTGCCGCCCATGCTACCGGCCCGCGGAGGGGCGGCCGGCCCGTCGCCGTACGCTGTCCGCAGTTCGAGAGAAGGAGATCCTGCCGTGCTGGTCCTGCTGCCTCCCTCGGAAGGCAAGGCGTCCTTCGGCCGCGGTACCCCGCTGAAGCTGGAAACGCTGTCCCTGCCGGAGCTCACCGCGGCCCGCGAGGCCGTGCTGGAGGAGCTGGTCGAGCTGTGCGCGGCCGACGAGGACAAGGCCCGCGAGGTGCTGGGGCTGAGCGAGGGACTGCGGGGCGAGGTCGCCAGGAACGCCGGGCTGCGTACGGCCGCCGCCCGCCCGGCCGGGGAGATCTACACGGGCGTGCTGTACGACGCCCTGGACCTGGCCTCGCTCGACACGGCGGCCAAGCGGCGGGCCGGGCGTTCGCTGCTGGTGTTCTCGGGGCTGTGGGGCGCGGTGCGCGTGACGGACCGGATTCCGTCCTACCGCTGCTCGATGGGCGTGCGACTGCCCGGCCTCGGCGCGCTGGGCGGGCACTGGCGTACCGCGATGGCCGAGGCGCTGCCCGCCGTGGCCGGGAGCGGGCTGGTCCTGGACCTGCGGTCGGCCGCGTACGCCGCCGCCTGGAAGCCGAGGGGCGGGATCGCCGGGCGCACGGCGACGGTACGGGTCCTGCACGCGCCGACGCGGAAGGTCGTCAGCCACTTCAACAAGGCGACGAAGGGCCGGATCGTGCGGAGCCTGCTCGCAAACGGTGCCGCGCCCCAAGACCCGGCGGAGCTGGTGGCGGCCCTGCGGGACCTGGGGTACGTGGTGGAGGCCCAGGCTCCGGGGAAGGCCGGGCAGGCGTGGGCGCTGGATGTGCTGGTGGACGAGGTCCATTGAGCCAGCCGGGTCACCGGCCCACTGCCGTGCCGCCCCTCCCCTGCGGGCAGTCACGTTGCACAGTCCGCAATGACCTTTGCGCAGAGTGCCCACCCTCGACAGGATGACGGCATGGACTCCTCCTCGTCATCCGCCGCAGCCCTGCCCGGAACCGGGTCCGTGCTGGACCTCGCTCCCGTCGTGCCCGTCGTCGTCATCGAGGACGCCGCCGACGCCGTACCCCTCGCGCGGGCGCTCGTGGCGGGCGGGCTGCCCGCGATCGAGGTGACGCTGCGGACGCCCGCCGCGCTCGACGCGATCCGGGCCATCGCCGGGGCGGTGCCGGACGCGGTGGTGGGAGCGGGCACCGTCCTCACGCCCGGCCAGGTCGCCGACGCGCGGGCGGCGGGGGCCCGCTTCCTCGTGAGCCCCGGCTGGACGGACGTGCTGCTGGAGTCGATGCGGGCGTCCGGCGTGCCGTTCCTGCCGGGGGTGTCGACCACGTCCGAGGTGGTGGCGCTGCTGGAGCGCGGGGTGCGGGAGATGAAGTTCTTCCCGGCCGGGGCCGCGGGCGGCACCGCGTACCTGAAGGCGCTCGCCGGGCCCCTGCCGCAGGCCCGGTTCTGCCCGACCGGCGGCATCGGACCGGACTCCGCCCCCGCATACCTGGAGCTGCCCAACGTCGCGTGCGTGGGCGGCAGTTGGATGCTTCCGGCGGACGCGATGGCCGCCCGGGACTGGGGGCGCGTGACGGCACTGGCCCGCGACGCCGCCGGGCTCGGACAGCGCTGAGGCGGGGCGCTCAGCGCAGGTGTGAGGTGTCGTTGAAGAGGCGGACGCTGGCGTTGCCGTCCGCGTAGTACGCCACCGCCGACAGCGACGCCGCCGACAGCTCCATGCGGAACAGCGACTCGGGCGGGGCGCCCAGGGCGAGGCGTACGAGCGTCTTGATCGGCGTGACGTGCGAGACCAGCAGCACCGTGCGGCCCGGGTACGCGGCGACCAGCTCGTCCCGTGCCGCCGCGACCCGGGCCGCGGTCGCGGTGAAGCTCTCCCCGCCGCCGGTCGGTTCGGCGTCGGGGTCGGCCAGCCAGGCGTTCAGGTCGTCCGGGTGGCGCTCGCGGACCTCGGTGAAGGTGAGCCCTTCCCAGACGCCGAAGTCCGTCTCGCGCAGGCCCTCCTCGACGGCGACCTCCAGGCCGAGACGGTCGGCCACGATCCGCGCGGTCTCCCGGGTCCGGGCGAGGGGTGAGGACACGACCGCCTGGATCGTGCCGCGCCGGGCCAGCGCCGCGGCCGTCTTCCGCGCCTGCTCCCGGCCCGCGTCGGACAGGGACGGGTCGGAGCCGCCCCGTCCGCCGCTGCCGGAGAAGCGCTTCTGGGGGGTGAGAGGGGTCTCGCCGTGCCGCAGCAGGACGAAGGTGGCGGGGGCACCCATGTCGGGCGGCCCCCAGCCGGGGGCGGCGACCACAGCCCGGGCAACGGCCCCGGCCGCCCGGGTGTCGGCGGCCTCGGCGTCCCCGGCGGTCCTTGTGCCGGCGGTGTCGTCCGGCGCCGTCGCTCCCGCTCCCGCCAAATCCGCCGCCGTGCGGTGCACCCCGTACGCGCCCGCCTCGGCGCCGCCGTCCATCGCCTCGTTGGCCAGCCGGTCCGCGTGCTTGTTCTGCTCGCGCGGGATCCACTCGTAGGTGACGCGGCCGGGCGGGAAGACCCGTACCGCCTGAGCCGCGAGGGGCTTCATGTCGGGATGCTTGATCTTCCAGCGGCCCGACATCTGCTCCACGACCAGCTTGGAGTCCATCCGGACGCGGACCGTGGCGGACGGGTCCAGGTCGTGGGCGGCGCGCAGGCCCGCCAGCAGGCCCCGGTACTCGGCGACGTTGTTCGTGACGACGCCCAGGTACTCGGCCACCTCGACCAGGGTCTGGCCCGTCTCCGCGTCGAGGACCACACAGCCGTAGCCCGCGGGCCCCGGGTTGCCCCGCGACCCGCCGTCGGCCTCGACGATGAACTTGCGCGACTCCCGCACCGCGTACGCCCCCGCAGTCCGCCCGGTCCCGTGCCCTACAGGCCCGACTCGGCCGTACGCACCAGGATGCGGCGGCAGTTCTCGCAGCGCACCACCGTGTCGGGCGCCGCCGAGCGGATCTCGCTGAGCTCGGTGATGGCGAGCTCCTGGCGGCAGCCCTGGCAGGTGCGGGCGTAGAGCTTCGCCGCGCCGACGCCGCCCTGCTGCTCGCGGAGCTTCTCGTAGAGCTTGAGGAGGTCGGCCGGGACGGAGCCCGCGACGACCTCGCGCTCCTTGGTGACGGAGGCGGTCTCGCCGTCGATCTCGTCGAACGAGGCGTCACGGCGCGCGGTGGCGGCGTCGATCTTCGACTGGACGGAGGAGACCCGTTCGGTCAGCTCGGCGACCCGCTCCTGCGCGGACTCGCGGCGCTCCATGACCTCCAGGACGACGTCCTCCAGGTCGCCCTGCCGCTTGGCGAGGGACGCGATCTCGCGCTGGAGGTTCTCCAGGTCCTTCGGGGAGCTGACCGCCCCGGAGTCCAGTCGCTTCTGGTCGCGGGCGGCGCGCTGGCGCACCTGGTCCACGTCCTGCTCGGCCTTGGTCTGTTCGCGGGCGCAGTCGCTCTCCTCGGTCTGCGCGGCCACCAGCAGGTCGCGCAGCTGCGTGAGGTCCTTGGTCAGCGACTCCAGCTCGGCGTGCTCGGGCAGGGACCGGCGCCTGTGGGCGAGCTGCTGCAGACGGACGTCGAAGTCCTGAACGTCGAGGAGTCGGATCTGGTCGGCGGGCGCGGCGTTCAGTTGGGGGCTCCCTGTGCGTTAGAGGTAGGGGTCGTGGTGGACGCCGCGTGGGCGGTCCAGGGGTCGGTGACCGTCTTCGAGACGTGGACCCTGAGGTCCCATCCCTCCCGGTCGGAGATCTCGTCGAGCTGGGCTGCCGCCAGCTCGCACCAGGGCCATTCGGTGGCCCAGTGCGCCGCGTCGAGCAGCGCGAGAGGGCTGTGGGCGCGGGCCTCGGACACGGGGTGGTGGCGCAGGTCCGCGGTGAGGAAGGCGTCGGCGCCCGCCGCGCGCACGTGGTCGAAGAGGCTGTCGCCGGAGCCGCCGCTGACGGCGACCGTGCGGACGGTCGCCCCCGGGTCGCCGGCGACCCGGATGCCCTGCGCGGTGGCGGGCAGCCGCTCGGCGGCGCGGGCGGCGAACTCGCGGACGGTGAGCGGGTGGTCGAGCTCGCAGACCCGGCCGAGGCCGCGACGCCCCTCGGGGTCGGTGGCGTCCGGTACGAGGGGGCGTACGACCCTGAGGCCGAGCGCGCCCGCGAGCGCGTCGGAGACACCCGGGTCGGCGGTGTCGGCGTTGGTGTGGGCGACGTGCAGCGCGATGTCGTTCTTGATGAGGGTGTGCACGACGCGGCCCTTGAAGGTGGAGGCCGCGACCGTCGTCGTCCCGCGCAGATAGAGCGGATGGTGGGTGACGAGCAGGTCGGCGCCCAGCTTCACGGCCTCGTCGACGATCTCCTGCACGGGATCGACCGCGAACAGCACCCGGGAGACGCCCTGGCCCGGTTCGCCCACGACCGTGCCGACCGCGTCCCAGGACTCGGCCCGCTCGGCGGGCCACAGCTTCTCCAGCGCGGCGATGACTTCAGACAGACGGGGCACGTGGCAAGGCTACCTGCCGGCCTCCCCGGAGCCGCACTGCCGTCCGTGAGACGTGCGTACATCCGTTCCCCGCGCCGCACACCCCCGCCCCGGAACCACCCGCCCCGCCCCACGGGGTGCACCGCCGCTCCAGAACCACCCGCCCCGCCCCACGGGGTGCACCGCCGCCCCCGGTCGCCAGGCCCCCTCGTCGCGGCGGACGCGTACCGCCGCCCCCGCCGGTACGTCCCCACCGTTGCCGCGGGCTCGTACCGCCGTCCCCGCACGTCCGCCGGCACACCTGGGCGGACCCGCTCAGCAGAATCGCTTCTGCACCACTCGTAAGGGCGAAGCGCGCATCGACCGTCCCACGCCCGTGCGTACGAAAACTAGTTTCGTCGCCGGAGGTGACCGAAAGATGACGGCCTGTGCGATCGAGCCAACGGCGGAACACTCGGAACCCGACACATCGGAACCCGGCACGTCGGGGCCCGGCGGGGACGAGGCGCCGCGGACGGGCTGCGCCCTCACCGCGGACCGTGCCTACGCCGCGCGGCTCGCCCGGAACGGGGGCGGCGGCGGGGACGGCGACGCGTGGTTCCCGGAGCGCTGGACGCTGGACGGACCGGAGCCGTACGCGGTGCCGCTGCCCGGCAACCAGCCCGAGGAGCCCGGCACCGAGGTGCAGCCGATGGGCGACGGGCGTGTCCTCATCCACCGGCTGGTGGGCGGGCGGCACGCCTTCGCCCTGCTGTACCCGACCGGCCCCGGCACCGGCGAACTGCCGCTCGGCACCGTGGAGTGCCCGACCGGCGGCACCCGGCTGCGGCTGCTGCCGCCCGCGCCCGGCGGCGACCGGGCGTACGCCCTCGCGGTGGGCCGGCATTCCAGCACCGTGTGGCTGGTGGCGGGCGGGGCCTTCGGGCCCGAGCGACTCGCCGAGGTCCCCGGCCACTGCTCGGGCGGTGTGTGGCTGGACGGCACCGGGCGGATGCTGGCCCTGGACCGGGAGAGCGGCGGCCGGACCAAGTCGGTCGTGGTCGACCTGGAGCGCGGCGGTGAGGTCTCGCCGCTGCTCCAGATCGCCGAGGACAGCGACGACCGGCTGCTGCTCGCCGACCCCGCCGGCGGGCTGCTGCTGATCGCCTCGGACGCCCCCTCGCCGGGCGAGCCCCGGCTGGGCTGGGGCGTCCTCGGCAGCGCGCTGCCGGTGCGGTTCCCGGAGAGCCTGCGCATGCCGGACTGCACGGTCACGCCGTTCGCGGTGCAGCCGGGGCAGGTGCTGACGCCGGAGGCGTGCGCGGTGGCGCTGCGCATGGACGGGCCGCTCGGCAGTTGGGTCGGCGTGTGGCGGCCCGCCGACCGGCAGCTCCACCATCTCCCGGCACCCGAGGGCTGGTTGCGCGGCACCGGATGGTGGACCAAGGACGGCCGGCTCCACCTCCCGTTCACCACCCGGGAAGTGCCGTGCGGGGTGGCCCGGTTCGCGGCGCCCTGGGGGGACCCGGACGGCGACCCGGAGGGCCCCGGTCCGGCTACGGGCGGCCTGGAGCACCCCGAGCACCCCGGTCCGGGTCCGGCCCCGGGCGGCACGGAGCACCCGGGTTCGGACCCGGGCCCGGACGGCGCGTCCCTGCCGCGGGGGGCGGAGGAGCCGTCCGCGACGCCCCACGGTCCGACCGCCGGAGCCATGGGCGGGCCTGCGGACGGGGTGACGGGCCGGCCGGTGACCAAGTTGACGGGCGCGGGGGTCTCGGCGCCTGTCGTGTCACGCCCGGTGCCCTTGCGGGAAGCGCCACTTGGCGGCTTGTAACGAACCAGTGCCAGTCGGCGCGGCCGTCTGGATTCGCCCCACGGTGTGCCGGTTACACTCGCCCGGCTGTAGGAAAGATCGTGTTTGACGGGGTGAGTTCCTTCCGATGAGCGACGTAATGAACCGGCCGCTCCCGGCCGACAACGAAGAGATCGCCGTCGGCCACGGCCGGCACCGGGGCGAGATCTCCACGCAGGACAACGAAGCGGCGCCGCGCGGTCGTCACCGCAAACCCGCCGACGAGTCCGAGTCGACCGCGGCCTGATCCGGACCGTGGCCTGATCCAGTACGGGCCGGTCGTCCGGGGCGCCCCGCGGGTCTTTCCCGCCGTACGCCGCGCCGACCGGCCACCGACGTCACACGGCCCCGCCCGTCACCCGACGGGCGGGGCCGCTTCGTCGGCCCGGTGGACCCGCGTGAGTCCCCGGAGGTCTCGGGAGTCCGAGGAGTCCCGGTGTTCCGCCCGCGGCGGTCGCGCCGTCAGGCGTACTCGATGTGGCCGGCCGCGAGTACGGGGGCGTCCGCCCGCCCGGCCGCGCCGACCTCCACCCGGACCGACCGGGTCCCCGGCGCTTCTCCCGCCCGGCGCCACAGGCGGATGCGCAGCGCCTCCCCCGGATACACCACCCCCACGAACCGTGCCCGGTACGCGCGCACCCGGTCGGGCTCTCCCGCGAGCAGCGTGTCCACGGCCGCCTTGAGGGTCATGCCGTAGGTGCACAGTCCGTGCAGGACGGGGCGTTCGAAGCCGGCGGCACGCGCGAACTCCGGGTCGGCGTGCAGGGGGTTGTCGTCGCCGGTCAGGCGGTAGAGCAGGGCCTGGTCGGGGCGCACGGGCCGTTCCACGGTCGCGTCGGGCTCGCCGGACGGCGGTCCGGGCTTCGCGGACGGTCCGCGTGCGCCGCCCCAGCCGCCCGCGCCGCGCACGTGGACGTCCGCGTCGCAGGTCCACAACGGCCCGCTCCCGTCGGCCACCTCGGTCCGCAGGACGAGCACGGCCGCCCTGCCCTTGTCGTGTACGGCGACGACGCGCGACGTGGCGGTGGCGGTACCGGCGGCGGGGACCGGCCGGTGCAGCCGCAGGCTCTGCCCGGCGTGCAGTACGGCGGCGAGGTCCACGTCGACGCCGGGCATCGACAGTGCGGCGATCACACCGGGGGGCCCGCCGCCGGCGACGGTCGCGAAGCTCGGCAGGACGTGCAGGCGGGACTCCAGGGTGTAGCGGAGTTCGGCGGGGCCGGTCGCGGGGACGCCCGCGCCGATGCCGAGGTGGTAGAGCCGCACGTCCCGGTCGCCCCAGGAGATCTCCTCGACGCGGGGCGCGGCGCCGAGGGCTCGGGCGGCGTCGATGGGCATGGCACTCCTGTCGTCCGGCTTGTCCGGTGGCCGGCCCACTCTGCCCGACCGGCGGCCTCCGTACGACCACCCGGCCACACGGGCACACAGCCAAAAGGGCGCATGACCGCACGGCCGGCGGCGTCCGGGCCCCCGGACCCTACTCTTGCCCCGTGAATGAAATGCCCTGTACATACCGGTCCGCGAAGTTCATCCGGGTACTTCTGGCCGAGGATCCGGGCAGGAGTCGCGGGGCGCTGGCGGCGACGCTCGGGATGGAGCCGGACCTCCTGGTCGTGGCGCAGGTGCGGGACGGGGATCCGGTCGTGGACGCCGTCCTCACCCACCGGCCGGACGTCGCGGTCCTCGATGCCGAGTTGCCCGGCACGAGTGGCCCGGAGGTCGCCGCCGACCTGCGCGACCAGGTGCCCGACTGCCGGGTGCTGATCCTCACGACGTCGGGCGGGCCGGAGCTGCTGCGCCGGGCCGCCGCTGCCGGTGCCGCCGGTCTCCTCGTCAAGGACGGCCCCGCACACGAGCTCACCGCCGCGATCCGGCGGGTGCTCACCGGCGAGACGGCGATCGACCCGGCACTCGCCGCGGCGGCGGGCCGGGTGGCGGCTCGGGGCGTCACCCCGGACGCGGGTCCGGACCGGGCCGCGCCCACGCCCGCACTCTCGCCCTCCCCCGCCCCCACGTCCGCGCCCCCGGCCGCTCCCGGCGAGCGGGAGGCCGGCAGCCGGGCTCGGCCCTGACGGCCGTACCCCTGGGCATCGAAGCGCCACGCCGAGGCCGACACCTCGGGACGCGCCGACGCGGGCATCCGCCTCGGACGCCCCCGCTCCGGAAGCGAGGGCACCGCCAAAAGAAGGTCAAGATTTCGTTAGTCGGCCGAAGCAACGGAATAGTTGCCCGAGCACACAGGGTTCACGCCGCACGTACCGCACCACGCACCGGCCGGGAGAGACCGGCGGAGAGCTTCGTACGCCCTCCTGCCGTCGCCTCTCCCGGTTTCCGACGTTCCGCGATCTTCGGCCTGGAGGCCTCGTTTCATGACGCTCACGACGACCGACCGTCCCGCCGGCAGAGCGAGCGGGGCCGTGGTCCCGGTGCTCGCCTTCGCGGGGATCGTTGTCGCGGTGATGCAGACGCTGCTCGTCCCCGTCATCAAGGATCTGCCCCTGCTGCTGGACACCTCCGTGGGCAACGCCACCTGGGTCCTGACCTCGACCCTGCTGTCGGGGGCCGTGTCCACGCCGATCATGGGACGCCTCGGCGACCTGTACGGCAAGCGGCGGATGCTGGTCGCCAGCCTCGCCGTCATGGTGGCCGGCGCGCTGCTCAGCGCCCTCACCAGCACCCTGATACCCATGATCGCGGGGCGTACGCTGCAAGGTTTCGCCATGGGCGCGATACCCCTCGGCATCGGCCTGATGCGCGACACCCTGCCCCCCGAGAAGCTCGGTTCGGCGATGGCGCTGATGAGCTCCTCGATCGGCGTCGGCGGCGGTCTCGCGCTTCCGCTGGCCGCCCTGGTCGCCCAGGACGCCGACTGGCACGTCCTCTTCTACGGCGCCGCGGCCCTGGGCGTCGCCGCCATCGTCCTGACCCTCCTCCTGGTGCCCGAGTCGCCGGTACGCGCCAAGGGCACCTTCGACATGCTGGGCGCCCTCGGCCTGTCCGCCGGGCTCGTCCTTCTGCTCCTGCCGACCACCAAGGGCAGCGACTGGGGCTGGTCGTCCGGCACCACGCTCGGTCTGTTCGGCGCGTCCCTCGTCGTGCTGCTGCTGTGGGGCGTGATGGAGCTGCGCATGGCCGCCCCGCTGGTCGACCTGCGCACCACGGCCCGCCGGGAGGTGCTGCTCACCAACCTCGCGTCCATCATGATCGGCGTCTCCTTCTTCGTCGTCTCCCTCGTCCTGCCGCAGCTCCTCCAGCTTCCCGCGGCCACCGGATACGGGCTCGGCCAGTCGATGGTCGTCGCCGGTCTGTGCGTGGCGCCGCTCGGCCTGACGATGATGTTCACCGCCCCGCTCTACGCCCGCCTGTCCGCCCGGTACGGCCCGAAGACGACGCTGATCATCGGCCTGCTCGTCATCGGGCTCGGCTACGGCGGCGGCCTCGGCCTGATGGACGCCGCCTGGCAGACCGTCGTCACCTCGATGGTGCTGGGCGCCGGCATCGGTCTCGCGTACTCCTCGCTGCCCGCGCTGATCATCAACGCCGTACCGGCCTCGGAGACGGGGGCCGCGAACGGCCTCAACACGCTCATGCGCTCGATCGGTACGTCCACGTCGAGCGCCGTGATCGGCATGGTGCTGGCGAACACCGCGGACACCGTCGGCGGCGTGGAGATCCCCACCATGGAGGGCTTCCGGCTGTCCTTCCTGATCGCGACGGGCGCCGTGGCCGTGGGCGTGGTCCTCGCGCTGTTCCTGCCGGGCCGCCGCCCCGCCGAGCTGCCGCAGCCGCGCGCCACGAGCGAGGACGGCACGAACCCCGCCCGCGCCGGAAAGGTCCTCGGCCGCCGCGGCTTCCGCGGGCGGGTGCTGGACGCGTCCGGGACGCCGGTCGCGCGCGCCAAGGTCACCCTCATCGACCGGCACGGCCGGCAGGCGGGCGCGACCCTGTCCGCCGAGGACGGCAGCTACGCGCTCGCGGTCCCGGCCGGGGGCCCGTACGTGCTGGCCGCCCGCGCCCCCGGTCACCCGCCGCTCGCCTCCGCCGCGACCCACACGGGCGACGAACGCCCGGTCGACCTGGACCTCTCCCTGCCGGGCGAGACCGTCACGGCCTGACGGGGGCCCGTACACCCGCCCCTGCGGCCGTCCCCGCACCCCCTGTCGGGCATCCGGCGGGGGGTGCGGCAGCATGGAGCCCGACCCGGGCGCGAGCCGAGCAGCCCGGAGGGACCGGAAGCGAAAGGCAGGAACCCATGTCGGCGGCACCCGGGCCGGAGATCCTGGCCGCGTTCGAGGCGGCCAAGGGGTTCATGCCCACGGACGAGGGCCTCGCCCTGTACGCGGCGGCCGTACGGGCCGGACGGCTCGGGCTGCCCCTGCTGGAGGTCGGCACGTACTGCGGGCGCTCCACGATCCTGCTCGCGGACGCCGCCCGGCGGGCCGGCGTGACCGCGCTGACCGTGGACCACCACCGCGGCAGCGAGGAGCAGCAGCCCGGCTGGGACTACCACGACCCCGGCACGGTCGACCCCGAGCTCGGGCTCATGGACACCCTGCCCACCTTCCGCCGCACCCTGCACCGGGCGGGACTGGAGGAGCACGTGGTGGCTCTGGTCGGGCGGTCCCCGCAGGTCGCGAAGGTCTGGAACGCGCCGCTCGGCCTGGTCTTCGTCGACGGCGGCCACACCGACGAGCACGCCACCGCCGACTACGAGGGCTGGGCCCCGCGAGTGGCGGGAGGCGGCCTGCTCGTCGTCCACGACGTCTTCCCGGACCCGGTGGACGAGTTCACCGGCCAGGCCCCGTACCGCGTGTACCTCCGGGCCCTCGCCTCGGGCGCCTTCACCGAGGAACCCGCCACCGGCTCGCTGCGAGTGCTGCGGCGAACGGGAGCGGGGATCTGACGGCGCGGTTAAAGTCGCAGACGTGTCGTACGCAGGCCCGGAATTCGAACCTTCCCGCCCCCCGCGCTCCCGCCGCCCGATGACCGTGGCGCTGGCCGCGCTGCTGCCGGGGGCTCTGCTCGGCTGGCTCGTGTACGAGGCGGTGCGCGGCCCCGGGGACGGCTCCGGCGGCGCGGCGGCCGTCTCGCCGTCCCCGTCCCGGCCGGCGACGACCGGCTCCCCCACGCCGGGGAGCAGCCCGGACGGCAAGCGGCCGAGCGCGGCCCCCTCCTCCTCCGCGTCCGTGTCGGCCGGCGCTTCCGTGCCCGCCGGTTCCGGGTCACTCAGGGGCAAGGTCGTGGTCATCGACCCCGGGCACAACCCGAACAACTTCCGTCACGCCTCCGACATCAACCGCAAGGTGAATATCGGGACAGGCTGGAAGGAATGCGACACCACGGGCACGTCCACGAACGCGGGCTACATCGAGGCGAAGTTCACGCTGGACGTCGCCCGCCGGATGCGCACCCTGCTGGAACAGCAAGGCGCCACCGTGAAGTTCACCCAGGACGGCGACCGCCCCTACGGACCGTGCGTGGACGAACGGGCCCGGATCGGGAACACCGCACGCGCCGACGCCGTCGTCTCGATCCACGCCGACGGCTCCGCCGCCGGCAACCGCGGTTTCCACGTCATCCTGCCCGGCGGCGTCCACGCGGGCGCCGCGGACACCCGGGCCGTCGTCGGCCCGTCCCGCGACCTCGGCGAGCGCATCGCGGGCAGGTTCCTGCACGCCACCGACACCCCCCCGTCGAACTACGTGGGTCGGGGCACCGGCCTCGTCACGCGAAGGGATCTCGGCGGTCTCAATCTGTCAACGGTTCCCAAGGTCTTCATCGAGTGCGGCAACATGCGCGACAGCGCGGACGCCGCGCAGCTGACCAGCGGTGCATGGCGGCAGAAGGCGGCGCGGGGCATCTCTGAGGGAATCGTGAGTTTCCTGCGCGGGTAGCGGGCAGCAGGCCGATCCCCAGGGACACCCCCACCGGGCGGGCGATACTGTCGTCCCTACGATGAGGGGCCACCCCCGCGCTTCACACCCGGGCCTGACGGCGACCCTGACGGCGAACCGGTGACAGCGACGCCTCCAGCGAAGCCGATGTTGAGACGACTGACGAAGGACCTCTGAAGTGAATATCCGCTCCCTCACTCGAGGCGACGGCGTGGTGATCGGAGCAGCGGTGTTGCTGTTCATCGCGTCGTTCCTCAACACCTACGGCGGCGACGGCAACGACATTCCCACCGCCTGGGACAACCTCGGCCTGCTGATGAGCATGTACATCGGTGGCATCGCGGGCGCCGCGCTGATCGTCGTCGCCCGCTCCCTGCCGCAGCCCCGCAAGATCGTGGGGCTGGACCTCGGCCAGGTCGGCGTCGCCCTGACGGTCTTCTCCGCGTGGACCGCGTTCTGGACGATCATCGACCCGTCGGGTTCGTTCGACGTGGACGGGTACGACGTCGAGTCGGGCGCCGGCCTCATCCTCGGTCTCATCGCCGCCCTGCTGCTCGCCGCCGGTGCCGTGGCATCCCCCGTCCTGCCCGCCCTCCAGCTCGCCCTGATCCCGGCCCCGCGTCCCGCCGCCCCGCAGCCCTACGGCGCCCAGCCGCAGGCCGGCTACGGCTACCCGGGGGCGCAGCCCGCGTTCGGTCAGCCCCAGCCCGGGCAGCCGCAGCCGGGTCAGCCCTACGGCGATCAGCCGCGACCGGCCCAGCCGCAGGCCGGTCAGCCGGCCGGGGACTTCTCGCCGTTCTGGTTCGCCGTGCCGGTGCCCCGGCCGCTGTTCCCGGAGGACGGTTCGCCCACGCCGATCGCCGAGCTCGCCCCGGGCACCTGGTACCTGGCCGTCGAGCAGCGCGGCCAGACGCTGATCGCGCAGACGCAGGACGGCCGCCGCGGTGTCCTGCAGGACTCGTCGGGCATCCAGCGCGGCTGACGTACGACGCGGCGTTCGCCACGGCCGACGGCCCCACCCCGCTCCGGGTGGGGCCGTCGGCCGTGGTACTGCTGTCGGCGAGCCGCCCCGGCCACCGGCCGAACGCCCGTCACCCGCCGGTCGGTTCACCCAGCGGCGGGACCTCGTTCTTCGCCTCCGCGCCCGGGCCGTTCGCCACGAAGCGCCTCGGCGACACGGTCACGGGGGCCTTTGGGGCGTGCGGGGCACGCCTCCCGCGGCGTCACCCGGCCCGCCGACGCGGCGTCCGGCAGGGGCCGTTCGGGTTTCGTCCGGCTCACGGCGGCTACCCGGAGGGCATGTCCCCTCGATATCGCTCCAGTGCCAGCCAGGCCGGTACGGTCATCGCGGTCGTCGCCGACGTGATGGCCTTCTTCCTCGGCCTGTGGATTCTCATGTACCTGCTCGACGCGAACCGCGGGAACGAACTGGTGCAGTTCGTGCATGATGTCGCCCGCTGGCTCGCCGGCTGGTCCCACGACCTGTTCACGTTCGACGAGGAGTGGGCGCGGGTCGTCGCCGGTTACGGACTGGCCGCCGTCGTCTACCTGTTCGTCGGCCACGCCATCGCGAGCCGCGTCCGTCACTGAACCCGCCCGCCCCGGCCGGCGGCCCGGGGCCTCAGCCGCAGCAGTCCGGGTCGAGGCCCCACGGCAGGCGCTCCCCGCCGAAGACCGCGCAGGTCGCGTCGTGGCCGCCGAGCGCGGCGACCGCGAGCAGCAGGGATCCGGCCGTCCACGTGGTGCGTTCCCGTGGCCATATGACGTCGTCGTCGAAGACGTAACCGGTCCAGTACAGCCCGGTCTCCGGGTCGCGCAGGTGCTGGATCGCCTGGAGGATCTCCAGCGCCCGGTCGGACTCGCCCGTCACCCACAGCGCGAGGGCCAGTTCGGCCGACTCGCCGCCCGTCACCCACGGGTTGGGGACGACGCAGCGCACGCCGAGGCCGGGCACCACGAAGCCGTCCCAGCCCTGCTCGATGCGGGACGTGGCCTCACCGCCCGTCAGCGCGCCGCCCAGCACGGGGTAGTACCAGTCCATCGAGTAGCGGTCCTTGTCGAGGAACCGCTCGGGGTGCCTGCGGATCGCGTGCCGCAGCGCGCCGGCCGCCAACTCCCAGTCGGGCTGGGCCTCTTCGCGCTGTTCGGCGATGGCGAGCGCGCAGCGCAGCGCCTGGTGGACGGAGGAGGAGCCGGTCAGCAGCGCGTCGGCGGTGTCCGCGCCGTCCTCGTCGCGCCGCCAGCCGATCTGCCCGCCGGGCTGCTGGAGCCGCAGCACGAACTCGACGGCGGCGTGGACGACCGGCCACATGCGGTCGAGGAACATGTCGTCGCCGGTTGACAGGTAGTGGTGCCACACGCCGACGGCCGGGTAGGCGACGAAGTTCGTCTCCCGCCCGCGGTCGGTGACGTCCCGCGCGTCGCCGTCGGCGTAGGCGGCGTACCAGGAGCCGTCCTCGTTCTGGTGCCGGGCCAGCCAGGTGTACGCCCGTTCCGCCGCCGCGTGTTCGCCGGCCGCGTCCAGTGCCATGGCCGCCTCGACGTGGTCCCACGGGTCGAGGTGGTGGCCCCGGAACCACGGGATGGCGCCGTCCGGGCGCTGTGCGGCGAGGATGCCGCGCACGGTGTCCGCGGCCTGATCGGCGGTCAGCACTCCGGGCAGGACCAGGTGTTCCGTCCTGGGAGTGGTCACGTGGCGTCCGCCTCGGCCACGCGGGGCAGGTGCGGCTTGGTCGCGTACGCCACGAAGCTCTTGCCGATCAGCGGGTTCAGCGCCTGCTCGGCGACCCGGGTGGCGAGCGGCTTCTTCATGATGTCCCAGACCAGCAGCTTGTGGTACGCCCGCACGGGCAGCGCCTTGTCGTTGTCGACGCCGAACGCGCACTTCAGCCACCAGTACGGCGAGTGCAGCGCGTGCGCGTGGTGCGTGCCGTACGGCCTGAGGCCCGCCTCGCGCATCCTGGCGAGGAGTTCGTCCGCCTTGTAGATGCGGATGTGGCCGCCCTCGACCTCGTGGTAGGCGTCGGACAGGGCCCAGCAGACCTTCTCGGGCCCGTAGCGCGGGACGGTGACGGCGATCCGGCCGCCGGGCCTGAGCACCCGCACCATTTCGGCGAGTACGCCCTTGTCGTCGGGGATGTGCTCCATCACCTCGGAGATGATCACGACGTCGAAGGACTCGTCGGGGAAGGGCAGCGCGAGCGCGTCGCCCTCCATCGCGGTGGCGGTCGCGCCCTCGGGCGCCTCACCGGCCTCCTTCATCGCCGCGAACCACTTGGCGACCTCGCGGATCTCCTCGCCGTTCTGGTCCAGCGCCACGACCTGCGCGCCGCGCCGGTAACACTCGAACGCGTGCCGTCCGGCACCGCAGCCGAGGTCCAGGACGCGGTCGCCCGGTGCGAGGGGGAACCGGGAGAAGTCGACGGTCAGCACGTGGCCCTGCTTTCGGGGTAGACGCCTTCAACATCGGGGGTGGGGGCTTCGGCGGGTCCGGCCGCGCGGGTGGCGGGTGCGCGGGTGGCGGTGGGGGGTGCGGCGTCGATGGCCTCCCGGTAGCGGGCCACCGTGCCCTCGGCCGCCCGCGCCCACGTGAAGTGGCGCAGCACCCGCTCACGCCCGGCCGCGCCGAGCCGCACGCGCAGCTCCGCGTCCCCCAGCAGCCTGCCGAGCCCGGCGGCCAGCGCGCCCGCGTCGCCGGGTGGCACCGCCAGGCAGGTCTCCCCGTCCCGCCCGGCCACCTCGGGGATGGCGCCGCCGGTCGTGGCGAGCAGCGGCGTACCGGTGGCCATGGCCTCGGCGGCGGGCAGCGAGAAGCCCTCGTACAGCGACGGCACGCACGCGACCTGCGCCGAACGCACCAGGTCGACCAGTTCGGCGTCCGAGACGCCCTTGACGAAGCGGACGGCGCCGTCGAGGCCGTACCGGCCGACCGCCCGCGCGACGGGCCCCTCCGCGGGCTGCTTGCCGACCACGACGAGGTGGGCGTCGGGATGCTCGGCACGTACCTTCGCCAGCGCCTCGACCAGGAAGACGAGGCCCTTGAGCGGCACGTCCGCGCTGGACGTCGTCACGATCCGGCCCGGCACTTGGGGCACGGCCGGGTCGGGCGAGAAGAGGTCGGTGTCGGCGCCGATGTGGACGACGTGGATGCGGTCGTCGCGCACGCCGAGGTGGTCCACTATCTCCTGGCGGGAGGTGCCGGACACGGTGAGCACCGACGGCAGGCGGCGCGCGACGCGCTTCTGCATGCGGGTGAACGCGTACCAGCGGCGCAGGGAGGCCCGGCGCCGCCGGTTCTCGGCGGCGTCCAGCTCCAGCTGCCGGTCGACGGTGATGGGGTGGTGGATGGTGGTGACCAGGGGTGCGCCGAGGTCGCCGAGCAGGCCGTAGCCGAGGGTCTGGTTGTCGTGGACGACGTCGAAGTCGCCGCGCCGGGCGCGCAGATGGCGGCGGGCGCGCAGCGAGAAGGTGAGCGGCTCGGGGAAGCCGCCGGTCCACATGGTGGCCACTTCGAGCGCGTCGATCCAGTCGCGGTACTCCTCCCGCCCGGGGGTGCGGAAGGGGTCGGGCTGGCGGTAGAGGTCGAGGCTGGGCAGCTCGGTGAGGACCACCGGGCCGTCCCTGTTCTCACCGGGTGCGCCGGCCGGGCCGAACGGGTCACCGCTCCGGCCGAGCACGTCGCCGTTGTCGTCGAGGACGTCGAGGACGGGGTACGGCTGGGCGCCGATGACCTCGACGCGGTGTCCGAGCCGGGCGAGTTCGCGGGAGAGGTGCCGGACGTAGACGCCCTGGCCGCCGCAGAACGGGTTTCCCTTGTACGTGAGGAGCGCGATGCGGAGCGGTCGCCTGCCGTCGGCAGCGAGGCCCTCCGGGGGCGCCGCCTCCCTGGCCTCAGCGGTCACTCTGGGCCCCCTTCTGACTGCACGGTCCGGCGAGATTACGACGGGACGCTAATCTAGAACAAGTTTCAGACTTGATCGTCCAGGAGGGTCCGAATCTACCGGCAGGTAAGGGTGCTGCGGGCAGCGCATCGGGTGATTCGCGCCACGGCGCGCGTCCCTGGCATGCTGTGCGGCCACTCGCCCTCACCGACTGTCACGTAACGCAGGCACCGCACGTCACGCGTGCAACGCCACGGGAACGCACGGGAACGGACGGAACGGCACCATGGCTGCGGGATCCACAGCGGAGGCGGGCGCGGCACGACCGGCCGCCGCCCCGCTCACCGAACGGCAGGAGGCACGCCGCCGCCGCATCCTGCGCGCGACCGCGCAACTCGCCGCGCGCGGCGGGTTCGACGCGGTGCAGATGCGGGAGGTCGCGGAGTCCTCGCAGGTCGCCCTCGGCACCCTGTACCGCTACTTCCCGTCCAAGGTCCATCTGCTGGTCGCCACCATGCAGGACCAGCTGGCCCGGCTGCACGGCACGCTCCGCAAGCACCCGCCGGCCGGCGAGACGGCGGCCGAGCGGGTCGCCGAGACCCTCATGCGGGCCTTCCACTCGCTCCAGCGCCGGCCGCTGCTGGCCGAGGCGATGGTCCGCGCCCTGTCGTTCGCGGACCGCAGCGTGAGCACGGAGGTGGAACAGGTCTCCCGCCGCACCACGGCGATCATCCTGGAGGCGACGGGCCACCCGGCCCCGACGGCCGGTCAGCTCTCCGCGATCCGCGTCATCGAGCACACCTGGCACTCGACCCTCATCACCTGGCTGTCGGGCCGGGCCTCCATAGCGGAGGTGCGGACCGACATCGAGACGGCATGCCGCCTCATCGACCTGGCGGCCACCACCGGCCCGCCGGAAACCCACGGCGCCACGGAAACCCACGGCCGTCCGGCGGCCTCCGGCCTCCCGGCTGCGACGCACGACCGGTAGGGCTGCCGGGCCCCGCCCCCGGCTCCGGGGCCGGGACGGAGGCAAGGAGTCGCCCACCTCACCCCGGGCCCCGGCCTACGGGCGGGTAGAGTGGCGAGTCGTCATCACACCCGTACGGGGGAAAGCCGGTGCAATTCCGGCGCTGACCCGCAACCGTGAACCACCCAGGTGGTGAGCCGGATCTCCCCGCACGGTACGTGAACGGCTCACGCGCCCGGCACTCCGCCGGAGCACGGCACCGTCGAGGTATACGGAGCCGAGCCGCCCGGGGGTGCCCCGTGCTGCCCGGCTCCCCCGCAGGGAGAGGCCCCCGCCGATCATGAACGTCCGCCGCAGCGCCGCGGTCCTGGCCGCCACCGCCGTGATCGGTGCCGCCGCACCGGCCGCAGCCGATTCGTCCCCGTCCCCTTCGCCGTCCACGGCCCTGCCGTCCGGCCTGTACGGCACCGCCGACCCGACGTACGACGGTGTCTGGCGGCAGTCCCTCGCACTGCTCGCCCAGCACACGGTGGGTGTGCGGCCCGCGCCGAAGGCCGTCGACTGGCTGGTGCGGCAGCAGTGCGCGAACGGCGCCTTCGCCCCGTTCCGCGCCGACGCGGCCAAGGCCTGCGACGCCAAGACGATGGTCGACACCAACAGCACGGCCGCGGCCGTCCAGGCCCTCACCGCGCTCGGCGGCCACGACCCGGCCGCCGGCAAGGCCGTCGGCTGGCTGAAGTCCATACAGAACACGGACGGCGGCTGGGGTTACGTCCCCGGCGGCGCCAGCGACACGAACTCCACGTCCGTCGTCGTCGGCGCGCTGACCGCGGCCGGCGAGAAGCCGGCGGACGTCGTGCAGGGCGGCAAGTCCCCGTACGACGCGCTCCTCGGGCTCGTCCTGCCCTGCGAGGGCAAGGACGGGGGCGCGTTCGCCTTCCAGCCCGACAAGAAGGGCAGGCTCGCCGCCAACGCCGACGCCACCGCCGCGGGTGTCCTCGGCGCGCTCGGCAAAGGCCTGGTCGTCGAGGCCGGCAAGAAGACCGACGCCAAGGCGTCCTGCACCGGCTCCGGCCGGGCCACCCCGGAGCGTGCCGCCGCGGGCGGCGTGTCCTACCTCGTCAAGTCGCTCGCCGCGAAAGGCCACTTGACGGTCGCCGGGGCGGGCGGGCCGGACGTCGGCAACACCGCCGACGCCGTCGTCGCCCTCGCCGCGCACGGCGACACCGGCCGGGCGGCCACGTCCCTGGACTGGCTGCGGAAGAACTCCGCCGACTGGGCCGCGCAGAACGGCCCCGCCGCCTACGCCCAGCTGATCTTCGCCGCCCACGCCACGGGCACGGACCCGCGCGACTTCGGCGGCCGGGACCTGGTGAAGCAGCTCAACGCGACGGGTCCCGCCCCGCAGTCCGGGAAGGCCGGCAAGGAGCAGAAGGCCGACGAGAAGGACGACTCGCCGTTCGGTGTGTGGTGGTACGTGGGGGTGTGCGCGGTCGTCGGCATCGGCTTCGGCTTCCTGCTGAGCGGGCGCAACCGGAAGCAGCAGCCGTGACCGGCGGCCGCCGTCTGCCGGCCGTGTTCCTGGCCGCGTTCGTCCTGTGCGCGGGCACGGGCGCGGGCCAGGCGCAGGCCGCCGGTTACCGCTACTGGTCCTTCTGGGACCGCGACGGTGACCAGTGGGCGTACGCCACGCAGGGCCCGGCGACCGCCCGGCCCGCCGACGGCGATGTCCAGGGCTTCCGCTTCGCCGTGAGCGAGAACTCAGGCGCCGCCGCCCGGCCGCGCGGCGAGGCCGGCTTCGCGACGATCTGCGCGTCGACACCGGAGCGGGACGGCAGGAAACGGGTCGCGCTGGTCATCGACTTCGGCACCGGCGCGGACGCGCCCTCCTCGCAGACGCCGCCGCGCCCCCGCACGGCCTGTGCGAGCCTCTCCCGCGACGCGACGACGGCCGACGCCCTGGCGGCCGTGGCCAAACCCCTGCGCTACGACACGAACGCCCTGCTGTGCGCGATCGACGGGTACCCGGCGACGGGATGCGGCGAGCAGGTGGCGGGCGAGCGGGACAAGGGCGGCGAGGGGGCGGAGGACAGCGGCGAGCAGGCGCAGCCGGGCTCGGACGGCGGCCCGTCGCTGGGGCTGGCGGCGGGCGGTACGGCCGTGGCGCTGCTCGCGGCGGCGGCCGTCCTGCAGGCGCGACGCCGCAGGCATGACTGACCCGCGCGGCGGAAGGGCGGCGGCGGGGCCGGCGAGCGGACCCCCGCCCCCTCACCGGCACCGTGCGCGCCACGCCCCACTGCACCCCGGTGCCTGGTGGCTGTGGGCGGCGTCCCTCGGTGTCGCGGCCACCCGCACCACCAACCCGCTCCTGCTCGCGCTCCTCACGGCCGTGTCGGCGTACGTCGTCGCGGCCCGCCGCCCCGACACGCCCTGGTCCCGCTCCTACGGCGCGTTCGTCAAGCTCGCCCTCGCCGTCCTGGTGGTACGCCTCGCCTTCACGGTCGTCCTCGGCTCCCCCGTCCCCGGCACCCGCGTCCTCCTCAGCCTCCCCGAAGTCCCCCTTCCCGGCTGGGCGCAGGGCATCCGGCTCGGCGGCGACGTCGCCCTCGAACCCCTCGTGTTCGCCCTGTACGACGGGCTGAAGCTGGCCACGCTCCTGGTGTGCGTCGGCGCCGCGAACGCCCTCGCCAACCCCTCCCGCCTCCTGAAGTCCCTGCCGGGCGCCCTGTACGAGACGGGCGTCGCCGTGGTCGTCGCCCTCACCTTCGCCCCGAACCTCATCGCCGACGTGCAGCGCCTGCGGGCCGCCCGCCGGCTGCGCGGACGCCCCGACAGGGGTCTGAAGGGCCTGCTCCAGGTCGCCCTGCCGGTCCTGGAGGGCGCGCTGGAACGTTCAGTCGCGCTCGCCGCCGCGATGGACTCCCGCGGCTACGGCCGTACCGCCCGGGTCCCGGCCGGCGTACGGCGTACGACCGCCGCGCTCACCCTGGGCGGTCTGCTCGGCGTGTGCGCGGGCACGTACGGGACGCTGACCGCCGAGGGCGGCACCTACGGGATGCCGGTGCTGCTCGCCGGGGTGGCGACCGCGCTGGCCGGGCTGTGGCTCGGCGGGCGCCGCTCGCTGCGCACCCGGTACCGGCCGGACCGCTGGGACGCCCGCGCCTGGCTGGTCGCCGCGTCCGGTGCCGCGGTGGCCGCCGCGCTCGCGCTCGCCGCCGTACGCGACCCGGCCGCCCTGCACCCCGGGGTCGTCCCGCTCACCGCCCCCACCCTCCCGCTCCGGCCCGCCGCGGCCGTGCTGCTGGGCCTGCTGCCCGCCGTCGTCGCACCGGCCCCCGCCCCCTCCCCCCAACCGCCCAGGGAGCAGTCGTGATCCGCTTCGAGGATGTCTCCGTGACGTACGACGGCACGGCCGAACCGTCCGTCACCGGCATCGACTTCGAGGTGCCGGAAGGCGAACTCGTGCTGCTCGCCGGGCCGTCCGGCGTCGGCAAGTCGACCGTGCTCGGCGCGGTCAACGGCCTCGTCCCGCACTTCACCGGAGGCACCCTGCGCGGCCGGGTCACCGTCGCCGGCCGGGACACCCGCACGCACCTGCCGAGGGAACTCGCCGACCTCGTCGGCACGGTCGGCCAGGACCCGCTCGCCCACTTCGTGACCGACACGGTCGAGGAGGAACTGGCGTACGGCATGGAGTCCCTGGGGCTCGCCCCGGACGTGATGCGGCGCCGGGTCGAGGAGACGCTGGACCTGCTGGGGCTGGCTGATCTGCGCGACCGGTCGATCGCCACGCTCTCCGGCGGCCAGCGGCAGCGCGTCGCGATCGGCTCCGTCCTCACGCCGCACCCGTCCGTGCTGGTCCTGGACGAGCCGACGTCCGCGCTCGACCCGGCCGCCGCCGAGGAGGTCCTCGCCGTCCTGCTGCGCCTGGTGCACGACCTCGGTACGACCGTGCTGCTGGCCGAGCACCGCCTGGAACGAGTCGTGCAGTACGCCGACCGGGTCGTCCTGCTGCCCGGGCCGGGCGCGGCGCCGGTGGTGGGCGACCCGGCCGAGGTGATGGCCGTGTCGCCGGTGTATCCGCCGGTGGTGGGGCTGGGGCGGGTGGCGGGCTGGTCGCCGCTGCCGCTGACGGTACGGGACGCGCGGCGCCGGGCGGCGGGGCTGCGGGAGCGGCTGGGCGCCCGTGAGGAGACCGCCCGGAGCGGCGCGGCCCCGCCGGCCGGGACGGTGCCCGAGGTGCGGCCGGCCGGCCCCGTCCCCCGCGCCGCCCGGCGACTGCTGCGCCGTCGCGCCGCCGTGGACCCGGTCCGGGCCGCCCCGGCCGCCTCGTGGGTGGCGGAGGTTCGCGCGCTCGCCGTCCGCCGTGGCCGCGTCCGGGCGCTGCGGCACGTCGACCTCACCGTCTCCCCGGGCGAGACGGTCGCCCTGATGGGCCGCAACGGCGCCGGGAAGTCCACGCTGCTCGGCGCGCTGGTCGGACTCGTCGAACCGGCCGCCGGTTCGGTCCGCGTCGGGGGCGCCGTACCGCACCGGACGACCCCGCGCGACCTCGTGCGCCGCGTCGGCCTCGTACCGCAGGAACCGCGCGATCTGCTGTACGCCGACACGGTCGCCGCGGAGTGCCGGGCCGCCGACCGGGACGCGGACGCGGAACCGGGCACCTGCCGGGCGCTGCTGGCCGAGCTCCTGCCCGGCGTCGGCGACGGCACGCACCCGCGTGACCTGTCCGAGGGGCAGCGCCTCACGCTCGCGCTGGCCGTCGTCCTCACGGCGCGTCCGCCCCTGCTGCTGCTGGACGAGCCGACCCGCGGCCTGGACTACGCCGCCAAGACCCGACTGGTCGGGCTGCTGCGCACGCTGGCCGCCGAGGGACACGCCATCGTCCTGGCCACCCACGACGTGGAACTGACCGCCGAACTCGCCCACCGGGTCGTGCTGCTGGCCGACGGCGAGGTCATCGCCGACGGCCCGACGGCGGAAGTCGTCGTGTCGTCTCCGTCCTTCGCGCCCCAGGTGGCGAAGATACTGGCCCCGCAGCACTGGCTGACGGTCACGCAGGTACGGGACGCGCTGGGGCAGCGGCCGGGGGCGGCGGGGCCGACGGGCCCGGTGGAGTCGGCCGGGGCGGCGTCGTGAGGGGGGCCGTGCGGCAGCGGCCGGTGCGGCGGGTGCGTGCTGTCCGGCTCGGGCCCCGTTCGGTGGCCGCTCTGGTGCTCGTCGGCGCGGTCGGCGTGGCGGCGGTCGGCTGGCCCTTCCTCGCGCCGCCGACCTCGCAGGTCGCGGCGCACGCCCAGGACGCCCCGTGGCTGTTCGCGGGGCTGCTGGTGCTGCTGGTCGCGGTGGCGGCGGCGACGATCTCCGAGTCGGGGCTCGGCCCGAAGGCGGTGTCCATGCTGGGCGTGCTCGCGGCGACCGGCGCGGCGCTGCGGCCGATCGGCGCGGGCACGGCCGGCATCGAGCCGATGTTCTTCCTGATGGTGCTCAGCGGCCGGGTCCTCGGACCGGGCTTCGGGTTCGTGCTGGGCTCGGTGACGATGTTCGCGTCGGCGCTGCTCACGGGCGGGGTGGGGCCCTGGATGCCGTTCCAGATGCTGGCGATGGGCTGGTTCACGATGGGCGCCGGCCTGCTGCCGGGCGCGCACCGGCTGCGCGGCCGTACGGAACTGGCCCTGCTCGCCGGGTACGGGTTCTTGGCCGCCTTCGCCTACGGCACGGTGATGAACATGGCGGGCTGGCCCTTCCTCGGCGCCCTGTCCTCGAACATCGCCTTCGACCCGGAGGCGGCGGTCTCCGCGAACCTCGCCCGTTTCCTGGCCTACTGCCTGGCCACCTCGGCCGGCTGGGACCTGGGGCGCGCCGTCGTCACGGTCGTCCTGACACTGACCCTGGGCCGACCGGTCCTGCGTGCCCTGCGCCGCGCGACCCGCCGGGCGGCTTTCGAGGCGACGGTGGCGTTCGAAGGCCGGGAGGACTAGGACGGTGCCCTCGGCGGGACGGGCCGCCTGCCGGGGGCACCCCGCCGGGAACCGTTCCCGCCGGTCACACCGTCTGTTGCCCTGGCAGCGAATCGGCGGAGGGACTCCACGTCATGCCCGGCACCAGGCCCACCATCCGGCGGACGACCCGGCACGCGAACGGACACCCGGGAATCGGGCCCGGGCGGCACGGGCGCGCACCGAAGGGACACGCACCCGGCGGCCCCGCACCCCGGGCCCGCGTCCTCACCGTCGTCCTCGCCCTGCTCACCCTCCAGCTCGCCTCCCTCGTCGCCCCGGCCTACGCCTGCGGCTGCGGCGGCATGGTGACGACCGGACAGCAGCACGTGGCCGTGAACCGCGAGACCTCCGTCGTCCGCTGGGACGGCCGCGAGGAGCAGATCGTGATGAGCCTGACCGTCGGCGGCGACGCCGAGCAGGCCGCCTGGATCATGCCCGTCCCGCACCGCGCCGAGGTCCGCCTCGGCGACCCCGAGCTGTTCGGAACCCTGTCCGACGTCACCGCCCCCGTGTACCGCGACCGCTTCCACTTCTGGCCCGACGACCCCTGGCCGTTCGACAGCGGGACCGACACCGCCGGAGCCGCCCCCGGCGCCGCCGCCCCGGGAGACGTGGGCGTCGTGGACCGGCAGCGCCTCGGCCCCTTCGACGTCGCCCGGCTCACCGCCGACGACCCCGACGCCCTCGAAACCTGGCTCCACGACAACGGCTTCGCCCTCCCCGCCCGCCTGCGCAGCGCCCTGAAGCCGTACGTCGAGCAGGGCTGGGAGTACGTCGCCGTCCGCCTCGCGCCCGGCAGCGGCGGGGCCGCCCTGTCCGGCACCCTCGACCCCCTCCACCTGACGTTCGCCTCCGGCGAGCCCGTCTACCCGATGCGTCTGTCCCGGCTGGCCGCCACCCCCCAGTCGCTGCGCCTGTACGTCCTCTCCGCGCACCGCATGCGGCCCGAGACCACCATCGGCGGCGAGCCGCCGCGTGTCGCCTTCGCCGGGAACGTGGCCTCCAGGTCGTCGGACCTCGGCGGGCTGGCCGACGGCACGCCGTATCTCACCGCCATCGACCAGGAGTTCCCCCGGCCCGCCAGGATCTCCGGCGACCACACGCTGCGCCGCGCCGCGAACGACGCCCCCTACCAGGACGTGATCTACCAGGACCGGCTGATGAAGATCGGCGGGCTGCCCGTGTTCCTGCTGGCGACCGGGGCCGGGTTCGCCGTGGTCGTCGTGGGTGTCGTCCTCGGCCTGCTGCGGTGGCGCCGTCGGCGGGGCCTGCGCCGTGCGGCGGAAAGCCGCTGACACGGGAACGGTGAAAGGGAGGCCACACGGGTACAGGGTGGCCGTGACATTCGTCGGTCCGACCAGTCGGGCCGTCCGAAGACGACGCCGACGGCACCACCGGGTTCACGAAAGGCATGGGCGTGCGCATGAGCGAGCCACAGCTCTGGAACGACGTAGACGACTACTTCACCCGCCATCTCTCCTCGGACGACGACGTGCTCGCCGCCGCGCTGCGCGACAGTGAGGCGGCCGGACTGCCGCCGATCAGCGTCACCGCGACGCAGGGCAAGCTGCTCCACCTCCTCGCCCAGGTGCAGGGCGCCCGCAGGATTCTGGAGATCGGCACCCTCGGGGGCTACAGCACGATCTGGCTGGCCCGCGCCCTGCCCGCCGACGGCCGGCTGATCACCCTGGAGTACAGCCCGCGGCACGCCGAGGTCGCCGAGCGCAACATCGCCCGCGCCGGCCTGGACTCCGTCGTGGAGGTGCGGGTCGGTCCGGCTCTCGAGTCGCTGCCGAAGCTCGCCGACGAGGACCCGCCGCCGTTCGACCTCGTCTTCATCGACGCCGACAAGGCCAACAACCCGCACTACGTGGAGTGGGCCCTCCGCCTGACCGGGGCGGGCGGTCTGATCGTCCTCGACAACGTGGTGCGCGGCGGCCGGATCGCCGACCTCTCCGACACCGGGCCGGACGTCCTGGGCACGCGTGCCGCCGTCGAACTCATCGCCCGCCACCCGCGGTTGAGCGGTACGGCCGTCCAGACGGTCGGCAGCAAGGGCTACGACGGCTTCGCACTGGCACGCGTACGGGACTGAGGCCCTCCACGGGGTTCCCCGCACCCGGGCGCGACTCCGGTCCGGGTCCGGTCCGGGTCCGGTCCGGGTCTGGTCCCCGTAGCGGTCGGGCTCCGGTAGCGGTCGGGCTCCGGTAGCGACTCGGGTACCGCCGGCTCGCGGTGCCGGCTCGCATCCCGGCCCCCGCTCCGGTGGCGACTCGGATTCCGGCCCCCGGTTCCGTACCGGCTCCGCTCCCGCCCCCGGTTCCGGTGGCGGCCCGGATTCCGGCCGGGGCCTCACACCTCGTGGTAGAAGCCCACGTTGACGGTGCGCGGGGCGGCGCGGTCCTGGATCACGATCTCGCCGCTGCCTTCCCCGGGCAGCGGCACCGTCCCGCCGTAGGCCACGGGGTGGACCTGGCCGGCGACCGTCAGCCGGACCTCGGAGGACGGCTCGGGCTGCGAGCCGCGCAACCACGTCAGCTGCCAGCCGCCGTCCGCCCCGCACCGGAACTCCAGGTGCACGCGCGAGACGAACAGCCAGTCGTCCGGCGTCGTCAGCCGGCACAGGGACTTGTCGCGGCCCACCCGCAGCACCGCGCCCGGCTCGCTCGGCGCGTCGGCCATGAGCATGCCGGCCGTGGCGCCCTCGTCCGCCGCGGACACGGCGGCCATGGTGAGTTCGAGCACGAGCGCTCCTCCTGGGACTCCCCGGTACGGCCACCCGTCGCGAACGGCCGTACGCGCGCGCCGGATTGGCGCACCGCCGCCGCATGATAGATCGGCCGGGGTCACGGCGTCCGGCACAACGGCCTCACGACCTCATGGCCTCACGTCCTCATGGCCTCACGACCTCCCGGGCTCAGGCCTCAGGGCCTCACGTCCTCACGGCGCTACGACCGGTGGGCGAGCCGCCGCCCGGCCCTCCGCCACTGCCGCAGGTCCTGTGGCGCCGTGGACGTTCTGCGGCAGGGGCGGGGAGCCGGGCGGGCCGGGCGGATCAACCGGACGGCGGACGCGCGCGGGTCGTGCGGTGGTCACGTGCGCAGCAGCCGCTCCGCCAGTTCGCGGTAGTCCTTGAGCGCCAGGCGGAGTTGCTCCGTGTCGCCGCCCGCCGTGTCGCCGCCCGCCGTGTCGCCGCCCGCCCTGTCGGGACCGGCCGCGGCGCCGTCGGGCTGCCAGGAGGACCGCAGGCTGCGGCGCCGGTGCGTCATCGCCTCCGTGAGGCAGGCGACGAGGTCCTCCAGCACATGATCGGCTTCTTTCACCGCGCCCCGCGGCCCGTCCACGAAACCTGCCACCGCCTGCTGCATCCGCCGCGCCAGCCGGTCGCACTCGTCCCGCGGCAGCAGCCGGTTTCCGGTGCCGGCCGGCGTGGCGGTGGGGGCGGCGGTGTCCGTGGTGCTCGTGCGGCCGTTCTCCGCCGTGGGCTCGGGCACCCACGTGCCGCTCTCACGGCCCGTCGTGTACGTCATCGCGTTCAGCCCTCCTTCGTCCGTCGGCCGTGCAGGGCCGACGACAGCGGACGGTGACCCTGCCCTCGGGTGTGTGCGCGGGTGTGTGCGCGGGTGTGCCGGCCGCCCTCGGCTTCGGCGCGGTGGCGGTGGTGGTCGGCCGGGGACGCGGACACCAGGGCGTCGAAGAGCGCCCGCGCCTCGACCATGGCCTCCCGCATCTCCTCGGTGTCGAGGCCGGTTTCGGGATCCTTGCCGGGGACGCTCTCCCACCCGGCGCCGTCCCGCGTGTTCCCGCCCAGCGTGCCGTTGCCGTGCGCCCGTGCCGCACGGTGGACGCGCCGGTAGCCGTCGACGTGGGCGGCGTGGTGCACGGACAGCGCGGCGACCTGCTCCTCGTACTGGCCGCCGTTGGGGTAGCCGCGGGCGCCCGCCAGGTCCGCGAGCAGCCGGTCCGCCTCTGCGGCGGCCTCGCGCGGGGAGTCGACGAAGCGCTCCTGCGCGGCTGCCCAGCGTGCCTCGTACCGCTCGCGCTCGGCCGGTTCCAGGGGCCGTTCCCTCAGGTGGCCGTGGCGTTGGACGCGCTCGGCGAGTTCACGCTCGGCGGCCTTGGTGTCCCCGTCGTGCCGGGCCACGGCGCGTTCGTACTCGGACCCGAAGCGCCGCCTCAGGTCCGGTCCGCGCCGGGCGCGCAGTGTCAGGACGGCCGCGAGGACGACGACCGCCACGATTACCAGAGCAATGATCAGACCAGTGGACATGCATGCCTTCCGGATTCTCGACCGGGCCGGCTCTCCTTGCCTCGCCGGTTCACCGGACGGGTAGCCCGGCGATCCGCCGCCAAACGGCACACGTCGGCGGCACAGGGCGCCGGGACGCAACCGCCCCGGGAGACCGTCCCGTTCGGCGTGTCGCAGAATGCGGGCATGACCTGGACCTTCTCCCCCGAACCGTACGACTCTCCCGTCGCCGCCGCGCTGTGGCGCGCGTACTACACCGAGGTCAGCGACCGCTGGTACCTGCTGCACGAGGGGCGCCGAACCGAACCCGGCGAGCTGGAGCGGGAGATCGCGCGGCACACCGGCGCCGATCTCGCGCCGCCCGTCGGGCAGTTGCTGCTCGCCCGGTACGGGGGCGAGCCGGCCGGCAGCGCGGGCGTACGGCTGCTGGAGGGCGGCGGGGTCGCCGAGCTGACCCGGGTGTTCCTGTACCCGGCGGTGCGCGGGCGGGGCGGGGCGGCGCTCCTCGTAGGGGCTGCCGAGGACGCGGCACGCGCACTCGGGGCCGGGCGGATGATCCTCGACACCCGGAGCGACCTCGTCGAGGCCCGTGCCCTGTACACGCGGCTCGGCTACGCGGAGACCGAACGCCACAACACCGACCCGTACGCCGAGCACTGGTTCGCCAGGACGCTCGGCTGACGCGGCCCACCCGGCACGCAGCCGACGGCCGTCCCGGTCGCGCGGTCTGCTCCCGGTGTCTCAACCGGCGTGCGCCGCGGGCGTCGTGGTCCGGTCGTCGTGCGGCCGTTCCCGTTCCGAGCCGCACAACTCGCTGTTCAGCTCGGTCACGAGCCGGACCAGGTCGCGCGGGCGGTCCGGGCCCCACCAGTCGCCGAGCAGTTCGGCCAGGGACTCCTCGCGGGCCCGTGACAGGTCGTCGGCGATCCGGCGGCCCTGCCCGGTGAGCCGCATGCCGAGGCCCTCGCGCACGGCCAGGCGCCGTTCCTCGACCTGCCGGGCGCCCGCCAGGATGACGTTCAGCGGCACAACGGTGTGTTCGGCCAGCAGGGCCGGCTCCACCACCCCGTACCGGCGGATGCGCAACAGCAGCCAGCCCGCGGCGGGCAGCAGGTCGTACCCGGCGCGTTCGATGATCTTCCGGTAGACCTCGCGCCGCCCCTCGCGCGTGCCGAGCGCGGACAGCGCGCGGCACACCTCGTCGTACGAGGACCGCTCCACGGGGTTGCTGGCGAGGGTCTCGGTGGCGTCGGGCGCGGTGACCGAGACGCGCAGCCGGTCCTCGTGCAGGAACCAGGCGAGAACGAAGCCGAGCAGGGCGACCGGTGCCGCGTAGAGGAAGACGTCGGTGATGGACGACGCGTAGGCGTGCAGGGCGGCCGGGCGGAGGGCGGGCGGCAGGGCGCCGATGCCGCGCGGGTCGGCCTTCAGCGCATCCGCCGTGACGCCGGGCGGGAGCGGGGCACCGGCGAAGGCGTCGGTGAGTTTGCCGCCGAGGCGCCCGGCGAAGACCGTGCCGAAGACGGCGACGCCGAACGCCGCGCCGATGGACCGGAAGAAGGTCGCGCCGGAGGTGGCGACGCCGAGATCCTCGTAGGAGACGGCGTTCTGCACGATCAGGACGAGGACCTGTATGACGAGGCCGAGGCCCACGCCGAAGACGAAGAAGTAGGCGCTCATCTCGAGGGTGGAGCTGTTTTCGTCGAGCTGGTGCAGCAGGAGCAGGCCGAGCGCGGTGACGGCGGTGCCCGCGACGGGGAACACCTTCCAGCGGCCGGTGCGGCTGACGATCTGGCCGGACCCGGTGGACGCCAGCAGCAGGCCGAACACCATCGGCAGCATGTGCACACCGGACATGGTCGGCGTGATGCCGTGCACGACCTGGAGGAACGTCGGCAGGTACGTCATCGCCCCGAACATCGCGAAGCCCACGACGAAGCTGATCACGGCGGCCAGCGCGAAGGTGCGGATCCGGAACAGCTTCAGCGGCAGTACGGGTTCGGCGGCCCGGCGTTCCACGGCCACGAACGCCACCACGAGCACGGCACCGAGCACCGCGAGCCCGATGATCGGCGGCGAGCCCCAGCTCCAGGTGGTGCCGCCGAGGGAGGCGAGGAGCACCAGGCAGGTGGCGACGGACGCGATGAGGAAGGTGCCGAGGTAGTCGATGACGTGCGGGGTGGTCCGGCGCGGGATGTGCAGGACGGCGGCGATGACGGCCAGCGCGACGATGCCGACGGGCAGGTTGACGTAGAACACCCAGCGCCAGCTCAGGTGCTGGGTGAACAGCCCGCCCAGCAGCGGCCCCAGCACGCTCGTCGCGCCGAAGACGGCACCGAACAGTCCCTGGTAGCGGCCACGTTCGCGGGGCGGCACCAGGTCGCCGACGATCGCCATCGACAGCACCATCAGCCCGCCGCCGCCCAGGCCCTGCACGGCGCGGAACGCGATCAGCTCGGGCATGTTCTGCGCCGTGCCGCACAGCACCGACCCGGCCAGGAAGATCACGACGGCGGTCTGGAACAGCCGTTTGCGCCCGTACTGGTCGCCGAGCTTGCCCCACAGCGGCGTCGCGGCGGTGGCGGCGAGCAGGTACGCGGTGACCACCCACGACAGGTGCTCCATGCCGCCCAGTTCGCTGACGATGGTGGGCAGCGCGGTCGACACGATGGTCTGGTCGAGGGCGGCGAGCAGCATGCCGAGGAGCAGGGCGCCGATGGAGACGAGCACGTTCCCGGGCACGTGCTCACCGGCCGGCCCGGGGGGCACCGCCGAGGACGACGACGGCCGCGGGCGCCGCTGCTGCGGGTCTCGCGCCCGCCCCGCCGTCCGCTGCCCGGCCGTGCCGTGCGCATCCCCGGTCATGAAGGCCTCCCGAGGCTCTCGGTGACCCTTCCATCCTGAGCGGTGTGCCCGGTTATGGCCTGTCGAGTCCCACTGGAACCCGTACTTCCGCGGACTCTCGCACACACTGTGGAGAAGATCTGGATAATCTCTGGAGTTCGCGAGGGGACGCGGCGGGAGGGGACGATCACATGGCGGAGCCGAAGAGGCATCCGTGCCCGGAGTGCGGGACGCCGCGCGAGCCGGACAACACCCCGGCGTGCACCTGCGCGCGGCGCGCCGCCGACGCCCTGCGCGACACCCGTACGGCCCAGGCGGCAGCGGCGGAGGACTTCGACCCGCTGCGGATCAGGCCGTACGTCGAACTGGACAGCGCGCCCACCTCCCGGCCCGCCCCCGTGGCACCGCCCGGTGGGCTGCCGGCGACGGGCGGACACCTCCCACCCGCCGGAGCGGCGAGGAAGCCGGGCGCCTCGAGCGTGACGTCGCCGCCCCTCGCACCCCCGGCCGGCCCGCCGGGCGACACCGGCCCACGCCTGTGCGAAGCGACACCCACGACGAGGGCCCACCCGGACGGAGACGCCGGCGAAGGCGGGGACGACCCGCGCCCGCGCCGCCGGCGCCGCGTCCTGTTGCTCGCCGCCGCCGGAAGCGTCGTGGCCGTGGCCACGGCCGCCGGGTACGCGAGCGGGATGTTCTCGTACGACCCGCCGACCCGGAACTCCGCCCTGCCCCCCGAGCTGCGGGCGAGCGTCCCGGACGCCCCGGCCGACGCGGCGACGGCGGGCACCGGCGGCGCCACCCCGTCCCCGGGCCCGGCGTCGCCCGGCCCGTCGGGCGACACGAGCACGTCACCGTCACCGGGCCCCACGGCGCCGAGCGCGTCCCCGGCCCCGGCGGAGCGGTCGGCGCGGCCGTCGACGGCACCACCCGCCACGGCACCGGGCACGGGCGCCCCGCCCTCCGGCCCCGCAGGCGGACCGAACGACGCGACCGCGACCGGCATCGTCCTGCGCCGGGGCGACCGGGGCGCGGAGGTCACCGAACTCCAGCTGCGCCTGGGGCAGCTCTACCTGTACTCCGGCAGGGCGGACGGCCGTTTCTCCGACCGTGTCGAGTACGGCCTGCGCGCCTTCCAGTGGTCACGCGGCGTGGGCACGGACGCGGACGAGCTCGGCGTCTACGGTCCCGACACCCGCCGAAGCCTGGAAGCGGAGACCCGGGAGCCGTGAGCGACGGGCGAACGGCCGGTCCGCTCACCCCACCCGCAGCCGGATCCGCCCCTCCCCCGCCTCGACGGTGATCTCCGTCAGATCCGGCACCACGACGTCCGGGCGGTGGGACGCGGCACGCGGCCCGACGCCCACGACACGCATCCCGGCGGCGCGGGCCGCCTCGATACCGGCGCCGGAGTCCTCGAACGCGACGCAGTCGGCGGGGTCCACGCCCAGTGCGGCGGCGCCCTTGAGGAAGCCTTCGGGGTCGGGCTTGCCGGCGCCGACGGACTCGGCGGTGATCCGCACCTCGGGCAGCGCGAGCCCGGCGGCGGCCATCCGGGCCGTGGACAGGGCGACGTCGGCGGAGGTCACGAGGGCATGCGGCACCCCGGCCAGGGCGGCGAGGAACTCCGGGGCGCCGGGGACGGCGACGACGCCCTCCGTGTCGGCGGTCTCCTCGGCGAGCAGGCGGGCGTTGTCGGCGTGGTTGTGCTCCATGGGCCGGTCGGGCAGCAGCAGCGCCATGGAGGCGTAACCCTGCCGCCCGTGCACGACCTTCATGACCGCGTCGCCGTCCAGGCCGTGCCGCCCGGCCCAGCGCCGCCAGACCCGCTCGACGCAGGCGTCGGAGTCGACCAGTGTGCCGTCCATGTCGAGCAGGAGGGCCCGGGCGGTCAGTACGGCGACGCCGTCGGGGTCGCGGGCGTCGGCGGGATCGGTGGCGCGGGGGGTGGCCGGCATCGGCAGACTCCAGAGCACGGGGACGAGGGCAGACCTCGAGGTCCGTTCCGGGGAGGGCGACGGCCCCGGCGGAGGGACTCGCGGAAACCAAAACGGCCCCGCCCGCCGGTCAGGGAAAACGGGCGGGAGCCACTTTGTTTCTCCACGGTACAAAACGCGGCCGGATACCGCCACCCGTCCTGGTCGCCCTTCACGCTCCTTCACTCACCGTGCGGCTCAATGAGTCACGGCCTCCCACAGGCTCCACAGGCCGAGGGCGAGCATCAGCACGGCCGCGATCTGCGTGATCAGCTTCAGCGGCACCCGCGTCATCAGGGCCTTTCCGCCAATGATGCCGAGACCCGCGACGGTCCAGAGGGCCAGCACCGCGCCGAGGCCGACGGAGAGCGGGTCGTCGTAGCGGGCGGCGAGATTCGCGGTCATGATCTGCGTAAGGTCACCGAACTCGGCGACCAGGATGAGCATGAAGCCCGCCCCGGCCACCTTCCAGAAGGACTGGTTCTCCGGCTTGCGGATGTCTTCCTCGTCCTCGTCCTTCTTCAGCAGCAGGACCGCCGCCCCGGCCAGGAACAGCACGCCCGTGAGCGCGTGCACGATCTGCTGCGGCAGCAGCGTGAGCACACTGCCCGCCGCGACGGCGAGCGCGACGTGCAGCGCGAAGGCGGCGGCGACGCCGGCGAAGACGTACGAGGCGCGATAGCGGGTGCCCAGGACGAGGCCGGCGAGGGCGGTCTTGTCCGGCAGTTCGGCGAGGAAGACGACGCCGAAGACGAGCGCCGTCACGGAGAAGCTGATCAAGGGTTCCTCAATCGGTCGGGGCTGCCCCGCCGAGAGCGCTGAGCCTTTCACCACGAGACCGCGAGACCAAGGCACCTCGGCACGGCAGCACACAGGGATCGCCCGGACCGGAAGCCCGGGCGTCGTGCACTGCTTGCCGAAGGTCTCGCCGGCCGGCCCCGTGATCGGGACCCGCCTCCGGGCGCCGGCTCAGCGGACTGAGCAGTATGTCGACGGGTCCGGCGCAGGGCTACTCCCCTTCTGCGCTCCCATGCTACGCGACCGGCGCGCTGCCGCCCGATCTCAATTGCATGCCGCACGCCCATAGACGCGACATGTACGCGTCATTAGCTTCTTACCTGAAGCACATCTCACGGCAAGACGGCGTCGCGAGCATTGCCCCGTTCGCGCCCCCCAACGCCCGCACCCTCAAGGGAGTTCGCATGGCCAAGTTCTACGCGCGTCGACGCTTCGGCATCACGCTGGCGCTCGCCGGGCTCGTCGCCTCCATCGGGCTGTTCAACGCCCCTACCGCCTCCGCGGCCCTGCCCACCCCGGTCAGCGGCGCCACCGCCCGCAGCTACCTCGCCACGCTCCCCGTGCGCACCGAGAACCGCACCGGCTACAGCCGTGACCTGTTCCCGCACTGGATCACCATCAGCGGCTCCTGCGACACGCGCGAGACCGTCCTCAAGCGCGACGGTTCGGGCGTCACCACCGACTCCTCCTGCTCCGCCACCAGCGGCAGCTGGTACTCCGCCTACGACGGCGCCACCTGGCACGCCGCCTCCGACCTCGACATCGACCACATGGTCCCGCTCGCCGAGGCCTGGGACTCCGGCGCGAGCTCCTGGACGACCTCGCGCCGCCAGTCCTTCGCCAACGACCTGACCCGCCCGCAGCTCATCGCGGTCACCGACAACGTCAACCAGTCCAAGGGCGACCAGGACCCGGCCACCTGGATGCCGTCGGTCAGCGCCTACCGCTGCACCTACGTCCGCGCCTGGGTCCAGGTGAAGTATTACTACGGCCTCTCCGTCGACTCGGCCGAGAAGTCCGCGCTGACGAACTACCTCTCCGGCTGCTGACCGCCGCCGGCCCGGCCCGGCCCGTTTCACAGCCACAGGGCCTCCCCTTCCGGCCCCGTCGCCCCGTACCGTACGGGGCGACGGAGGATGGTGATCACGTGGCCGGACTACGGCTCGGACCGCTGCTGAGGCACGCGGGCGGCTCGTCGGCGACCGTGTGGGTCGAGGCGAGCCGGCCGTGCGCCGCCGAGGTGCGCTGCGCCGACGGCGCGCGGGGCGGCGCCCGGACCTTCCAGGTCGCGGGTCACCACTACGCCATGATCCCGGTGTCCGGCCTCACCCCCGGCACGGCGACGGCGTACGAGGTGTTCCTCGACGACGAGCGCGTGTGGCCGCTGCCCGGCTCGCCGTTCCCGCCGTCCGTGATCCGCACGCCGGACGAGGACGACGACGCCGAGGTCCGGGTGGCCTTCGGCTCCTGCCGCTGGGCCGCGCCGCCGGCCGGCGGGCACGACCCGGTCGGCCCGGACGCCCTGGACACGCTCGCTGCCCGCCTGGCCGCCGACCCGGAGGCCGAGCGGCCCGACGTGCTGCTGCTGATCGGTGACCAGGTGTACGCCGACGAGGTCTCCGACGCGACCCGCCAGTGGCTCGCCTCCCGCCGCGACCTCTCCGAGCCGCCGGGCGACCAGGTCGCGGACTACGAGGAGTACACCCGGCTCTACTACGAGTCCTGGCTCGACCCCGAGGTGCGCTGGCTGCTGTCCACCGTGCCCAGCCTGATGATCTTCGACGATCACGACGTCATAGACGACTGGAACACCTCCGCCGCCTGGCTCGCCGACATGCGGGCCACACCCTGGTGGCAGGAACGGCTGCTCAGCGGCCTGATGTCGTACTGGGTGCACCAGCACCTCGGCAACCTCACCGCCGCCGAACTCGCCGCCGACCCCCTCTACGCCGATGTCCTCGCCACCCCCGACGGCACGGACGCGCTGCGCGCCTTCGCCGCCGGGGCCGACGCCGAACCGTCGTCGGTGCGCTGGAGCTACCGGCGCGACATCGGGCGGGTGCGCGTGCTGATGGTGGACACCCGCGCGGCGCGCGTGCTGGACGAGGAGCACCGGGCGATGCTCAACCCGGACGAGGCGGCCTGGCTGCGCCAACAGGCCCTGGACGACCGGGAGTCGTACGACCACCTGCTGCTCGGCACCTCCCTGCCCTGGCTGCTGCCGCACCTCGTGCACGACGTGGAGAACTGGAACGCCGCCGTCTGCGGTGGTGCGAAGGGTGAGCGGTGGGCACGGACCGGTGAGCGGGTGCGGCGCGCGGCGGACCTGGAGCACTGGGCGGCGTTCCCGGCGTCCTTCGAGGCGCTGGCGGACATGATCGCGGAGGCGGGCAGCGGGCCCGGCGCCCCGGCGACGGTGTGCGTGCTGTCCGGGGACGTGCACCACGCGTACGTGGCCGAGCCGTCCTGGCCCGGCCGGGCGCCCGACGCCCGGGTGCTGCAGCTGACCTGTTCGCCCGTGCACAACTCCGTTCCGCTGTCGATACGGATGGGTTTCCGGTTCGGCTGGAGCGCCCCCGCACGGGCGCTGGGCCGGCTGTTCGCGCGGCACGCGCGCGTGCCGCGCCCCTCTGTCAGTTGGCGCAAGAGCGGCGGGCCGTGGTTCGGCAACCAGTTCATGACGCTCACGCTGCGCGGCCGTTCGGCACGGCTGCGGCTGGAGCAGGCCCGCACGGACGGCACGGGCGGCGCCGCCGAGTCCCGGCTGACGACGGTCACGGAGTCCGACCTCACGGCGTGAGGTGACTTCGTCATTCCCACGGGTGCGCCCTGGTGGCGGTGTGCCGTCTTCCCCCGCATACACATTCGGACACACTTTCGAAAGCCGGTGTCGTGGCCCGGCCTCCCCTGCGTACGGCTACTCCTGTGGCGCGTTTGCAGCTTGGGGAAAACGTTTGGCCAGATGTTGAACTTGCAAGCTTTTATTAGGTACACCTAACGTGAATGGCAGTGACCCATTCGGTTTCCGTCCCCCGTCGGCTCCCCCCATGGCCGGTGCTTCCGAAGGAGTTCCTCTCCCATGCTCGAACCCCTCAACAGAGCCCAGCCGTATGTCCTCGGCCTGTTCCGCGGCGTCACAGGCCTGCTGTTCGCCTGCCACGGCGCGGCCTCCCTGTTCGGCGTCCTCGGCGGCGCCCAGGGCGGCGGCACCCTCGAGGCCGGCAGCTGGCCGGGCTGGTACGCGGCCGTGATCCAGCTGCTCTGCGGCGGCCTCGTCCTCATCGGCCTCGGCACCCGCGGCGCGGCCCTCCTCGCCTCCGGCTCCATGGCGTACGCGTACTTCGACGTGCACCAGCCCACGGCCCTGTGGCCGCTGCAGAACGGCGGCGAACCCTCGGCGATCTACTGCTGGGCGTTCCTCCTGCTGGTCTTCACCGGTGGTGGCGCGCTCGGCCTCGACCAGCTGCTGTCGCGCCGCCGCGGCTCCGCCGCGTCCGACGACGCCGCGAACCAGACGCCGGCCGTGGCCTGACCCGACGCCGACGGCCGAGACGACCGAGACGACCTTGAACAGCGCGTGGGCGGTGCCCCTCCCGGACGGGAGGGGCACCACCGCGTTTCAGGCCGCCCAGCCGAACGGCACCGTGAAGCACGCGACGCGGACCCCGCTGCCGCCCGGCGCGCCGTGCAGCACCACGGAGGAGGCCTGGCCGCGCCGGAAGCCCCAGTCGTGCCGGGCGCTCGCCGTGCCCCCGCCCCGCCCGTCGGCCGTGAAGTCGAGCCAGACCTCGTTGCGCGGGTTGACGGCGGCCGGATCGCCGGACGGCCGGTGCTGGTAGTGGCCGCCCGCGGCGGCGGGATCGGCACCGCACGGCTCCCGGTGCACATGGGCGCCGTACGCGTGCCCCGGCCTCAGCCCCGTCACCCGCAGTCGCACCGTCGTGGTTCTGGCGCCGCCCGTCCGCATCTCCTGCCGCACCTCGATCCCGGATCCCGCCGGCACGAGGTCGTTGTCGTACGTCACCGCCGCCGAGGGGACGAAGGCGGTGGGCGGCGCGAAGCGGGCGGCCGTCCGCATCGAGTAACCGTCGGCGCCGGACGCGACGGACCCGCGGGCCGCGCCGGTCGCGCCGGGCAGCACGGTCGCGCCGACCCCGCCGGACGGGCCGGCCGCGGCCGCCGTTCCCGCTGCCGCGCCCGTCAGGAGCACCGCCGCCGCGAGAGTTCTCGCGCACAGTCCTGTCATGCCTGTCATGGTCTCCACCGTTCCCGGGCCCGGCCGTCCCGTGTCGTCACGTCGCCCGCCGTCCGTCCGGCCTCTCTGACTGTTGTTACGGGACGGCCGCGCCGGCCGCACTCCGGGTGCGGCGGGCGGGTGAACCCACGGTGCCAACCACGCGAGCCCCCCGTGAACCTCCTGTCACAGTCCCGGCGTACGCTGTATGGCTGTCATGGCCACTCCTGCCGCTCCCCCCGCGTCATCGCGGCACGGTCCGGCCCAGGGGGAATCACGGGGAGTCGCGGTGCTGGAGAGTATGGGGTCACTGACCGGTAGCCCATGGATCTACGCGGTGGTGGCCCTGTCGGTGCTGCTCGACGTGTTCCTGCCGGTGCTGCCCAGCGGCGTCCTGGTGATCACGGCGGCCACGGCGGCGGCAGCGGGCACGGGTGCGGCGACCGGCAAGGTGCCCGCCGACGTGCCCGACATCCTGGTCCTCACGCTGTGCGCGGCGACGGCGTCCGTGCTGGGTGACATGGTGGCCTACCGGGTCGGATGGCAGGGCGGGCCCCGGCTGGACCGCGTCATCGCCCGCTCGCGCCGGCTCACCGGCGCGCAGGAACGTCTCGGCGTGGCGCTCGCCCGGGGCGGCGGCGCGCTGGTCGTTCTGGCCCGTTTCGCCCCGGCGGGGCGGTCGTTGGTGTCCCTGGCCGCCGGCGCCGCGCACCGCCGGGTCCGTGAGTTCCTGCCCTGGTCCGCGCTGGCCGGCCTGGCCTGGGCCGCGTACAGCGTCGCCCTCGGCTATCTCGGGGGCCAGTGGCTGGGCGCGACCTGGCTGGCCACGGCGGTGTCCTTCACGGCACTGTTCGGCGCGGGCGCGGCGGCGGGGTACCTGATGCGGCGCCGACCGGCGTAGGGCACCTGGCCCGTCCGCCGTACGACACCCCGCAGGACCGCCCGGTACGACACGGCGCCGGCCGGCAGGTCCTGGTACCGGCCGGGCCGCCCCGGGTCAGCCGGCCCGTTTCGCCGTCCGGCCCCGTACCTCCAGGCCCGCCAGCAGTTCGGCCGTGGCCTCGGCGACGGCGTCGACGGCGTGGTCGAAGACCTCCTGGTTGTGCGCGGCGGGAGCCCGGAACCCGGACACCTTGCGCACGTACTGGAGGGCGGCGGCCCGGATGTCCTCCTCCGTGGCCTCCTCGGGCAGGACGGGCGGGCGGAGCGTCTTGATGCTGCGGCACATGCCTCCAGTCTCGCTCGCCGACGGGAATACCGTCACGCCCCGGCCGGATTGACCAGAACGTGAGCGCAGCGGCCACCGTCCCGGGGCCGGCGGACGAGAGGACCGGCCCATGACACACGACGAACCCGCGGTGGCCGTACTGGGTCCCGGCGGCGTGGGCGGGCTGCTGGCCGCGCTGCTCGCGCGCGCCGGGCACCGGGTGATCTGCCTGGCGGGCGAGGAGACCGCGCGGACGCTGCGCACGGACGGCATACGCGTCCGCAGCGGGCGGTTCGGCGACTTCACCGCCCGCGTCGAGGCGGACACCGACCTGCGCGAACCCGTCGGCGCCTGCCTGGTCGCGGTGAAGCACACGAGTCTCGCCGCCGCCCTGGACCGCGTACCGGCCGAAGTCCTGGGCGACGGTCTGCTCGTGCCGCTCCTGAACGGCGTCGAGCACCCGGCCGTCCTGCGCGCCCGCTACGGCACCGAACGCGTGGCGCCCGCCGTCATCCGCGTCGAGTCGACCCGTGTCGCGCCGGGCGTCGTGGAGCACGGCAGCCCCTTCGTGGAGATCGACCTGGCGGGCGACCCGGTGCCCCGCGCCCGGCTCGACGCCCTGGCGGCGACCCTCGCCGCGGCGGGCCCGGCCACCCGGGTGCTGGGCGACGAGGCGGCGGCGCTGTGGGCGAAGATGTCGTTCCTCGCCCCGCTCGCGCTGCTGACCACCCGCCACGGCCTGCCCCTCGGCGACATCCGCACCCGGCATCGCGAGGAGCTGACGGCGCTGGTGACGGAGACGGCGGCGATCAGCGGGGCGTGCGGCGGCCCGGCGGACCCGGCCGGGGCACTCGCCCGGTACGACGCCTTCCCGCCCGGCATGAAGTCCTCGATGCAGCGGGACGCCGAGGCGGGCCGCGCCCTCGAACTGGACGCGATCGGCGGCGCGCTGCTCCGCGCGGCCGAACAGCACGGCGTGCCCGCGCCGGTGACGGAGCGGGTGGTGCGGGAGCTGGGGAAGGCCGGGCTCTGACGGCCACCGCCCCGGCGTCAGCCACCCCGTCGCGGCCGGCCGGCCGCGAGATCGTCCGCCGGGCCGGTGGCCAGGTCCATCCGCCAGTCGTTCGACGTGATCGGGTTGCCCTTGGGGTACTCGAACATGACCTGTCCGAGCAGGGTGAACCCGGCCCGGCGGCACACGCCGTTGGACGCGACGTGCTCCACCTTCGGGAAGGCGTGCAGGTACCGGTGTCTCCCGGTGGCGCGGGCGGCGTCGGCGAGCGCCAGCGCCGCCCGTGCGGCCAGCCCTCTGCCCTGGAATCCGGGCCGGATGCCCCACCCCGTCTCCCACACCGTGCCGCCCCGCCACGCGTGCTCCCAGAACCCGATCATCCCGGCCGTCTCGTCGCCGTCCACCGACACGACCCGGAACATCCCGCCCGCCGCCAGGCCGAGATACCGGCGGTGCCGGGCGAGGAGCTGCTCCTCGGTCTCCGGACCGCCCAAGTACTCGGTCATCTCCGGGCTGTTGTGGCGGCGCAGCAGCCACAGGTCCCCCTCCGCGTACGGCACGAGCCGCACCGGCCCGCCACCCGCGCCCCGGACCGTGTTCTCCCTGTGGCCATCCATGCCCCCACGGTAGGACAGGGGTCTGACAACGGACCCCTCCAGGGGGAACGTCGGTTCGAGTGAAGTGGCCCGGAGCCGGCCCGGGGCCCGCCCGGAGCTCGCATCGCAAAATCGAACAGGCGTATCATTGAGTCGTGGCAACGACCTATGACTTTCCGAGCGACCTCCTCGCCGGTCAGGAGGAACTGCACCAGGTCCGGGCCGAGCTGTCGGCCCTGCTGAAGCGACTCCCCTGGTCGGTCGAGCCCGTGAACGGCTTCAGTGACGACAACGGCTGGCGCAAGGTGGAGCGCCCCGCCTCACCCGGCTGGACCGCCGACGAACAGGCCGAGGTGGAGAAGCTCCGCAGGCGCGAGCGGGAACTCGCGGTGTTCGTGAGCACCCACCGCTACTGGACGGAACTGACCGGCCCCGACCGGATGCGCGCCCGCTCCGAACTGAAGCACACGCACGAGGCCCCGCCGGAGAACCCCGCCGACCCGTCGTGACGCCACCGGCCGCCGGCGCCGCCACAGCCGGACGGCGGCACGAGCGCCGCCCGACGCGGGGCCCGCGGCATGAAAACGCCCCGGACCGATCAGACGGTCCGGGGCTTCTGCCCTGCTCACTACGTAATCCCGGTGGGCGCGGACGGTTTCGAACCGCCGACATCCTGCTTGTAAGGCAGGCGCTCTACCCCTGAGCTACGCACCCGGAATCCGAGCCGAAGCCCAGAACGAGTCGACAGCCTACCTTGCCGCGGGCGCTGCGCCGCACCCCTGTCGCGCACCTGCGCGGGCCGCGCTTCCGCTCCCCCCGGGGGCGGCGGGGGTTAACCCCACCCTCGATCCGGGAGCGGCCCGGATCCCCCCGGGCCCGCCAGGTCCGTACGGTCGAAGAGCCCGCCAGGAGCGGGCACCGGGCGCGGAGTCGCCGCACCGGACGTCCCAGGGGGAGACCGTCATGTTCCGTACCGCCCGCCCTGCCCACCACCGGAGCACCGCCGCTCGGGCCGCCGCGGTCGCCGGTGCCGTCGTGGTCCTCGTGGCGGGTGCGAGCGCCTGTGCCTCCCCCGGGGACGACAAGGACCCGGAGCACCGGTCCTTCGCGCTGTCCGGCCGCACCCTCACCGTCGACTCCGACGACTCGGCGCTGGAGATCGTTCCGGTGGAGGGGCGCGAAGCGGGCACGGTGGGCGTCACCCGCTGGTTCGACGGGTCGGTGATGCTCGGCGGCGATCCGAAGGTGACCTGGACGATGAAGGGCGACCGGCTGGTACTGCGGCTGCACTGCTCGGGGATGGTGGCCGACTGCGCGGCCAAGCATCGCATCGAGGTGCCGCGCGGTGTCGCCGTCAAGGTCGAGGACGGCGACGGCAGTGTGCGGGCGAGCGGCTTCCGGGAGGCCCTCGACATCCGCACCGGCGACGGCTCGGTGCGGGTCAGCGGCTCCAGCGGGGCCGTGCGGGTGCGTACGGGGGACGGATCCGTGCGGATCACCGACACCTCGGGACCGGTGCGGCTGCACACCGGCGACGGCTCCGTCCGCGCCGAGGTGTCCTCCCGCACGGTGTCCGCCCGTACGACGGACGGCTCGGTCAGCCTCGAACTCGACGCCGTACCCGACCTGGTGGAGGCCCACACCGGGGACGGCTCGGTGACGATCGCGGTGCCCCGCGAGACGTACCGGGTGACGACCGGGACCGGGGACGGCTCGGTGGACGTGTCCGTGCCGCGCGACGACACGAGCAGGCATGTGGTGACCGCGCACACCGGCGACGGGAAAGTCACGGTCCGCACGGCGAACTGATCGGCCCGTGTGTTCGTCCTTCACCGGTGGGAGAATGGCATGACACCGGGCAGGGCGGACCACAGCACGGGAGAGGGATGTGACGGCGACACCATCGCGGCCGTACTCGCCGTTCGCGCCACGCGCACGCCGCCGCGCCCCGAGGGCACCGGACCCGCTCGTACCCCGCCGCACTCCGCCCGCACGCACGGCGCGGGCGGCCCCCGCCCCCGGGCCTCTGCGTGACGCGCTGTCCCTGATCGTGCTGCCGCTGGCCGCCGCCGTACTCGTGCTGCCCGCCGCGTTCGCCGGCGGCGGCACCCGGCGCTGGTTCGGGGGGCGGGCCGAGGGCCAGCGTGCGGAGGCGCAGGCCGCGAAGGACGCGGCGGCCGAGGCGTTCTACGAGCTCGACACCGCCCAGCGTGACCTGCGGATCTCGATAGAGACGATCACCGCCGTGGACCCCTCCCCGGCGGCCCGCCGCGCCGTCGCCGACTTCGAGGCGCTGGGCCGCCGTATCGACGAGGCCAGCCACCGGTACATCAACGCCGTCGACGCGCACGATCTCGACCGGGACGACCTGGAGGCGTCGGCCGCCGTCCGGGCCCGTACCGAGCTGACCGCGGCCAAGGCCGAACTGGACCGGGCGAAGCGGGAGCTGGACCGTTTCACCGAGGGGCTCGGCCCGCTGCTCGGCAAGGCCGAGACGCAGCTGGCCCGGCTGGCGCCCGCCGTCGAGCGGGCCCGGCAGTCCCTGCTCGCCGCCTCCAACGCCCTGGACGCGGCACGCGGGTCGGGGCTGCGCGCGGACGATCTCGCCGCCCGGCTCGCCGCGCTCGCACCGGAGCTGACCCGGCTGAACCAGGGCGCCGGGCAGCACGGCGTGCCGCAGACCCTGGAGCGGGCCGAGCGCGTCACGCGTGAGGCCGAGGCGGTCCGGGCGGAGGCGGAGCGGCTGCCGGAGCGGGCCGCCGAGACCGGCCACCGGCTGGTGTCGCTGCGCACCCGCGCCGAGGCCCTGACCACCCGCACCGCCCAGGTCGAGCCGGTGCTGAGCGAGTTGCGGCGACGGTTCACGGCGCCCTGCTGGCAGGACCTCCAGCACGTGCCGGACCAGGCGGTGGAGACCGTACGGCAGGCCGAGGGGAAGCTGCGGGAGGCGCAGGCCGCGCGGGACGAGCAGCGCTGGCCGGACGCGACGGCCCTGCTGTCGACGGTACGGGCCCTGCTCAACGTGACCGACGAGGCGGTGTCGGCGGCCGGTGACCGGCTGCGGCGGCTGAACGCCGTACAGAAGGACCCGCAGGAGGAGATCGAGCGGACCCGGTTCGCCGTCCGGGACGCGCAGCGCCTCGCGATGGCCGGGCGCACCACCCCCGACCCGCGCCACGCCCGCCCGCTGGACGAGGCGGTCGCCCGCCTGGACCGGGCGATCGGCACGCTGGAGGGCCGGCACCCCGACTACTGGCACTTCCTGACGGAGACGGAAGCGGTGCGGCAGGCCGTGGCGCACGTGGTGTCCCTGATCCGCGAGGAGCGCGGCGCCGCCGGCCACTGACGGCGGCGGCCATGACGGCACCGGCGACACCGTGTGCGTCGCCCGTTAACCTGTGTGCATGCCTCGCTACGAGTACAGCTGCCGGACCTGCGGCGACACCTTCGAACTGAGCCGTCCCATGGCCGAGTCCGCCGATCCCGCGAACTGCCCCGCGGGCCACGACGACACGGTCAAGCTGCTGTCGACGGTCGCCGTCGGCGGCGCGGCCTCGGGCTCCGCCCCGGCCCCCTCACCCCGGGGCGGCGGCGGTTGCTGCGGCGGGGGCTGCTGCGGCTGACGGCCTCCCCCCGCCTCCCGCCTCCCGCCTCCCGCCTCCCGCCTCCCGCCTCCCGCCAGGACCTACGCGCCGTCCCGTACCGCCCGCAGGAACTCCCGCAGGATCCGCTCGCCCGCGAGTACGCCCCGCTCGGGCAGCGCCGTGATCGCCGGTGCCGTCCAGTCCGCTTCGGCCAGCTCGCCGTGCCCGGGACGCCAGCCCCGGTCGGCGGCCAGCAGCAGGTCGGCGTCGAGGAGGGAGTCACCCGCGGCGAGGGTGAGGCGGGCGCCGGTGCGGAGGGCGACCTCACGCATCGCGGCACTCTTGGTGAGCGGCTTCGGCACGGCGTAGACCTTGCGGCCCTGCAGCGACACCGTCCAGCCGCGGTTCTCCGCCCACACCGCGAGCTCCTTCACCCACTCCTCGGGGAGCAGTTCGCGCTCCACGACGAGGTAGGCGAACAGGTCCTCGGCGACACGGTGCTTGCGCACCCACAGCGGGTCGGCCGTGTTCATCAGGTGCTCGCGCACCTCGGCCAGCGGCGCGCACTCCTCGGCCAGCCGCGCCGTCACGCGCGCGTGCCACTCCGGGTCCGCGACACCGTCCACCAGCAGGTGCCCGCCGTTGGCGCAGATCGCGTACGTCGACGGCGGGCCGGGCAGGTTGATCCGCTGGTACTGCTTGCGGGTCCGGGTCGTCGTCGGCACGAACACCGCCGCGTCTCCGAGGTCCGCGAGCAGCCGCGCCGCCGTCTCCGTCAGGTACGACAGCGGCTTGGCCTCGTGGACCTCCACGCACAGCAGCCGCGGGGCCCGCGCATCGGGCATGGTGAGGTTCAGGGCCGCCGCCGAGTAGATCAGCGTGCGGTCGAGGTCACTCGCGACGAGCACCGGCATCACACCGTCACCGCCCTGCCGTCGGCGCCGGTCGCGCCGCGCGTGAATCTGGGGTGGATCAGCCCGACGCAGGTGTAGGGGAGTCCGGCGACCTCCTCGACGGGCACGCCGCGCTGCTCGGCGAGCAGTCGTACGTGGTCGAGGTCGCTGCCCGCGTCCTGCCGGGCGAGGATCTTCCACGGCACGCGGCGCAGCAGCACCCGGGTGGTCTCGCCGACGCCGGGCTTGACGAGGTTCACGTCGTGGATGCCGTACTCCTCGCTGATGCGCTCGACGGCCGCCCAGCCCTCCCAGGTGGGGGCGCGGTCGGCGGACAGCAGGTCCTTGACCCGCCCGTCGACGGCTTCGGAGACCTCGGGGAAGCGGGCGGAGACGGCGTCGAGGAAGGCCACGGAGACGTCGGAGCCGGCGAGTTCGCGGTAGAACTTCGCGCCGTGGTAGTCGAGCGGGCCGACGAGGTCCGGGCGGAGCACCGTACGGGATATCAGCCCGGAGACGGTGGAGTTGAGGCAGGCGGACGGGACGAGGAAGTCCTCACGGGTGCCGTACGTCCGGACGCAGGAGCCCGGGTCGGCGAGCACGGCGATCTCCGGGTCGAAGCCGGTGATGCCGTCGCTGTCCTCGAACTCCCGCAGGGCGGCGGCGAGTTCGCGGGTGATGGCGCCCTTGCCGGTCCAGCCGTCGACGAACACGATGTCACGCGGGTCGTGGTCGGCGGCCAGCCGGCGCAGCGCGTTGGCGTCGATGCCGCGGCCCCGCACGATGGACACGGCGTAGTGCGGCAGGTCGAGGCCGTGCCGGTACTGCGCCCAGCGGCGCATCAGGATGCCGACGGGGGTGCCGGCGCGGGCCAGGGAGACCAGGACGGGCCGCGGGGAGCGCTCGGCGAGGACCAGTTCGGTGACGGCTCCCGCGGCGGTCGCGATGCGGGCCGCGGAGCTGTCCAGCGCGGCGTGGAAGAGGTCCTGGTACTGCTCGCTGGGCTGGTACTCCACGGGCAGCGACTCGGCGTAGTGCGCGCCGCCGCTCTGAATGGCCTCCTCGCGTTCCTCGGTCGGCGCCTCCAGCGATACGCCCGAGAGGTCCTGGAGCAGCCAGCCCACCTCTTCGGGCGCGTACGAGGAGAAGGCGGGGCCGCGCAGGGGCTCGGGCAGCATGGAGGGCCTTTCGGTGCGGGCGGGCGGCCTCTCGTCCGGCCGCCCGTACGGCCGCGCGGTGGGGATGTACGAGGGCACGACCGCGAGGAGGACACGCGGGGTGTGCGCGGCGAGCCGGGCGAGCAGCCCGTCGGGCGCGTGCAGGGCGGGGGTGTCGGCGACCGAGTCGACCACCGCGGCCACGGCGTCGAAGCCGCCGCCCGCGACGTTGTAGGCGTAGCGCTCGCCGGGGCCGTCGGCCGGGTCGTCGTGCGCCGGGAAGACCAGGCGGGTGCGGATGGCGTAGCCGGGGTCGTCCACGGCGAGGACGGGCGAGCGGGTGGTGGTGGAGTAACGGACGTCGGCGCCGACGATCTGCTCCAGCTCGCGGGCCAGCCTCAGTGGCGCGTACATCAGCTCCTCGAAGCCGAGGACGAGGACGCGGCGGGCGTCGGCGGGCAGGGCCTCGGCGAGGCGGCCCGCCATCGCGGGCAGGGCGGCGTCCAGGCGGGCGCGGTGCGCGGGGGTGAAGCCGTGCCGGCCGCCGTCGGGCAGTCCGCGCGGCCAGCGCAGGTCGAGGCGGGTGATCCGGCCGCCGGGGTGTGCGGTGGGGGCGTCGGCCGGGGTCTCGTGGCGTGCGACGAGCTCGCGGCCCTGGTCCAGCACGTCGTTCGGCAGGGTCACCGTGCCGGAGGCGGCTGCCACCAGGTCGACGCGGGCGCCGATCTCGCGGGCGAAGTCGGTGAGCCGGCCGGAGTCGGCGGGTGAGCGCATGTCCACCAGGGCGACGACGACGTACCGGCGGCGCGGATGGCGGGCGTGCAGGTCGCGGATGGTGTTGAGGACCGTGTTGCCGGTGGAGAACTCGTCGTCCACGAGGATCAGCGGCCCGTCCCCGGCGAGCAGCGCGGGGTCCTCCGGCAGCAGCAGGTGCGAGGTGGCGTGCGAGTGGGACTCCTCGAAGCCGCCGGCCGGGGTGACGCCGTCGACGGGGCGGCGGGTGGAGTGCAGGCAGGGTGCGAGTCCCACGCCGTCGGCGACCGAGTGGCCGAGGCCGGTCGCGGTCTCCGCGTAGCCGAGGACGACCGCGTGGGCCGCCTCGTCGCCCAGCAGCTCGCGCACCCGGCGGCCGAGCCGGAGGCCGTGGCCGTAGACCACGGACGGCGACTGCGGTACGTGTTTGCCGAGGACGTTCGACACGAGCAGGTGGGCCCGTTTCGGGTTGCGGCGCAGTGCGAGTCCCAGCATGCCGGTCAGCGAGTCGTCGCCGGTCAGCCGCACGCCGAGCCGTTCGGCGACCCAGCGCCCGGACCAGGTGCCCCCGGTGCCGTCCGTGCGGCCGTCGTCGGGCGTGCTGCCGGTGCGGTCCGTACCGGCGGTGCGGTCCGTGCTGCCGGTGCCGTCCGTACCGGCGGTGCCGTCGAGTGGCCCGTCCTGCTCCCCGTGTCGCACGCGTTCGTGCACCTCCTTGTTCGCCTCGGAAAAGGCGGTCGCCCCACGAGGTCCGTCCTCATGAGGTGTCGCCGTCATGAAGGTCCGCCTTCGTGACGTTTCGCCGCCCCGGAGGTCAGGACTGTCCTGTGCCCGGGCCGGTTCCGGTGCGGCGGCCCGGCCGTGGGCGTGCCGGTCGACGGCGGGCCGCCGTGGGCGGGCCGGTTTCCGCTCACGTGCCGTCGGCGAGGCCGGCGGCGAGCAGTTCCACGAAGCCGATGTCCGCGTTGGCGACGCCGAACGCCTCGGCGCGCAGCAGGGTCCGCTCGGCCCAGGCGCGGTGCGGCTTCACCTCGTTCATCTTGTTCGTGTACGCCGATTTGAGCACGCCCCCACCGTCCCGTTCGGGCCGCAGGATGTCCTGGGCGTCGCTGAACTCCTCGTGGCTGACGACGGACAGCGCGTGCACCGGAAGCACGTGGGACGGGTGGATGCAGGTCTTGCCGAGCAGGCCGTTGGCGTGGTCCAGGGAGATCTCCCGCAGCAGCCCGTCCATGGCGTGCTCGATCAGCTTCTCGCGCAGCGCGACGGCCTGCACCTGGAGGAAGGGGCTCTGTCTCAGCTGCGGCTTGAACATGCGTTCCTGGACGCGGAAGTACTCCCACACGGGCCCGGTCACGGTGAAGCCGGTGCCGTCGGCCCGCCCCAGCACGTTCACCACGTCGGAGATCACGGACGCGACGACCTGGACGTCGTAGGCCGTCATGTCGGGGGCGCGGCGCAGGCCGTAGGAGGAGCAGAAGTCGGTGACGCCGAGGCGCAGCGCGAGGACCCGGTCGCGGTGCTTGTCCACGGTGCGGCCGATGCCCTCCAGGGTCGCCATGCGGGACTCCCGGTAGAGCAGCTCGGGGGACTCCAGCACCGGCATGGCGTACAGCCGCCGGCCGGCGGCGGGCTCGGCGGCGGCCAGGGCTTCCAGGAAGGCCATGCCGCGTTCCTCGGTGAACTTCGGCAGCACGAATCCGGTCAGCAGCCGGACGGCGGGGCCGAGCCGGCGCACCAGGTCGGGGATCTGGCCGGGCGTGCGGACCCGGACGAACAGCAGCGGCAGATCGGCGTCGGCGCGCCCCGCGAGGTCGGTGAACTGCCGTACGAGGTTCTCCTCGGCCGCCGGCACGTCGGCGTCGTCGATCGAGTCCTCCAGGCACAGCACCATCGACACGACACCGCGAGCGGCCTGCTTGAGGACGTCGTCCGCGAGTCTCGGCCGGGTGGCCGGGCTGTACAGCGTGGCGCCGAGGGCCACGGACAGCAGCCGGGCCGGTGAGTCGGCGGTGAACTCGCAGGGCTCCCGGTGGAAGATACGTTCCCGCACCTCAGGGGCAATGTGCCCAAAATGCCGCATAAAGCTCCCCCGTTTTGGTGTTTCGGCGACCTGATCTGTCCGCAGGTGGCCGGTAATAGTACGTAGAAGTCCCTGTCGACGGTTCCCGACCGACATGAATTCCGGGTAAAGCGAACACATCGATCCGGCCGGTGGCGCGCACCGCGGGTTCCCCGGCGCAGGCACCGGAACCCCCTCCCCCGCGTTGTCGTGCCCAGGACCGACAGGGCAGGATGACCGTATGACGCACGCGATGCTGAAGGGGTCGAACGTCCCGCTGGAAGCCACCACGGTACGTGCCGTGCTGCGCTGGACACCCGGGCAGGGGGTCCCCGACGTCGACGCCTCCGCGCTGCTCCTCGGCCCCGACGACCGCGTGCGCTCCGACGAGGACTTCGTCTTCTACAACCAGCCCCGGCACCCGTCCGGTCAGGTGTGGCGGCTCGGCAAGAAGCGCGTCGGCGAGACCCTCACCGACACGATCCAGACGGACCTCTCCGGCGTCGAACAGGCCGTCGGCCGGATCCTGCTGGTCGCCTCCGCGGACGGCGTCACCTTCGACCGCGTCCAGGCGCTCGGCATCGCGCTGTACGATGCCGCTGCCGCCGACGCGGAGCCCCTCGCGACCTTCGACGTCAAGCCGGAGACCGGCGAGGAGACGGCGCTGATCTGCGGCGAGCTGTACCGGCGCGGGGAGAGCTGGAAGTTCCGCGCGCTCGGCGAGGGTTACAGCAACGGCCTGAAGGGCCTCGCCACGGACTACGGCATCTCGGTGGACGAGTCGGAGCAGGCGGAGGACGCCACGCCGGTCACCGATCAGCCGGAGGCGCCGACGACCACGGTTCCCCGCCCCGAGGTCCCCACGACGCCCGCTCCGCGGCCGGAGGTCTCCCAGCCGCTCCCGCCGGAGCAGCCGACCGCGGCCGTCCCGGCCCAGCCCGCCTACGGCTACCCCCAGCCGGGGCCCCGGCCGCAGCACCAGCCGGCGTACGGCTACCCGCAGCCGTCGAGCGCGGCCCCGTCCTACGGATACCCGCAGCAGGCCCCGACGGCCCAGGGGTACGGCTATCCGAACCCGGCGAGCCCGGATCCCGACTTCCGGCTGCCCCCGCAGGGCCCGCAGTTCATCGGCCGCTGAGCAGGACCCCGCGGCAGCTACGGAGCTGCCGGTCCGGCGGCCCGGGCGGGCCACCGCCGGCCTCCGTGGGGGACGTCAGCGGTCCGCCTTGGACTTGTAGCCCCGGCCCCACTGCAGCCCCCACCCGTACAGCCGGTCCAGCTCGCCCTGGAAGCCGTAGACGAACTTGACCTCGCGGCGCACGATGATCTCGCCCTTGACGTTCTCGATCTGCACCACGGCGCAGGACCGCGCCTGGGGGTGCCGCTCGTCGAGACCGATCTCGATGCGCGGTCCGTTGCTCGGGTACAGCGTCACGACGGCGTGCGTCCGGTCGAACGCCGGCGTCTGGTCGTAGATGTACACGAACACCAGCAGCCGCTTGATCTCCTCGCGGTGGTCGAGGTTGACGTACATCGTCTCGCCGGACCCCGAACCGAACCGGTCGTCGCCGCTGAGCTGGACGTACGGCGCCGCGTTCACGTCACCGAGGTAGCCGCCGAGGGGCTGGACGACCCCCTTGGTGCCGTCCTGCAGTTCGTACAGGCAGCCCAGGTCGAGGTCGACGTTGACCATGCTCGCGCCGTGCCCCATCACCTCCGGCGGCCTCAGCGCCTTGAGGGGGTGGCGCAGCAGGCTCTCGCGCTGCGGGCCGCCGAAGTCGGACGTCCGCATGCGCCAGCTGAGGTTGACGCGCAGATGGCCCGTGGCCGCGTCCTGCTTCGTCAGGGACACCTGGCTGGTCCGTTTGGTCAGCTCTATCGCGTTGCTGGACGCGCTGCCCGCGTCGAAGTCGAACTGGCGCCCGCGCCGGAGTCCGTCGAAGATGCCCAATTCCCGCCCCCACGTATTGGTGGACCGACCGTGACAGCGGGGCGGCCGTCCAGGACTTCTCCTCGACGACCGCCCCGCTGAGAGCGTTCCTCACCCGGGTGGGTGTCACACCCCGGACGACACCTCAGTCCTGTCGCCCGAGCCCGCTTCTCCCCCGGCCTCCTCGAGCGCCTTGTTGCGGCGCACCGAGGACCAGAAGGACCAGCCGATCAGAATCACACCGACCAGACCGGTGATGATCTCATTGATCTGGTACTGGATGGTGACCAGCAGGATCATGGCGAGCGCGCCGATGGCGTAGTGCGCGCCGTGCTCCAGGTAGACGTAGTCGTCCAGGGTGCCCTGGCGGACCAGGTACACGGTGAGCGACCGGACGTACATGGCGCCGATGCCCAGGCCGAGGGCCATCAGGACGATGTCGTTGGTGATGGCGAAGGCGCCGATGACGCCGTCGAAGGAGAACGACGCGTCCAGGACCTCGAGGTAGAGGAACATGAAGAACGCGGCCTTGCCGGCGAGGGTGACCGCGGAGCGCTGCTTGCCCCGCTTGGCGGCCTCTTCCTCCTCCTCGTGCTCGCGCTCCTCCTCTTCTTCGAGCTTGTCCTCGAAGTAGCCGGAGAGACCACCGACGATCATGTACGTGATGAGGCCGGCGATGCCGGACAACAGGACCGTCTCGGCCTTGTCGGCGTGCGCGCCGCCGTGCTGGTGGGCGTTGGCCGCGAAGGTCAGCGCCGAGACGATCAGCACGATCAGGGCGATGCAGACCGACAGCATGTCGACCTTGCCGAGCTTGGCGAGCGGGCGCTCCAGCCAGTTCAGCCACTTGATGTCGCGGTCCTCGAAGATGAAGTCGAGGAAGATCATCAGCAGGAACATGCCACCGAACGCGGCGATCGCCGGGTGCGCGTCGGTGACGAGTTCCTGGTAGCGGTTCTTGTCGGTGAGGGCGAGGTCGACGGCCTCGATGGGCCCCAGCTGGGCGCTGATGGCGACGATGACGACGGGGAAAACCAGTCGCATGCCGAAGACGGCGATCAGAACGCCGACGGTGAGGAAGATCTTCTGCCAGAAGGCGTTCATCTTCTTCAGGATGCCGGCGTTGACCACGGCGTTGTCGAACGACAGCGAGATCTCTAGCACGGAGAGGATCGCCACGATGCCGAACGCGGTCCACCCCCCGTAGAAGACCGCTGCGACCAGTCCGAGCGCGGTGACCGCGAACGACCAGCCGAAGGTTTTCAGAACCACTGGCTACCCAATCCCTTGTGTACGGGGTGTACGGGTCTCCCCCGCGCCGCACCCGGCTTTACGAAACGTTGACTCCGAAGTCTAGAGCGATGCCTCGCAGCCCTGACGCGTACCCCTGTCCCACGGCCCGGAACTTCCACTCGCTCTGGTAGCGATAGACCTCGCCGAAGATCATCGCGGTCTCCGTGGAGGCGTCCTCGCTCAGGTCGTAGCGGGCGAGTTCCTGGCCGTCGGCCTGGTTCACCACGCGGATGAACGCGTTGCTGACCTGGCCGAAGGTCTGGCCGCGCTCGTCTGCCAGGTGGATGGAGACCGGGAAGACGATCTTGTCGCACTGCGCCGGTACCTTGGAGAGGTCGATCAGGATGGACTCGTCGTCACCGTCGCCCTCGCCGGTGAGGTTGTCACCGGTGTGCTCCACCGAGCCGTCCGGGCTCGTGAGCTGGTTGTAGAAGACGAACCAGTCGTCCCCGAGCACCCGGCCGCCGCCGCACACCAGCGCGCTGGCGTCGAGGTCGAAGGGGGCTCCGGTGGTGGAGCGCGCGTCCCAGCCGAGTCCGATCATCACCTGGGTGAGGTTCGGTGCGGCCTTGGACAGGGAGACGTTGCCTCCCTTGGCGAGCGTGACGCCCATGTTGTGGTCCCTCCCCGTGTGATCCTGCTGATGCTGCCGTTCCGGTGTTCCCGGATGTCCTGCGCGTCCGGCGCCGCACGCACACCGTGCGGCGCCGGACGATGCGGGCGGGTGGCCCGCTCAGACGTTCACGCCGAAGTCCTGCGCGATGCCGCGCAGGCCCGAGGCGTAGCCCTGGCCGATGGCGCGGAACTTCCACTCCGCGCCGTGCCGGTACAGCTCGCCGAAGACCATCGCGGTCTCCGTGGAGGCGTCCTCGGACAGGTCGTAGCGGGCGATCTCCGCTTCGCCGGCCTGGTTCACGACGCGGATGAAGGCGTTGCGGACCTGGCCGAAGGACTGCTGGCGGTTCTCGGCGTCGTAGATCGAGACCGGGAAGACGATCTTCTCGATCTCGGCCGGTACGGCGGCGAGGTTGACCTTGATCTGCTCGTCGTCGCCCTCGCCCTCGCCGGTGATGTTGTCACCGGTGTGCTCGACGGACCCGTCGGGGCTCTTGAGGTTGTTGAAGAAGACGAAGTGCTGGTCGTTGGCGACCTTGCCGGTGTTGTTCAGCAGCAGGGCGCTGGCGTCGAGGTCGAAGTCCGTGCCGGTCGTGGTGCGCACGTCCCACCCCAGACCGACGATGACCGCGGTCAGGCCCGGAGCCTCCTTGGTCAGCGAAACGTTGCCGCCCTTGCTGAGGCTGACTCCCACGAGTCCTCCATTGGTGTCCTGGGGCGGGGAGCCCCGTGGTGCTGGATGTCGGATCAACGAGTTGATCCTAGTGACGGGTTCCCGTGCCTCGCAGACCCTCACGGGCCGGAATCACAGGGTGTCGAGCGCCTTCACGTAGTCGTTCAGGTCCCGGGCGTCCGGCAGGCCGTTGACGACGGTCCAGCGCACCACGCCCTCCTTGTCGAGGATGAAGGTTCCGCGCACGGCGCAACCCTTGTCCTCGTCGAAGACGCCGTAGGCGCGCGAGACGTTGCCGTGCGGCCAGAAGTCGGACAGCAGCGGGTACTCCAGGCCCTCCTGCTCGGCGAAGACGCGCAGGGTGTGGATGGAGTCGTTGGAGACGGCGAGCACCTGGGTGTCGCGGTCGGCGAAGTGCGGGAGGTTGTCCCGCAGCTCGCACAGCTCGCCGGTGCACACGCCGGTGAAGGCGAACGGGTAGAAGAGCAGTACGACGTTCTTGTGACCGCGGAAGTCCGAGAGCTTCACGGTCGCGCCGTGGTTGTCCCTGAGCTCGAAGTCGGGGGCCTTGTCGCCGACCTGGATCGCCATCGCGCGGGATGTCCCTTCGGTGGGGCTGTTCGAGTGGTCGGCACCACCCTACGCAGCGGCCGGCGGGGCCGCGGACGGCCCGGGCATCCCTGCCGGGGGACCTCGGACGGGCCGGGCACGCGTGCCCGGCCCGTCCGGTGTGTCATGTGCCGGCGGGGGTCACTTCTTGGACTTGGCCGCCTTGGGCGTGGCCAGGCGGCTGCCGCTCCAGTCCTTTCCCACGCTGACGCTCTTGGACGCCGTCAGCCCTGCCGTCGTCGCGGCTTCCGAGATGTCGCTCGGTTCCACATACCCCGCACGGCCCGTCTTGGGCGTGAGGAGCAGGATCGCGCCGCCTTCTTCGATGTACGTGGTGGCATCCACCAGCGCATCCGTCAGGTCGCCGTCGTCGTCACGGAACCACAGCACAACGGCGTCGGCCACGTCGTCGTAGTCCTCGTCGACCAGGTCGCCCTCGACGACTTCCTCGATGGCCTCGCGGAGTTCCTGGTCCACGTCGTCGTCGTAGCCGATCTCCTGGACCACCTGCCCGGGCTGGAACCCCAGCCTGGCGGCAGGGTTCGTCCGCTCCTCCGCGTGGTCCGCGGTCGCGCTCACGGGTTGCCTCCTGATCATGTCTTGGATTGAGTGTCCCCCCTGCTCCACTGAGCCTGGGGGAATGTCAGCCACGCGCGTGCGCGAAGCATTGGCCGTAGTCCACACGGGCGGGACGGATCGCGCAAGTACCCGGCCTGCGGGACCGCCGAAACGGTGACGATCCTGCCCGTGTCACCGCAACCGCCTGCCCATCATCCCGGGTCTTGGTGACGCACACCACACCTTTCTGCCCCGTTTGTGCATTTGGGAACCGTCCATGGGTACGAGACTCGCACGAGTTCACCAGCCCGAACGGGCCGGGCGTCCCCTTGACTACCTCGCAGTAAAGATGACGTCCGCCCCTCAAGAGGTACACGATGGGGACGGCGCAGGCACACCGGCATCCTTCCCCAGCAGCCCTCGACAGGTAAGGAACAGCGTGGCTTCCGGATCCGATCGCACCCCGATCATCATTGGCGGCCTCCCGAGTCAGGTTCCTGACTTCGATCCCGAGGAGACCCAGGAGTGGCTCGACTCCCTCGACGCCGCCGTCGACGAGCGCGGCCGTGAGCGGGCCCGCTACCTGATGCTGCGGCTCATCGAGCGGGCCCGCGAGAAGCGCGTGGCCGTGCCCGAGATGCGCAGCACGGACTACGTCAACACGATCGCCACCAAGGACGAGCCGTTCTTCCCGGGCAACGAGGAGATCGAGCGCAAGATCCTGAACGCCACCCGCTGGAACGCGGCCGTGATGGTGTCCAGGGCGCAGCGCCCGGGCATCGGCGTCGGCGGGCACATCGCCACGTTCGCGTCCTCCGCGTCGCTGTACGACGTGGGCTTCAACCACTTCTTCCGCGGCAAGGACGAGGGCGACGGCGGCGACCAGGTCTTCTTCCAGGGGCACGCCTCGCCGGGCATCTACGCCCGCGCGTTCCTGCTGGACCGGCTCAGTGAGCAGCACCTCGACGGGTTCCGGCAGGAGAAGTCGAAGGCGCCCCGCATGCTGTCGTCGTACCCGCACCCGCGGTCGATGCCGGACTTCTGGGAGTTCCCCACGGTGTCGATGGGCCTCGGGCCGATCGGCGCCATCTACCAGGCGCGGATGAACCGCTACATGCACGCGCGCGGTATCGCCGACACCTCGAAGTCGCACGTGTGGGCGTTCCTCGGCGACGGCGAGATGGACGAGCCGGAGTCGCTGGGCCAGTTGTCGATCGCGGCCCGGGAGGGCCTGGACAACCTGACCTTCGTCGTCAACTGCAACCTCCAGCGGCTCGACGGGCCGGTGCGCGGCAACGGCAAGATCATCCAGGAGCTGGAGTCGGTCTTCCGGGGCGCCGGCTGGAACGTCATCAAGCTGGTGTGGGACCGCACCTGGGACCCGCTGCTCGCGCAGGACCGCGACGGTGTGCTGGTCAACCGCATGAACACCACCCCGGACGGTCAGTTCCAGACGTACGCCACCGAGTCCGGGGCGTACATCCGCGATCACTTCTTCGGGGACGACCACCGGCTGCGGGCCATGGTCGAGGGCATGACCGACGACCAGATCCTGCACCTGGGGCGCGGCGGCCACGACCACCAGAAGATCTACGCGGCGTACAAGGCGGCCGTGGAGCACAAGGGGCAGCCGACGGTCATCCTCGCGAAGACCGTCAAGGGCTGGACGCTGGGCCCGAACTTCGAGGGGCGCAACGCCACGCACCAGATGAAGAAGCTGACGGTCGACGACCTCAAGCGCTTCCGGGACCGGGTGCACCTGCCGATCCCCGACCGGGAGCTGGAGTCGGGCGTGCCGCCGTACTACCACCCGGGCCGGGACTCCGAGGAGATCCAGTACATGCACGACCGCCGCAAGAGCTGCGGCGGGTACGTGCCGACGCGCGTCGTGCGGTCGAAGCCTCTGGTGCTGCCCGGGGACCAGACGTACGCGACCGTGAAGAAGGGTTCCGGTCAGCAGTCCATCGCGACGACCATGGCGTTCGTGCGGTTGCTGAAGGACCTCATGCGGGACAAGGAGATCGGCAGGCGGTTCGTGCTGATCGCGCCGGACGAGTACCGCACGTTCGGCATGGACTCGTTCTTCCCGAGCGCGAAGATCTACAACCCGCTGGGCCAGCAGTACGAGTCGGTCGACCGTGAGCTGCTGCTCGCCTACAAGGAGGCGCCGAACGGGCAGATGCTGCACGACGGCATCTCGGAGGCGGGCTGCACGGCGTCGCTGATCGCGGCGGGCTCGGCGTACGCCACGCACGGCGAGCCGCTGATCCCGGTGTACGTCTTCTATTCGATGTTCGGTTTCCAGCGCACCGGTGACCAGTTCTGGCAGATGGCCGACCAGCTCGCGCGCGGTTTCGTGCTGGGCGCGACCGCGGGACGTACCACCCTGACCGGTGAGGGTCTGCAGCACGCGGACGGACACTCGCAGCTGCTCGCCTCGACCAACCCGGCCTGTGTGGCGTACGACCCGGCGTTCGGCTTCGAGATCGCGCACATCGTCAGGGACGGCCTGCGCCGCATGTACGGCGGCTCCGAGGAGCATCCGCACGGCGAGGACGTCTTCTACTACCTGACCGTCTACAACGAGCCGATCCAGCACCCCGCCGAACCGGAGAACGTCGACGTCGAGGGCATCCTGAAGGGCGTCCACCGGTTCAGCGAGGGCACGGCGGGCGCGATCCCCGCGCAGATCCTGGCGTCCGGCGTCGCGCTCCCCTGGGCGCTCGAGGCGCAGAAGATCCTCGCCGAGGAGTGGAACGTCAACGCGGACGTCTGGTCGGCGACCTCCTGGAACGAGCTGCGGCGCGACGCCGTGGCCTGCGAGGAGCACAACCTGCTGCACCCGGAGGAGGAGCAGCGGGTGCCGTACGTGACACGGAAGCTGTCCGGGGCCGAGGGCCCGTTCGTGGCGGTGTCCGACTGGATGCGGGCGGTGCCGGACCAGATCGCGCGGTGGGTGCCGGGCACGTACCAGTCGCTGGGCGCCGACGGCTTCGGCTTCGCCGACACGCGGGGTGCGGCCCGGCGCTTCTTCCACATCGACGCGCAGTCGATCGTGGTGGCGGTGCTGTCCGAGCTGGCCCGGGAGGGCAAGGTCGACCGGCAGGCGCTGAAGCAGGCCGTCGACCGCTACCGGCTGCTCGACGTGACGGCCGCGGACCCGGGCGTGGCGGGCGGCGATGCCTAGCCCCGGCGCCGCGGGCGGGAGCGGCGGGCCGAGTGCTCCGCCGCCCTCCGGCGTTTCCGCACGGTGCCGGCGGCCCGGACGGCCTCGCAGTTCCGGCTGACGACGTACGTGACCGGTCCGCTCGTCGGGCCGCCCGGACATGGAGGTGGCCCCCGGTTCCGGCCGGGGGCGCTTGCCTCGCTGACCCTGCCGGGGCCGGCCGCCGCGGGCAGTCGTACCGCAGGGGCGGCACGGTGGGCGCGGGGGCAGGGGGCGAACGGCGGTGCGTGATCCGGCCCGGCCGGTGACCTTGGTCGGCCACTGACCGGGGGCCTCGCGCGTTCCCGTCCTCCCGGGCGGCCATGTGCGGCCGCCCACGGCCGGGGGGTTCGCCGTCGTCAACTTCCGTGCGCCCGTCGGCCGGTGGGTCCCTTCCGGGTCGGGTGGCGAGTACCCCCGTACGGCCGTTCAATCCTCAAGGACGGGATGCGCGCGGCGGCGCGGCGGTCCGGGAACGGGAGAGGGGCGCCGCTCGTGCGGCGCCCCTCCTTTTCCCCGGACCGTCAGATGTGACCGACGCCCGCGCCCGCCTCGGCGTTCTCACCGCTCTTGGTGAGGAACGCCACCAGCACCGCGAAGGCGGCGACGCCGGCGGCCGTCAGGGACGCAAGGCTCATGCCCGAGATGAACGTGTCGTGCGCGACCTCGGTGATCTTCGCGACCATCGGGGCCGGGGTGCCCTCGGCGACCGGCGGCACGCCGACCTGGACGGCCTCGGAGGCCTGGCCCAGCTGCTCCGGGGTGAGCGGCGGCAGGCCCGCGTCCGCCCAGTTGGCGGGCAGGTCGTTGTCGACCTTGGAGGCCATCACGGCGCCCAGCACGGCCGTACCGAGGCTGCCGCCGATCTGCATGCCGGCCTGCTGGAGGCCGCCGGCCACACCGGAGAGCTCCATGGGCGCGTTGCCGACGATGACCTCCGTGGCGCCGACCATGACCGGCGCGAGACCGAGGCCGAGCAGCGCGAACCAGAGCGACATCAGGGCGCTGCCGGTGTCCACCTCCAGCGTGGACATGCCGTACATGGCGATGGCGGTGAGCGCCATGCCCCCGGCCAGCGGGACGCGCGGGCCGAACTTGGTGATCATCACGCCGGCGAGCGGGGAGCCGACGATCATCATGCCGGTGAGCGGCAGCAGGTGCAGACCGGCGTCGACCGCGCCCATGCCGTGCACGTTCTGCAGGTAGAACGTCACGAAGAACAGGCCGCCCATGAAGGCGATGGCCATCAGGACCATCAGGACGACACCGGCGGACAGCGCCACCGAACGGAACAGCCCCAGCGGGATCAGCGGTTCCCCGACCTTGGTCTCCCAGAAGGCGAACAGGGCGAAGCCGACGACCGAGACGGCGAGGAACGTCCACGTCAGGGTGTCGCCCCAGCCCCACGCCGGGGCCTTGATCAGGGCCCACACCAGGCAGAACATCGCGCCGGACAGCAGGGCGATGCCGAGCAGGTCGAAGGAGCGCGGCGCGTTCTCGGCACGGTGGTCGAGCAGGATCATCACGCCGAGCACCGCGGCGAGGACGCCGACGGGGACGTTGATGAAGAACACCGACTGCCAGCTGACGTGCTCGACGAGCACGCCACCGAGGATCGGGCCGCCGGCCGTGGAGGCGCCGATGACCATGCCCCAGATGCCGATGGCCATGTTGAGCTTCTCGGCCGGGAAGGTCGCGCGCAGCAGGCCGAGCGCGGCCGGCATCAGCAGCGCGCCGAAGAGGCCCTGCAGGACGCGGAAGGTGACGACCAGGGCGATGCTGTCGGACAGGCCGATGGCCCCGGAGGCGGCGGCGAAGCCGATGACGCCGACGAGGAAGGTCTGCCGGTGCCCGAACCGGTCGCCGAGCTTGCCCGCGGTGATCAGGGCGACCGCGAGAGCCAGGAAGTAGCCGTTGGTTATCCACTGCACCTCGGCGAACGTGGCGCCGAGGTCACGCTGGATGGCCGGGTTGGCGATGGCGACGATGGTGCCGTCGAGGGCCACCATCATGACCCCGACCGCGACGGTGATGAGGGTGAACCAGGGGTGGCCCCGCAGCCCCTTGGCGGGAGCCGGATCCGACGGCGCGGCCGGCACCTTGTCCCCCGGTCCCGTCGCTTCGATGGCGGTCTGACTAGTCATGTGTTCGACACTAGAGTCAGCCACTGACAATTCACAAACCGATTCACATGTCGGGAACTGACACGACCCTCGCGCATCCCCTGAACGGCGAGAGCCGTCCAGCGAGGTCGTCAGCCGTACGGAGAACCCGCGAGCGCCCCCGGATCCCACCAGCACCACCGGACGCCCGCCCGCCTCCCCTCCGAGAGAAGTGAGCCACATTGAAGACGGCGGACACCGCCCGCACGACGACGCCGCGGCCCGGACTGCGCGAGCTGAAGAAGCAGCGCACCAGGGACGCACTGCTGCGGGCCGCCCTGGAACTGTTCACCACCCGCGGCTTCGAACAGACCACCGTCGACGAGATCGCCGAGGCCGTCGACGTCTCACAGCGCACCTTCTTCCGCTACTTCGCGGGCAAGGAGGACGCCGCGCTCTTCGTGACACGGCTCCTGCACGCCCACTACGTCGAGGCCGTGCGCGAGCGGCCCGCGCACGAGGCCCCCCTGGAGGCGCTGCGCCGGGCCGCGCTGGAGAGCTGGGACACCATCGGCGAGGCGATCGAGCGGGTCGTCCCGCTGGAACTGCACATGCGCGCCTACCGGGCGATCGAGTCGTCGCCCGCGCTGCTCGCGGTCCATCTGCGCAGGTCGATGGAGGTGGAGGAGGAGATCGCCCGCGTCATCGCCGCGCGCGAGGGGGTGGATGTGGACGCGGATCCCCGGCCGCGGCTCGTGGTGGCCATGTTCGGCGCGGTCCTGCGGGTCACCGAACAGCGCTGGTCGGTGGGTGAGGACTTCAGCATCGCCGCGATCCGGGACCTGACCGCCGCCCACCTGGACCAGGTGGGCCCGGCCCTCACCGGCAGCTGGCGCACCGCCGGAACCCCCGAGAGGGGGAGGGAAACGTGATCCCGGCCACATGATTCACGCGAGACCGTCTCGTTCTCCTAGTGTGTCCTCCCAGTGACTTCCTTCGACACCTCCCCGCAACTCAACGCATGGCGTGCGCTGCTCGCGCTGGCCGTCGTGTTCGTGATGCTGGCGACCACCGGCTGGACCGCACTGCGCACCCACCAGCCGCCGACGCCGCTGAAGGCCGCGGTCTCCGCCTGGGAGCAGGGACGGATCGCCGGGCACCCCCTGCCGGACGCGCAGGCCGACCCCGCCCGCCTCGCCCACTTCTTCGGCTCGCTCACCGAGCGGGAGCGCAGCGGCCTCGCCCGCCGCCATCCGCTCGTGGTCGGCAACATGAACGGCGCCCCGGTGAAGCTGCGCTACCGCGCCAACCGCATCGCCCTCGAACAGGCCCGCCAGGTCGAGCGCAAGCGCCTGCACGACACCCGCCTCACGCCCGACGGGCAGGACGCGGCGAGGCGTCGCATGCACCGCCTGGAGACGCTGCTGAGTCCCGGCCGCCACATCCTGGCCTTCAGCCCGGAGGGTTCCGGCCGCGTCGCCGAAGTGTTCGGCAGCCTCAAGAAGGCGCGGCGGGTCTCCGTCGTCGTCCCCGGCGTCGACACCGACCTGCTCACCTTCCAGCGCACCCGCCGTACGTACTCGGCGCCGGCCGGCATGGCCGGGGCCCTGTACGCGGCCGAGCGCGCCGCCGACCCCGGGACGCGTACGGCGGTGATCGCCTGGGCCGACTACACCGCGCCCAGCGGCATCGGCATGGACGCGGCCACCGCGATGCGCGCCGCCGACGGCGCCGTCCGGCTGAACGCGCTGCTGCGCGCGCTGCCCGGCCGCGCGCCCGTCTCGCTGTTCTGCCACAGCTACGGCTCCGTGCTGTGCGGGCTCGCCGCCCACCGGCTGCCGGCCCGGGTGGCGGACATCGCGGTGGCGGGCAGCCCCGGCATGCGCGCCGGGACGGCGGCCCAGCTGCGCACCGACGCCCGCGTGTGGGCGATGCGGAACGCCGACGACTGGGTGCGGGACGTGCCGCACCTGGAGGTCGGCGGGCTCGGCCACGGCGCCGACCCGGTCGCTCCGGGCTTCGGGGCGCGCCTGCTGTCGGCGACGCAGGCGAAGGGACACAGCGGCTACTTCGTGCCCGGCACGGACAGCCTGCGCAACTTCGCCGCGGTCGGCGTTGGCGCATATGACTCGGTCCAGTGCGCAACCGAAGATGGCGACTGCCGTACGGATTTGTCCGGCACCGGCCCTTCCGGACGCGCGTAGAAGTGGAGAAACTGCGGTATGCGCGGGGAGGGGACGGATGAGGGCGTGCCGCATACGATGAGCCGCATGGGTGACGTACTGGCCGGATTTCATGCCGCCTGGGAGTTCGCATCCGACTCCGTGGTCATCCGCTACGAACGAGGGATGCGAACACCGAAGCTGTTCCAGACGCTCGGCGAACGGCGCATCCCGCTGGAGGCGATCACCGCGGTGACGCTGACGCCCGGCAAACGCGGCACGGTCGTGCTGCGCGCCGAGCCCCGCCCCGGCGCCGACCCGCTGATGGAGGCGGCCGCCGGACAGCTCAGGGACAGCTGCGACCCGTACCGGCTGGTGCTGCCCGCCGAGCGGGAGACCCTCGCCGAGTACTACGCCGACGAACTGCGCGCCCGCCTGTCCGGCCCCGGCCCCGCCGAGCGGTACCTGGTGGCCGCGCCGGAAGCGCCGCTGCACTTCAAGGCGTACGACGGAAAGGCGTCCTTCGACGGGACGTCGGTGTCCTTCCGCTGGTCCTGGACCGGCGCGTCGTCGGCGAAGTGGAAGGCCGGCGACCAGACGTTCCCGATCTCCGGCCTCACCGGCGTGGACTGGCGCTCCCCCGAGGCCTTCGAGGGGCACCTGCGGCTGCTGCGCCGTGACGCGACGGGCGGGCAGCCGCCCCAGGCCGACCAGGACCCGGCGGCCGTCGTCTTCGGCCTCGGGTACGGGACCGTGCACGAGTCGCTGCCGTTCGCGGCGGCGGTGCTCGCGGCCGTACGGCGCTGCCGGCCGGCCGACACGGTGTCCGTGCCGGTGCCCCGGCGGGACCCGGCCGACATCGCCGAACGGATCCGGCACCTCGGGGAGCTGCACCAGGCCGGGCTGGTCACGGACGAGGAGTTCTCCAGCAAGAAGCGGGAGCTGCTGGCCGAACTGTAGAAGGCCGCGGACCTCAGGGGGTGCCCCCGGCCGTCCCGTCCTGCGCGTAGAAGCTGATCTTCCGGTCGAGCACGGCCAGCGTGCCCTGGAGTTCGGCGATCCGCGCGAGGACGTCCTCGCGGGTCGACTTCAGCAGCGCGAACCGCTCGCCGTAGGTGTGCTCGCCCTCACGCACCAGTCCCGCGTACCGCACCATGTCCGCGACCGGCATGCCCGTCAGACGCAGCTTGCCGACCAGATCGAGCCAGTCGAGGTCGCGGTTGGTGTAGCGGCGCTGTCCGGTGTGCGAGCGGTCGACGTGCGGCATCAGCCCGATGCGCTCGTACCAGCGCAGGGTGTGCGCCGACAGGCCGGTGAGGGCGGCGACTTCGCTGATCGTGTACCTGTCCCGGCCGTCCGGCCGCCGGTCCTGCTGCCGTGACCCCGCGCAGCTGTCGGTCCTGGTGGTCTCCATCACCGTCATGGCCCCCACGCTAGAACCCTGGAGTGCACTCCAGGCAAGCCAACCCGGGAGAAGGCGGCGAGACGGGCGGGGACGGAGCCGGTCGGCGTACGGGCCACGGGTCTCGTACGCCGGTGCCGGGGCCCGGACGCGGCGGACGTCCTGCGCCCGCGCCGGGTGACGACCGACGAGGTGGCCGGGGCGTCGTCTGCCCAAAGTGGCAGGCGGAACCGACTGCTCCCCGGGCCCTCACGCGCGAGACCGACCCCTCGACGCGGCGGCGCCCGAGAGCGGCATAGGCTCGGCGGCATGTCGCTGAACAGCCTCGCGTTGATCGAGAACTGGCCCGTCCCCACCGCCGCGGCCGGTGTCGTACGGGCCGACGGCACGGTCCTCGGCACCCACGGCCCCACCGGCCGCCGCTTCCCGCTGGCGTCGGTCACCAAGCCCATCGCGGCGTACGCGGCACTCGTCGCCCACGAGGAGGGCGCGGTCGAGCTGGACGAACCCGCAGGGCCCGGCGGCTCCACGGTGCGGCACCTGCTCGCGCACACCTCGGGCCTGGCCTTCGACGAGCACAAGGTGACCGCACCGCCCGGTGAGCGCCGCCTGTACTCCAACGCCGGCTTCGAGCAGCTCGGGGACCACATCGCCAGGGCGACGGACATCCCGTTCGCGGAGTACCTGCGCCAGGCCGTGCTGGACCCGCTGGGCATGACCTCGACGTCGCTGGACGGCTCCCCCGCCAAGGACGGCGTGTCCACGGTGGACGACCTGCTGCGCTTCGCCGCCGAGCTCCAGGCGCCGCGCCTGCTGGACCCCCGCACGGTCGCCGAGGCGACGACGGTGCAGTACCCGGGCACCAGGGGCGTCCTGCCGGGCTACGGCCGCCAGGACCCCAACGACTGGGGCCTCGGCCTCGAGATACGTGACGGCAAGTCCCCGCACTGGACAGGTGCCTCGTCCTCCCCGCGCACCTTCGGCCACTTCGGCCAGTCGGGCACCTTCCTGTGGGTCGACCCGGTGGCCGGGCTGGCCTGCGTGGCCCTCACCGACCGGGCCTTCGGGCCGTGGGCCGTGGAGGCCTGGCCGCCGTTCACGGACGCGGTGCTGGCCGAGACCCGCTAAGCCATCTCCCACACGAGCAGTTCGGCGGCCGTCCTCGCCGTCGCCGTCACGTCCCTCGCGCCGGTGATGCGGGCCGCGTCGCCCGCGGTCAGCTCCTCACCGTCGAGACGCACGGACCCCCGTACGACGTGGACGTACACGTGGGCCGCGTCCGGTACGGCCGTCCGCTCCCCCGGCGTCAGGCGGCGTACGTGCAGCATGGCACCCGCCTCGGGAACGGCGTACGGGGTGGCGTCCGCGATGCCGGGGACGATCTCGTAGCGCGGCTCGCCGCCCGGCTGCCGCGGGGCCAGCCACATCTGGACGAAGACGAGCGGGCCGTCTCCGTCGTTGCGCTCCACGTGCCGCACGCCGCCCCCCGAACTCAGGCGCTGTACGTCTCCCGGGCGGACCCGCGTCTCGTGGCCGGTGGAGTCGCGGTGGGTCAGCTCGCCCTCGGCCACCCAGGTCACGATCTCGGTGTGGCTGTGCGGATGCTCGTCGAACCCGGCGCCGGGTGCCAGACGCTCCTCGTTGCAGGCGATCAGCGCGCCGAAGCGGAGGTTGCCCGGGTCGTAGTGCGGGCCGAAGGAGAAGGCGTGCCGGGAGGTGATGCCGGCCGCCGGGTCGCCTCCCGGGTGGCGCTCGTCGGCGCGGCGTACGTCCATCACGAGGTCCACGGTAGCCCCGGCGGCGCACGGTCCCGTCCGGATAAGGCACCCTTGTCCCCGTGCCCGAACCCGAATCCAGCAAGTCCGCAGCCGCCGTCCGTGCCCCCCACCCGCACGTCGCGACCCTGAAGCGGCTGGAGAAGTCGTCCGGCTCCCTGGCCGCGCAGGCCATCGCGCGGATGGACGAGACGCTGCCCTGGTACCGGGCCATGCCACCGGAGAACCGCTCCTGGATCGGGCTGGTCGCACAGGCCGGTATCGCCGCGTTCACCGAGTGGTTCCGGCACCCGGACGCCCCGCAGGCCATCTCCACCGATGTCTTCGGCACCGCGCCGCGCGAGCTGACCCGGGCGATCACGCTGCGGCAGACCGTGGAGATGGTGCGCACCACCATCGAGGTCATGGAGAGCGCCATCGACGAGGTGGCCGCCCCCGGCGACGAGTCGGTGCTGCGCGAGGCACTGCTCGTGTACGCGCGGGAGATCGCCTTCGCCACCGCCCAGGTCTACGCACAGGCCGCCGAGGCACGCGGTGCCTGGGACGCGCGCCTGGAGTCACTGGTCGTGAACGCGGTGCTCAGCGGCGAGGCCGACGAGGGCGCCGTCAGCCGGGCCGCCGCGCTGGGCTGGAACTCGCCCGACCACGTGTGCGTGGTGCTGGGCACGGCGCCCGACGGCGACTCCGAGCTGACGGTGGAGGCGATCCGGCGGGCCGCCCGGCACGCCAAGCTGCAGGTGCTGACCGGTGTCCTCGGTGCCCGGCTCGTGGTGATCGCGGGCGGCAGCGACAATCCGATGGCCGTGGCGAAGTCGCTGATCGGGCCGTTCGCCGCGGGTCCCGTGGTGGCGGGCCCCGTCGTGCCGGACCTGCAGGCCGCGACCCGTTCCGCTCAGGCCGCCGCCGCCGGACTGAAGGCCTGCTCCGCCTGGCAGGACGCGCCGCGGCCGGTGCTGGCGGACGATCTCCTCCCGGAGCGCGCCATGGCGGGAGACCCCTCGGCCCGCGAGCAGTTGGTGGAGGAGATCTACAGACCGTTGGAGGAGGCCGGGGCGGCCCTGCTGGAGACGCTGAGCGTCTACCTCGAGCAGGCGAGCAGTCTCGAGGGCGCGGCACGGATGCTGTTCGTTCACCCCAACACCGTGCGTTACCGGCTCCGACGTGTGACTGACGTCACCGGTTGGTCGCCGTCGGATGTACGCTCGGCCTTCACGCTCAGGATCGCGCTGATCCTGGGGCGTCTGGCCGACGGAGATCCCCAGTTCTAGGAATTTGTCGAAGCCCCACAAAACCCCTTCGTGTTCTTGGTCCCTGTCGTCACGGGCGGCCGTGCCCGATCCCAAGAGAGAGTGTGAGAGTGCTCGTACTCGTCGCTCCCGGCCAGGGCGCCCAGACGCCCGGCTTCCTGACTCCCTGGCTCGAACTCCCCGGTGCCGCCGACCGCGTCGCCGCGTGGTCGGACGCCATCGGACTCGATCTCGCCCACTACGGCACGAAGGCCGACGCGGACGAGATCCGCGACACCGCCGTGGCGCAGCCGCTGCTGGTCGCCGCCGGGCTGCTGTCCGCCGCGGCACTCGGTGACATCACCCCGGGTGCGGTCGCGGGACACAGCGTCGGCGAGTTCACGGCCGCCGTGTTCGCCGGCGTCCTCGACGACACCGCCGCGCTCGGTCTCGTACGCAAGCGGGGTCTGGCCATGGCCGAGGCCGCCTCGGTCACCGAGACCGGCATGGCGGCGCTGCTCGGCGGCGACCCCGACGTCAGCGTGGCGCACCTGGAGAAGCTGGGTCTGACCCCGGCGAACATCAACGGCGCGGGCCAGATCGTCGCCGCGGGCACGCTGGAGCAGCTCGCCGCGCTGGCCGAGGACAAACCGGAGGGCGTCCGCAAGGTGATCGCGCTGAAGGTGGCGGGGGCGTTCCACACCCACCACATGGCGCCCGCCGTGGAGCGGCTCGCCGTGGCCGCGCGGGACCTCGCGCCCGCCGACCCGACGACCGCGTACGTCTCCAACCGGGACGGCCGCACCGTCACCGGCGGAGCCGAGGTGCTGGAGCGGCTGGTCGGGCAGGTCGCCAATCCGGTCCGCTGGGACCTGTGCATGGAGACGTTCAAGGAGCTCGGCGTCACCGCGCTGATCGAGGTGTGCCCGGGCGGCACCCTCACCGGCCTCGCCAAGCGCGCGCTGCCCGGTGTGAAGCCGCTGGCGCTGAAGACCCCCGACGACCTCGACGCGGCCCGCGAGCTCGCCGCCACCGCGTCCGAGTCCGCTGCCGACGCAGTGGGCGCCTGACGCCCTAAGGAGCCGTACCGCATGGCGAAGATCAAGCCCAGCAAGGGCGCCCCGTACGCGCGCATCCTCGGCGTGGGCGGCTACCGCCCGACCCGCATCGTGCCGAACGAGGTCATCCTGGAGCGGATCGACTCGTCCGACGAGTGGATCCGGTCGCGCTCCGGCATCGAGACGCGGCACTGGGCGAACGACGAGGAGACCGTCGCCGCCATGTCCGTCGAGGCGTCCGGCAAGGCCATCGCCGACGCCGGGATCGCGCCCGAGCAGATCGGCGGCGTGATCGTCTCCACGGTCTCGAACTTCCGGCAGACCCCGGCCGTCGCGACGGAGATCGCCGACAAGCTGGGCACGAACAGGGCCGCCGCCTTCGACATCTCGGCGGGCTGCGCGGGCTTCGGCTACGGCCTCACCCTGGCCAAGGGCATGATCGTCGAGGGGTCCGCCGCATACGTCCTGGTCATCGGCGTGGAGCGGCTCAGTGACCTCACCGACCCGGAGGACCGGGCGACGGCCTTCCTGTTCGGTGACGGCGCGGGCGCGGTGGTCGTCGGCCCCTCCGAGGAGCCGGCGATCGGCCCGACGGTCTGGGGTTCCGAGGGGGACAAGTCCGAGACCATCAAGCAGACCGTGCCGTGGAACGAGTTCGCCGTCGGCGACCTGTCGAAGCTGCCCGTCGACAGCAAGGGCAACATCAAGTTCCCCGCGATCACGCAGGAGGGCCAGGCGGTGTTCCGCTGGGCCGTCTTCGAGATGGCGAAGGTCGCCCAGGAGGCGCTGGAGGTCGCCGGGATCAGCCCCGCCGACCTGGACGTCTTCATCCCCCATCAGGCCAACGAGCGGATCATCGACTCGATGGTGAAAACCCTCAAACTGCCGGAGCACGTCACGGTCGCGCGTGACGTGCGCACCACCGGCAACACGTCGGCCGCGTCGATCCCGCTCGCGATGGAGCGGCTTCTGGCGACCGGCGAGGCGAAGAGCGGCGACACCGCCCTCGTCATCGGATTCGGGGCGGGTCTCGTATACGCCGCGACGGTCGTTACCCTCCCTTAGGCACTCAGTGCCGGATTTAACCGTCCGGTACGGGCACCGCAGACACCTGCCGCCTACGCGGCGGGCGCCACACCCTCTGGAAAACCAACGAAGGAGCGCCTGACATGGCCGCCACTCAGGAAGAGATCGTCGCCGGTCTCGCCGAGATCGTGAACGAGATCGCCGGCATCCCCACCGAGGACGTCCAGCTGGACAAGTCCTTCACCGACGACCTGGACGTCGACTCGCTGTCCATGGTCGAGGTCGTCGTCGCCGCCGAAGAGCGCTTCGACGTGAAGATCCCGGACGACGACGTCAAGAACCTCAAGACGGTCGGCGACGCGACCGAGTACATCCTCAAGCACCAGGCCTGAGTCACTGCCAGGGGGTGCCCGGCACTCCCTGGGGCCGGTGCCCGGCCCCGCCACCCGGCGGTGGCGCCGCTGAATCCTCGTATTCGTTGGAGAGAGAATTCCCGTGAGCCCGACCAATCGCACCGTGGTCGTCACCGGTATCGGCGCAACCACACCGCTGGGTGGCGACGCAGCCTCTACCTGGGAGGGCCTGATCGCCGGACGTTCCGGTGTCAGGCCGCTGGAGCAGGAGTGGGCCGCCGACCAGGCGGTCCGCATCGCGGCCCAGATCGCCGTGGAGCCCACCGAGGTCATCGCGCGGCCGCAGGCCCGCCGCCTGGACCGTTCGGCGCAGTTCGCGCTGATCGCCGCCCAGGAGGCCTGGGCCGACGCCGGTTTCACCGCCAGGGCCGGTGAGGACGGCTCCGTCGACCCCGACCGGCTCGGCGCGGTCATCGCGTCCGGCATCGGCGGTGTGACGACCCTGCTCGACCAGTACGACGTGCTGAAGGAGCGGGGCGTACGCCGCGTCTCCCCGCACACCGTGCCCATGCTGATGCCGAACGGGCCGTCGGCGAACGTCGGTCTGGCCGTGGGCGCCCGCGCGGGCGTGCACACGCCGGTCTCGGCCTGCGCCTCGGGCGCCGAGGCCATCGGGTACGCCGTCGAGATGATCCGTACCGGCCGAGCCGACGTCGTCGTCGCCGGTGGCACGGAGGCGGCGATCCACCCGCTGCCCATCGCCGCGTTCGGCAACATGATGGCGATGTCCAAGAACAACGACGACCCGCAGGGCGCCTCGCGTCCCTACGACGTCGCCCGCGACGGTTTCGTCCTCGGCGAGGGCGCCGGTGTGGTCGTCCTGGAGTCCGCCGAGCACGCCGCCGCGCGCCACGCCCGTGTCTACGCGGAGGCGGTCGGCCAGGGCATCTCGGCCGACGCGCACGACATCGTGCAGCCGGAGCCCGAGGGCCGCGGCATCTCGCACGCCTTGCAGAACCTGCTGGACCGCACCGACCTGGACCCGGCGGAGATCGTGCACGTCAACGCGCACGCCACGTCGACGCCGGCCGGTGACATCGCCGAGCTGAAGGCGCTGCGGAAGGTGTTCGGCGACAACGCCGACCACATGGCGGTGTCCGCGACGAAGTCCATGACGGGGCATCTGCTCGGCGGTGCCGGTGGTGTCGAGACGGTCGCGTCCGTGCTCGCGCTGTACCACCGGGTGGCGCCGCCGACCATCAACGTGGAGAACCTCGACCCGGAGGCCGAGGCCAACGCGGACGTGGTGCGCGGCGAGGCGCGCAAGCTGCCCGTGGACGGGCGGATCGCCGCGCTGAACGACTCGTTCGGCTTCGGCGGGCACAACGTGGTGCTGGCGTTCCGGACGGTGTGACTGCCGTCGGCTGCGGTGTGACTGCCGTCAGCCGTCAGTGGCCCGGTTCCCCTTGCGGGGGCCGGGCCACTCGCCGTCGAACGGCCGTGCGTCGCGGTTGCGGGCCCCTCGGGTGCCGGGCACGCGGTTCCCCGCGCTGCTTGTCGGCCGGCGCGTGCGGGCCGTGGTGGGGCGGTCGGGCAGCTTCCGCGGCCCCTTGCCGGCCCGCGGGTGCGGGCCGTGGTGGGCACAGGCGCGCAGGTCCCCGCAGGCCTCACGTCAACCCGCGGGTGCGGCCGTGGCGGGTGGGTCGCGCAGGTCCCCGTGCCCCTTCGGGGCGCTCACACAAGCCCTCTATACGACCTGGTGGAGCCATCTCACCGGGGCGCCCTCGCCCGCGTACCTGAACGGTTCCAGTTCGTCGTCCCAGGGCTTGCCCAGGAGTTTGCAGAGCTCCGCCTCCAGGTCGCTCTCCCCGCGCTGGGAGCGCTGCAGGGCGGCACGCAGCCGGTCCTCGGGGATGAGGATGTCGCCGTGGATGCCGGTGACGGCGTGGAAGATGCCGAGATCGGGGGTGCAGCTGTAGCGCTCGCCCTCGGCGGTGGCGCAGGGCTCGGCGGTGACCTCGAAGCGCAGCATCTGCCAGCCCCGCAGTGCGGACGCCAGCTTGGAGGCGGTACCCGCCTGGCCCTGCCAGGAGAACTCGGAGCGCCAGGTGCCGGGCGAGGCGGGCTGCCGGATCCAGTCGAGGTTCACGCGCGTGCCGAGGACCCCGGCGACGGCCCACTCGACGTGCGGGCACATAGCGCGCGGCGCGGAGTGCACGTACAGAACTCCACGTGTCGTCACCTGGACCTCCGGGCTGAGCGGGACTTGTCGTCAAGGGGCGGGCAGTGCGCGGCCGCCATGGGCCGAGGCTACCGCGCGGGGGCGCGAGGAGTGTGACGTACGGTCCGTCCCGCCGCACCGAACCAGGCGCATTCACCCAGGGGGACGCCTGGACGGCGCGAAGACGTTGCTCCGGGCGACGCGGGAACCCTTGGGCGTTGTTAATGGGGGGAAGCATCACGTACGCCGTGTGCGCCTGCCGCACCGACGTGTACGCCTGCTTGTCCGTCACGTGTACGCCGACCGAGGGGATCACCGGGCCATGGGGATGCGAACCGGAGCGCGGGCCGTGGCCGCCGTCGTGGCGTTGGCGGTGGCGGGTGTCGCCGGGTGCGGCGTCGGGGACGGCGGCTCGCCCGGCCCGGCCGCGTCCCCCACGCGCGCGAAGCCGTCGCCCACTCGGACGCCGCTGTGGGACCGCAGCCCGTCCTCGGTCGCCGCCGTGGGTGACTCCATCACCACGGGCTTCGACGCCTGTGTGGTCCTGGCGGACTGCAAGGAGGTGTCGTGGGCCACGGGCAGCAGCCCGCGCGTCGACAGCCTGGCCGTGCGCCTGCTGGGCAGGGCGGAGGCAGCCCGGCACAGCTGGAACCACGCCGTGTCCGGAGCCCGTGTGGCGGACCTGCCGGCCCAGATGGCGCGCGCGGCGCGGCACCGGCCGGAGCTGGTGACGGTGCTCGTGGGGGCGAACGACGCCTGTCGGCCGACGGCGTCGTCGATGACGTCGGCCGAGGCGTTCCGCGACGACTTCGAGAAGGCCGTGCGGACGCTGCGCAGGGCGCTGCCGAGGACGCAGTTGTACGTGGCGAGCGTGCCGAACCTGAAGCGGTTGTGGGCGCGGGGCCGTACCAGCGTGCTGGGCCGGCAGGTGTGGAAGCTGGGCATCTGCCCGTCGATGCTGGGCGACGCGGAGGCCCTGGACGCGACGGCGACGGCGCGCCGGAACGCGGTGCAGCGGCGGGTGGTGGAGTACAACGAGGTGCTGGCAGAGGTGTGTGCCGAGGACAAGCGGTGCCGTACCGACGGAGGCGCCGTGCACGACTACCGCTTCGGGACCGGCCAGTTGAGCCATTGGGACTGGTTCCACCCCAGTGTGAACGGTCAGGCCCGGTTGGCGGAGATCGCCTACCGTTCCGTCACCGCGCGGCGGCCCCTGACTTAGGTTTTGTCCATGAGTGAACCCTTCGGCACGCTTTCCGACGGCACCTCGGTCCACCGCTGGACCCTGGAGCGGTCGGGCGTACGGGTGCGGGTGCTGTCGTACGGCGGGATCGTGCAGTCCCTCGAGGTCCCGGACCGGGACGGGCGCGCGGCGGACGTGGTGCTCGGCCTGGACGATCTCGACGGGTACCTCGCGCGGCCGGATCCCCACTTCGGTGCGCTGATCGGGCGGTACGCCAACCGCATCGCCGGCGGGCGTTTCCCGCTGGACGGCCGGAGCTACGCGCTGGCGCACAACGACGGGCCGAACACGCTGCACGGCGGCCAGCGCGGCTTCGACAAGCGGGTGTGGGACGTCACCGGGGTCGAGCACGGCCTGCGTCTGACGCGCGTCAGCCCGCACGGCGAGGAGGGTTTCCCGGGCCGCCTGGAGGTCACCGTGACGTACACGCTGGACGAGTCGGGTGCGCTGCGCTTCGTCTACGAGGCGGTGACGGACGCCCCCACGGTGGTGAACCTGACGCATCACGGCTACTTCAACCTGGCGGGTGCCCGAGCCGGCGACGCGGGCGGTCATGAGGTGCGACTGGACGCCGCCCGCTACACGCCGGTCGACGCCGGCCTGATCCCGACGGGTGTCCTCGAGGACGTGGCGGGCACCCGCTTCGACTTCCGCCAGCCGCGCCCGGTGGGTGCCGGCTACGACCACAACTTCGTGCTGGACAAAGGCCTCACGCCCACCCCCGTGGAGGTGGCCGAACTGTACGACCCGGCGTCCGGGCGGGTGCTGACCGTGGCGACCACCGAGCCGGGCCTGCAGCTCTACACCGGGGATCACCTGAACGGGCCCTTCGCGCCCGGTGACGGCATCGCGATGGAGACCCAGCACTTCCCCGACTCCCCGAACCGTCCGGAGTTCCCGAGCACGCGGCTGGGGCCGGGCGAGGTGTACCGGTCGGAGACGGTGTACGCGTTCTCGGCGCGGTAGACCCCGCCGTCGTGCCGTGCGGCCGGACGCGCGAACCCCGGCTCGGAGTCAGGTTCCGAACCGGGGCTGTTCGAGCGGGACGTGTCCCGGATCAGACGTTAATCGCGGTCGTGATCCGGCGGTCGGTGAGGGAGCTGCCGATCTGAAGTTCGTACGAACCCTTCACACAGGACCATGAGCCGGTCGCCTCGTCCCAGATCTCGAAGGTGCGGCGGGGCAGTGCCACGACGGCCTCAACGCTCTCACCGGGCGCGGCCCCGACGCCGGCGAACCCGGCGAGCCAGCGCGCGGGCCGCTCCGCGTCGGGCGTGGTGGGGGCGGCGTAGATCTGTACGACCTCGCGGCCGGGGCGGTCGCCGGTGTTGCGGACGCGGACCTTGACGGTGGCGCCGTCGACCTCGGCGGACTCGTACGTCCAGGTGGTGTAGCCGAGTCCGTGACCGAAGGGGTAGGAGGGGGTGCGTCCCGCCCGCTGCCAGGCGCGGTAGCCGATGAACACGCCCTCGTCGTACGGGAGCCGGCCGTCCTCGGGGACGACGCGGGTGACGGGGGCGTCGCGGAGGGAGCCCCAGGTGGTGGGGAGCCGGCCGCCCGGTTCGGCGGCGCCGGTCAGCACGTCGGCGAGGGCGGCGCCGCCCTCCTGGCCGGGGAACCAGCCGATCAGTACGGCGGCGACGTTCTCGCGCCAGGGCAGTTCGACCGGCGAGCCGGAGTTGACGACCACGACGGTGTGCGGGTTGGCGGCGGCGACGGCGCGGACCAGGTCGTCCTGGCGGCCGGGCAGGGTGAGGTCGGCGCGGTCGAAGCCCTCGGACTCGACGCGTTCGGTGGTGGCGACGACGACCACGGCGGTGTCGGCGCCGCGGGCGGCCTCGACGGCCTCGGCGATCAGCTCGTCGGGGTCGCGCCGCGGTCCCTGGTGGGCGAGGGTGAAGCCGACGACCCTCATCGTGGCGCCCTCGGCGTACTCGACGACGTACCGCAGGGACACCTCGACGGTCTCGCCGGCGGTGAGGTCGGTCTCGGCGCGCGGCTCGGGTGCGCCGAAGAACGTGATGAACGGGTCGTCCTTGGTGGGGCGCTGCTCGCCGTCGAAGTACGTCGTGCCGCCGACGGTGAGGGTGAAGGCGCCGATGCCCTTGATGCCGAAGGTGTGCCGGCCGCTCTCGCGCGGGGTGAAGGTGCCGGTGAGTTCGACGGTGTGCAGGCGGTCGTGGGTGACGCCGTCGGGGAGGTCGGAGCCCATCCACTGGATCTGGCCGCTGGGCGCGGAGCCGGTGCCGATGATCCCGCCGGACGTGTCACGGCAGACGGCGCGCAGCGCGAAGCCCTGTCCGGCGACGGCGAGTTCGGTGCTGGGGTCGGCGCCGACGGCGTAGGTGAGGGTGCCGTCGGGGAGGGCGGCGGTGAGGCCGTCGAGCGGGGAGACGACGTGGGCCGGGAAGACGGTGGCGGAGCCGCCGCCGAGGACGCGGGCGTCGCGCGCGGCGGCGCCGACGAGGGCGACGGTGCGGCCGGGCGTCAGCGGCAGCGCGGTCCGCTCGTCGTGGGAGGACGGATCGCGTACGGCGGCGTTGCGGACCAGGACGAAGGAGCGGCGGGCTATCTCGCGGGCGAGGGCCTCGCCGTCGACGGGGCCGGGCAGGTCGGTGACGGCCGGTCGGGCGCCGGGCAGGATGCCGACGCGGGCGGCGAGGAGGAGGACGCGGCGCACGGCCCGGTCGACGGCGGCCCCGGGCACCCGCCCGTCGCGTACCGCTCGGGCGAGGGCCTCGCCGTAGACGGTGTCCGGGCCGGGCATGGCGAGGTCGAGGCCGCCCTCGAGGGCAGCCTCGGTGGAACGGGCGGCGGTCCAGTCGGAGACGTTGACGCCGTCGAAGCCCCATTCGCCGCGCAGGACCTCGTTCACGAGGTGGTGGTGCTCGCTCATCGTCGTGCCGTTGACCGAGTTGTACGCGGTCATCACGCCCCAGGGCCGGGCGTGGGCCACGATGGCCTCGAACGGCGCCAGGTACAGCTCGCGCAGGGCACGCGCGGAGATCCGGTTGTCGACGGTGAAGCGGTCGGTCTCGGCGTCGTTGGCGACGAAGTGCTTGACGGTCGTGCCGACGCCGCCGGACTGCACGCCCCGGACATAGCCGGCGCCGATCCGGCCGGTCAGGTACGGGTCCTCGCTGTAGGCCTCGAAGTGCCGTCCGCCGAGCGGGGAGCGGTGCAGGTTGACGGTGGGCGCGAGCAGGACGTGCACGCCCTTGCGGCGGGCCTCCTGGGCGAGCAGCACACCGGCGCGGCGGGCCAGTTCCGGGTCCCATGTGGCGGCGAGCGCGGTCGGCGACGGCAGCGCCACGGACGGGTCGTCGGAGGTCCAGCGCACTCCGCGTACGCCGATCGGGCCGTCGGACATGACCAGGGGCGGCAGGCCGATCTCGGGCAGGGCGGGCAGCGACCACATGTCCTGCCCGGCCAGCAGGCGCGCCTTGGCATCCGGGCCGAGCCGCCCGAGGGCCTCCTCGACGACCGCCTCGACGTCCGCCCCGCGGGCCTCGTCCCGCTGCTCCTCTGTCTCCGCCACGGCGGCACCTCCTCGTCGAACGCCGGTGAGGATCTCCATCCTGCCCGTGCGGCCTGGCGCCCGGTAGGTTTCGTCACCTGTACGTGACATACGCCGTCCCCCCGTGTCGTACGGTGTCGCCATGACGGCCAGGGCCAGGAGCGGGGAACGGCGCGCGGAGATCGTGCTGGCCGCCCTGGAGGTGATCGCCGAGCGCGGTTACCGGGGCGCGAGCCTGGCCGCGGTCGCGGAGCGGGTGGGCCTCACCCAGCAGGGGCTGTTGCACCACTTCCCGACCAAGGAGGCGCTGCTCGTCGCGGTGCTCGGGGAACGGGACCGGTGGGACGCGATTCCCGGCACGCAGTGGCGGGTCGACCTGCTGGCGGCGCTGGTCGAGTACAACGCGATGCGGCCCGGCATCATCCAGACGTTCTCGGCGCTGCTCGGCGAGAGCGTCACGGAGGGGCATCCGGCCCGCGACTACTTCGGTGAGCGGTACGCGCGCGTGCGGGCGAGCGTGACCGGGGCCCTGCGGGCCGAGTACGGCGACCGCCTCCCCAACGGCCTGGCCCCGGAGCGGACCGCGCCGCTGCTGGTGGCGGTGATGGACGGCCTGCAGTACCAGTGGCTGCTGGACCCGGAGTCGGTGGACATGCCGGGCGCGTTCCGCGACTTCCTGACGCTGCTGGGCGAGCGGCCCGCCGGCTGAGACCGGCGGCCGAGGCCGGGGCGGCACGCGGTGAAAGCTCCGGTCCCGCCATGGCGTACGCGCTTCCCGTCCCGCATACTGCGGCCGTCCGGCGCCCCACGCGCCGGCGTCACGCACCGCACCCGCGCCGCGCGCACGGCGACGACGGAAGGACCTGGACTGCTGTGGCTTCCCCACGTGTTCGGATCGGCCTCATCGGACTGACCCTGGCGGCGGGGCTCGCCACCACCCCCTCGGCCGTGGCGGACACGGCGCCCGCGCCGACCGTCGAGGAGCAGCGCCTCGGCGAGGACGTACCGCGGGAGATCCTCGCGCGGTCCGGATTCGACGCGGTCGCGGCGGAGTTCGCCCGTGCGCTGCACGGGGCCGGCTCCGCCGCCGAGGCGCGCCGGACCGTCGTACGGTCGGGGTCGGCGCTGTGGCGGCGGGCGGTCGACCGGGTGCAGGGGCGGGGTCCGGCGGGCGGTGACCTGAGCCGGGACGACGACCGGCCGCTGTACTGGGCGCGGCTGGCGATGACCCGCGAACTGCGCACCTGGCGGCCGGACTTCGCGCTGACGGACACGCGACGGGCCGGGCTGACGGGGGACTTGGAGCGGGCCTCGCGGGGGCAGACCTCCCTCGACCGTCCGCACGGCGACGGCGCACGGCGCATTCTGCTCACCGGGTTCGACCCGTTCACGCTGGACCGGGACATCCGGATCTCCAACCCGTCCGGGGCGGCCGCGCTGGCCCTGGACGGCACGGTGATCGAGACGGCGGACGGTCCGGCGCGTGTCGAGACGGCCGTGTTCCCGGTGCGCTGGCGGGACTTCGCCGACGGGGCCGTGGAGCGTGCCCTGCGGGCGTATCTGCCCAAGGTCGATCTGTTCACGACGGTCAGTCAGGGCCGGGTGGGCCGCTTCGACGTGGAGCGGACCAACGGCGCCTGGCGGGGCGGCTTCCCGGACAACGAGAACGCCTCCTCCACCGGCCCGGTCCCGGTCCTCGACCCGGCCTCGCAGCCGCAGTGGACGACGACCACCCTGCCGTACAGGGCCATCACCGAGGCGGCGACCGGCCGCTTCCCGGTCTACGACAACACGACCGTGACGGAGATACCGGCGGGCGGCACGCAGCCCGTGGTGCGGCCGGACGGTCCCACTCCGGGGTCGGCCGCACGGGCCGGGGGCGGCGGGGACTACCTGTCGAACGAGATCGCGTACCGGGTGACGCTGCTGCGGGACCGGCTCGGTCTCGGCGAGGTGCTGCCGGGCGGCCATGTGCACACTCCGGTGCTGCAGTTCGGCGCGGGGAACACCGACCCGGCGACGGGCTCGGTCACGGACCCGGAGTTCGTACGCAACCGGCTGGACATCGTGGCGCAGGTGCGGTCGGTGCTGACGGTGGCCGCGCGGACCGTTGGGCTCCGGCGCACGCGAGGCTGACACCGGCCCCGCGACGGGGGCGGGCAGCGGCGACGACGGCCGTCCGGGTCAGCGGGCCTCGCCGGGCTCCTTCACCGGCTCCGGGGTGCCGTTGTCCGCGGTCTCCTCGCCCATCAGGTCACGGGCGAGGAGCGTGGCGCCCGCGACCGCGCCCGGCATCAGGAACACCGCGACGAACGGCACCAGGAAGGACAGCGCGAGGGGCGTGCCGAAGCCCCAGATCAGCATCTTGCGGGAGCGCAGCAGGGTGAGGCGGTCGCGCAGTTCGACGTCGCGGCGCTGGAGGGCGACGGCGGCGAGTTCCTCGGTGAGGAAGAAGCCGGTGACGACGAGGCCGAGGAACGGGACGACCGTCTGGCCGAGGACGGGGACGAAGCTCAGCGCGAACAGCAGGACGCCCCACACGGCGGCGCGGAGTACGACACGCAGGCTGTCGCGGCCCGAGATCCACAGCTCGCGCCAGAGCGGCAGGTCCGACTCGGGCGCGGTGCCGTCCGGGGAGACGTCGCGGTCGACCCGCTCGGAGAGGCTCTCGTAGAAGGGCTGGCCGACCAGGAGCGTGACCGCGGTGAAGGTGACGACGGACAGCAGCAGGGCGAGGACGAAGAGCACCGCGGTGAGGAAGCCGCGGAACAGGCCCTGCCAGGGGCTCGACCAGTCGTCGGCGAAGGGCGTCGCCCAGCCGACGAGGTCCTGGCCCCACAGGGCGAGGCAGACGAGCGCCGCCGCGTAGAGGACGAGCGTGATGAGCCCGGGCAGCAGCCCGAAACCGTACTGCCTGCCGTGCCGGGCCACCCAGCGCTGGCCTTTCAGCAGATGTCCGAAACCCACCCCGAGATCGCGCATGGCGCAACCCTACCGAGGGCGACCGGGCCGGGAGCGGGCGGACCACGGGTCGGCGGGCGGACCGCAGGCAGGCGGCCACGCGGGCCGCCGGCCGGGACGGGGTGGGGCCCCCGGGTCACCCGTGCCCGCCGGGGCCGGCGTCCTCCCCCAGCATGCGGCGCAGCGCGTCCCGCAGTGACACGCGCTCGTCGTCCGTGAGGGCGGCCAGCGGTTCACGCGCGAAGCGCAGGGACTCCCGCAGGCTCTGGGCGACGCTGCGGCCCTCCTCCGTGGCCGCCGCGACCTTCACCCGACGGTCCCCGGGCTCGGGCCGGCGCTCCACCAGGCCGCGGGCTTCCAGGCGGTCGACGATGCCGGTGACGTTGGACGGCTCGCACTTGAGCTGTCGGGCGAGCTTGCGCATCGGTGACGGCCCCAGCGAGAGCAGACTGAGCAGCCTGGCCTGCGCGCCGGTGAGCGCGTGTCCGGCGGCGGCCTCCTCGTAGTCCGCGTGGTAGCGGGAGACGACCTCGCCGATGAGCTCCACGACTTCCATGGTCAGGGCGTCGGGTCGGCGAGGCGTGCGGGGTGTGGCCATGCCTCCATGATAAGCCAGTTGCTTGACACCATGAAATATTCAGGCACAGTGCTATTTCCGGTACTGAAGTACATGTGACAGATGAAGTACACCGAGAGGTCTCCTCATGATCAACCGCGAATGGCACCTGCTCAGCCGCCCGGTGGGCCGTCCCACGCCCGCGGACTTCGCCCTGGTGGAGTCCGAGGTCCCCGCCCCCGGCGACGGCCAGGTGCTGGTCCGCAACCAGTACCTCTCCGTGGACCCGTACATGCGCGGCCGGATGAGTGCCGCGAAGTCCTACGTCGCGCCCTTCGAGCTGGGCAAGGTGATGCAGGGCGGCGCGGTCGGCGAGGTCGTCGCGTCGAACGCGGAGGGCATCGCCGTCGGCGACCACGTCCTGCACTTCTCCGGCTGGCGCGAGTACGCGGCGGTGGACGCGAAGAACGCCGTGAAGGTGGACCCGGGGGCCGCGCCGCTCTCCGCGTACCTCGGCGTCCTCGGCATGACCGGCCTCACGGCGTACGCGGGCCTGCTGCGCACCGCGGCCTTCTCGGAGGGCGACTCGGTCTTCGTGTCGGGGGCGGCCGGCGCGGTCGGCAGCCAGGTCGGACAGATCGCGAGGCTGAAGGGCGCCTCGCGGGTCGTCGGTTCGGCCGGCTCGGACGAGAAGGTCAAGCTGCTGGTCGAGGAGTACGGCTTCGACGCCGCCTTCAACTACAAGGCGGGGCCGGTGCACGAACAGCTGAAGGAGGCGGCGCCGGACGGGATCGACGTGTACTTCGACAATGTCGGCGGTGACCATCTGGAGGCCGCGATCAGCCGGCTCAACCGGGGCGGGCGGATCGCCGTCTGCGGAATGATCTCGGTCTACAACGACACCGAACCGGCGCCCGGTCCGCGCAACCTCGCCCGGCTGATCCAGACCCGGGGCCGCATCGAGGGCTTCCTGGTCGGCGACCACTACGACCTCCAGCCGCAGTTCGTGGCCGAGGTCGGCCCGTGGATCGCCTCGGGCGCGCTGAAGTACCGGGAGACCGTGGTCGAGGGCATCGAGAACAACCTGGAGGCGTTCCTCGGGGTCCTGCGCGGCGACAACACCGGGAAGATGATCGTCAAGCTCTGACGGCGCCCGGACCCCCGTCGCGGAGCGGGCCGGAGCACGGTGCGCAGCGCCCGCACCCCGAACGACAGACCCTAGGAGCACCACCACAGGAAACGGTCGCACGTTTCGGTGGGTTCGGGGGGCGGCGGGGGCGGTGTCGTCGGCTGGGGGGCCGGGTCGTTCGGCGCCTGCGTGGTGGGCTGTTGCGGGTTCGTCGTCCCCGTCGCCTGGGAGGCCTCACCGTCCGGGGTGGTGGACGATGCGGCGTCCTCCGGCTCGGACTCCGAGGCCGACGGCGAGGCGGACGGCGACTCCGAGGCGGAGCTCGACGCCGAGGAGGTCGGGTTCTGCGACGTCGACGTGGCGCCCGTTCCGTCCGCCGACGGGTCGGACGAGGCGTCGCCGCCCTCCGTGTCCGCTCCCGCCGCCGCGGGCCGGGGCGCGTCGGCCGGGCCGTCCGCCCCCAGTTCCGCCAGGCTGAGACCGCCCGCCGCCAGGACGAAACCCGCGCCGATCATCAGCACCCGGCGGCGCCGCCGCCGGTGCGCCGCCGCCTTGCGGTCCCTGCGGCTGCCCGCGGCCTCCGCGCCGCCGCCGCGCCGCCGGGCGGCGCGGCCGCCACGCGGTACGTCCCTGTCCGCGTCGTCGTCATCGTCCTCGTCGTCGTACGCGTCGGCGCCCCCGCCCGGCGCAGAGGGGTCCGCGTATGCGTCGTAGCCGTGCCCGTCCTGGTACACGTGCCGGGCCCGCGCGGGACCGGCCTGGGCCCCGCACCCCGGACAGGTGAGGGCGCCGTTCAGGTGCCGTCGGCACGGCTGGCAAAAGTCCATGACGCGGGAAGATTAAATTCCCGCCTGGGAGCGTTCCTGGGGGCTCCCGTGAAGGTTGTGTAGGGAAGCCGCGCTTCCGGCGGGTCAATCACCCTAAACCGGTTGTCGATTCCACCGAAGCCGTTGCGTGTCCGCCCCATTGACACTCCGACCGTCGCATCCTTACTGTCACGCCAGCATTTCGAACGTGTGACGAAATTTCGAACAGCCAGGACATCGAGCCGGACGAGTACGGCTACGACGCAGAGCTACGACGCGACTGGGAGCAGCTGCCGTGCGTATCACCGGAATCAGCACACACGTGGTCGGGACGCCGTGGCGCAATCTGACCTACGTCCAGGTGCACACCGACGAGGGCATCACGGGCGTCGGCGAGACCCGCATGCTCGGACACACCGACGCCCTCCTCGGGTACCTGAGGGAGGCCGAGGCCAACCACATCCTCGGTTCCGACCCGTTCGCCGTCGAGGATCTCGCGCGCCGCATGAAGTACGGCGACTACGGCCGCGCGGGCGAGATCGTGATGTCCGGCATCGCGGTGGTCGAGACGGCCTGCTGGGACATCAGGGGCAAGGCCCTCGGTGTCCCCGTGTGGCAACTGCTGGGCGGCAAGGTCACCGACCGGGTGAAGGCGTACGCCAACGGGTGGTACACGACCGAGCGGACTCCCGAGGCGTACCACCGGGCCGCGCAGGGGGTCGTGGCGCGCGGGTACCGGGCGCTGAAGATCGACCCGTTCGGCACCGGTCACTTCGAGCTCGACCATCAGCAGACCCTGTACGCCGTGTCCCTCATCGAGGCCGTGCGGGACGCGATCGGGCCCGAGGCCGAGCTGATGCTGGAGATGCACGGGCGGTTCTCCCCCGCCACCGCCGTCCGGCTGGCCAAGGAACTCGCACCGTTCCGTCCGGCCTGGCTGGAGGAGCCGGTGCCGCCGGAGAACCTGAAGGCGCTGAAGAAGGTCGCCGAGAAGGTGGACATGCCGGTCGCGACCGGCGAGCGCATCCATGACCGGATCGAGTTCCGGGAGCTGTTCGAGGACCGGTCGGCGGACATCATCCAGCCGGACGTCGGCCACATCGGCGGCATCTGGGAGACCCGGAAGCTCGCCGCGACCGCCGAGACCCACTACGTGCTCGTCGCCCCGCACAACGTGGGCGGGTCCGTGCTCACCGCCGCCTCCCTCCAGATCGGCTTCAGCACCCCGAACTTCAAGATCCTGGAGCACTTCAACGACTTCGCGGACGCGGAGATCAAGAAGGTCGTCAAGGGTGCACCCCAGGTGGATCCCGAGGACGGTTGTTTCCATCTGTCCGACGCGCCCGGACTCGGTGTGGAACTCGACGTCGACGCCGCCGCCGAGTTCCCGCAGCAGCAGGCCCGGTTCGACCTGTGGGCCGAGGGCTGGGAGCAGCGCAGGCCGAAGGGGGACGCGGAGTGAGAACGGCCGTCGTCGTCACCGCGCCCGGCGAGCACCGGCTCGTCCCGCACGAGCCGCGCCCGCCCGGGCCCGGCGAGGTGCTGGTGGCCGTGCACGCCGTGGGGATCTGCGGCAGTGATCGCGAGGTGTACCAGGGCAACCGGCCCGAGGGGTACGTGCGGTATCCGCTCACGCCCGGGCACGAGTGGTCCGGGACCGTCGCGGCGGCCGGCGCCGGGGTGGCCGGGGGTCTGGTGGGCCGCAAGGTCGTCGGTGAGGGTTTCCGCAACTGCCAGGTGTGCGACCGGTGCCGGGCGGGCGAGACGACGCTGTGCACGGCCGGGTACGAGGAGACCGGTTTCACGCAGCCCGGTGCGATGGCCGGCACGCTCACGCTTCCCGCCCGGCTGCTGCATGTGCTGCGCGACGACTGCGACCTGACCGCCGCCGCGCTGCTGGAGCCGGCCGCCTGCGTCGCCGCCGCCGCGCTGAAGGCGAACGCACGGCCCGGCGAGCGGGTCGCCGTCGTCGGCACGGGCACGCTCGGCATGTTCGCCGTGCAGTTCCTGGCGGCGGGCTCCCCGGCCGAGCTGCTGGTGGTGGGCGCGGGCACCGACCGCGAGGCGCTGTCCCGGCGGTTCGGCGCGACCGGTTTCCGCACCAGGGACCAGGAGCTGCCCGGCGACTTCGACGTCGTCGTCGAGGCGGCCGGGTCGGCGGACGCGGCCCGTACCGCCGCCGCGCTGCTGCGGCGCGGGGGGCGGCTGGTGCTGACGGGTGTTCCGGCGCCCGGCGCGCTGGGCCTCGACCCGACCGACCTGGTGGTGCGGCAGCTGGAGGTGCACACGGTCTTCGGTGCGCCGCCGGGTGCCTGGGCGCACACGGTGCGGATGTTCGGGGCCGGTCTGCTCGACCCGCTGCCGCTGGTGACGCACGAGCTGCCGCTCGACGCGTTCCCACGGGCCGTCGAGCTGGTGGGGTCCGGCGACCCGACGGTCGGCAAGGTGCTCCTGCGCCCCTGAGACCGCCGCGCGCCCGAGACCGCCGGGAACCGACCGCCGTGCACCGCACACCGCCGGAACGGACTGCCGTGGCCCTGGACGCCGTGAACCGGACGCCGTGGACCGCCGTGTCCGCACAGCGGGGACGTCAGCACCGGCCACGGCCCCCGCCGCTCGTACCGCACGAACTCCGCTCCCCGCTCCCCGTAAGCCGTAAGCCGTAAGCCACTTCGCACACAAAGGACAGCCTGTGACCGACGCTTCCGCCCCGGCAGCCCGTCGACCCGGCGAGCCGGCGCTCACCGCTCTCGGCCTGGGGGCGCCCGCCCCCGACCCCGCCGACGCCTCGCCGTACTCCTTCCCCGGCGGTGGCCGCTGGCGCACCGAGGTTCCCTCGTGCGAGGGTCCCGAGGCGCTCGCGGTGGTCCTGGAGGAGGCCGCACGGCTGGACGTGCCGGTGCACCGGATCAGTCAGGGCAGCGGCGTGTGGATGCTGACCGACGCCGAGATCACCGAGATGGTCGGGGCGACCCGCGAACGGGACGTCGAGCTCTGCCTGTTCACCGGCCCGCGCGGCACCTGGGACATCGGCGGTTCCACCCGCACGGAGTCGGGCGGCGGCGGGCTGCGGGCCCGGGGTCACGACGCGGTCGCCGGCTGCGTCGAGGACGCCGTGCGGGCCACCGAACTGGGCGTCACCTGCCTGCTGGTGGCCGACGAGGGTGTGCTGTGGACGCTGCACCGGGCGCGCGCGGCGGGCATCCTCCCGGCCGGGACGACGCTGAAGGTGAGCGCGCTCGTCGGGCCGGTGAACCCGGCGGCGTACGCCGTGTACGAGCGGCTCGGCGCCGATTCGGTCAACGTACCCAGCGACCTGACGCTCGGTCACCTGACGGAGATACGCCGGGTGTCGGCGGCACCGATGGACATGTACATCGAGGCCCCGGACGACCTGGGCGGTTATATCCGGATGTACGAGGTCGCCGAACTGATCCGGCGCGGCGCCCCGCTGTATCTGAAGTTCGGCCTCGCCAAGGCGCCCGGCATCTACCCGTACGGCCACCACCTGCGGGAACTGGCGCTGGCCGGCGCCCGGGAGCGGGTGCGGCGCGGGCGGCTGGCGCTGGACCTGCTGGCCCGGCACGGCGCGGGAGGCGACATGGCGCCACTGGGGTCCCGACTGCCCGGGCCCCTCCACAGGTTCGAGGTTTCGTCATAACGTTGCGGAAAAACTCTTCTCAAAACACGACACGACCGCGCACAATCGCACACACCCGAGCCCCGCTGCACACCCAAGGATGATGACCATGCGCAACCGCAGAGCCGCACTCGCCGCGATGGCCACGGCCGCCTCGCTCGCCCTCACCCTCACCGCCTGCGGGCAGGACAGCGAGGGCGGCAGCAAGGAGGACAAGGGTGACGCCAAGGGCGGCACCATCGGTATCGCGATGCCGACCAAGTCGTCCGAGCGCTGGATCGCCGACGGCAAGAACGTCAAGAAGAACCTGGAGTCCAAGGGCTACAAGACCAGACTGGTCTACGGCGAGGACGACCCGGACCAGCAGGTCTCCCAGATCGAGAACCTCATCACGCAGGGCGTGAAGGCCCTGATCGTCGCGGCGATCGACAACAAGTCCCTGAACAACGTCCTCCAGCAGGCCAAGGACGCGGACATCCCGGTCATCTCCTACGACCGTCTGATCCTCGGCACGAAGAACGTCGACTACTACGCCTCCTTCGACAACGAGAAGGTCGGCGAACTCCAGGGCACCTACATCCTGGACAAGCTCGGCCTGAAGGACGGCAGCAAGAAGGGCCCCTTCAACATCGAGCTCTTCGCCGGCTCCAACGACGACAACAACACCAAGTACTTCTTCCAGGGCGCGATGAACGTCCTGAAGCCGTACATGGACAAGGGCGACCTGGTCGTCCGCTCCCGGCAGACCAGCCTCAACCAGGTGACCACGCTGCGCTGGGACGGCGGCACCGCGCAGAAGCGCATGGACGACATCCTGACCTCCGCCTACAAGCGGGAGCGGGTCGACGCGGTGCTCTCGCCGTACGACGGCATCTCCATCGGCATCCTGTCGGCGCTGAAGTCGGACGACTACGGCTCCAAGAACAAGCCGCTGCCGGTCCTCACCGGCCAGGACGCCGAGATCGCGTCGGTGAAGTCGATCGCCGCCGACCAGCAGACGCAGACCGTCTACAAGGACACCCGCAAGCTCGCCGAGGTGGCCTCGAAGATGGTCGACGCCGTCCTGAACGGCAAGAAGCCCGAGGTCAACGACACCAAGACCTATGACAACGGTGCCAAGGTCGTGCCGTCGTACCTGCTCGACCCGGTGAGCGTCGACAAGTCCAACTACCGGGAGATCCTCGTCGACAGCGGCTATTACGCCGAGGGAGACCTCAAGTAACCGTCGGCACCTACTGATTGGAAGGCACGACCATGGCGGGACCCGTCCTGGAAATGCGCTCGATCGTCAAGACCTTCCCGGGTGTCAAGGCGCTGTCGGACGTCACGCTGACTGTTCGCCAGGGCGAGGTCCACGCCATCTGCGGGGAGAACGGCGCCGGCAAGTCGACCCTGATGAAGGTCCTCTCCGGCGTCCATCCGCACGGCAGCTACGAGGGCGACATCCTCTTCGAGGGGGAGGCCTGCCGGTTCAAGGACATCCGGGCCAGCGAGCAACGCGGCATCGTGATCATCCATCAGGAACTGGCGCTGGTGCCGTTCCTCTCCGTCGCGGAGAACATCTTCCTCGGCAACGAACACGCCAGGCGCGGCGTCATCGACTGGACCGAGACCCTGCGGCACGCCACCGAACTGCTGCGCCGAGTCGGTCTGTCCGACCACCCCGACACCCGCGTCGCCGACATCGGCGTGGGCAAGCAGCAGCTCGTGGAGATCGCGAAGGCGCTGTCGAAGAGGGTGAAGCTGCTCATCCTGGACGAGCCGACGGCGGCGCTGAACGACGAGGACAGCGGCAAGCTCCTCGACCTCATCCTGGAGCTGAAGAACCAGGGCATCACCTCGATCATCATCTCCCACAAGCTGAACGAGATCCGCAGGGTCGCCGACTCGGTGACGATCCTGCGGGACGGGCGGACCATCGAGACGCTCGACGTGAGGGCTCCCGGGACCACGGAGGACCGGATCATCAGCGGCATGGTGGGCCGCGACCTGGAGAACCGCTTCCCGGAGCGCACCCCGCACCGGCCGGAGGAGGGTTCGGCCCCGGCTCTGGAGATCCGGGACTGGACCGTGCACCACCCGATCGACCAGCAGCGCAAGGTCGTCGACAACGTGTCGCTGTCGGTGCGGCGCGGGGAGATCGTCGGCATCGCGGGCCTGATGGGCGCCGGCCGCACCGAGCTCGCGATGAGCGTGTTCGGCCGCAGCTACGGCCGGTACGCGGGCGGCACGGTACTGAAGGACGGCAGGGAGATCCGTACGAAGTCCGTCGCCCAGGCGGTCGGGCACGGCATCGCGTACGTCACCGAGGACCGCAAGCACTACGGCCTGAACCTCATCGACACCATCAACCGCAACATCTCGCTGACCGCGCTCGGCAAGGTCGCCAAGCACGGCGTGGTGGACGAACACGGGGAACGGCAGGTCGCCGAACGGTTCCGGAAATCCATGAACATCAAGGCGCCGACCGTCTTCGAGCCGGTGGGCAAGCTGTCCGGCGGCAACCAGCAGAAGGTCGTCCTCAGCAAGTGGATCTTCGCGGGTCCCGACGTGCTGATCCTCGACGAGCCGACGCGTGGCATCGACGTCGGAGCCAAGTACGAGATCTACACGGTCATCGACCAGCTGGCCGCCGAAGGCAAGGCGGTCGTCTTCATCTCCTCCGAACTGCCGGAACTGCTCGGCATGTGCGACCGCATCTACACGATGGCCGCGGGGCGCCTCACGGGCGAGTTCTCGCGGGCCGAGGCCTCGCAGGAATCGCTGATGCGTCAGATGACGAAGGACAAAGAGGTAACCCGATGAGCACGGATGTGACCGCCAAGACCCCGGCGCCCGGGCCGGTCGGCAAGGGAGGGCCGTCGGGCGGCGACGGGCTGCTCAGGCTGGTGCTGGACGGCATGCGCCGCAACATGCGGCAGTACGGCATGCTGTTCGCGCTCGGTCTGATCGTGGTGCTGTTCGCCGTGTGGACCGAGGGCGACCTGCTGCTGCCGCGCAACGTCTCCAACCTGGTGCTGCAGAACAGCTACATCCTGATCCTGGCGATCGGCATGATGCTCGTCATCATCGCGGGCCACATCGACCTGTCGGTCGGCTCTCTGACGGCGTTCATCGGGTCGATGGCCGCCGTGTTCATGGTGCGGAACGATCTGCCGTGGCCGGTCGCCGTGGTGCTGTGCCTGGTGATCGGCGCGCTCGCGGGCGCCGCGCAGGGCTTCCTCATCGCGTACGGCGGGATACCGTCCTTCATCGTCACCCTCGCGGGCATGCTGATCTTCCGCGGTCTGACGGAGATCTTCCTCGAGGGGCAGACCCTCGGCCCGTTCCCGAACGGTCTGCAGAAGGTCGCCAACGGCTTCCTGCCCGAGGTCGGCCCGGACACGAACTACCACAACCTGACGTTGCTGCTGGGCTTCGCGATGATCGCGTTCGTGGTGTTCCAGGAGGTCCGGGACCGCAAGCGGCAGCAGGAGTTCGCCCTGGAGGTACCGCCCGCCAAGATGTTCGCGCTGAAGCTGATCGCGCTGTCGGCCGCCGTCCTCACCGTGACGATGCTGCTGGCCAGCTACAAGGGCACCCCGATCGTGCTGCTGGTCCTGGGCGGGCTGCTCGTCGGCTTCAGCTACCTGATGCGCAACGCGATCATCGGCCGCCACATCTACGCGATCGGCGGCAACCTGCCGGCGGCGAAGCTGTCGGGCGTGAAGGACAAGAAGGTCACCTTCCTGGTCTTCCTGAACATGGGCATGCTGGCGGCCCTGGCCGGCCTGCTCATCGCGGCCCGGCTGAACGCGGCCTCCCCGAAGGCGGGCCTGAACTTCGAACTGGAGGCCATCGCCTCCTCGTTCATCGGTGGCGCGTCCATGAGCGGCGGTGTCGGCACCGTCCTCGGCGCGATCATCGGCGGTCTCGTCCTCGGCGTGCTGAACAACGGCATGAACCTCCTCGGTGTCGGCACCGACTGGCAGCAGGTCATCAAGGGCCTGGTGCTGCTGGCGGCGGTCGGCTTCGACGTGTGGAACAAGCGCAAGGTCGGTTCGTAGCACGGCATACGGGCCCCCGCCGGACTCCTGCCGGACCGGGCGGGGGCCCTTCGACTCTCCATCGCAGGAGCCGCACATGGAACTGAACAGACGCACGGTCATCGCGGGAGCGGCGGCCGCGGGCATCGCCGCAACGACACTCGGCGGCACGGCGCACGCCACGGGAGGCAGGAAACCGGTGAAGGAACCTTTCGGGACGCTCGCCGACGGCACCAAGGTGCACCGCTGGTCGCTGGAGAACGGCGGCACGCGGATGAAGGTCCTCTCCTACGGCGGCATCGTGCAGGCCCTGGAGATCCCCGACAGCCGGGGCCGCTACCGCAACGTCTCCCTCGGCTTCGACAACCTGGACGACTACGTCGCCTCCAGCCCGTACTTCGGCGCGCTCATCGGCCGCTACGGCAACCGCATCGACAAGGGCAGATTCACCCTCGACGGCACGGACCACCAGGTCTCCGTCAACGACGGGGAGAACAGCCTGCACGGCGGCGCGCAGGGCTTCGACAAGCGCGTGTGGGACGTCGAGCCGTTCAGCCAGGGCGCCGACGTCGGCCTGCGCATGTACTGGACGAGCGTCGACGGCGAGATGGGCTACCCGGGCACGCTCAGGGCGAAGGTCACGTACACGCTCACCCGGGACGGCGACTGGCACATCGACTACGAGGCGACCACCGACAAGGCCACGGTCGTCAACCTCACCAGCCACGTGTACTGGAACCTGGGCGGCGAGGGCAGCGGTTCGGTCTACGACCACGAGCTGTCGATCGCCGCGGCCCGCTACACGCCGGTCGACCCGGGGCTGATCCCCACGGGCGAACTGGCGAAGGTCGCGGGCACGCCGTTCGACTTCCGCCGGGCCAAGGCGGTCGGCCGGGACATCCGCGTCGCGCACGAGCAACTGCTGTACGGCAAGGGCCTCGACCACAACTGGGTCCTGGACAAGGGGATCACCTCGCAGCCCGAGCACGCCGCCACGCTCCGCGACCCGTCGTCGGGGCGCACCCTGAGGATCGCGACGACCCAGCCGGGCCTGCAGTTCTACTCGGGCAACTTCCTCGACGGCACGCTCGTGGGCACCGGCGGCTCCGTCTACCGGCAGGGCGACGCGCTGTGCCTGGAGACACAGCACTTCCCGGACTCGCCGAACCAGCCGTCGTTCCCGTCGACGGTGCTGCGCCCGGGGCAGACGTACCGGACGACGACGGTGCACACGTTCGGCGCGTGAGCACCTCCGGCGCCGGCACGCGCCGCCTCTCCGCGAGGTGAACATCCGCGCCGGTGGCTCCGTACGACGGGACGGCCCGTGCTTCCCCCGGCACGGGCCGTCCCGTCGTTCCGGAGCCCCCGGCCCGGCGGCCGCGGGGCACCCGGTGCACGTGCCCCGCGGCGGTCGTACGAGACTCCTTGCTCCCCTCGTCGCGGCGTGGGGGTGCCGTACGTGGAGAATGTCCGGCACGTACGGCGGTCCGGCGGCACCCGCGGGACCCTGCACCACAGGAGGGCGCACCCTTGGAGCTCAGCAGACGGACATTCAGTGCGCTGGCCGGCACGACGGTGCTCGGCCTGGCACTGAGCGGCAGCGCCTTGGAGGTGCCCGGCACGCGCAGGGCATCCCGCGTGACCACGGGGCCCGCCCCGCAGCCCCCGTCGGCGGACGGCATGCGGCACGACATAGACGTCGACCGGTACTCGCTCGTGGTCGACGGCCGGCGGGTCGTGCTGTGGTCCGGCGAGTTCGACCCGTTCCGGCTGCCCAGCCCGTCCCTGTGGCGCGACCTCCTGCAGAAGATGCGCGCCCACGGGTACAACGCGGTGAGCGCACGCGTCCCGTGGAACGTCCACGCCTTCGGGCCCCACCGGTACGACTTCACCGGGGTCCGCGACCTCGACCTGTTCCTGCGCCTGGCCACCGAGGCACGGCTGTACGTGCTGCTGCGGCGCGGGCCCTCCGTCGGCGCCGACGTGGACGCGGGCGGGCTGCCCGGCTGGCTGACGGGGCGGGTGCACGGCGACGCGGACCCGGAGTTCCGGCGGCACGTCGACGGCTGGCTCGCCGCGGTGGACCGGATCGTCGTCCGGCACGAGTACGCCAGGGGGCGCGGCACGGTCCTGCCGTACTGGATCACGGACATGGTGCGCGAGACCCGTGGCGACGGGCCCGACGCGTGGGGCGGGCCGGGGTACGCGGCACTGCGGCGCGCCCACGGCCCCACCCACGAACGGCGCACGCTGCTCGCCGCGTTCGGCGGCGGGCCCGCCCTGCACGACACCCGCCCCGCGTTCGGGGGCACGTCGTGGGGCTGGCTGCCGTCGTCGGGCCGCTACTCGTCCAACGACCGCGCGGCGCTCTTCGACGAGGCCCGGGGCGCCACGCCCGCGCTCGCCGCGACGCACCAGCTCGGTCACCTGCTGCGGACGGTGCCCGACCTGGCCCGGCTGGACCGGGCGGCCCGGGTGCGCCCCTCCGACGACCGGGTCGCCGTGCACCACCTGCGCAACCCCGACACCGGCGCCCACCTCTACGTCCTGCGCAACGACACCGCCGAGCCGGTCTCCACCACCCTGCCCCGCACCCCCGTCGAGGTGCCGGTCACCGTCCCGGCCCGCGACGCCAAGCTGATCGCCGCCGGGCTGGAACTGGCCGGGCGGACCCTCGCGTACTGCACGGCGCAGCCCATGCTGGCCGGCACCTTCGGCGACATGGACGTCATGGTGTTCGCGGGCCGGCACCGCGAGACGGAACAAGTCGTCGTGGAGTACCCGGAGGAGCCGGTGCCCACCCGGCTGGACGCGGAGGCGGCCTGGGTGTTCAGCCGCGGCCGGCTGTACGTGACGGTGCCGCTCGGGGTGGGCGGGCTGTGCCGGGTGCGGGTCGACGGCGGCGGCTTCGACCGGCCGCTGCTGCTGATCTTCGCCGACGACGCCGCGTCGCTGCGCCTGTGGCCCTGCGAGACGCCGTCGGGCCGGGTCCTGGTGTACGGCCCGGCGCTGCTGCGCAAGGCGTCCGTGCGGGACTCGGCGGTCCGGCTCACCGGCGACACGATCGCCCCGACCGGCCTCGAGGTGTGGGGGCCCGGCGGGACCGGCGAGGTCCACTGGAACGGCCGTCCGGTGCGCACGACGCTCAGCCGCTCACAGAGCCTGGTGGCCGAGCGGCTGCTGCCGGGCGCGCCCCGGCCCGCGCTGCCCGCGCTCGACGGCTGGCGGCGCCGCGCCGAGAACCCCGAGGCCGACCCCGGTTTCGACGACGGGGCGTGGCCCGTCGCGGACAAGAAGACGTCGGGCAGTACGACGCCGGTGCCCCACGGGCAGCCGGTGCTGTTCGCGGACGACTACGGCTTCCCGTACGGCGACGTCTGGTACCGGGGCCGTTTCACGGGCGCCGAGTCCCTGGGGTCGGTGTCCCTCACCTACCGCACCGGCACGCAGGGGCTGTTGATGGCCTGGCTGGACGGCCGTCCGCTGGGCACGCACCGGATGCCGGTGCCCGGCCGGGACTCGCCGGGCACGTGGGAGGACACGGCCCGCTTCGAGGTGCCGTGGGCGTCCCGTACGGACGGCCCGCATGTGCTGTCCGTCCTCGTGCGGCCCATGCAGCACGACGACGACGGCACGGCGGCCCGCGGGCTGACCGGCGTCACCTTCCACAGCGCCGGCGCCTTCGCGGGCCCCGCCCCGCGGGTGAGGTGGCGGATCCGGGGCACGGCCGGACTCGACCCCGTGCGCGGGCCGCTGAACACCGGGGGGCTGTACGGCGAGCGCCACGGCTGGCACCTGCCCGGCGCCGCCGAGCACGGCTGGACGAGGACCGCCCTGCCGCGCGAGGAACGGGCCAGGCAGGGCGTGACCTGGTACCGGACCGACTTCCGTCCGGCCGTCCCGGCGGGCGTGGACGCGTCGGTCGGGCTGACCCTCGGTGACGACCGGAGCCACGCCTGGCGCGCGCAGGTCTTCCTCAACGGCTGGAACCTGGGCCAGTACGTCAACGACGTGGGCCCCCAGCACACCTTCGTACTCCCGAACGGCATCCTGCGCACCCGCGGCGACAACACCCTCGCCCTCGCGGTCCTCTCCGACGGCCGCACGCCGTCGGGCCCCCGTGAGGTGCGGCTGACGCTGCTGGGCTGCTCGGCCGGAGGGGTGCCGGTGGCGCTGGTGGACTCCCCCGGACGCTGAGCCCGGTGCTCGGGCCGGGCGGCGGGGATCGGGCCGGCCGGAACACGTTCCTACGCGGCCTCGAACAGGTGGCGGAAAGCGGGGCTCCACGCCGTCCCGCCGTCCGGCACCCACGACCTCGGACAGGTGGCGGGAAGCCGGGCGTTCGCGCGTCCGGCCGTCCGGCGCCGCGGCCTCGAACAGGTGGCGGGGACGCATGACGCGGACAGTTCCGGCCGCGTACCCTCCGAACAGGCCGCCGTGGGGCGGCGAGAAGGGGGTGCGATGGTGTTCGCGGGCGCGCTGAGGAGGGCGTCCCGGGTCGTCTCGGCGCTGCGGCGCCCGAGGAGCGGCTCCGCCATGCGCGACCTGGCGTCCGGCCTGGCCGAGGCGATCCGCTCCGGAGACCGGCCCCCCGCCGACGTGGGGGCGCTGTGCCGGGCGCTGTGCGAGGAGATGAGCGCGCGGCGCGGCGGGCGGCCCGTGGAGCTGCGGTTCGAACGCTTCCCGGACGAGATCGAGGTGACGGGACTCTCGATGGAGTTCCAGGACTTCGACCTCGTCATCGTGGAGGAACGCGCCGAGGCCCTCCAGCAACTGGTCATCCTCGGGCACGAGTTGTGGCACCTGGAGGCCGGTCACCGCCACCACCACGCCGCCGGCACGGCCGCCGCCCGCGCGCTGGCCGGGGGTCCCGGCTGGCGCGACGGCGCCCTGACCGTCGCGGCCCGTGACGGCTCCCGCGAGGCGGACGAGGCGGAGGCGGACGACTTCGGTCTCCGGCTGGCGGCGGCGCTGCGGCCGTACCTGCCGGGGGAGGGTGGAAGCGGGGGCGCGGTCCGCCGCCCCGCGGTCCTCGGCCCCATCCAGAGGTCCCTCGGCTACCGGGGACGCGGAGGTACGGCGCGGTGACGCACGCCCCCGATGCGGCGGGCGCCGTCACCGGCTCCGCCGCGGGTCACGCGCAGTGGGCCGCCGGCCGGGCCCGGCTGACGACGGACTGGGCCGGGCTGACGGTGGACCCTGCCGGGCTGACGGCCGACCCGGCGCGGCTGACCGCGGACCCGGCCGAGTGGCTCAGCGGACTGTCGGTCTCCTTCTGGCTGCCGACGCTGGTGCTGGGCGCCGCCCTGGCGCTCAAGCTGCCCAGCATCGTCAAGATGTGGCGGGACCCGCTGCTGCGGGCCGTCGGCGGCCTGCTGCTGTTCGGCTGCGCGGTGTTCGTCTTCGCCGCGCCCGGCACGATCGCCTGGACCAACCGCGTCACCGGCGTGCCGAACATCTCCGCGCCCTGGGTGTACTCCCTGCTGACCGCGCTCAGCGCGTCCTGGCTGCTGCTGATCATCGCCTGGCGCAACGGCCTCCACGACCGCTCGGAAGAGACGCAGCGCGCGACCCGCTGGGTGGTGTCCGTGTACGCCGGGGTGGTCGTCACCCTGTGGATCCTGTTCTGGCTCGCGGACGCGCCCGTCGAACGGCTCCAGGACCTCGACACGTACTACGCCACCACGCCCTTCATGCGCGAGCAGATCCTGCTCTACCTGACCGCGCACACCGTGGCCTGCGCCGTCACGGCCCGGCTCATCTGGAACTGGATCCGCACCGACGGGCTCGACGCGTGGCTGCGCGCGGGCCTGCGGTTCCTGGGCGTCGGGTACGCGTCGAACCTGTTCTTCGACGCGTCCAAGCTGACGGCGGTCGTCGCCCGCTGGGCAGGGCGGGACCTGGACTGGCTGAGCACGTACGTGGCGCCGTCGGCCGCCTGCGTCTCGGCGACACTCGTCGCGGTCGGTTTCATCATCCCGCACGCCGGTCAGTACCTTCACGAGCACTGGCGGGTCCGGCGCGAGCACCGGCGGCTGCGCCCGCTGTACCGGCTGATGCGGACCGTCACCGGCCGCCGCGAGCCGTACGCGCTGCGCACCACCGCCCAGCTGCGGCTGATCCGCCGCGAGACGTTCATCCGTGACGGGCTCCTCCAGTTGGCCCGGTACCTCGACGAGGACCTGCGCGACCGGTCCCACCGGGCCGCCCTCGCCCTGGGCCGTCCCCCCGCGCGGGCCCGCGCCCTGGCCGCCGCGGTGACGATCCTGGCGGCGGTCGACGCCCGGGAGCGGTCCCCGGAGTCCGAGGACTCGGGCCCCGTGCCCGCACCGGCCGGGGCGTCCGAACCGTCCGAACCGTCCGGACCGCACGGGAGCTCCCGACCGCACGGGCCGTCGGGACCGCACGGGCCGTCCGAACCGTCCGCGCCGGACACGACGTACTTGCTGCGGGAGATCCAGGACGTGTCCCGGGCCCTTCGCCGTCCCGACGACATCGAGGCGGTACGCGCCCGCGCGACCGCACTGGCAGAGAGCGTGCGCGCGCATGAGTGAACGTCCCGGGCGTCCGGACCGTCCCGCCCCCGTCAGAACCGCACTCGTGCTGGGCGGGTCCCACGCCGGCATGCTCGCCGCGAGCGCGCTCGCCGGGTGCGCCGACCGCGTCGTGGTCGTCGAGCGCGACGTCCTGCCCGACGGGCCCGTGCCCCGCAAGGGGCTGCCGCAGGCGCGCCACGCCCACATGCTGTGGTCGGGCGGCGCCCTCGCCCTCGAGGAACTCCTGCCGGGCGTCACGGCCGCGCTGCGGGACGCCGGGGCGCGTCGGCTGCCGGTCACCACGGACGTGGTCGCCCTCTCGTCGCAGGGCTGGTTCCGTCGCTGGCCCGAGTCGCACCACGTGGTCCTGGCCGGGCGCGACCTGCTGGACGCGACGATCCGCGCACGCGTCCTGGCCGACCCGCGCGTGGAGGTGCTCACCGGCACGGAGGTACTGGGCCTGACGGGAACGGCCGCCGCCGTCACGGGCGTACGCGTCCGCGAGAACAGCCGCGGGAGCGGCGGGTGCGCAGTGCGCGGCGGCACCGGGCGCACCCTCACCGCCGGCCTGGTCGTGGACGCCACGGGGCGCGGCTCGCAGGCCGCCAAGTGGCTCGCCCTCCTCGGGCTGCCCGAGCCGCGGCGCCGGGAGGTCGACTCGGGGCTCGCCTACGTCAGCCGCCTGTTCCTCGCGCCGGAGGACGCCCGGGACGGGTTCCCGGTGGTCAACGTGCAGCCCGACCCGCGCGACGGCGGCCCCGGCCGGGCGGGCTTCCTGCTGCCCGTCGAGGACGGCCGCTGGATCGTCACCCTCTCCGGCACGCGCGGCGGCGAACCGTCGTCGGACGCCGCCGACTTCGTGCCGTTCGCCCGCGACCGGCTGCGGCACCCGCTGATCGGGAAACTGCTGGAGCGCGCCGAGCCCCTCTCCGGTGTCTCCTTCACCCGCGCCACCGTGAACCGCCGCACCTACTACGAGCGGATGCCGGCCTGGCCCGAGAACTTCACCGTCCTCGGCGACGCCCTCGCCGCCTTCAACCCGGTCTACGGCCACGGCCTCTCGGTCGCCGCCCAGTGCGCGCTGAGCCTGCGGGACGTGGTCCGGCGGCACGGCTGGGGGGCGCCCGGCCTGTCACTCCGCGTGCAGAAGGCGGCGGCCCGGCCGGTCGCCGCGGCCTGGGACCTGGCCATCGGCCAGGACGTGTTCTACCCGGGTGCGACGGCCGGCGGCCCCACCCTGCGCGACCGCCTCGTCGCCGCGTACGTCGACCGTCTGATGCTCACGGCCACGGGCAACGGCCGCATCGCCCGCCGCGTCACCGACGTGACGTCGCTGGAACGCCGCGCGGAGACGCTGCTGACGCCGGACATGCTGCTGGCGGCGCTGGTGGGCCCGCTGAAGCCGCGGCTGACGGGCCCGCCGCTCACGTCGGAGGAACGCAAGGCGGCGGGCCTGGCGTAAGCCACGGGCGGGCCTGCCGTGCGGGTCATCCCGCGAAGGCCGGTTGCGGCATCCCCCGCCCCGCGTCCGGTACCACCAGCAGGGAGCCGGCCAGCGGCGGAGCCGGGTCGAGACCGACGCGGGCGGTCGTGACGTACAGGTCGGTCAGGCCGGCGCCGCCGAAGGCGCAGGCGGTCACGCGCGGCACCGGCAGTCCGACCACCCGGTCCAGCGTCCCGTCCGGCGTGTAGCGGCGTACCGCCCCGCCGTCCCACAGGGCGACCCACACGCACCCGTCGGCGTCCACGGTGAGCCCGTCGGGGAAACCCGCCCCGTCCTCGATGACGGCGAGCGCCCGCCGGTTCGTCACCCGCCCTTCTTCGTACGCGAAGACGTCGATACGCCGGGTGGGCGAGTCGACGTAGTACATCAGCCGGCCGTCGGGGCTCCAGCCGGTGCCGTTGCTGACGGTCACGCCGGGCAGGACGACCTCGGCCCTGCCGTCGCCGGTGACCCGGGACAGCGTGCCGCCGCCCGGCGCCTCGTCGTACCGCATCGTGCCCGCCCACAGGGAACCGTCGGGCGCCACGGCCGCGTCGTTGGCGCGCCGGCCGGGGACGGCCTCCCGGCGCAGCCAGCGGAAGGCACCGTCGGGGTCGAGAAGTGCGATGCCGTCCCGCAGGTTGAGGACGAGCCCGCCGCCCGCGCGCGGCTTGACGGCACCGACGTGCTGGCCGGTGGTACGGACGCGGCGCCGCCCGGTGGCGGGGTCGTAGCCGTGCAGGCGGGAGCCGAGGATGTCGATCCACAGCAGCCGTCCGGCCGCCGCGTCCCACGTGGGCCCCTCGCCGAGCGCGGCCCCGGCCCGCACCGCCACCTCGTAGCCGCTCATACGACGCTCCGGTGGCCGAGCCGCTCCGACAGGTCGGCGGCGCCCTTGACGGCGAGCCGCTCCAGTTCGGCGAGGCGGTCCTCGCTCCAGCGGATCATCGGCACCGAGATGGACAGGGCGGCGACGACCTGCCCGGTGCGGTCGCGTACGGGCGCGGCGACGCAGGAGACGTCCGGGTTGGACTCCCGGTTCTCGACCGCGACACCGCGCTCCCGGATCCCGGCGAGGCTTTCGCGCAGCACGGCCGGATCGGTGATGCTGTTCGGCGTCATCCCGGCGAGCTGGGCACCGTCGGGGATGCGTGCGGCGAGCTCCGTGCCGGGGAGGGAGGCCAGCAGCATCTTGCCGACGGAGGTGCAGTGCGCGGGCAGCCTGCGCCCGGCCGCGGACACCATGCGCACCGCGTGCGTGGAGTCGACCTTGGCGATGTAGATGACGTCGGTGTCCTCGAGGATCGCCACGTGCACGGTCTCGTCGCAGGTCTCGGCGACGGTCCGGGCGACCTGCTGCCCCTCGGCGGCCAGGTCGAGCTGCTCGGAGTAGCGGGCGCCGAGCTGGTACGGCCGTACGCCGAGCCGGTACCGTCCGGGCTGTCCCTGCACGGGGACGACGTACTTCCGGGCGGCGAGTGTGGTGACCAGCTCGTGCACGGTGGTGCGGGGCAGCTGGAGCCTGCGCACGATGTCGGGTGCGGACAGCGTCCCGTCCCCGTCGAGGAAGAGCTCGAGTATGTCGAGAGCCCGGGTCACGGCTGGTACGAGTCGTCCCACGACCGGCCCCCTCTCTGTCGGTGGGTCTCAGGCGCCTGTGTTCGAGATTTCAACAGGCGATCGGCATGACGAACACAGGCTAGTCACACCGCGTTTTTGCGGGCAATGGTCAGGCGCACATCGCCGCCCGCGGGACGCTCCGCGTGCGCACCGCGGGAACGCGTCGAGCACTCCGGCGTACGACCCGCACCGGGTGTCCACCGATTCCCAACATGGCGTACACCGCCCCTCATTGAGCACTACAGTCCTCCCACGTGCGACATGTCACACCAGTCGCACGGCGGAGATACGGCAGAGGGCCGATGCGGACGGCGGGCACCCGTCTGCCTCGAGTCGGTGATCCTGGGGGTTTCATGCGGGACATGGTCAAGGGAGCGAACGTCACGCTGTCGTCGCTGAGCGAGAGCACCGGGTCGGTGATCGTCAGTCTGGAGTGGGCCACCTCGGCCCAGGACAGGTGCCACAGGGCCACCTCATCCGTAGCGTCGACGACGCCGTGCAGCGGTTCTCCACCACGGTGGTGGTCCACCTCCGACCGCCCGGAAACCCGCCGCCCGGAGCCCCGCCGGACCGCGGTCAAGGCGACCGCCGGGGCAGGAGCCTGAGCGAGGGCCGAGCGGAGGCTGAGGGGGCGGGGGGTACCCGCCCACGAGCCCGGACGGTCCCGCCCATGAGCCCGGGACCGGTGCCGCCCGGCCCGGGACCTGTGCCGCCCGTGGCACGGGGCCGGTGCGCGACGATGGGGCGCATGCCTTCCGGAAAGCGTCCCGCCGGCCCGGCCGGTCCGTTCACCCCGCTCGACTTCCAGCTGGTGCTGCTGCGCCGGATGGCCGACCACAATCCGGGCCTGGTGGAGGACGCCCGGCACGAGCTGGGTGCCTCCGTCGCACAGATGCGGGAGGCCAACCGGCGCTGGCAGGCGATGGTCCGCTCGCCGCGTTCCCGCTCGGCCGCGGGCCGGTACCGCTCGGTGCTGGGCGAGCCCGAGTCGGTGGCGCGGCGCCGGGTGGGCGACCTGGACTGCGAGGCCCGCCTGTGGCGGCTGCCGCTCTGGCCGGACCTGCGTTTCGAGGTGCTGCTCGCCCCGGACGGCGTGGTCTGGAACGAGTGGCTGGTCCGCGCGCCGGGCGCCCGGCCGCCCCTCCTGCGCGCCCTGGAGGACCTCGCCCCCTGGTCGTGCACGATCGACGAGGCGGCCCGCGCCTTCTCCCCGGCCCGCCCTCTGCAGGGCACGGCCCCCACCCGCTGGGGCCTGGCGTTCACCGCGCCGGACCGCCGGGGCGTACGGCACGAGGTGGCCGCCGAGTTCACCTGGGGCCTGCTGCAGCGGACGGCGGTCAGCGGCGGGCGGCCGTGAGCACCGCCTCGACGACCCGCGGGACGGACGCCGTGTGCAGCGACAGGAACAGATGGGGCTCCACGAGTTCGAGTTCCATCACGACCGGTTCCCCGTCCCGGCCGGTCACGAGGTCGGCGCGGGCGTACAGCAGGCCGGACCCGCCCGTCACGGCGGCCGGTACGGCGGCCAGGGCGCGCCCGGCGACGGAGAGTTCGGCCGGGGTCGGTGTCCAGGTCTCCAGGCCCGGGTGGGCGACCTTCTTCTTGTCGTAGGGCGTGCCGAGTGCGAGCACGGCACCCTTGCGCGCTGCGTGCAGCAGCCGGCCGCCGAAGAACTGCAGGGCCCGTTCGCCCTCCGTGTCGACGCTCGCGACGTACGGCTGGATCATCGCCGTGAACCCCTCGGCGTGCATCCGCGCGACCTGCGCGGCGGCGGTGTCCCGCTCCCCCGGCCGGTAGCGCGCGGCGAACCGGGCGCCGGCCCCGGCGGTGGGCTTGACGACGTACTCGTGGTCTCCGGGTGGATCGAAGGGGTCGCCGGGTGCGACGTACCGGGTGGGGACGACCGGCACCCCGGCCGCGGCCAGCTCGCCGAGGTAGCGCTTGTCGGTGTTCCAGCGGACGACTCCGGCCGGGTTCCGCAGCCGCGTGACCTTCCCGCAGGTCTCCGCCCACGCCGCGAACTCGGCGGCGCGCCGGCTGTAGTCCCAGGTGGAGCGTATGAGGACGAGGTCGAAGACCCCCCAGTCGACGCCGGGGTCGTCCCACACCTCGGCCGACACCCGCGCCCCGGCCCCCCGCAGGGCCTCCAGCAGCACCGGAAGATCCGGGTCGACGCTGACGTCGGGGCCGGGCCGGCAGGTGACGAGGGCGATGCGGGGCACGGGGACTCCTCCTCGGCGCGCGAACAGGTGAGCGAACGGCAGGCTAGCAACCCGGCCGGCACCCCGGGCCCGCTCACCCCGTCCGCCCCGCTCGCCTGCCCGCCCCGCCTGCTCTCCTTATCTCCCGATCGCCTCATCTATGGTCGAGCCCGGTGCCGGGTACGTCTCGGACGACGAAGCCCCGCACCTCGCACCCCGCGCACGACAGCCGGCCGCCCCGCAGCAAAGGAGTCCGACGCGTGTCCACTCTCTTCCCGGCCCTGACCGACGGCCCGCCCGACCGGCCCGCCCTGCGGTTCGGGGAACGGTCCCTGACGTACGGGGAGCTCGCCGCCGCCGCCGGCGCGCTCGCCGACCGGATCAGCAGGGCCGGGCGGGCCGGCGGTGCCGGGCGGGTCGCGGTCTGGGCGACGCCCGTGATGGAGACCGGTGTCGCCGTGCTCGCGGCGCTGCTCGCCGGGGTGCCCGCCGTGCCGCTCAACCCGAAGTCGGGCGAGAAGGAACTCGGGCACATCCTGTCCGACAGCGCCCCGTCGCTGGTCCTGGCCGCCCCGGGCGACGACCTGCCCGCCGCGCTGCACGGCCTGGAGCGCGTCGACGTCGACGTACAGGCGGGCGCACGGGAAGAGGGGAGGGTGGCCGCACCCGGGGACCCCGCGGGTGACGACGATCCCGCGCTCGTCGTCTACACCTCCGGTACGACCGGCCCGCCGAAGGGCGCCGTCATCCCGCGCCGGGCCGTCGCGACCACCCTGGACGCGCTCGCCGACGCCTGGCAGTGGACCGGGGACGACGTGCTGGTGCACGGGCTGCCGCTGTTCCATGTGCACGGGCTGGTGCTGGGCGTCCTCGGGCCGCTGCGGCGCGGCGGCTCGGTGCGGCACCTCGGCCGGTTCAGCACCGCCGGGGTCACCGAGGAGCTCGGGTCCGGCGCGACGATGCTGTTCGGGGTGCCGACGATGTACCACCGGATCGCGGAGGCCCTGCCGGACGACCCGGAGCTGGCCAAGGCCCTGAGCCGGGCGCGGTTGCTGGTGTCCGGTTCGGCGGCGCTGCCCGTGCACGACCACGAGCGGATCACGGCGGCGACGGGCCGTCGCGTCCTGGAGCGGTACGGCATGACGGAGACGCTGATGAACACCAGCGTCCGCGCGGACGGCGAGCCCCGGGCCGGCACGGTCGGCGTGCCGCTGCCGGGCGTCGGGCTGCGGCTCGTGGAGGAGGACGGCACGGAGATCACGGAGTACGACGGCGTGAGTGTCGGCGAGATCCAGGTGCGCGGCCCGAACCTGTTCACGGAGTACCTGAACCGGCCGGACGCGACGGCTGCGGCGTTCACGGCGGACGGCTGGTTCCGCACGGGCGACGTGGCGGTGCGCTACCCCGACGGCTACGTCCGCATCGTCGGCCGCCGGGCCACCGACCTGATCAAGAGCGGCGGCTACAAGATCGGCGCTGGGGAGATCGAGAACGCGCTGCTGGAGCATCCGGGCGTGCGGGAGGCGGCCGTCACCGGGGAGCCCGACCCGGACCTCGGCGAGCGCGTCGTCGCCTGGGTCGTACCGGCCGACCCGCAGTCCCCGCCGGACCTGGCGGAGCTGGCCGGGCACGTGGCCCGTCGGCTCGCGCCGCACAAGCGTCCCCGCGTCCTGCACCACCTGGACGCGCTGCCCCGCAACGACATGGGGAAGATCATGAAGCGGGCACTCGCCGGTGACTGAGCGCCCCTCCGCCCGCGCCACACTCGCCCTCGTCACCGACGACTTCACCGAACTGGCCCACCCGGCAGGGGAGTCGGAGCCCGGCGGCCCGCTCGGCTGGCCGGGCTACGACGCCGCCCGCGCCCGCGCCGCGGAACGGACCGGCGAGCAGGAGTCGGTGGTGTGCGGCACCGGCCGCGTCGGCGCCACCCGGGCCGTGCTGATCGCGTTCGAGTTCGGCTTCCTCGGCGGTTCACTCGGCCGGCGCACCGGCGACCGGCTGGAGGCGGCGTACACGCACGCGCGTCAGCACCGGCTGCCGGTGGTGTCGCTGGTCGCGACCGGCGGCAGCCGTATGCAGGAGGGCATGTTCGCGCTGACCCAGCTCCAGCGCGCGGCCCGCCAGTCCGCGCTGACCAGGGAGGCCGGCCTGGCGCAGGTCGCGGTGGTGCGGGACCCGACGACCGGGGGCGGCTGGGCCACACTGGGCGCGGGCGCCGACGTGACCCTCGCGCTGCCCGGTGCCCAGGTCGGCTTCGCGGGCTCACGGGTCCGCCCGCCGGGCGCGGACCCGGCGGCGTACACGGCCCAGGCGCAGGTCGCGGCGGGCTCGGCGGACGCGGTCGTGGCCCCGGAGGACCTGCGGGAGACGCTGGCGCTGTGGCTACGGCTGCTGACGTCGCGGTCGGACGAACCGGCGCCGCCGCCCCGTGCGCTGGGCGCGACGGACCTGCCGGCCACCGGCTGGGACGCGGTCCGGCGGGCCCGGGCCCCGCACCGCCCCCGCGCGCGGGCCTACCTGGACGCCTACTTCACGCACCGCGTCGCGATCAGCGGCGACCGCTGCGGCGGCACCGATCCCGACGGGATGCTGTGCGGCTTCGGCGAGCACGGGGGCCGTACGGTCGCGTACGCCGCGCAGACCGGGACGGCGACCCGCCCGGCCGGCTACCGCACCGCCGCCCGCCTGATCCGGCTCGCCGGCCGGCTCGGCATCCCGGTGCTGACGCTGGTGGACACGCCGGGTGCCGCCAACGACCCGGCGGCGGAACGGCAGGGCGTGGGCCCCGCCGTCGCGGACGTGTTCGGCGCGGTGGCCGCCGCGCGCACCCCGATCACCACGCTGGTGATCGGCGAGGGCGGCTCGGGCGGCGCGCTGGCCCTGGCCGCACCCGGCGACACGTGGGCCACCCCGGACAGCTACTTCTCGGTCATCGCCCCGGAACTGGCGACGGCGATCCTCAAGCGCCCGCCCGAGGACGCCCCCACGACCGCGGACCAACTCCGCGTCCGGCCACAGGACTTGGAGGAACTGGGTCTGGTCCGCCGCCGCCCGTGACGCCTCCGCCCCGGAAATCCCCCATTCGGCGGACCCCCGCGCGGCCGCCCCCGCGAGGCGCCCCCGCCCGCATCGCCCGACGATGCAAGGGAGGCCCCCCGCCCGGGGGCCCACGGTCTGTGCCCTCGGGAGGAAACCGCCATGACCGCCAGCCTGGAGCAGTTGCGCCGCTGCCACTTCGCCGTCGACCTCGGCGCGGCCCGGACGCGGGTGTACGTCAAGGGTGCCGGGCTCGTCGTGGACCAGCCGTCCGCCGCCGCCGTGAACACCCGCACCGGCGCTCTCATCGCGGTCGGCGAGTTCGCGGAGCGGATGACGGGCCGCACCCCCGGCTACATCCGCGTCGTCCGCCCCGTCTCCGGCGGCACGGTCGTCGACATCGAGATGGCGCAGCGCATGCTGCGGCACCTGATCGGCGACAAGCTGCGCCGCGCCCTGCGCCGCAAGCCCCGCCTGCGGGCCGCCGCCTGCACCCCGCACGACGCCGATCCGCTCGCCCGGCGCGCCGCGATCGAGACGCTCGTCGGTCTCGGGGCGCGCCGCGTCGAGCTGGTCGACACGCTCATCGCCGCCGCCGTCGGCTGCGGGCTGCCCGTGGAACGGCCCGAGGCCACCATGATCATGGTGTGCGGGGCCGCCTCCACGCAGGTCGCCGTGCTGTCCCTGAACTCCATCGTGACCGCCCAGCGCATCCCGGTCGGCGGTGAGGCGGTGGACCACGCGATCGTCCAGCACCTGCGCCAGCGGCACGAGCTGCTCCTGCCGAGCGAGTCCGTACGCCCGCTGCAGCTCACCCTGGCCGGCAACGGGCTCACCGAGAACGGGCCGGCCTCCACGGAGATCCACGGCCGGGACGTCGCCACGGGTCTCGCGCGTTCCGTGCAGGTGGACACCGCCGCGGTACGGGACGCCGTCCAGACTCCCCTGACCGCGGTCCTCGACGGCATCGGCAAGGTGCTGCGGGACTGCCCGCCCGACCTCGTCGCCGACCTCGCGGACCGCGGGATCATGATGGTGGGCGGCAGCGCGCTGCTGCCCGGCCTGGACACCATGCTGCGGGAGGCGACGGGCATGCCGGTGCACATCGCGGAACGGCCGGACGTGTGCGCCGTGCAGGGCCTGGGCGCCATGCTGGAGGGCAGGATCGAACCGCTGGTCCTCGACCCGCTGTCCAGCTGAACGCCGCCGACCGCGGCATGGCCGACGAACCGCCGCCCCTCCTCGGTGCCGTCCTCGGCACCGGAACCGACCTCGAACTGCGCAGCACCCTGCGGCACATCGTGGAGGCCGCCGCCGAGCTGACCGGCGCCCGCCGGGCCGCACTCGTCCCCCGGGACCCGCACCGCGACGGCCTCGACGACATCCGCACGGCGAACCCGTCCGACGAACCCTCCGGCGCGGCGGCCGGCGGACCGCCCCCACCGGGCCCGCCGGTCCGGCTCCACGTCCCCGTGCGGGTGCGCGACGAGCAGTTCGGCGAGCTGCGGCTGGCCGGCAGGCGTGGGGGCGGCCCGTTCACCGACGAGGACGAACACCTGGTGCGGCTGCTCGCCTCGCAGGCGGGCGTCGCCATCGGCAACGCCCGCCTGTACGAGGCGGCACGCAACCGGGAACGCTGGGTGGAGGGCGCCGCCGCCGTCACCACCGCGCTGCTGTCCGGCGAGGCCGACGACGCGCTGGCGACCGTCGCGGACCGCGCCCGCGTCCTCGCCGACGCCGCCGCGGGCCTCATCCTGCAGCCCACCGCCGAGGGCGGCATGAGGATCGTGACCGCGTCCATGCCGGCGGGCCCCGACGACGTCGTGGGGACGACCATCGCCCCCGACGCCGCGGTCCTCGAACAACTCCTGGGCGGCGAGCCGGTGTTCACGGACGACGCGGCGACCGACCCGCGCGCCACGACCCGGGCGCGCAGCCTGTTCGGGCCGAGCATGATGCTGCCCTTGCAGGCCGGCGGGCGCCTGATCGGCACCCTCGCCCTGTCCCGCGCACGCGGCGCCCGCCGCTATACGGCAGTGGAACGGCACCTGGCCTCGCAGTTCGCCTCGCAGGCGGCTCTCGCCCTGGTCCTCGCCGACGCCCGCCGCGGCAGACAGCGTCTCGCCGTCTACGAGGACCGCGACCGCATCGCCCGCGACCTGCACGATCTCGTGGTGCAGCGGCTGTTCGCCACCGGCATGATCCTGGAGTCCACGCAGCGCCGCAGCCCGCCGGGCGACGTCCACGACGCCCTCGGCCGGGCGGTGGACGAGTTGCGGTCGACGGTCCAGGAGGTCCGTACGGCGATCTTCGCGCTCCAGCAGCCACCGGCCGAGGCGCCCACCTCGCTGCGCGGCCGGGTGCTGCGGGAGACGGCGAACGCGACGGCCCTGCTGGGCTTCCCGCCCTCCACGCGCTTCACGGGCCCCGTCGACCACCGCGTACCGGACGAGACCGCGACCCGACTGCTGACCGCCCTGCGCCAGGTCCTGGCCGACGCGTCCCGCCGCCGCGACGTCACCCGCGTCGAGATCACCGTCGACGCGACGACCACACTCCCCGACGGCCGCGACGCGGTGCGCCTGACGGTGCACGACGACGGAACGGAGACGACCGGATCCGGGCCGACCGGCACCCCGGAGACCACGGAGGCCCCTGAGACCAGCGGCACCACGGGCACGGCGGCGACCACGGACACCAGGGGCACGGCGGGGACCAGGGGGACCAGGGGCACGGCGGGGACCACCGTGTCGCGGCAGTGGCCGCTGTGAGGGCCCGCCCCGCCCCGGCCCACCCCGCTCAGCTCGCCCGGGCCCCTCGACTCAGCCCGGCTCACCTCGGCGACCGAACCAGCACCGGATCGTGGTGCCCCCGTCCTCCGTGTGGATACGCACCAGGTCGGAGACCAGGTTGACCAGCAGCAGGCCCCGGCCGCCGCGCTGGTCACGGGGGGTGGGGACCCTGCCGGCCAGCGGGTCGGGGATCCGTCCCCGGTCGCGGACCTCGCACACCACGGAGTCCGCCTCCTCCCACATCCGCAGCACCCCGGAACCCCCGCCGTGTACGACGCTGTTGGTGGTCAGCTCGGCCACGACGATCGCCACGTCCTCCAGCCGCATTCCCGCGAGCCCGAGCCGCCCGCCCTCGCCGACGGCGACGTGCCGGGCCCGGGTGAGGGTGACCGCGTCGAAGGCGTACGTCAGCGTCGGGGCGCTCGGCGGACGAGGCAGCGGCAGGTTCCAGCGTGCGACGACGCCGTCGGGGTCGTAGGAGGCGCTGGGCTGTTCCCGGCCGGTGCCGGCGGGGATGACGGTGGGGTGGGTGACGCGGGCGTCGGCGAGGACACGCGCGTCGAGGCGGCGGACGTCGTAGGGGCACAGGATGGTCACCGCGCGGTCCCGGAAGGCGGCGTTGATCAGGGCTTCGTGCTGGACGCAGGCGGGGTACTCGGTGGCGGAGCGGCCGGCCCAGATCGGCTCGCCGACGATCCGCACCCGGCGGCCCGGCGGCGCCGTGTCGGCGAAGGGGCGCAGGACGCCGGGGATGATCCGGCCCGGGTTGCGGCCCGCCTCGCGCATGTCCAGGAACCGCACCGCCCGGCCGCGGTCCCCGAGGGCGTCCCGGACGAGCCGCAGGTTCTCGCCGGGCACGGCCACCGCCACCGGTTCCCCGGCGTCAAGCCCTCCGCGTACGAAGGCGACCGTGGCGGCGACGTACTCCCGCTCGTCCCGGTAGAACAGCGCGGGATGGACGAACGCACCCGGAGCGGTCGGCGGGGCAGCCCCGGGAAGCGCCACGGGAGACTCCTGCGCGGACGCCGGGCCACAAGACGCCGGCGCAGAGGCTTCTGGACACTCCACCGCTCCCCGCCCCGGCCCCTTTCCCGATCCCGTTTCCGGTCCCGCTCCCCCGGGGCCACGCGGCCCCAGAGTCCCCCTGGGGTCGCTGGGGTTGGTCACAGCGCTCATGACACCGACACCTCGATCACCGTCAGACAGGCCCCCGGAACACCGGCTTCCTTCCTCCGCCCTCGCTCCTCCGTACAGCCTGGCACTCGCTGCTTCCGGGTTGGACCGCGCGTACCCGACCGGGGGCAGCTCATTCCCCGTCTCCGGGTGTAGTGCTCCTTTCGGCGGGCAGGCGAATGCCGACGCCCCCTGTGGCAGGCCGGATCACGCGCCACCACCGGGGACGGGGGCCACACCACTGCGGCCCCGGAAGGACATTTCGAGAGCTGTTCGACAGTACGACAAGGCGGTGACATGACCTCTGTGGCACCTTCATCCCTCGCACAGCGGCTTAACACACCGGCGATCGACTGCCGCCTGGAACCGGACGGCAGGGCGACACTCGCTCCGCGGGGCGAGCTGGTCCACGGGTGCGCGGAGACCCTCGCGGGGTGGCTGGCCGCCCTGCCGGACACCGTCCGCCAAATCGACGTGGACATGAGCGGCGTGGCCTTCATGGACACGGCCGGGGTGCAGTTCCTGGACGCGCTCAGCGACCACCGGCAGCGGTACGGCACCACGGTGAGCACCTCCAACTGGCAGGGCCAGCCGCGCCGCATCCTGGAACTCGCCGGACTGGACACCACCGACCCGCTGCGCGGCGAACCCGCCCACGCCCCGGAACCCGCGCCCCGGGCCACCCCTGAACCCGAACCCCGGTCCGCCACGTCCGCCGTGTCCGCCACGTCCGCCGTGTCCGCCACGTCCGCCGTGGCCCGGGAACGCGCCGAGCAGCTGCACCTGCTCCAGGAAGAGGTGGACCAGCTTCGTCAGGCGATCGCGTCGCGCCCCGTGATCGACCAGGCGCGCGGCATCCTCATGGCCACGCACACCTGCACGCCGGACGAGGCCTGGCACATCCTGCGGGAGACGTCCCAGCTGTCCAACACCAAGCTGCGGACGGTCGCCGCGGCCCTGATGTCGAGCGCCAAGCCGGACGGGCCGCCGCTCCCCCCGCACCTGCGCCGCGCCCTGCGCACGGCCCTCAGCCACCACTGACCCCGAACCCCACCGCGAGAGGTCACGCAAGCACCACGGGCGTCAGGACGACTCCCGGACCACCAGCTCCGTAGGCAGGGTCACCTGCTCCCGCTCCCCACCGCCCCCGGAGACCGCGGGCCCTCCGGCGCCCGCCCCCACGCCCTCGGCGGCCCCCGCCGCCTCGGCCCCCGCGATCTCGGCCAGCAGAATCCGCGCCATCGTCCGCCCCAGCTCCTCCACGGGCTGGCGGACCGTCGTCAGCGGAGGGTTGGTGTGGCGGGCCAGGACGGAGTCCTCGAACCCGACGACGGCCACGTCGCCGGGCACCCGGCGTCCCAGGCGGCGCAGTTCGGCCAGCGCGCCGACCGCCATGAGGTCGGACGCGGCGAACACGGCGTCCAGATCCGGTGCGCGTTCAAGAAGCGAACGCACTGCCCGGCCGCCGCCCTCCTCGGTGAAGTCGCCGTTCTCCACCAGGAGTTCCGGCGCGGGCAGGCCGGCCTCCTCGTGTGCCGCGCGCCAGCCGGCGAGGCGGCTGCGGCCGACGTCCATGTCGAGCGGGCCGGTGATGGTGGCGACGCGGGTGCGCCCGCTGCCCAGCAGATGCCGTACGGCCTCGGTGGCGCCGCCGACGTTGTCGGAGTCGACATAGCTCAGCCGTTCCCGCTCGTCGCGGCGGCCGGCCAGAACCGTGGGCAGGCCCATCTCCTCCAGGATTCCGGGCAGCCGGTCGTCGGCGTGCACGGAGACCAGCAGCACGCCGTCCACGCGGCGGGTCGCCACCGACTCGGTCAGCTGGTCGCGCTCGGACTGGTCCCGGACGAGCATGAGTTGCAGCTGGGTGCGGGTCTCGGCCAGGGCGCCGCCGACCCCCCTGATCAGCGCGGCGAAGAACGGCTCGGAGCCGAGCCGGCTCTCCGACTCGGGGATCACCAGGGCCACCGCGTTGGTGCGGTTGGTGACCAGGCCGCGGGCGACCGAGTTCGGGACGTAGTTGAGTTCCTTGATCGCGGCGAGGACCCTGGCGCGCGCGTCGGCGCTGACCAGGTCCGAGCCGTTGACGACACGGGACACCGTCGTCCGGCCCACCCCGGCACGGGCGGCGACCGTTTTGATCGTGGGACGGCGATTCCCGGTCATGCGCTCCTCCGCCGGGCTGGGCCCGGTCCGCGACGGCGTCGGTCACGGACGTGACCAGCGGCAATTCTGACAGACGGACTCCGGGTACGAGGCACGCCCCGGGGACCCCGCCGGCCGGCCGCCGGCGGGGTGTGAAGTACCCGCCGATACCGATCCTCGCGGGCCTTTTGCGTTCAAGTCATTGACAGAAGCGCCCACCACCCACGAGTCTTCCAACGCGTTGGGAACGTGCCCATTCACCGTTGGGCACGTTCCCATCCCGTCAGAGCCGCTGTCATCGCAGAACTCGTCACTCCGAGTCGCCCCCGGTCGGCATCGGCCGGCCTCCGCGTCGGCCGGCCGCGTCGGCCGCCGAGTCGTACTCCGAGCCGCCGACTCCGATGTGTCAGCGCGTACGCCAGGAGGAGACCCATGGGCACGTACAGATCGATGCGCACGAAGGCGGTGGCCGCTGTCGCCGCCGTCGGCGCGCTCAGCCTGGTCGTCGGCTGCGGCAGCGGCGACGACTCGGCGACGGGCGGCGGCAGGAAGGACGGCAAGGTCGTCATCACCATGGGCATGTACGGGGTGATGGGCTTCAAGGAGACGGGCCTGCTCGAGCAGTACGAGAAGGAGAACCCCGGCGTCGAGATCAGGGCCGAGGTCGCCGGCGACGAGCAGACCTACTACACCGCCCTGCAGACCCGGCTCGCCGCGGGCAAGGGCCTGAAGGACATCCAGGGCATCGAGATCGGGCGGGCCAAGGAGATCGTCGACACCCGGGCCGCGAAGTTCACGGACTTCTCCGACGTGGCGGGCACCGGCCACTTCCTGCCCTGGAAGCAGTCCCAGATCACCACCGAGGACGGCAAGGTGCTGGGCCTCGGCACCGACATCGGCCCGATGGCCGTCTGCTACCGCAAGGACTACTTCGAGAAGGCGGGCCTGCCCACCGACCGCGACGAGGTCGCCGAGCTGTGGGAGGGCGACTGGAAGAAGTACGTCGAGGTCGGACGCACCTTCAAGAAGGACTTCACGGGCGGCGACGTCGCCTACATGGACGCCGCCAGCGGCCTGTTCAACGCGATGGTCTACGGCTACCCCGAGCAGTACTACAACGAGAAGGGCGACCTGATCTACGACAGGAACCCGGCCGTCAAGGAGGCCTGGAACCTCGCCGCCGACGCCGCCGAGGACGGACTGAGCGCCAGGCTCCGCCAGTTCCAGCCGGGCTGGGACCCGGGACTGGCCAACGGCACGTTCGCCACCGCCGTCTGCCCGGCGTGGATGCTCGGCCACATCGGGGAGAAGGCCGGCGAGAAGAACAAGGGCAGGTGGGACGTCGCCAAGGCCCCCAAGGGCGCCAACTGGGGCGGCTCCTTCCTCGGCGTCGTCGAGAACAGCCCGGTGAAGGAAGAGGCGAAGAAGCTCGTCGCGTGGCTGACCGCGCCGGAGCAGCAGGCCCACATCTTCCAGAAGCAGGGCAGCGTCCCGTCCTCGCAGGAGGCGCTGGAGAGCCCCGACGTCAAGAACGTCACCTCCGAGTACTTCAACGGCGCCCCGATCGGCAAGATCTTCGGCGCGGCCGCGCAGGAGATACCGGACAAGCAGGTCCTCGGCCGCAAGGACGGCACGATCAAGGACACCTTCTCCCAGGGCCTGACGCTGATCGAGCAGCAGGGCGCCTCGCGCGACGAGGCGTGGAAGACCACCGCCGAGCGCATCGAGAAGGCCGTCGGCTGACCCTGGCCCCCCTGGCCGGCGGGCCCGCCCGCATCACCGGCGGGCCCGCCGGCCCGGCTCGGGCACCGGCCCTCGAAGGCACCTGCTCTCCCGCATTCGCTGATCTGCTGATCTGCTCTACGGAAGGAAGTCCGGTGGCCACCTCCACCACCAAGGCCCGGGCCGGCGCGGGACGTGAACGCCCGTCCCGGCGGCCCGGAGGCGCCGGCCGGAGGCGCGGCGCGCTGCTGCACCGGCTGGACGTCAAGGGCGCGCCGTACGCGTTCGTCGCGCCGTTCTTCGTCGTGTTCGCCGCGTTCAGCTTCTACCCCCTCGTCTACACGTCCTGGATCTCCCTGCACCGGGTGGAACTGGCCACCCTCGACGTCATGGAGTGGGTGGCGTTCGACAACTACGTCGAGCTGTGGGACGACTCCCGGTTCTGGAACGCGCTGTCCAACACCCTCACGATCGGCGTGCTGTCGACCGTGCCGCAGCTGCTGATGGCGCTGGGTCTGGCACACCTGCTCAACTACCGGATGCGCGGCTCGCTGTTCTTCCGTGTCGCCTCGCTGGTGCCGTACGCCACCTCGGTGGGCGCCGCCGCCCTCGTGTTCACCATGCTCTACGAACGCGACTTCGGCATGATCAACTGGGCGCTGGGCTCGGCCGGCATCGACCCGGTGAACTGGGAGGCCGACAAGTGGCCGGCCCAGGCGGCGATCTCCAGCATCGTCATCTGGCGCTGGACCGGCTACAACGCGCTGCTCTACCTGGCCGCCATGCAGGCCATCCCCGCCGACCGGTACGAGGCAGCGGCGATCGACGGCGCGTCCCGCTGGAAGCAGTTCACGCACGTCACCGTGCCGGGCATCCGCTCCACCATCGTCTTCACCATCGTGCTGTCCACGATCGGCGCGACCCAGCTGTTCGGCGAGCCGCTGATCTTCGGGCAGGGCCCCAACGGCGTGACGGGCGGCGCGGACAACCAGTACCAGACGCTGGGCCTGCTGCTGTACGAGGAGGGCTGGAAGAACTACCAGATGGGCCGCTCGGCGACCGTCGCCTGGGCGATGTTCCTGCTCCTCGTCGCCGGCTTCGTGGCCCAGCGCCTGATCAAGCGCCTGTCTACCGGGCGCCCGCGCTTCCGATCCCGCTCCCGCTCCCGCACGTCCTGACCAGGAGTCCGCAATGACCACCGAAAGCCTCCCGGTCCGGACGGACGCCCCGGCCCGGACCGTCTCCCCCGGGCCGCCCGCCGCACGCGGTCGTCTCCGGCTGTTCGCGCCGCGCGCCGGACGCCAGCACCACGCGGGCCCGCTCGCCTACGTGCTGCTCGCGATCACGGCGATCGTGTCGGTCCTCCCGCTGTACTGGACGATGGTGGCGGCCTCCACGGACAACACCCGCGTCAGCCAGACGCCGCCGCCGTTCCTGCCCGGCCCGAACCTGTTCGGCAACCTCGCCCGCGCCTGGGACGAGGCGGCGATGGGCAAGGCCATGATCAACAGCACGATCGTGGCCGGGGTCATCGCCCTGTCCACGGTGCTGTTCGCGACGCTGGCCGGCTTCGCCTTCGCCAAGCTCCGCTTCAAGGGCCGCAACGTCCTGCTCATGCTGGTGATCGGCACGATGATGGTGCCGCCGCAGCTGGGCGTCGTGCCGCTGTTCATGATGATGTCGGAGCTGGGCTGGTCGCAGGAGCTGCCCGCCGTCATCTTCCCCACGCTGGTCAGCGCGGTCGGCGTCTTCTTCATGCGGCAGTACCTGTCGGAGGCGCTGCCGGACGAACTGGTCGAGGCCGGCCGCGTGGACGGCGCACACTCGCTGCGCATCTTCTGGAGCATCGTGCTGCCGGTCGCGCGCCCGGCCATGGCCGTCCTGTTCATGATCACGTTCGTGCACGCCTGGAACGACTTCTTCTGGCCCTTCGTCGTGCTCGACATGACCAACCCGACGGTCCCGGTGGCCCTCACCCAGCTCAGCGCCGGCTACGTCCGCGACCAGTCCCTGATCATGGCGGGCGCGCTGCTCGGCACGCTTCCGCTGCTCGCGATGTTCATCGTCTTCGGCCGACAGATCGTCGGCGGCATCATGGCGGGCGCGGTGAAGGGCTGACCCGACCCCCTCCGCTCGCCTCCCTTCCCTCTCCCCCCTTCCGCATCCCGAAAGGATCTACGTGGTCCCCGCAGCACAGCAGAACGCCTCCGCCGCCCTCACCTTCCCGGAGGGTTTCCTCTGGGGCTCGGCGACCGCCTCGTACCAGATCGAGGGGGCCGCCGCCGAGGACGGCCGGGCGCCCTCCATCTGGGACACCTACGCCCGTACCCCCGGGCGGGTCCGCAACGGCGACACCGGTGACATCGCCACCGACCACTACCACCGCTGGCGCGAGGACGTCGCCCTCATGGCCGGCCTCGGTCTGGGCGCCTACCGCTTCTCCCTGGCCTGGCCCCGCATCCAGCCCACCGGCCGGGGCCCCGCGCTGCAGAAGGGCCTGGACTTCTACCGCCGTCTCGCCGACGAACTCCTCGACAAGGGCATCCAGCCCGTCGCCACCCTCTATCACTGGGACCTGCCGCAGGACCTGGAGGACGCCGGCGGCTGGCCGGAGCGCTCCACCGCCGAGCGGTTCGCCGAGTACGCGGCCCTCGCCGCGGACGCCCTCGGCGACCGCGTGAAGACCTGGACGACCCTCAACGAGCCCTGGTGCAGCGCCTTCCTCGGCTACGGCTCCGGCGTGCACGCCCCCGGCCGCACCGACCCGGTCGCCGCCCTGCGCGCCGCCCACCACCTCAACCTGGGCCACGGCCTGGCCGTCCAGGCGCTGCGCGACCGCATCCCCGCCGACGCCCGGTGCTCGGTCACGCTCAACATCCACCACGTACGGCCGCTCACCGGCAGCGAGGCCGACGCCGACGCGGTCCGCCGCATCGACGCACTGGCCAACCGGGTCTTCACCGGCCCGATGCTGCGGGGCGCCTACCCTGAGGACCTCCTCAAGGACACCGCGCAGCTCACCGACTGGTCCTTCGTCCGCGACGGCGACCTGGAACTCGCCCACCGGCCACTGGACTTCCTCGGCGTCAACTACTACTCGCCCACCGTCGTCTCCGAGGCCGACGGCAGCGGCACCCACACCTCGGACGGCCACGGCGGGAGCACCCACAGCCCCTGGCCCGCCGCCGACCGGGTCGCCTTCCACCAGCCGCCCGGCGAGACCACCGCCATGGGCTGGGCCGTCGACCCGTCGGGCCTGTACGACCTGCTGCGCCGCCTGTCCTCCGACTTCCCCGCCCTGCCGCTGGTCATCACCGAGAACGGCGCCGCCTACCCCGACTACGCGGACCCGGACGGCAACGTCAACGACCCCGAGCGCATCGCCTACGTGCGCGGCCACCTGGCCGCGGTCCACCGGGCCGTCCAGGACGGCGCGGACGTCCGCGGCTACTTCCTGTGGTCGCTGCTGGACAACTTCGAGTGGGCGCACGGCTACAGCAAGCGCTTCGGCGCGGTCTACGTCGACTACCCGACCGGCACCCGCATCCCGAAGGCCAGCGCCCGCTGGTACGCCGAGGTCGCCCGCACCGGTGTCCTGCCCGGCGTCTGACCGGACCGGTGCGGCACCCCGTCCCCGCCCCGCACGGTGCCGCACCGCGAACCCGCCCCCGAGTCCCCGGCCCGTCCGGGGCCCGGGGCGGGCTCGTCCCGCCGGCACTTCTCCGGGCCAGCGAGGCGCGAGGACGGAACCGCGCCCTCCCGCACGCGCCGTTCACTCCCCGGGGTAACGCACCCCGACGACCGCGCGCACCGCGTCCAGGGTGTCCATCACCGCGAGGGACCCCGCCAGCGGCACGAGCGGCGACTCGGTCAGTCCCTCGCGCAGGCACCGCATCACCTCGCGGGCCTGGTGGCCGTAGCCATTGCCCTGCTGCGGCGGGGCGGTCACCGTCCGGGGCTCGTGCCCGTCGCGGTGCAGCACGAAAGCGGACGGGTTGTAGAAGTCGGCCGGGATCTCGATGCGCCCCGCCGTGCCGTACACCACCGCGCGCCTCTCGTCGTCGGCGAGCAACGAGCACGTCAGCACGGCCATCGCCCCGCTGTCGTACCCGAGCAGAACGCCGGTCTGCGCATCGACACCCGTCCGGGACAGCCGCGCCTGGGCCGTGACACTGCCGGGCGGGCCGAGCAGCAGGTGCGCGAACGACACGGGATAGGTGCCGAGGTCGAGCAGGGCGCCGCCTCCTGCCTCCGGGTCCCAGAGCCGGTGCTCGGCCGGCACGCTCACACGCCCCCCGAACGAGGCGTGCACCGACCGGACCTCACCGATCGCGTCGTCGGCCACCAGCCCGACGACGCGACGCACGGTCGGATTGAGGTACGTCCACATGGCCTCCATCAGGAACAGCCGCCGCCTACGGGCCAGTTCCACCAGGGCGCAGGTCTGCCGGCCGCTCAGCGCGAACGGCTTCTCGCACAGCACCGGCTTGCCCGCCTCCAGGCAGGCCGTCGCGGCGGCCAGGTGGTGGGCGTGCGGGGTGGCGACGTAGACGACGTCGACCTCCGGGTCGGCGGCCAGCTCCTGCCAGGTGCCGTGGGCGTGCGGGATGCCGAACCGGTCCGCGAACCGCTGCGCGCCGGCCACGGAACGGGACCCGACCGCGGTGACGCGCGCCTCCGGCTCGCGCAGCAGATCCTCGGTGAAGGCCGCGGCCATCCCCCCGGTAGCCAGAATCCCCCACCGCACGCCCTGTTCGCCCACGCCTGCTCCCCTGCTCCGGTCCCGGCACAACCACGCTCCGCCCACTGTATGGGCACGTTCCCAACCGTGCGCCGGGCGTCCGCGATCCGGTCGGGTGCTCGAGGCGGTGAGGGGCGGGACCGGCCGCCTCGCGACGAAACGGCGGGCGCGGCCCGCGGGCTGATGCCGCTGGTTCCGGCACTCGGGGTGAGGGGCCGCCGCAGGGCAGGAGACACCCGCAAGCAAACGTTTCAGCAGGTCAGAGAGCCTGCGTTGACTGTGCGTGGTGGGGCGGGTGGGACTCGAACCCACGGCCGACGGATTATGAGTCCGCTGCTCTAACCGGCTGAGCTACCGCCCCATAGCGGCGTGTCGCGTACATGTGTGCGCGCCGTCTGCCGCAGCATAGCCGCTCATACGATCTCCTGCCTCGACCGGCCTCGGTTGGCCGCGCGCGGCCGGAGGCGCACGATCATGAGGACTACGAGGCGGGCCCGCGCGGTTCCACCGGACAGGAAACCGGGCATGAAAAAGGACCCCGAAGGGTCCTCATTCAGCATGCTCCCCCGACTGGACTCGAACCAGTAACCTGCCGGTTAACAGCCGGCTGCTCTGCCAATTGAGCTACGGAGGACCGAGCTCCCCCGACTGGACTCGAACCAGTAACCTGCCGGTTAACAGCCGGCTGCTCTGCCAATTGAGCTACGGAGGAATGCCTCGTTCTGCATCGAACGTACCTGGTTGGGTATTCGCCAGAAGGCACGCGCTCGCTGCGACACATACATTAGCGCAAGCAGGGGGGTGCTCCGCCAATCGGTACTCCCCGGCACCTACGCCGTACGGAGACCTGCGCAACAGAAGGGTGGCAGCCATGCGTTACCGGCTCACGTTCGTCGCCGGACTCGCTCTGGGATACGTGCTGGGCACGAGGTCCGGGCGCGAGCGCTACGAACAGCTCATGAGGTCGGCGCGGCAGGTCGCGCAGAACCCCGCCGTCCGCAACACCGCGGAGTCCGCGGCCCAGCAGGGCAAGCACTTCGCGGGCAAGGCGTACCACGTGGTCAGCGACAAGGTCGGTGACCGTGTGCCGGACTCCGTCGCCCAGCGGGTGCGGACCCTGCGCGAGCGCAGCATGAACGGCGCGGTCGAGGACGACTGGGGCACCAGCGACACCTGAGCGGCGTCCTGTGCGGGTGCGCGGCGGAACCGGTCCGGCATACGGCAGACTTTCGGACATGGGGATAGTCGCCGGGCTGGACAGTGCGCCCGATTTCACTCGCATCGTGATCTGTGATTCGGACACGGGGGCCCTGCTCAGGCAGGGCTACGCCGCGCATCCGCTGGAGAGTCCGGAGGGCGGGCGGCCCTGTGACGTCGATCCGCAGGCCTGGCTGCTGTCGCTCGGTGAGGCGGCGGGTGGCGGACTGCTGGAGGGCGTCCAGGCCATCGGGGTGTCCGCGCAGGCCAACGCGGTCGTGCCGCTGGACGCGCAGGGCAACACCGTGCGGCCGTCGATGGTCGGCGGGGACAAGCGGACGCAGGTCGCGGCGGCCGATCTGGCCGACGCGCTCGGCGGGCGCGAGGCGTGGGCGCAGGCGGTGGGCTGTGTGCCGCAGTCCCCGCACGCGGTGACCAAGCTGCGCTGGCTGGCCCGTACCGAACCGGACAACGCCCTGCGTACGGCCGCGCTGTTGCAGGCGCACGACTGGCTGGTGTGGCAGTTGCTGGGGCGGCCGGCGCGGCGGACCACGGACCGGGGCGGGGCCTCAGGGACCGGGTACTGGTCGGCGGCCACCGGTGCGTACCGGCCGGACCTCGTGGAGCTGGCGCTCGGGCACCAGGTGATGCTGCCGGAGGTGATCGGGCCGGCCGACGCCGCCGGTACGACGCCGGAGGGGCTGCTGATCTCGGCGGGGACCGGGGAGACGCAGGCCGCCGCGCTCGGGCTGGGGATAGGGCTGGGCGATGCCGTGGTGTCGCTCGGGGCGTCCGGGTCGGTCATGGCCGTGCACCCGGAGGCGCTGGTCGACCGGCACGGGATGATCACTTCTCTCGCGGACGCGACAGGCATGCACCTGCCGGTCGTCACCACGCTGAACGCCGTACGGACCCTGCGCGGGACGGCCGAGCTGCTCGGGCTGCCGGATCTGGAGAGCCTGTCCGAGCTGGCGATGAAGTCGACTCCGGGGGCTCACGGGCTGGTGCTGCTGCCGTACTTGGAGGGTGAGCGGACGCCCAGCCTGCCGCACACCGCCGGGACGCTGACCGGGCTGCGGCGCGAGTCGATGCGGGCGGAGCATCTGGCGCGGGCCGCGTTCGAGGGGATGCTGTGCGGGCTCGCGGACGCGCTGGACGTGCTGCGCGGGCGGGGCGTGGAGGTGCGGCGGGTGTTCCTGCTGGGTGCCGCGGCCGGGCTGCCCGCGGTGCAGGCGGCGGCGCCGTCGTTGTTCGGGGCGCAGGTGCTGGTGCCGCAGCCCGCGGACTACGCCGCGGTCGGCGCGGCCCGGCAGGCGGCCTGGGCGCTCGGTGTCTCGCGGGGCACCCTCGACCCGCGTACTCCGCCGGCCTGGCAGGGCGCGGTCGCGCAGGTGCTCGACCCGGGCGAGGAACTGGCGGTGGGGCAGGCGGTGCGCCAGCAGTTCGTGTCGGTGCGGGAGCAGACCCACCCGGGGGCGTTCGGGTAGGCGGCCGTCGTGGCGTCACGGCGAGTGACCCGTCGGTTGGGTTAATCGGTTGAGGTAACGCGGGGTAAGTGTCGGACGATAGGGGCCAGGGGCAACGACCCGCCCCTTCTCGCCGACTCTCGAGAGACGTACGCGTGCTCATAAGACTCCTGCGGGCCTGTCTCCGGCCCTACCGACAACACATCGCCGTCCTGGTGGTGCTGCAGTTCCTGCAGACCTGCGCCACCCTCTACCTGCCCACGCTCAACGCGGACATCATCGACAACGGTGTGGTGAACGGCGACACCGGCTACATCGTCGGGCACGGCGCCCTGATGATCGGCATCTCGCTGACGCAGGTGCTGTGCAACATCGGGGCCGTGTACTACGGCGCCCGCACCGCCTCCGCGATCGGCCGGGACCTGCGGGCCACCGTCTTCGACCGCGTCCAGTCGTTCTCCGCGCGGGAGGTCGGTCACTTCGGCGCGCCCTCGCTGATCACCCGTACGACGAACGACGTGCAGCAGATCCAGATGCTGGCGCTGATGACGTTCACGCTGATGGTGTCGGCGCCCATCATGTGCGTCGGCGGTGTGGTGCTGGCGCTCGGTCTCGACGTGCCGCTGTCCGGGGTGCTGGTGGCGGTCGTGCCCGTGCTGGCGATCTGCGTGACACTGATCGTGCGGCGGCTGCGTCCGCTGTTCCGGGCCATGCAGAAGCGGCTGGACACCGTGAACCGGGTGCTGCGCGAGCAGATCACCGGCAACCGCGTGATCCGCGCCTTCGTGCGGGACGGTTACGAGGAGCAGCGGTTCCGGCGGGCGAACGCCGAGCTGACCGAGATGTCGCTGGGCACCGGGAATCTCCTGTCGCTGATGTTCCCGATGGTGGTGACGGTGGTGAACCTGTCGTCGATCGCCGTGGTCTGGTTCGGCGCGCACCGCATCGACAGCGGCGGGATGCAGATCGGTGACCTGACCGCGTTCCTCGCCTATCTGATGCAGATCGTGATGTCCGTGATGATGGCCACGTTCATGTTCATGATGGTGCCGCGCGCGGAGGTGTGCGCCGAGCGCGTGCAGCAGGTGCTGGACACCTCCTCGAGCGTGGTGCCGCCGGTGGCGCCGGTGACCGAGCTGCGCCTGCACGGGCATCTGGAGGTCCGCGGGGCGGGCTTCCGCTACCCCGGTGCCGAGGAGCCGGTGCTGAGGAACGTCGGCCTGGTGGCGCGGCCCGGTGAGACGACCGCGGTGATCGGCTCGACCGGCAGCGGCAAGTCGACGCTGCTCGGCCTGGTGCCCCGGCTGTTCGACGCGACGGACGGCCAGGTGCTGGTCGACGGGGTCGACGTGGCGGACATCGACCCCGGGCTGCTCGCGCGCACGGTGGGCCTCGTGCCGCAGAAGCCGTACCTGTTCGCGGGGACGGTCGCGACCAACCTGCGGTACGGCAATCCGGACGCCACCGACGAGGAGCTGTGGCACGCGCTGGAGGTGGCGCAGGCCAAGGACTTCGTGGAGCGACTGGAGGGCGGGCTGAACGCGCCGATCGCGCAGGGCGGCACGAACGTCTCCGGCGGCCAGCGCCAGCGGCTCGCCATCGCCCGCACGCTGACGCAGCGCCCGGAGATCTACCTCTTCGACGACTCCTTCTCCGCGCTCGACTACGCCACCGACGCCGCGCTGCGCGCCGCGCTCGCCCGGGAGACCGCGGAGGCGACCGTGGTCATCGTCGCCCAGCGGGTGGCGACCATCCGGGACGCCGACCGGATCGTCGTCCTGGACGAGGGCCGGGTCGTCGGCACGGGCCGGCACCACGAACTGATGGCGGGCAACGAGACCTACCGGGAGATCGTGCTCTCCCAGCTCACGGAAGCGGAGGCTGCCTGATGGCCGGGCCCATGGCGCGGATGATGGCCGGGAGTGGTCCCGATCAGCACTCGATGAACTTCAAGGAGTCCGGCAAACGGCTCGTCGGGCACTTCCGGCCGGAGCGGCCGACGATCTGGCTGCTGCTGGTGTGCGTCGTCGGCAGCGTCGGGCTGAGCGTGGTCGGGCCGAAGATCCTCGGCCGGGCCACCGACCTGGTGTTCGCGGGGATCGTCGGCCGTGAGCTGCCGGCCGGGGCGAGCAAGGAGCAGGTCCTCGACACCATGCGGGAGCGCGGCGACGGCCAAGTCGCCGACATGCTCCGCGGCACCGACTTCACACCGGGCGAGGGCATCGACTTCCACGCGGTCGGCGGCGTCCTGCTGCTCGCACTCGGGGTGTTCCTCGGTGCCGGTCTGCTGCTGGCGCTGGCGACGCGGCTGGTGAACCGGACCGTGAACCGCACGATGTTCCGGCTGCGCGAGGACGTGCAGACGAAGCTGTCGCGGCTGCCTCTGTCGTACTTCGACAAGCGGCAGCGCGGTGAGGTGCTCAGCCGCACCACCAACGACATCGACAACATCGGGCAGACGCTCCAGCAGTCGATGGGACAGCTCATCAACTCGGTGCTGACCATCATCGGCGTCCTCGCCATGATGTTCTACGTCTCGTGGGTCCTGGCGCTGGTCGCGCTGGTGACCGTGCCGCTGTCGTTCGTCATCGCCACCCGCGTCGGCAAGCGGTCGCAGCCGCACTTCGTGCAGCAGTGGCGGTCCACCGGCACGCTGAACGCGCACATCGAGGAGATGTACACGGGGCACACGCTGGTGAAGGTGTTCGGGCGGCAGGACGAGTCGGCGCGGCAGTTCGCCGAGCAGAACGAGGCGCTGTACGAGGCCGGGTTCCGGGCGCAGTTCAACAGCGGCATCATGCATCCGCTGATGATGTTCGTGTCGAACATCAACTACGTGCTCGTCGCCGTCGTGGGCGGTCTGCGGGTCGCCTCCGGTGCGCTGTCCCTGGGTGACGTGCAGGCCTTCATCCAGTACTCGCGGCAGTTCTCGATGCCGTTGACGCAGGTCGCGTCGATGGCGAACCTCGTGCAGTCCGGTGTCGCGTCCGCCGAGCGCGTCTTCGAACTCCTCGACGCCGAGGAGCAGTCGGCCGACCCGGTGCCCGTGGAGAAGCCGGACGAGCTGCGCGGGCTGGTGGCGATGGACCACGTGTCGTTCCGCTACGAGGCGGACAAGCCGCTCATCGAGGATCTGACGCTGACCGTGGAGCCGGGGCAGACCGTCGCCATCGTCGGCCCGACCGGCGCCGGCAAGACCACCCTGGTCAACCTCCTCATGCGGTTCTACGAGGTGTCCGGCGGGCGCATCACGCTCGACGGCGTGGACATCGCGCGGATGTCCCGGGACGAACTGCGCGCCGCGATCGGCATGGTCCTGCAGGACACCTGGCTGTTCGGCGGCACGATCGCGGAGAACATCGCGTACGGGGCCGCGCGCGAGGTCACGCGCGGGGAGATCGAGGAGGCGGCGCGCGCCGCGCACGCGGACCGGTTCGTCCGGACGCTGCCCGACGGGTACGACACCGTGATCGACGACGAGGGGGCGGGGGTGAGCGCGGGTGAGAAGCAGCTCATCACGATCGCCCGGGCGTTCCTGTCCGACCCGGTGATCCTGGTGCTGGACGAGGCGACGAGTTCCGTGGACACGCGGACCGAGGTGCTGATCCAGAAGGCGATGGCGAAGCTGGCTCTGGGCCGGACGTCGTTCGTGATCGCCCATCGGCTGTCGACGATCCGGGACGCGGACACGATTCTCGTGATGGAGAACGGGGCGATCGTCGAGCAGGGGGCGCACGAGGAATTGCTGGCGGCGGGTGGCGCCTATGCGCGGCTGTACCGCGCGCAGTTCGCCGAGGCTGTGGCCGAGGTCGACTGAGGAGTCGCCGCCGTGGGGGCGCCGCCGCCTTCTGGGACGGACGGCGCCCCCACGGCACGTATGCCCGCGGTCGCGGCCGGCTGGCCCCGCAGGCGAACGGCCCGCGGGCGGCAACGCCAGCTCTAGTCCAGATAGCCCCTCAGCTGGTCCGCGTAGGTGTGGTCCCGGAGTTTGTTCAGGGTCTTGGACTCGATCTGGCGGATGCGTTCTCTGGTGACTCCGAAGAGGCGGCCTATCTCCTCCAGGGTGCGGGGGCGGCCGTCGGCCAGGCCGTAGCGGAGCTGGACGACCTTGCGTTCGCGCTCTGTGAGGGTGGAGAGCACCGCGTCCAGGTGCTGACGCAGCAGCAGGAACGCGGCCGATTCGACGGGGCTCGCGGCGTCGCTGTCCTCGATGAGGTCGCCGAGCGCCAGGTCCTCCTCCTCGCCCACCGGTGCGTGCAGCGACACCGGTTCCTGGGCGAGGCGGAGGACCTCGCCGACGCGTTCCGGGGGCAGGTCGAGGTGCTCGGCCACCTCTTCCGCGGTGGGTTCGTGGCCGCGTTCCTGGAGCAGGCGGCGCTGGACGCGGGCGACGCGGTTGATCAGTTCGACGACGTGGACGGGGACGCGGATGGTGCGGGCCTGGTCGGCGAGGGCGCGGGACATGGCCTGCCGGATCCACCAGGTCGCGTACGTCGAGAACTTGTAGCCGCGTGCGTAGTCGAACTTCTCCACGGCCCTGATCAGGCCCAGGTTTCCCTCCTGGACCAGGTCGAGCATGGTCAGGCCGCGGCCGACGTAACGTTTGGCGACGGAGACCACGAGGCGGAGGTTGGCCTCGATGAGGCGGCGTTTGGCCATCCGGCCCATGACGACCAGCTTGTCGAGGTCGACGGCGAGCCGGCTGTCCAGGTCGGCGGCCTGCCGCAGCCGTTCCTCGGCGAACAGGCCGGCTTCCACCCGGCGGGCGAGGTCGACCTCCTCGACGGCGGTCAGCAGGGGGATGCGGCCGATCTCCCGGAGGTACTGGCGGAACAGGTCGGAGGTGGGGGCGCCGGTCTCGGGGCGGGGCGGCAGCGGCGGTTCGGGGGTCTCGGGGTGGAGTGCGGCGTGGCTCTGCGGGGGCACCGCGGCGAGGGCGTCCGGTTCCGGGCGGGGCTGTGGCGTGCCGAGGGCGTCGCCGGTGCCGGCCCGGGTGAGGGTGTGGTTCTGGTTCTGGGTCTGGGTCTGCACGGGTGCGACCTCCAGGTGATCGCCGCCAGCGGTCCGGCGGCGGTACTTCGGGGCGGAGCCGGCGGCCTCGCCGCTGTCCGTCCCGTACGCGATGAGCGGAATCGCGGGAATGTCGGCCCGTGGGTAACGGACCGGCCGCGCTCCGAGGACTCAGGCACCGCAACCAGTGTGGGGTACGGCACACAGCTGCCACGAGGGGCTTGCGAGCACTTTTTGAGCCCGGTGCGTGACCGGGCGGTCACCCGTGTGTGGTCCGCTCGGGGGCCCGTGGGCCGCGCACGGGTCAGAGGGCGGCGGCGCCGTGGGCCCGCAGGGCCTGGTCGTACTGCTGGAGGACCCACAGTTCGTTCTGCACGGCGGCCAGTGCGGCCGGGTCGCCGCTGCTGCCGAGGCGGGTGAGCCGGCCCGTGATGTCGCGGATGCGGCGTTCGACGGCGCGGCGGCGGACGGTGACCAACTGGGCGCCCGCGTACACCTCGTCGACGTCCTTCACACCCCGGTGCAGCATGATCGCCTCGACGGCGAGCTCGGTCACCATGGCGCGGACGGTGTCGTCGGGGGCGGCCTCGCGGACCCGGACCAGGTAGTCCTGCGGGTCCGGCACGCCGAGTTCGGCGCCGCCCGCGTCCATGATGGCCTGGCGGACGGCGGCGTAGGGCGGGGCGGTGAACTCGTCCATGCCGTACGCGTCGAAGGCCGGGGAGACCAGCTCCGGGCGCTGAAGGGCGAGTTTGAGCAGTTCGCGCTCGGTGGCGTAGACGGGGTTGCGGAGGTTGAGGGCGGGGCCGGGGGCGGTGGGCCGGGTGGCCGTGTCGTACGACGGGGCGGGGCCGCGGCGGCGGTCCGGGGCCGCCGGGCCGCCCTTGCCGCCTCGGTCGCGAGCCCAGCGGGCGAGTTGCGCCACGCGCTTGACGACGAACTGCGTGTCGAGGATGCCCAGCATGCCGGCGAGCTGCACGGCGACCTCGTGCTGGGCGCCGCTGTTCTTGATGCGGGCGACGACCGGCGCTGCCTCGTCCAGGGCGGCGGCACGGCCGCCCGGGGTGTCGAGGTCGTAGCGGCTCACGATCTGGCGGAGCGCGAACTCGAAGAGGGGCGTGCGGGGTTCGGCGAGCTCGGCGACCGCGTCGTCGCCCTTGGCCAGGCGCAGTTCGCAGGGGTCCATGCCGTCGGGGGCGATGGCGATGTACGTCTCGGCGGCGAACTTCTGGTCGTCCTCGAAGGCGCGCAGCGCGGCCTTCTGGCCCGCGGCGTCGCCGTCGAAGGTGAAGATGACGCGGGCGCTGCCGTTGTCCATGAGGAGGCGGCGGAGGATCTTGATGTGGTCGCCGCCGAAGGCGGTGCCGCAGGTCGCGATGGCGGTGGTGACGCCGGCGAGGTGGCAGGCCATGACGTCGGTGTAGCCCTCGACGACGACCGCGCGGGACGCCTTGGCGATGTCCTTCTTCGCGAGGTCGATGCCGTAGAGCACCTGGGACTTCTTGTAGATCGCGGTGTCGGGCGTGTTGAGGTATTTCGGGCCGTTGTCCGCGTCGTAGAGCTTGCGGGCGCCGAAGCCGACGACGTCCCCGCCGATGTCGCGGATGGGCCACATGAGGCGCCCGCGGAAGCGGTCGATGGGGCCGCGGCGGCCCTCCTGGGCGAGGCCGGAGAGGATCAGTTCCTTGTCGCTGAAGCCCTTGCCGCGCAGGTAGCGGGTGAGGTGGTCCCAGCCCTGCGGGCTGTAGCCGACGCTGAAGTGGACGGCGGCGGCCTGGTCGAAACCGCGCTCGGCGAGGAAGATCCGGCCGGTGTCGGCCTCGGGGCCGGTCGCGAGCTGTTCCGCGTACCACTCGGCGGCGATCTTGTGCGCCTCGACCAGGCGGATGCGTTCGCCGCGCTGGTGGGTCGGGTTGTACCCGCCCTCCTCGTAGCGCAGGGTGATGCCGGCCTGCCCGGCCAGGCGCTCGACCGCCTCCGAGAAGGTGAGGTGGTCGATCTTCATCACGAACGTGATGGTGTCGCCGCCCTCCTGGCAGCCGAAGCAGTGGAAGAACCCCTTGCTCGGGCTGACCTGGAAGGACGGCGACTTCTCGTCGTGGAACGGGCACAGGCCCTTGAGGTTGCCTCCGCCCGCGTTGCGCAGCTGGAGGTACTCGGAGACGACGGCGTCGATCGGGACCGCGTCCCGTACCGCCTTCACGTCCTCGTCGTTGATCCGTCCTGCCACGCGGAGAGTCTACGGCGGCGCACCGGCACTCCCGGGACACGAGGGACCGGTGCTGCTGCCCGCTCGGGGTCGTGCTACCCCGCCAGGCTCTCCAGGGGGACGTGCGGCGCGGCCAGCGCCTCGGTGTCGACGCGGGCGGTGTTCCGGACGAGCCGCTGGATGTGCTCTGTGACGTCCCACACATTCACGTTCATCCCGGCCAGCACGCGGCCGTCCCTCAGCCAGAAGGCGATGAACTCCCGCTTGCCGGCGTCCCCGCGGATCACGACCTCGTCGTACGAGCCCGGCGGCGCCCAGCCCGAGTACTCCATGCCGAGGTCGTACTGGTCGGAGAAGAAGTAGGGCACCCGGTCGTGGACGACCTCCTGGCCGAGCATGGCGCGGGCCGCGGCCGGGCCGCCGTGGAGGGCGTTGGCCCAGTGCTCCACGCGCAGCCGGCTGCCGAACAGGCCGTGCGGGAAGGACGCCACGTCGCCCGCGGCGTGGATGTCGGGGTCGGAGGTGCGCAGCCGTTCGTCGACGACGATGCCGCCGCCGTGCGCCCGGTCGGCGATGTCCAGGCCCGCGGTCTCCGCGAGCGCGGTGCGGGGGGCGGCGCCGATCGCGGCGAGCACGTCGTGCGCCGGGTGCTCCTCGCCGTCGTCGGTGCGGGCCGCGAGGACCATGCCGTCCTGGCCGACGATCTCGGTGAGCCGCGCCCCGAAGTGGAAGCGGACGCCGCGCTCGGCGTGCAGGTCGGCGAAGACCTGGCCGAGCTCGGGCCCCAGCACGCCGTGCAGCGGCGTCTCGGACGCCTCGACCACGGTGACCTCGGCGCCGTATTCCCGGGCCGCCGCGGCGACCTCCAGGCCGATCCAGCCGGCGCCCGCGATCACCAGGTGCCCGTTGTCCCGGCCGAGCGCGGCCAGGACGCCCTTGAGGCGCTCGGCGTGGGAGAGGCGGCGCAGGTGGTGGACGCCGGCCAGTCCGGTGCCGGGGATGTCCAGGCGGCGGGGTTCGGCGCCCGTGGCCAGCAGCAGCTTGTCGTAGTGGACGACCGTGCCGCTCTCGCCGAGGTGGACCGTCTTCGCGGCGCGGTCGACGGCGTCGACGGTCTGGCCGAGGTGCAGTTCGATGTCGTGGCGCGCGTACCAGGCGGGCTCGTGCACGAAGACCGTGTCGCGCTGCTCCTTGCCGAGCAGGTAGCCCTTCGACAGCGGGGGCCGCTCGTAGGGGTGGTCGCGCTCGTCGCAGATCAGTATCACCCGCCCGGTGAAGCCCTCCGCCCGGAACGTTTCGGCCGCCTTGGCGCCGGCGAGTCCTCCGCCGACGATGACGAACGTCTGATCCGCGTCGACCACGTGATGCCTCCTCGTAATGGTGCCGCCACATGCGAGCGTCCCGCACGCAGCGTGATGCGGGAAGAGGGAGTGACCCGATCAGGCCACGCAGGGTCACATTCGGGCGCGATCCTGGTCACTTGCGCCCCATCCATGCCCGGACCTGCCCGTCAGGCGGGCATGCAGTGAACGGGCCGAGGCGTCGGTGAGAGAGGCGATGTGATCGACGATCACCCGCTTGCGGGCCCGGTCGTCGGACGCCCTGTCGAACAGGGCACCGAACTGCGGGTCCAGGCCGTCCGGCGCGCGGGCGGTGAGTGCCTCGGCCAGTTCGGCGACGACGATCCGCTGGTCGGCGCGCAGGCGTTCCTGCTCGGCGCGCTGCATGACGTACCGGTCGGCGACCGCCTTCAGTACGGCGCACTCCAGGCGCATCTCGCGCGGCACGACGAGTTCCGCCGTGTACCGCGTGAGCCGCCCGCTGCCGTGCGCCGCGCGGGTGGCGGTCTCGGCTGCCAGGCAGAACCGGCCGATGAGCTGGCTGGTGGCGTCCTTCAGACGGGCCTGCGCCACGGCGGTGCCGTCGTAGCCGTGCGGCCACCAGGGCTGGTCCTGAAGCCGGTCGAGGGCGGCGGCGAGTTCCTCCGGGTCGGTGTCCGCCGGGACGTAGCGGCCGACGGCGACCGCGAAGACCTCCTGCCGCTCGGGCTCGGCCCGCAGACAGCCGGGGTCGATGTGACCGGCGTGCAGGCCGTCCTCGACATCGTGCACCGAGTACGCCACGTCGTCCGACCAGTCCATGACCTGCGCCTCGAAACAGGTACGGGTGCCGGGGGCGCCCTCGCGGACCCAGTCGAAGACGGGCCGGTCGTCCTCGTAGACGCCGAACTTCCGGGACGCCGGGTCGGTGGGGTGGGCGCCGCGCCGCCACGGGTACTTGGTGGCGGCGTCCAGGGCGGCGCGCGTCAGGTTGAGACCGACGCTGACGCTCTCGCCGCCGGCGGCAGCGGGGTCGGTGACGAACCGTTTGGGTTCGATGCGGGTGAGCAGGCGCAGCGACTGGGCGTTGCCCTCGAAGCCGCCGCAGTCCGCCGCGAACTCGTTCAGGGCCTGCTCGCCGTTGTGCCCGAAGGGCGGATGGCCGAGGTCGTGGGAGAGGCAGGCCGCCTCCACCAGGTCGGGGTCGCAGCCGAGTGCGGCGCCCAGTTCACGGCCGACCTGGGCGCACTCCAGCGAATGGGTGAGCCTGGTGCGGGGGCTGGCGTCCCAGGCGGGGCCCATGGTGCCGGGGGTGACGACCTGTGTCTTGCCGGCGAGGCGGCGCAGGGCGGCGGAGTGCAGGACCCGGGCGCGGTCGCGCTGGAAGGCGGTGCGGCCGGGGCGTTTGTCGGGCTCCGGGGCCCAGCGGGCGGCTGACGCAGGGTCGTAGGCGGGAAGGTTTTGGCCCATGGGGTGACAGTACGGCGCCCACCCGTGCGACGGGTGACGTGTGTGAGCGCGGACGCGGCGTGTGGTGCCTGCCGCGCCGTCCCCGCGCCTGTCCCGCGCGCCTCATGCCGGCGCCGGTGCGGGGTGGGGGGCCGGTGCCCGAGTCGCCCGCAGCGCCTCGGCGTAGCGGTGGAGGACGAGGTGGGCCAGCTTCTCGTGGGCGCCCAGCGGGGACGCCGACGCCGCCGTCCAGGGTGCCGCTGCCGCGCACTCCGTGGCGAAACGGCCCGGGGCCGTGAAATAGGAGGCCAGGGCCACTTTCGTGCGGCCCCGGGCTTTCAGGGCGGCGATGGCCTCCCCCACCGTGGGGGAGGCCGCCGAGGCGTAGGCCGGCAGCACCGGGACGCCCAGGCGGGCCGTGAGGAGGGCTGCCGTACGGCCCGTGTCGAGGCGGGAGTCGGGGTCGCGGGAGCCGGCGGCGGCGAGGACCACGGCCGACTCGCGGCGTCCGGAGGGTGTCGTGGGTGGACGCCAGCCCGCCTCCACCAGGCGGTCGTACAACGTGTCCACCAGCAGCGGGTGCGGGCCGAGCGGCGCGGCGACGCGGGTGGGGAGGCGGGCGGTGGCGGCCAGGCCGGGAATGTCCCGCTTGACGTGGTGGCCGCGGCCGAGGAGCAGCGGTACGAGGACGGCGGAGCGGATGCCGCGGGCGTGGAGACCGGCGAGCGTGTCGGGCAGCAGGGGGGCGTTCAGCTCCAGGTGGCCGAGGTGCACGGGCAGGCCCGGGCGCAGCGCACGGACGCGGTCGAGGAGCCCGCGCACCGTGTGCGGGGCGCGCGGGTCGCGGCTGCCGTGGGCGACGGCCACGAGGGCGGGCCGGCCGTAGGGGGTGTCGTCGGGGTGGTTCGTCATGGACCGATCGTGGGTGGGGGACGTTGCCTGCCCGTTGCGTACGGGTCACGAGTGTTTTCCATGGGTTCACGGCGAGGTGGCCCCATGGTGTGAGCCGACTCGGGTGAACCGGTGCGGGCCGTCCGGCGTCCCTGGAGGTCGACGGCCTTCGCGGAGCTTCACTCCGAAGGCCTCAGGACCTCGCGGGGAGGCACTTCGGAGGCTGCGGTTTCGCGGCGGTCCGCTGCGAGGGGACGCAGAGAAGAGGAGCCGTCATGCGTCGACCGGTGTTGCGTCGTCCGCGTCTGCCGCGCACGCGGGGCGGGCGGCGGCGGCTGGTGCGGTGGGTGGTGGCCGGGTGTGTGGTGGGGCTGCTGCCGGCGACGTGGCTGCGGGTGAGTACGGACGGGCGGGTGCCCGGCGGCGGTGACGTGCCGCGTACGGAGGTCGCGGTCGTCTTCGGGGCCGGGCTGTGGGACGGCGAGCCGTCGCCGTACCTGGCGCACCGGCTGGACGCGGCGGCGGAGCTGTACCGGGCGGACCGGATCGAGGTGGTGCTCGTCAGCGGTGACAACAGCCGGGAGGACTACGACGAGCCGGACGCGATGCGCGCGTACCTGACCCGGCACGGGGTCCCGGACGCGCGGATCGTCAGCGACTACGCCGGTTTCGACACGTGGGACTCGTGCGTGCGCGCGAAGAAGATCTTCGGGGTGGACCGGGCGGTGCTGATCAGCCAGGACTTCCACGTCCGGCGGGCGGTGGCGCTGTGCCGTGCGGCGGGCGTCACGCCGTACGGCGTCGGGGTCGCCGAACCGCGCGACGTCACCTGGTACTACGGGGGTGTCCGGGAGGTCGTCGCGGCGGGCAAGGCGGTCTGGGACGTGGTGGTCGAGCCCGATCCGCACTTCCTGGGTCCGCGCGAGCCGGGCGTGCGTCGGGCACTGGCCGGCAGCCGTTGACCCGCGCCTCACGGCGTCCGGTCCGGGGCGGGGAGGCCGGCGTCCCCGGCGTGTAACACGCTCTCGTCCCGGTGCGTAACACGGGCGAAGCAGGCTGGGCCGTATGCAGAAGACCGTCGCGCCCACCCCCACCCCCACCCACTGCCCCTACTGCGCCCTGCAGTGCGGGATGCACCTGACGCCCGTGCCCGGCGGCACCGTCGAGGTGAGTGAACGCCCGGACTTCCCCGTCAACCGGGGGGCGCTGTGCGGCAAGGGGCGGACGGCGCCCGGGGTGCTGTCGCCGCGGGTGCGGCTGACGTCGCCGCTGGTGCGCTCGGCCGCAGGCGAGCTGGAGCCCGCCTCCTGGGCGGAAGCCCTGGACCGGGTCGCCGCCGGGCTGGCGTCGGTGCGTTCGGCGTACGGCGCCGACGCGCTCGGTGTGTTCGGCGGCGGGGGCCTGACCAACGAGAAGGCGTACGCGCTGGGCAAGTTCGCGCGGGTGGTGCTCGGCACCTCGCAGATCGACTACAACGGGCGGTTCTGCATGTCGTCGGCCGCCGCGGCCGGCACGAGGGCGTTCGGCCTGGACCGGGGGCTGCCCTTCCCTCTCGAGGACATCACGCGGGCCGGGTGCGTGATCCTCGTCGGTTCCAATCTCGCCGAGACCATGCCGCCCGCGCTGCGCCACCTGACCGAGCTGAGGGCGAACGGCGGCACCCTGATCGTCGTCGACCCGCGCCGCACGAAGACCGCCGAGCAGGCCGACCTGCACCTCGCGCCCCGGCCCGGCACCGACCTGGCGCTCGCGCTCGGACTGCTCCACCTGGTGGTCGCCGAGGGCCGCACCGACGAGGCGTACGTCCAGGACCGTACGAGCGGCTGGGAGGCCGCCCGCGCCGCGGCCATGGCGCACTGGCCGGAGCTGGTGGAGCGGATCACCGGGGTGTCCGTTCCCGAACTGCGGGAGACCGTACGGCTGTTCTGCGAGCCGGAGACCGCGATGGTGCTCACCGCCCGAGGGCCCGAGCAGCACTCCAAGGGCACGGACACGGTCGGCGCGTGGATCAACCTGTGCCTGGCCACGGGCCGCGCCGGACGGCCCTACTCCGGGTACGGCTGTCTGACCGGTCAGGGCAACGGGCAGGGCGGGCGCGAGCACGGCCAGAAGGCCGACCAGCTTCCCGGCTACCGCAGGCTGACCGACCCGGCGGCCCGGCGGCACGTCGCCGGGGTGTGGGGCGTCGACCCCGACACCCTGCCGGGCCCGGGGCGCAGCGCGTACGAACTCCTCGACGCGCTGGGCGGCGACGTCCGCGCGCTGCTGCTGATGGGGTCCAACCCGGTGGTGTCGGCGCCGCGCGCGGCCCACGTGGAGGACCGCGTCCGGTCGCTGGACTTCCTCGCCGTGTGCGACGTGGTCCTGTCGGAGACGGCGGCACTCGCGGACGTCGTCCTGCCGGTGACGCAGTGGGCCGAGGAGACCGGCACCATGACCAACCTGGAAGGCAGAGTGCTGCTGCGCCGACAGGCGGTCGCGCCGCCCGGGGGCGTACGCGGCGACCTGGAGGTGCTGCACGGACTCGCCGCCCGGCTGGGCGTGGAGAAGGGCTTCCCGACCGACCCGGAGGAGGTCTTCGAGGAACTGCGCCGCGCGAGCGCGGGCGGTCCCGCGGACTACTCCGGGATCACGTACCGCAGGCTCGCCGAGGGGGACGGCGTCTTCTGGCCGTGCCCGGCGGGCGGCACAGGTGGCCGTGGCACCGAGGGGGGCGGCGACGGCGGCGGCGCCGAAGAGGGCGGGGACGGCGCAGAGGGCAGGGACAGAGGTGGCGCCGAGGGCGGCAAGGACGGCGACGGCGGCGCGGGGCGGGACGGGGGCTCCCTGCCCGGCGCGCATCCCGGCACCCCCCGCCTGTTCCTCGACCGGTTCGCCACCGAGGACGGCCGGGCCCGGTTCGCACCCGTGTCGCACCGGGCGATCGCCGAGGAACCCGACGACGAGTACCCGGTGCTGCTGACCACCGGCCGGGTCGTCGCCCAGTACCAGTCCGGCGCGCAGACCCGCCGCGTCGCCGAGCTCAACGCCGCGGCGCCGGGCCCGTTCGTGGAGCTGCACCCGCGGCTCGCGGCGCGACTCGGGGTGGCGCAGGGCGATCCGGTGGCCGTGGTGTCCCGGCGCGGGCGCGCGGTCGCCCCGGCCCGCGTCACCACCGGCATCCGCCCGGACACCGTGTTCATGCCCTTCCACTGGCCGGGTGAGGGCCGCGCCAACACCCTCACCAACCCCGCGCTCGACCCGGCGTCCGGCATGCCGGAGTTCAAGGCGTGCGCGGTGCGGGTCGAGACCGTCGGGCCGTAGGGCGTGGGGCCGTAGGGCGTGGGGCGTGGGGCGTGGGGCGTGGGGCGTGGGGCCGTAGGACGTCAGGGTAGGCGTCAAGCAGGCGTCGGGCCGTAGGGCGTCAGGCGGGACTTCAGGCCGTAGGGCGTCAAACAGGCGTCAGGCCGTAGGGCGGGTCCGCCAGTCGCCGCCCTCGATCGGCTTCCCGTGGGACCGCAGCCGCGCCGTGACGGCCGGGGCGGCGACGTACACCCAGGCCCGTACGGTGTCCCGGGCCCGTACACCGCCGCGGCCGGCCGTGCGGGTGACGTCACCGGCCATCAGTCGGGTGACCTCCCGTGCGACGCGTACGTAGAGGCTGCGCGGGTCCCCCGGGATGTACTCCTCCAGGCGGTCCAGGGTCAGGAGGAGTTCGTCGTACGCCTCGGGGTGCGCGGTGACGAGGTCTCCGTGGACAGTGCCGCCGGGTTCCTCGACCGCGTACGGGTAGCCGGGCCCGGCGTACAGGACCGCTCCGGTGAGGCGGGCGGGTTCCTCGGCGCGGGTGCGGCCGCGCAGGAACGCGTCGTGGTTGACCTCGCCGGGGCGCAGGGTGCCGTAGACGAAGAACGGGAGGCGTTCGGGGTCCCGGCGTCGACGGCCGGGGGCATGCCCGTGGGCCACGGTCATCGCCGGTCTCCTTCGCCGTCGCGCCGGACATCCAGGTTTCCGCTTTCCCTCCTGCCCGGGAGGCCCTCTACCGAAGCCCCGCAGAAACGATTCTCACCCCACACATACCGTCACGGAAGCGCCCTGGACATGACATGGCCAGGGCATTTTGAATCATGGTCAACACCCCGTCCCCCAGCGGCCCCACACACCCTCGCCCCGCCACCACTCGCGAGCGGTGGCGCTTCCACGCGCCCGCGCGGCGCCGCCGCACCAAGGAGACCGATGAGTCGCATACGGCACACCCGAGGTTCCCGTCCCGCCCTGGCGGGCACAGCCGCCACCGCCGCCGCGCTGCTCGCGGCGACACTGGTCCCCTCCACCGCCCACGCCGCCGGCACCGACCGGCCGAGCCGGGCAACCGCCGTCGAGAACGCCGAAGCGGTCCTCGCCGAGCGGGCCGCGAGCCTCGGTCTGACCTCCGCGCAGGAGACCACGGTCCGCGACGTGATCGTCGACCGGGACGGCTCCCAGCACGTCCGCTACGACCGCACCTACCGCGGGCTGCCGGTGCTGGGCGGCGACTTCGTCGTCCACCTCGCGCGCGACGGCGGCTACCACGGCGTGAACCGCGCCACCCGCAGCGCGCTGTCCCTGTCCACCACCCCCCGCCTGTCCGCCCCCCGGGCCGCCGACCTGGCGACGAACCTGCTGCGCGCCGCCCACCTGGGCGAGGCACTGCGCTCACTGCGGGCCGAGCCGCGGCTGGTGGTCGACGCCCTGCACGGCGCGCCCACGCTGGCCTGGCGCACCGAGGCGGTGGCGCGGGACGCGCAGGGCAACCCGGTCGCCCGCACCGTGCTCACCGACGCGACCACCGGCGAGCAGATCGACGCGTGGGACAGCCTGGAATCGGCGTCGGGCGACGGCAAGTCCCTGTACGGCGGCACGGTGGCGCTGGAGACGACGCAGTCGGGTTCGACGTACCAGCTGAAGGACCCGACGCGCGGCGGCACGTACACCGGCGACGCGGGGAACGAGACGGACCTGTGCCTGGGCACGATCTGCATGGGCCGGGCGCCCGCCACCGTGTTCACGGACGCCGACAACCACTGGGGTTCGGGCGCCACGTCCGACCGGGCCTCGGCCGCCGTGGACGCGCAGTACGGCACGGACACGACGTGGGACTACTTCCACGACGTCCACGGCCGGGACGGCATCGCCGGCGACGGCAAGGGCTCGTACAACCGGGTGCACTACGGCAACGCGTACAACAACGCCTTCTGGGACGACAACTGCTTCTGCATGACGTACGGCGACGGCGACGGCACGACCTTCGGTCCGCTGGTGTCGCTGGACGTCGCCGGACACGAGATGTCGCACGGCGTGACGTCGAAGACGGCGGGGCTGACGTACTCGGGCGAGTCCGGCGGCCTCAACGAGGCCACGAGTGACATCTTCGGCACGCTGGTCGAGTTCCACGCGGGCAACGCCTCCGACCCGGGTGACTGGCTGATCGGCGAGAAGATCGTCCGGTCCGGCTTCGGCGGGGAGGCGCTGCGGTACATGGACAAGCCGTCCAGGGACGGCAAGTCGGCGGACTGCTGGGACTCCGACGTGGCCTCGCTCGACGTGCACTACTCGTCGGGCGTCGCCAACCACTTCGCGTACCTCCTCGCGGAGGGCAGCGGCGCGAAGACCGTGAACGGCGTCGCTCACGACTCCCCCACCTGCGACGGCTCGACGGTCACCGGGATCGGCCGGGACAAACTGGGCGCGATCTGGTACCGGGCACTGACGGTCCACATGACGTCCTCCACGACGTACGCGGCCGCCCGCACGGCCACCTTGGACGCGGCGAAGGACCTGTACGGCGACGGCAGCGCGGAGCAGGCGGCGGTGGCCGCGGCGTGGCGGGCGGTGAACGTGGGCTGACGCCGGACGCGGACGGACCTTGGGTGACGGCCGTCCCGGGATGCCCCGGGACGGCCGCCCCATGTCCGGCCGTCACACGTCGCGCTGTCACACGTCCGGCCGCCCCATGCCCGGTCGCCCCCGCGTCGGGCAGACCCGTGTCCGGCAGACCCGTGTCCGGCAGGCACATGTCCGGCAGGCACATGTCCAGTACGGGCCGCGGCGCGCGTCCGGGTCCCGGACGGCGTCCGGGACCCGGACGGCCGGCGGCCTCAGGCCGCGTACGGGGTCGTTCGACTGGCATCCCTCAGGGCCCGGGCCCACCAGGCCAGTTGGTCGAGCATCAGCTTGGCCGCCGCGTCCGGGCCCGAGGGGTCCTTCAGGGTGCCCGCGTCGTCGAAGGCGGCGCCCGCGTGGTGGAAGGAGACGGTGTCGCGGACCGTGACGGCGTGCAGTTCGGCGAAGACCTGGCGCAGGTGTTCCACGGCGCGCAGGCCGCCGGACAGACCGCCGTACGAGGCCAGCGCGACGGGCTTGGCGCGCCACTCCGCGTAGTGCCAGTCGATCAGGTTCTTCAGGCCCGCCGGGAAGGAGTGGTTGTACTCGGGCGTGAGGACGACGAACGCGTCCGCCTCCGCGAGTTTCGGCGACACCTCCGCCAGGACCGCCCGCGCGCCGGGACCACGGGCGAGGGAGGTGGGCAGGTCCGTCGCCGCGACGTCGACGACGTCCGGGACCAGGTCCGGACGGCCGCGCAGATGACCGAGGAGCCAGTCGGCGACGACGGGGCCGAACCGGCCGTGACGGTTGCTGCCGATGACGAGAGTGACGTGGAGGGGTTCCGCCGGCTTGCTGAGGGCTGGGTTCATGCGAGAAGCCTCCGACCTCAAGTCCGGTCGAGGTCAAGTCCTGGCGGGCGCGGGCAGGTGGGACCGGGTGCGCCCGGCACGGTCACCCGTTCACACGCGCGGCCGCGCAACCCTTCCGACGGCGCCCACCACACGCCGGTGACCTGCTGAAACGGCGACGGCCGAGCGCCTCTCGTACGGTGACGCTGCACCCGTTCGCCCCCTTTCTGACGAACCATCAGAAAGCGCGCCGGGCCCGCTGCCACTTACCTCGGTAGGGCAGGGCACGTCCGACGCAGCGGCACATGGGGATGTCGCGGGCCGTGACCCGCCGAACAGCTCGGAGGAGCACGGATGCGACGTACCGCCCGACTGCTGACCGGGGGCGCCCTCGCTCTCGCCGCCGCAGGACTCGCGACCGCGCCCGCACACGGCGCCGGCCCGACCACCCGCGTGTACGCCGGCACGGGCTCCGGCACGGACACCGGAGTGGGCAGGGGCATGGGCATGGACGGCCTGGAGGTCCGTCCGTCCTCGGCCGTTCCCGGGTCGCGGGTCACGGTGAACACCGGGGCGTGCGGTGACGGCGTCGCCGCGCAGGGCGACGCCGCGGCGGTGGGCGGCGGCCCCTTCGCACTGGCCCCGGGCGCCCACGGCCGGGGGACGGCCGGACGGTTCCGGGTGCCGCCGGGCGCACAGCCGGGGACGTACGAGATCGTCGTGACCTGTGCGAGGAACGGGCAGCGGGTGACCGGCGACCTCGCGGTCGTGCCGGTGTCCCAGCAGGGACACACGTATCCCCACGGAAGTGTGAAGACGGGGGTCGGCGGCGCACTGGGCCCCGATCCCGTACAGACCGCGGCCGGCGTGGCGGCTCTCGCCGTCGCCGCCGCGGGCGGTACCTGGCTCCTGCATCGCCGGGCGAGAGGCGACGGGATCTGACGGGCACCCTCCCGCCGCCCGTCCGCCGGTACCGCGACCCCCCTCCCCCTCCGGACCCGACGCCCCTCGCGGCCCGGAGGGGGTCCGGGGCGGGCCGCGGGACGCCGGCACGGCAGCGGCCCGCCCGCCCGGGGCCCCGCGGGACCGCGTCCGGCATCCGCATCCCGGGCAGGCGCCCCCTCACCGGCGGGCGGGACGCCCCACCGCAGGGCGGAGCCGGTGGTCGACCGTGGGCTCGCGGCACGTCGCGGCGCAGGACGTCCGTGAAGCACCCGTGGGACGCCGGTGGGCAGTCCGTCAGGCTGCCCGGAGAGGTTCAGGTTCGTCATGCGCAGGCTCGGCAACATGGCCATAGGGACCGTCACCGCGGTCGCCCTGTGTTCCGGCGCGTGGCTGCTGCGGAGCGGCACCGCCTCGCACACCCCGCCGCAGCCGTCGGCCGTCGAGGCCGGCGCCGGGCAGTCCGGGCAGCCGGGGCAGGACGGCGAACGGCCGGCCGCGTCCTCGGCTCCCGAGGCGCCCTCGGAGCCGGCGGAGCCCGCGCTGCCGCCCTCCCCGCCCGACCGCATCCGCATCCCGGCGATCCGGGTGGACGCCCCTCTGACCGGCCTCGGCCTCACCCCGTCCGGCAGCCTGGACGTGCCGCCGGCCGAGGACCGTAATCTCGCGGGCTGGTACGAGGCCGGGGTGACGCCGGGAGAGACGGGCACCGCGATCGTCGCGGGTCATGTCGACAACGCCGAGGGCCCCGCCGTGTTCTACCGGCTCGGCGCCCTGAAGAAGGGCAGCAGGGTGGAGGTCGACCGGCGGGACGGGGGCGTGGCCGTGTTCACGGTGGACGCGGTCGAGGTGTACGCCGCGCGGGACTTCCCGGACGGGAAGGTGTACGGCCCGGCGAAACGCCCCGAGCTGCGGATCATCACCTGCGGGGGCGGCTACTCGCGCCGCACCGGCTACCAGGGCAACGTGGTCGCCTTCGCCCACCTCACCGGCTCGGGCGGCGACTGAACGGGGCGGGGCGGGCAAGGCGCGGCGGACAGGGCGCGACGGGCGGGGCGCGGCGCGACGGGCGGGGCGCGGTTCGGCACGACGGGCGGGGCGGGCGCGGCGCGACGGGCGGGGCGCGGTTCGGCACGACGGGCGGCGCGACGGGCGGGGCGGGCGCGGCGCGACGGGCGGGGCGCGGTTCGGCGCGACGGGCGGGGCGCGGTTCGGCACGACGGGCGGGGCGCGGTTCGGCACGCGGTTCGTCCTGGTTCGCGGATCTTCCGCTTCCGGCACGGCGCCGGACGCTCGACAGGGGTTCCGGGAGGGCGGGGACATGCAAGAACCGGCGTGGACGGTGCGGGCTACTGACTGTCATGTCCAGAACATGGTTGACTCAGGAGTAACGAGCCCGGGAGCAACAGGGCTCAGGAGTCCACACGCCATCCCCCCACAGGAGGACCGATGTCAAGGCACTCCCACACCAGGCGCAAGGCCACCCTGGCCGCGGCCGTGGCGTCGGCCACGGCCCTCGGACTCGGCGGCCTGCTGGCCGGCCAGTCGGCCATGGCCGCACCCGCCCCCCAGAGCGTCAGCCAGAGCGTCGGCGCGCACGCCGGCAGGACCGCCGTCCAGCAGGCCGGTCTCGGCACCACCGTGGCCGCGGCCCCGTCCGTCACCCAGGCCGAGGTGCTGCGCCGCGCGGCGACCTGGCTCACCGCCAACAACGGCGGCCCGGTGCCGTACAGCCAGACGAAGGTGTGGTCCGACGGCTACCGGCAGGACTGCTCGGGCTACGTCTCGATGACCCTCGGCCTGTGGAAGCCGGGCCCCAACACCGTCGGTCTGGCCGGCGACCGCAGCCTGACGACCCCGATCACCCTGGGCGCCCTGAAGCCCGGTGACCTGCTCATCGACGCGTCCGGCGACAACACCACCCGCCACGTCGTCATCTTCGAGAAGTGGACCGACTCCTCGCACAGCTCCTACCTTGCCTACGAGCAGCGCGGCACGTACGGCACCACCCACCGCACGCTGACCTACGGCCTGTCCTCGGGCAGCGAGTACAAGCCGTACCACCCGGTGAACATCTCCGACAGCACCACCCCGCCGACCGCCTCCTGGCCGACCCTGCGCAACGGCTCGAGCGGCACGGACGTCAAGTCCGCCCAGTACCTGCTGCGCAGCCGGGGCCACAGCCTCACCGCGGACGGCGCCTTCGGGTCGGGCACCGAAACCCAGGTCAAGGCCTTCCAGCAGGCCAACGGCCTGACCGCGGACGGGGTCATCGGCCCCAACACCTGGTCCGCGCTGATCAGCACCGTCAAGGAGGGCTCCTCCGGCGACGCGGTCCGCGCCGCGCAGATCCAGCTCAACGCCCAGGGCGCGAGCCTCACCGCCGACGGCGAGTTCGGCTCGGCCACCGCCTCCGCGGTCCGCAGCTTCCAGCAGTCCAAGGGCCTCACCGCGGACGGCGTCGTCGGCCCGGACACCTGGCGCACCCTGATCGGCAGCTGACCCGAAGGGCATCCGTGCCTCGAGCCCCCGGGGCCCCGTCGTGTGACCGGGGCCCCGGGCGTCACCCACGCCTCGAGGCGGTTGCTGCACCGTTCGACGGTGTCGCGCTGCTGGTGAACCTCGGCATCGAAGCCCGGTGGGTGGGCGCCCCGGCGGCCTCGCCGGCGGCGGTGACCCATCCGGCCGGAGGGTCGCGGGACGACCGCGCGGATGCCCCGGCGCCGGGGGTGGCTGCGAATGGCGCGGGAGGAGTACGGCGGCGACATCTGCTCTACCAGGCGACCGGCAGGGTCCGCGGGCCACGGATGAGCCCTTTACGCTGCCAGACCATCTCTTCCGGCGGCACGGCCAGGCGCAGGCCGGGGAACCGGTTCAGCAGGGTGGTGACGATCATTTCCAGCTCCATGCGGGCCAGTGAGGCGCCGATGCAGTGGTGCACGCCGTACCCGAAGGCCATGTGGGCCATCGGTGGCCGGTCGAAGTCGATGGTGTCCGGGTCGGGAAAGACCTGCGGATCCCGGTTGGCGGTGAGATACGACGCGTACACCACCTCGCCGGCGCGGATCATGACGTCGCCGACCTGGGTGTCCTCCTCGGCGACCCGTGGCAGGCCCACCCCGTGGCGGTGCGGGATGTAGCGCAGCAGTTCGTCAACCGCCCGGGGGACCAGTTCCGGTTCGGCCCGGAGCCGGGTGAGGTGCTCGGGGTGCGTGAGCAGGGCGTACACCATGTTGGCGCTGTTGTTGCGGATCGCGTGCGCGGCACTGACCTGGATGGCGGTGGTGACGGAGACCGCCTCTTCCTGACTCATCTCACCGTTGTGCATCGCCTCCGCGAGCACCGTGGCCAAATCCTCGCGGGGGTCGTGACGGCGGCGCTGCAACAGCTCGAGGATGTAGGCGGTCAGCTGGGCCTTGGCCTCCCGGCTGCTCTCCGGGCCCGGACCGGCCGACAGAACCAGGTCGGGCCAGGCAGCGAGCCGTGACCTGTCCTCCTCCGGGACACCGATCAGGTCGCTGACCACGGCGAGTGGGAAGGGGCCGTGGAAGAGGGCCATGAGGTCTGCCGGGGCACCGTGCGATTCCACCTCGTCCAGCAGACGGTCGGCGATCGCCTGCGCCAAGGGCCGCAGCCGCTTCATGCCCTGAGAAGTGAACACCTTGGCGACGATCTTCTTCATCCGGGTGTGATCCGGGGGATCGGCATAGTTCAACCCGGCGTGCGAGGCGACGGTGTGTCCCGTCATCCGGGTGGCCGCCCGCTCGCGGCGGACCAGCGCACTGCGGCTGAAGCGCGGATCGGAGGTGACCATCCTGACGTCCTCGTAGCGTGTGACGAGCCAGGCGTCCCCGTTGCCGTGGGGCAGCCGGATGCGCGCCACCGGCTCGTCGCGCAGCAGCTCCGCCAGCAGCGGATCGAATTCCAGACCGCGCAGGTCGTCGAGCGCCCAGAACCGCGCCGGGGGCGTCGGATCCGCGTCCGTGGTTGTGTCCGTCATCCCGATGCTCCTCTTCGCTCACCGTGACCAGCAAGAGCCATACGTTCCCGGCGAAGACGTCATGTGCCGACTCACCCGGAGAATCCGCCTGAACGGAGGAGAAACGGGCCGACCGCCCGGACTGGCCTCCTGCTCACGCGCGGTCGCCGGAATCCCCGTCAGCGCACCGGCGAGGACTCATGAACGCCCGGTGCTAGGCCGCCCACTGCTCATACGCCAGATTCGCCACCAGCGCGAAGACCACCGTCAGCAGCACCACCCGGACGAATCCGCTGCCCTTCTTCAGGGCGGTGTGGGCGCCCAGCGTGCCGCCCGCCAGGTTGAAGACGGCCAGGACGGCGGCCAGTTTCCACAGCACCGTGCCCTGCCAGGCGAAGGTCGCCAGCGCCCCGGCGTTGGTGCAGCAGTTGACGATCTTGGCGGTGGCGGATGCGGCGACGAGGTCGAGGTGCAGTACGGCGGTGAGCGCGAGGACCAGGAACGTGCCGGTGCCGGGGCCGACCAGTCCGTCGTAGAAGCCGATGCCCACGCCCGCGAGGGCGATCGCGGCGAGAACGCGGCGCGGGCCCGCCGGGCCGGGGACGGGAGCCGTGCCGAAGGCGGGCTTCAGGATCACGAACGCGCCGACGCCCAGCAGCACCACCATGATGACCGGCTTGAGAACCCCGGTGCTCATCCCCGCCGCGAAGAAGGCGCCCATCGACGACCCTGCGACGGCTGCCAGCCCGATGCGTACGGCGGTGCGCACGTCCACCGGCGCCTTGCGGGCGTACGTCACCGCGGCGCCCGTGGTACCGACGATGGCGACCGCCTTGTTGGTGCCGAGCGCGTACGCGGCCGGGGTGCTCGCGGGGAGGCCGAGCAGCAGAGCGGGGAGCAGCAGGAGCCCGCCGCCGCCCACCACGGCGTCGATCCAGCCGGCCGCGAACGCGGCCACGCACAGGACAACGACCGTGGTCAGGGATATGTCGGGCATGATCGCGACCTTATCCCGCCCGGCCCCCACCCCCGTCGCACCCGCCCTCACATCCGCCCTCCGCCCTCACTGAGCCGAACGTTCCGCGCGGGAAACAGCGGTGGTCCTGCCGGGTAACATCCGCCCCGCACGCTCTACGCCATGACCTCGAATGCGCGTGTGGTGGTGATCGGCGCCGGGATCGCGGGCGTGCGTCTCGCCCGGCGGCTCGGTGAGCTCGGCACGCCCGCGCTGCTGATCGGCGACGAGGAGCACCGGCCGTACAACCGGGTGCTGCTCACCGAGGTGCTGGCCGGGCGGTACGGCCCCGAGGTGACAGCGCTGCCCGCGCCCGCGGACCTGGTCCGCACCCGCGTCACCGGCATCGACCCCGCCGCGCGGACGCTGACCTGCGCGGACGGCTCGACGATCGCGTACGACAGGCTCGTGCTGGCCACCGGGTCCAACCCGCGACTTCCGCCGCTGCGCGGGTTGTTCGGCGCGGAACGTCACCTGCCGGTGGGCGTGCACGCCTTCCGCACCATGGACGACTGCCTCGGCCTGTCGAGCGCCGTACGGCCCGGCGTGCGCGCCGTCGTCATCGGCGGCGGCCTGCTCGGCGTGTCCGCGGCCCGCGCACTCGCCGTACGCGGCGCACAGGTCGTCCTGGCACAGCAGGCGGAACGGCTGATGGAGCGCCAGCTCGACCCGGACGCCTCCCGGCTCGTCCACCGGCATCTGCGGGGCCTCGGCGTCGAGGTGCACACCGCGTGCCGGGTGCGCGACGTGCGCTGCGCCGGCGGCGCCGTCCGCTGCGTGGAGATGGCCGACGGCTACGCCCTCGACACCGACCTCGTCGTCCTGGCCTGCGGCGTCCACCCGCGCGTCGGCCTCGCCCGCGACGCGGGTCTCACCGTCCACGAGGGGGTGGTCGTGGACGACGAACTGCGCACCTCCGACCCGCACATCCACGCCGTCGGCGACTGCGCGCAGCACGACGGCACGGTGTACGGCCTGGCCACCCCCGCCGTCGAGCAGGCCGACGCCCTCGCCGCTCTGCTCGGCGGGCAGGCCACCGCCCGCTACACCGGCACCCGCGCGCTCACCCGGCTCACCCTCGCCGGGCCCACCGCCCTCTCCTCCGGGGGGTCCGCCCCCGGAGGCCCCGGCGCCTTCGGCAGCGCCCCTTCCCACCTCGCCGCCTTCGGCCCCGGCCCCTTCGACCTCGCCGCCTTCGGCGAGACGCAGAGCCGCCCCGGTGACGACGTCGTCCAGCTCACCGACGCCACCCGCGGCACGTACCGCAGGGTCGTCGTCCGCGACGACCGCCTGGTCGGCGGGGTCCTCGTCGGCGAACTCGGCACGGTCGGCGCGCTCGCCCGCGCCTGGGAGGGGGCGGAGCCGCTCCCCGCCACCGGCCCGCTGCTCCACCTGCTCACCCACGACGGAGGCTCCTGATGACCAACCCACCGGACGTGACACCGGAAGCCGTTCCCACGATCGTGCTCGTCGGTCACGGCATGGTCGGGCAGCGTTTCCTCGAGGCGCTCGCCGAGCGCGGCCTGACCGCCACGCACCGTGTGGTCGTGCTCTGCGAGGAGCCGCGTCCGGCGTACGACCGCGTGCAGCTCACCTCGTACTTCTCGGGCACCACGCCCGCGGAACTGTCCCTGACCGACGGGGAGTTCATCGGCCGGCACGGCATCGAGCTGCGCCTCGGGGACCCGGCCGAGCACGTCGACCGCAGGGCACGGACGGTCACCGCCCGGTCCGGGGAGGTCTTCGCGTACGACGTCCTCGTCCTCGCCACCGGCTCGTACCCGTTCGTACCGCCGGTTCCGAACAAGGACGCCGCCGGCTGTTTCGTCTACCGCACCCTCGATGACCTCCTCGCCATCGAGGAGTACGCCGGGAAGGCGAGGACCGGTGCCGTCGTCGGCGGCGGTCTGCTGGGCCTCGAAGCCGCCGGCGCGCTCGAGGGACTGGGGATCGCGACCCACATCGTGGAGTTCGCGCCCCGGCTGATGCCCCTCCAGGTCGACGAGGGCGGCGGCGCGGCACTGCTGCGCACCATCGAGAACAGGGGACTGTCCGTCCACACGGGCGTCGGCACGCAGGAGATCCTGACCGGCCCCGACGGCTCGGTCACCGGGATGAGGCTGTCCGACGGGTCGGAGCTCGCCACCGACCTGGTGGTGTTCTCCGCCGGGGTCCGGCCCCGCGACCAGCTGGCGCGCGACTGCGGTCTGACGGTCGGCGAGCGCGGTGGCATCGTGGTGGACGAGCAGTGCCGCACGGTCCGTGACCCGCGCGTGTTCGCGATCGGCGAGTGCGCGCTGGCCGCCGACGGCCGGGTGTACGGGCTGGTCGCGCCCGGCTACGAGCAGGCCGAGACGGCCGCCGCCACCCTTGCCCGAGTCGAGGCGGAGTTCACCGGCGCCGACCTGTCCACCAAACTGAAGCTGCTCGGCGTGGACGTGGCGTCCTTCGGCGACGCGCACGGCACCACCGAGGACTGCCTGGACGTCGTCTACTCCGACTCCCGCGCGGGCCTGTACAAGAAGCTGGTCGTCGGCCGGGACGGCACGCTGCTCGGCGGCGTCCTGGTCGGCGACGCGGAGGCGTACGGCACACTGCGCGCCTTCACCGGCTCTGTCCCGCCGGTCGCGCCCGAGTCGCTCGTCCTGCCGGCCGGTGCCGGCGCCCCGGCGCGGCTCGGCCCGTCCGCGCTGCCGGACGACGCGATCGTCTGCTCCTGCCACAACGTCAGCAAGGGCACCGTCCGCGGCGCGGTGACCGAGCACGCCTGCACCACGGTGCCCGAGGTGCAGAAGTGCACCAGGGCCGGTACCGGCTGCGGCTCCTGCGTGAAGGTGCTCGGGCAGCTCGTCACCGCCGAACTGGAGGCGTCCGGCGTCGAGGTCGACAAGGGCCTGTGCGGCTGCTTCGCGCAGACCCGCGAGGAGCTGTACGAGATCGTGCTCGCCCTGCGCGTCGGCTCGTACCGGGAGTTGCTGGACCGGCACGGCCGCGAGGACGCCCGGGGCGGCGAGGGCTGCGAGGTCTGCAAGCCGGCGGTCGGCTCGGTCATCGCCTCCCTCGCCCCGGTGATCGGCGCGAGCGGCTACGTCCTGGACGGCGAGCAGGCCGCCCTGCAGGACACCAACGACCACTTCCTGGCCAACCTGCAGCGGAACGGCTCGTACTCCGTCGTGCCGCGCATCCCCGGCGGTGAGATCGCCCCGGAGAAGCTGATCGTGATCGGGGAGATCGCCCGTGACTTCGGGCTCTACACGAAGATCACCGGCGGCCAGCGCATCGACATGTTCGGCGCCCGCGTCGAACAGCTCCCGCCGATCTGGGCGCGGCTGGTCGACGCCGGATTCGAGTCCGGGCACGCCTACGGGAAGTCGCTGCGCACCGTGAAGTCCTGCGTGGGGCGGACCTGGTGCCGTTACGGCGTCCAGGACTCGGTCCGCATGGCGATCGACCTGGAGCTGCGCTACCGGGGCCTGAGGTCCCCGCACAAGCTGAAGTCGGCGGTCTCCGGCTGCCAGCGCGAGTGCGCGGAGGCCCGGTCGAAGGACTTCGGCGTGATCGCCACGGCGGGCGGCTGGAACCTGTACGTCGGCGGCAACGGCGGCGCCACCCCGCGCCACGCCGACCTCCTCGCGCAGGACCTCTCCGACGCCGAACTGGTCCGCCTGATCGACCGGTTCCTGATGTTCTACATCCGCACCGCCGATCGCCTGGAGCGCACCTCGGCCTGGCTGGAGCGCGTCCCGGGCGGCCTGGACCACGTACGGGACGTCGTCGTGCACGACTCGCTCGGCATCTGCGACGAGCTGGAGTCCCTGATGCGGGCCCACGTCTCGCACTACCGCGACGAGTGGGCCGAGACCCTCGGCGATCCCGGGAAGCTCGCCCGGTTCGTGTCCTTCGTGAACGCCCCCGGCACCCCCGACCCGGTCGTCGCGTTCGTCCCCGAGCGCGACCAGATCAAGCCCGACCTGCCGCTCCTGACGACCATCGGCATGCGGCCCCCGGACCCCACAGACCTTGCGGAATCCCCCCTTTCCGCCCCCTCCGACCCGGAAGGAAGCGCCCGGCGATGACCCTCACACTCGAGACGACCGACCCCAAGGCCCAGGCCCAGGACCAGGACCAGGCCCAGGCCCAGGCCCAGGCCCCGGTTCAGGCGGAAGCCCAGGTCCAGGTCCGGCTACGACCGTCGGACGGCTCCGGCTCCGGCTCCGGCTCCGACGACTGGTTCACCGTCTGCGACCTGAGCACGCTGTTCCCCGGCCGGGGCGTGGCCGCCCTGCTCCCCGACGGCCGCCAGGTGGCCCTGTTCCTGGACCGGAGCGGCAGGCTCTACGCCGTCGGCAACCGCGACCCGTTCACCGGCGCGGCCGTCCTCTCCCGCGGCCTGACCGGCACTCACCGGGGCCACCCGTTCGTCGCCTCACCACTGCTGAAGCAGCGCTTCGACCTGGAGTCGGGGCGGTGCCTGGACGAGGACGGGGTGCGCGTGGCGACGTACGAGGTGCGCGCCTCGTAACGACACGGTTGACCGCCGACCCGACCGCCAACCCGACCGCCGCTCCGACCGCTGATGCGGACGCCGGTCCGACCGCTAATTCGGATGCCGGGAGGCCGTCGGCTCACTAGGCTGACGGCGTCCAGGTGCGCAGGTTGCGGCTACTTCTCCTGTCAAGAGGGAAACGCGGGTTCGAATCCCGCCGCCGGCTCTCGGGCCGGTGTCGTCCAGTGGCCGAGGACACCGACGTCGCCGCCGCCGACTGTGATCTCTGGACACCGCCCGGCCCGAGGGCCGTTCGCCGGCCACGCCAAGAGGACGACACCCCCGCACAGGGTGCCGTCCTCTTGTTTTCGCGGTCCGGGGCCGGGGCCCGCCGGTGAGGGTGGCAGGGAACGGGGCACGGCTCCGGAGTCTGCCGGGTGGGTCAGCGGTGGTCACTGCCCTTCGACGTCACCGCGGCGCGTCCCGCCTCCAGGCGGGCCACCGGGATGCGGAACGGGGAGCAGGAGACGTAGTCGAGGCCGACCTCGTGGAAGAAGTGGACCGACTCCGGGTCGCCGCCGTGCTCGCCGCAGACGCCGAGCTTCAGGTCGGGGCGGGTCGCCCGGCCCGCCTCGACCGCCGACTTCACCAGGGAACCCACGCCGTCCTTGTCGATCGTCTCGAACGGGGAGACGCCGAAGATGCCCTTCTCCAGGTACGCCGTGAAGAAGGAGGCCTCCACGTCGTCCCGGCTGAAGCCCCACACGGTCTGGGTGAGGTCGTTCGTGCCGAAGGAGAAGAACTCCGCGGCCTCGGCGATCTGGCCGGCGGTGAGCGCCGCGCGCGGCAGCTCGATCATCGTGCCGATCGCCAGCTTCAGCCGCGTACCGCTCGCCTCCTCCACCTCGGCGATGACCTTGTCGGCCTCGTCGCGGACCAGTTCCAGCTCCTGCACGGTGCCGACGAGCGGGATCATGACCTCCGCGCGCGGGTCGCCCTTGGCCGCCTTGCGCTCGGCGGCGGCCTCGGCGATCGCCCGGACCTGCATGGTGAACAGGCCGGGGATGACCAGGCCGAGGCGTACGCCGCGCAGGCCCAGCATCGGGTTCTGCTCGTGCAGCCGGTGCACGGCCTGCAGCAGGCGCAGCTCGTTCTCGTGCGGCTCCTGGCGGGACTCGGCCAGGGCGACGCGTACGGAGAGCTCCGTGATGTCGGGCAGGAACTCGTGCAGCGGCGGGTCGAGGAGGCGGACGGTGACCGGGAGACCGTCCATGGACTCGAAGAGCTGCACGAAGTCCTGCTTCTGCAGCGGGAGCAGCTCCTTGAGGGACTCCTCGCGCTCGGCCTCGGTGTCGGCCAGGATCAGCCGCTCGACCAGTTCGCGCCGGTCGCCGAGGAACATGTGCTCGGTGCGGCACAGGCCGATGCCCTGGGCGCCGAAGCGGCGGGCGCGCAGCGCGTCCTCGGCGTTGTCGGCGTTGGCGCGCACCCGCAGGCGGCGTTTGCGGTCGGCGAAGGCCATCATGCGGTGCACGGCCTCGACCAGTTCGTCGGCGTCGTCGGCACCGGGGTGCATCCGGCCCTCGAAGTACTCCACGACCGGGGACGGCACGACCGGGACCTCGCCCAGGTAGACCTTGCCCGAGGAGCCGTCGATGGAGATGACGTCGCCCTCTTCGACGACGTGGCCGCCCGGCACGGTCATCCGGCGGCGCTTGGTGTCGACCTCCAGTTCCTCGGCGCCGCAGACGCATGTCTTGCCCATGCCGCGTGCGACGACGGCCGCGTGCGAGGTCTTGCCGCCGCGCGAGGTGAGGATGCCCTCGGCGGCGATCATGCCGTCCAGGTCGTCGGGGTTGGTCTCGCGGCGGATCAGGATGACCTTCTCGCCGGAGCGGGACCACTTGATGGCCGTGTACGAGTCGAAGACGGCCTTGCCGACGGCCGCGCCCGGGGAGGCGGCGATGCCCCGGCCGACCTGCTCGACCCTGGCGTCCTCGTCGAAGCGCGGGAACATCAGCTGCGCGAGCTGGGCCCCGTTGACGCGGGTGAGCGCCTCGGCCTCGTCGATCAGGCCCTGGTCGACGAGCTGCGTGGCGATACGGAAGGCGGCGCCGGCGGTGCGCTTGCCGACGCGGGTCTGGAGCATCCAGAGCTGGCCGCGCTCGATGGTGAACTCGATGTCGCAGAGATCCCTGTAGTGGTTCTCCAGGGTCTCCATGATCTGCATGAGCTGGTCGTACGACTTCTTGTCGATGGACTCCAGCTCGGCGAGCGGCACGGTGTTGCGGATGCCCGCCACGACGTCCTCGCCCTGGGCGTTCTGCAGGTAGTCGCCGTAGACGCCCTGGTGGCCGGAGGCGGGGTCGCGGGTGAAGGCGACGCCGGTGCCGGAGTCCGGGCCGAGGTTGCCGAAGACCATGGAGCACACGTTGACGGCGGTGCCGAGGTCGTGCGGGATGCGCTCCTGGCGGCGGTACAGCTTGGCGCGCTCGCCGTTCCAGGAGTCGAAGACCGCGCGGATGGCGAGGTCCATCTGCTCGCGCGGGTCCTGTGGGAAGTCGCGGCCCGTCTCGGTCTTGACGATCTTCTTGAAGCGGGTGACCAGCTTCTTGAGGTCGGCGGCCTCCAGCTCGGTGTCGACCGTGACCTTCTTGGCCTCCTTGGCCTTCTCCAGCGCGTCCTCGAAGAGGTCGCCGTCGACGCCGAGGACCGTCTTGCCGAACATCTGGATGAGGCGGCGGTAGGAGTCCCACGCGAAGCGGTCGTCACCGGCCTGCCGGGCGAGGCCCTGCACCGACGTGTCGGAGAGGCCGATGTTGAGGACCGTGTCCATCATGCCGGGCATGGAGAACTTGGCGCCCGAACGGACGGACACCAGCAGGGGGTCGTCGGCCTGGCCGAGCTTCTTGCCCATCGTGGCTTCGAGGGCGTCGAGGTGCGCACTCACCTCGTCACGCAGTGCCGCAGGCTCCTCGCGACTGTCGAGGTAGGTTTTGCAGGCCTCGGTGGTGATGGTGAAGCCGGGCGGCACGGGAAGACCGAGATTGGTCATCTCGGCGAGGTTCGCCCCTTTGCCTCCCAGAAGGTCCTTGAGGTCCTTGTTGCCCTCTGTGAAGTCGTAAACGAACTTCACGCCCTCAACGTTCTGGGTCGGCTGAGCTACGTGGGGGTCTGTGTTTTCCGACACGGGTCTCGACTCCTCGAGGACGCGGTGGCTGCCCTGACGTCGGGGAATGTACCCAGATCGAAGGCACCTGGGTACGTCCACTTGTGCGTCATGAGCCTGTGACCACTCGGCCGCCAGCGGATCGAAAGTCACCGCCGGGCAAGCCGTCGCCGACGGATGTTTTCATTTCTTGAACGCACCCCCTCTTCGAGGATCGCGATACCCGCTCAAACGAGCGATAGTCGGCACGTCTGAGTTCGATCGATGAACGATCATGACGTGGCACTGAGTGCCAGTCTTTGGAGAAGTGCAGCCGTCCGCGATTCGCTCATCTGAGCGCACCGACGATCAGGGGTGGCGAGAATCACGCTGCCACAGCCTCCGGAATTTCACCATCCGGACGAGGGCCGGGGGTGAGAGCGGGGGTGAGAGCGGGAGCGGCCGGGTTGTGAGGTGGGCCGAAGGCCCCGAGGCAGGCGGAGGCCGAAGGGCAGGGGCGGGGCGGGCCGGATGCGGGGCAGGGGCAGGCAAGGGGCCGAGGGCAAAGGCAGGCCGGGGTCAGGGCAGGACGGGCGAAGGGCCGAGGGCAGGCACGGGCCGGGGACCGAGGCCAGGGGCGGGCCGGGGCAGCCACGGGCGCCGGGTCAGTGCAGGCCGGACGTCGAGGGCCGAGGCGGGCCGGCCCCGTAGGACCTGCGCGTGAGGGCCCGTCACACCCCGAGCGCCAGCAGCCGCTCCTCCACCCGCTCCGGCGCGTACAGATGCTCCACGACCAGCGCACCCGCGCCCACCAGGCCGGCCCGCTCCCCCAGCCGGGAGGTGACGACCTCCAGGTTGGCGGTGGAGCGGGGCAGCGCCCGCTGGTACAGAAGCTCCCGCACCCCGGTGACGAAGGGAATTCCGGCCAGATCGCCCGCGATCATCAGCACGCCGGGGTTCAGCAGGGTCACGACCGTCGCCAGTACGTCCCCCACCTGCCGCCCCGCCTCCCGGGCGAGCCCGACCGCCTCCGGGTGACCGGCCGCCAGCAGGTCCCGCACGTCCGAGCCGGACGCGGCAGGCACCCCGGCCTCGGCCAGCCGCCGCGCCACGGCACCGCCGCTCGCGAGGGCGGCCAGGCAGCCGTAGGAACCGCACCGGCACAGTGCCTCGGCGCCCTCCGGGACGCGGATGTGCCCGATGTCCCCGGCGCCGCCGTCGATGCCCCGGTAGATGGTGCCGCCCACCACGACCCCGGCGCCGATGCCGGTGGAGACCTTCACCAGCACGAACGCCGAGCAGTCCGGGTGCCCGGTGCGCTGTTCGCCGTACGCCATGAGGTTGGCGTCGTTGTCGACCAGTACCGGTACGGGCCCGGAGCCGGTGTGTTCCGTGAACGCGTCGGCGAGGCGGCTCCGGATGTCGTAGCCGTCCCAGCCGGGCATGATCGGCGGCTGGACCACGCGGCCGGTGTCGCTGTCCACGGGGCCGGGCACCGCGAGACCGATGCCGCAGACCTCCACGGCGGGGCGCCCCGCCTTCTCCAGCAGCTCGGCGAACCAGCGGCCGAGCTCCGCGAGAACGATGTCGGGCCCGTCCTGGATGGCGAGCGCGCCGGCGTGCTCGGCGAGCAGCTCGCCGCCGAGGGACAGCACGGCCGCGCGGGCGTGCCGGGTGTCGAGGTCGGCGGCGAGGACGACCGCGTGGTCGTCGTCGAACTCCAGCGTGATCGAGGGGCGCCCGCCCTGCGGCGAGTCCACCGGCCCCCCGGCGCCCTCGCGCAGCCACCCCGCACGGAACAGCCGGTCGAGGCGCTGGCCGACGGTGGCCCGGGACAGGCCCGTGACCTGCTGGAGCGCGCCGCGCGTGGTGGCGCGGCCGGTGCGCACCAACGCGAGCAGGTCGCCGGCGCTCGCCTGGCCGCCGCCCGCTCTGCCGGCCCTGCCCCGTGGCCCGGATCCGTTCATGCGCACCCCCTCGGTTTCTCAACCTTGCATTACATAGTGGGTTTTGCCTGCTCAAAAGACGTAACTCTACGGTAGTCATCGCCGAAGTGGTCGACCAGACGTCTTCAAGTCTGACGGGCCTCGGGGTGAGGCAGGTCCGGCCCGCGTCGTGCCTACCCCGGGAACAGGGTAGGGACGACATCTCCCGCCGGGCGCTTCGACCGCGCCCCGTTGAACACGAGCGCCCCGTCGGCCGTACCTCATGACGGCGGGCCCGCCCCCCACCGGGCCCGCCGTCCACCGGACCGGCCGTTCCACGGCTCCCTGGTTCCGGCTGCCGACCTCCGGCTTCCGGGGTGCGGGGTGCGGGTTCCGAGGTTCGGGCTCCGGCTTCCTGGTTCCGGGGTTCGGGTTCCAGGGCCCGGGGCTCGAGGCTCCGGGTCACGAACTTGGGCCTCCGGCCTCGGCCCCCGGTTTCGTACGGCCGGGGGCTCCAGTGCACGGCACGGGCGACGCGGTCGTCGTCGTCCCCGGACGCGCCGGACGCGCCGGACCCGACCGTGACGCGCCGGTGTGGCGTAGGACCACCGGGCGACCGCGCCGGTGCGTAGAGGACGCACGCCGTCCACGGCCGCTCACCGGCCGCGTACGGGGCGACGGTTCACCCGCGAGGGCCGGTCAGCCCCCGGAGGTGTCCAGTTCGGCGTCCTCTCCCACGTCCGCGCAGTCGTACGGGTCCTTGAGCCAGCCGTCCGGCAGGACCACGCGGTTGTTGCCCGAGGTACGGCCACGGGGGCCGTCGGCACCGGCCGGCCAGGGCTGGTCGAGGTCCAGCTCGTCGAGCCCGGCGCGCAGGTCGGCCAGGGACGAGGTGATCGCGAGGCGCTTGCGCATCTCGGAGCCGACGGCGAAGCCCTTCAGGTACCAGGCGACGTGTTTGCGGAAGTCCACGACGCCCTTCGTCTCGTCGCCGGTCCACTCGCCGAGCAGCGTCGCGTGCCGCACCATGACCTCGGCGACCTCGCGCAGGCCCGGGCGGGCGATGTCGTCGTCCCGGCCCTCGAAGGCGGCGACGAGGTCGGAGAACAGCCACGGCCGGCCCAGGCAGCCGCGGCCCACGACCACGCCGTCGCAGCCGGTCTCGCGCACCATCCGCAGCGCGTCCCCGGCCGACCAGATGTCGCCGTTGCCGAGTACGGGAATCTCCGGGACGTGCTCCTTGAGGCGGGCGATGGCCTCCCAGTCGGCGGTGCCGCCGTAGTGCTGGGCGGCCGTGCGGCCGTGCAGGGCGATGGCGGTGACGCCCTCCTCGACGGCGATACGGCCGGCGTCGAGGTAGGTGATGTGGTCGTCGTCGATGCCCTTGCGCATCTTCATCGTCACCGGCAGGTCGCCCGCGCCGCTGACGGCCTCGCGCAGGATGGCGCGCAGCAGGTTCCGCTTGTAGGGCAGGGCGGAGCCGCCGCCCTTGCGGGTGACCTTGGGCACGGGGCAGCCGAAGTTCAGGTCGATGTGGTCGGCGAGGCCCTCCTCCGCGATCATGCGGACGGCCTTGCCCACGGTCGCCGGGTCGACGCCGTACAGCTGGATCGAGCGGGGCCGCTCGGTCGCGTCGAACCTGATCAGCTGCATGGTCTTGTCGTTGCGCTCGACCAGTGCCCGGGTCGTGATCATCTCGCTGACGAACAGCCCTTTGCCCCCGCTGAACTCCCTGCACAGGGTGCGGAACGGGGCGTTGGTGATCCCGGCCATCGGGGCCAGCACGACGGGCGGCTGCACGTCGTGGGGGCCGATTCTCAGCGCCGAGGCCGTGGTCGGGGCCGGAGTCGGCGTCGGGATCGAGCGCGAGGTCGTCGTCGGTGTCGGCATGGGCATTCCCCCATTGTCCCGTACGCGGCCGGGTACCCGCGCAGAGGACCGTGCATCGGTCATTAGTTAACCGCACTATCGAACGCTACGATGGACAGCATGCCCGAGCTCAGCCACCGCCGACGGCTTCTGGTGCTCGCGATCTGCTGCATGAGCCTGCTGATCGTGAGCCTGGACAACACCGTCCTCAACGTCGCCCTGCCCGCGATGCAGCGCGAGTTCCACGCCGGCACGTCGGGACTGCAGTGGACGATCGACGCGTACACGCTGGTCCTGGCCTCGCTGCTGATGCTCGCGGGTTCCACGGCCGACCGGATCGGGCGCAGACGCGTCTTCATGGCGGGCCTGGTGGTCTTCACCGTCGGCTCCGCCCTGTGCTCGGTCGCGCCGAGCCTGGAGGCGCTGGTGGCGTTCCGGACGGTGCAGGCGGTCGGCGGTTCGATGCTCAATCCGGTCGCCATGTCGATCATCACCAACACCTTCACCGACCCGCGCGAGCGGGCCCGCGCGATAGGCGCCTGGGGTGCGGTCGTCGGCATCTCGATGGCCGCGGGGCCGCTGGTCGGCGGGCTGCTCGTGGAGTCGGTGGGCTGGCGGTCGATCTTCTGGCTCAACCTGCCCGTGGGCCTCGCCGCGCTGCTGCTCACCCGGCGGTTCGTGCCCGAGTCCCGGGCGCGGAAGGCCCGCCGCCCCGACCCGTTCGGACAGGCCCTGGTCATCGTCCTCTTCGGCAGCCTGACATACGCGATCATCGAGGCGCCGAACGCGGGCGGCGCGGTGGTCCTGCCGTTCGCCGCGCTCGCGCTCACCGCCCTCGTGACCCTGGTGTGGTACGAACCTCGCCGCACCGAACCCCTCATCGACCTGCGGTTCTTCGGCTCGGTGCCGTTCAGCGGGGCCACCGTGATCGCGGTCGCCTCCTTCGCGGCGCTCGGCGGTTTCCTGTTCCTGTCCACGCTGTACCTGCAGAACGTGCGCGGGCTGAGCGCCCTGGACGCGGGGCTGTGGATGCTGCCCATGGCCGTCCCGACGTTCCTGTGCGCGCCGGTGTCCGGCCGGCTGGTCGGCACGCGCGGGCCACGGGTGCCGCTGGTGATCGCGGGCTGCGCGATGACGGTCAGCGGACTGCTGTTCGCCCTGTTCGAGGCCGAGACGACGAACGCCACACTGTTCACCGGATACGTCCTGTTCGGCATCGGCTTCGGCTTCGTCAACGCGCCCATCACCAACACCGCGGTGTCCGGCATGCCCCGCGCGCAGGCCGGCGTCGCCGCGGCCGTGGCCTCCACCAGCCGGCAACTCGGCCAGACCCTCGGCGTCGCGGTCATCGGCGCGGTACTGGCGACGGGCGTGGGTTCCTCCCCGTACCGGGACACGTTCGTGTCGGCGGCCCAGCCGGGCTGGTGGATCCTCACGGCGTGCGGCGCCGCGGTACTGATACTGGCCGCGGTGACGACCGGCTCCCGGGCCCGCCGCACGGCCGAACGCACGGCGGAGCGCCTGGAGTCGGCGGAGGTCCGCGAGGCGGCGGGCGTGAGCGCGTAGGACCGGGCCCGGCCTCCGCGAACGGCGCCGCACGGCCCCTCCACCCCCCGGCCGACCACGACTTGGTCAACTCGGCGGGGGCAGTCCCCCCGTTGATGTTGGTCATGAGGCACACTCCATCTCGTCCTTGTCCGCGGAAGCCGGAGGTCTCATGCCCCAGATCGACACGAGCAAGGTGAGCCGCTGGGACCGGCACGGCAGACAGCACGTGGTCCACGTCCAGCGCACGGGCGTACAGCGCACCATCGAGTGCGGCACGTGCGGCTGGCGCCGGGGCGCGCAGTTCCTGCCGTGGCTGAAGGCCCAGGAACACCTCGCGGAGGCCCACCAGGCAACGGTGGACCCGACGGAGGCCTAGCGCCCCCGGTGCCCCGCAGCTGCTGCCCCTGCGCACCGCCACGGGAATCCTCTTGTGAGGGCGCTCCCAGCGCAGACAGGATGCCGTGGTGACCTCCTCCGCGACTCCTGCCACCTCCGCCACGGCGCCCGGTTCTCCCGGCGTACGCGCCTACCGCCCCGCCGACCGGGCGGCCCTCGACGACATCTGCATCCGCACCGCGCACAACGGCCAGGACGCCCGGCCCGTGTACGCGGACCCCGCCGTCATCCCGGCGGTCTTCGCGTCCCCGTACGTCCATCTGGAACCGGAGCTGGCCTTCGTCCTGGACGACGGGCACGGGCGGGCCGTCGGTTACATCGTCGGCGCCGCCGACACCCCGGCCTTCGCGGCGGCCTTCCGCACCGAGTGGCTGCCGCTGGTCGCGGACCGCTACCCGGCCCCCACCAGATCGCCGGCCACACCGGACGAGGTGATGCTGGGGCTGCTGCACGACCCGGAGCGGATGATCGTGCCCGAGGTGGCCGACTACCCGGCCCATCTGCACATCGACCTGCTCCCCGCGTGGCAGGGCCGCGGTTACGGACGCGTCCTGATGCACTCTCTGCTGCGGGCCCTGCGGGACAGGGGCGTCCCGGCGATCCACCTGTGCATGGCCACCGCCAACGTCCCGGCCCGCGCCTTCTACGACCGGATGGGCTTCCACGAGATCGACGTGCCGGACCCCGGGCCGGTCGCGTACCTGGGGCGGACGACGGCGGACGCCGACCTGCTCTGAAGCGCACCGGGCGTGCCACGGCTCCGGCACCACGGCCGGCTGCCGCAGCCGCCGCGCCCTGTGCGTGTGCCCGAGGTGCCCCGCCGGCGGTCCTGGCGCGACGCGGGCGAAACGGTGCCGGGCGATCGTGCGGAACGGCTCAGCCGGCCCGCAGGCCCCGTATCACCAGGTCCACGACCGCCTCGAACTCGGCCTCGGCCTCGGGCCGTTCCCACTCCCGGGCGTGGGCCGGGTCGTGGAAGCGCCCGGTCGCCAGGAACACCGCGCCGGCGGTGACGTCCGGGTCGGTGTGCCGGAAGCCCCCGTCGCTCACTCCGTCCCGCACGATCCGGGCCAACTGCCCGGTCAGGTCGGTGATGTGCTCGCCCACGGCCTCGCCGTTCTCCTCCGCGAGGACCGTGTAGGTGGCGAACAGCTCTGGGTCCAGGCCCGCCTTGCGCCGCTTCGCGTCGAACAGCACCTTCAGCCACTCCCGCAGCCGTGCCTCCGCGTCGCCCTCCTCGGTGGCGATGCCTGCCAGCGCCTGCGACGTACGGTCCAGCCAGCGCTTGGTGACCGCCTCGCGCAGTGCCGCCTTGGTGCGGAAGTGCCGGTAGACGCTGCCGTGGCTGACACCGAGCGCCCGGGCCACGTCCACCACGGTCGCCTTGGCCGGGCCATGGCGGCGCAGCACCTCCTCGGTCACCTCGAGGATGCGCTCGGCGGTCAGGGTCTCGCTGGTCGGTGCCATGGGAGAGACGGTACCGGCGGCCGCATCAGCGCTCGCTGTCGAGGTGTGCCATCTGTGCGGCCGGGTACCGCTCGCCGGCCACCGCGTCGGCGGGCACGGCCGTCTCGATCGCGCGGAGGTCGGACTCGCCGAGCGTGACGTCGAGGGCGCCGAGGGCCTCGGCCAGCCGCTCGCGGGTGCGGGCGCCGACGAGCGGCACGATGTCCTCGCCGCGGGACAGCGCCCAGGCGATGGCGATCTGCGCGACGGAGACGCCGTGCTGCTCGGCGATCGTCCGCAGGGCGTCCACGAGGTCGAGGTTGCGGCGGAGGTTGTCGCCCTGGAAGCGGGGCGAGTGGGCGCGGAAGTCGTCGGCGGCGAGCTGCCGGTCGCGCCCGAAGTGACCGGAGATCAGGCCCCGCGACAGCACGCCGTAGGCGGTGACGCCGATGCCCAGTTCGCGGGTGGTGGGCAGGATCTCGTCCTCGATGCCGCGGGAGATCAGGGAGTACTCGATCTGGAGGTCCGCGATGGGGGCGGTCGCGGCGGCGCGGCGGATGGTCCCGGCGCCGACCTCGCTGAGGCCGACGTGGCGGACGTGGCCCTTCTCGACGAGTTCGGCGATGGCGCCGACGGTCTCCTCGATCGGCACGTCCGGGTCGAGGCGGGCGATGCGGTAGACGTCGATGTGGTCGACGCCGAGCCGCTGGAGGGAGTACGCGGCGAAGTTCCGCACGGCGGCGGGCCGGCCGTCGTAGCCCGACCAGGAGCCGTCGGGACCGCGCAGCGCGCCGAACTTGACGCTGACCAGGGCCTGTTCACGGCGGGTGGCGGGGGCGGCGCGCAGGGCCTCGCCGATGAGCATCTCGTTGTGCCCCATGCCGTAGAAGTCGCCGGTGTCGAGCAGGGTGACGCCCGCTTCGAGGGCGGCGTGGATCGTGGCGACGGACTCGGCGCGGTCGGCCCGGCCGTACAGCGCGGACATGCCCATGCAGCCGAGGCCGAGAGCGGAGACGCGCGGTCCGGTGACGCCGAGGGGACGGGTTTCCATGAGGGCTCCTTGGTCGGCCGAGGGGAACCCCTCCACCTTCGCATGACAGCTGACAGATTTCCATATCTGTCAACTGGGCTGTCATGTGTCGCGCGCCCTCCCACCCGCTCCACCACCAAACGGACCGCGGCACGGACGGCGCATGTGCACACGAAGACGCCCACCCGCTCCCCGGCCGAAGCCGGGCAACGGATGGGCGTCCGCGGGTTCCAGTGAGCGCTACGGACCTAGCAGCCGATGAGGCGCGAGGCCAGGTAGCCCTCGATCTGGTCGAGGGAGACCCGCTCCTGCTTCATCGTGTCGCGCTCGCGCACGGTCACGGCGTTGTCGTCCAGCGTGTCGAAGTCGACGGTCACGCAGTACGGCGTACCGATCTCGTCCTGGCGGCGGTAGCGGCGGCCGATGGCGCCCGCGTCGTCGAAGTCGATGTTCCAGTTCTGCCGCAGCGCCTGGGCGAGGCCCTTGGCCTTCGGGGAGAGCTCCGGGTTGCGGGACAGCGGGAGCACGGCGACCTTCACCGGGGCGAGGCGGGGGTCGAGGCGCAGCACGGTGCGCTTCTCCAGCTTGCCCTTGGCGTTGGGGGCCTCGTCCTCGACGTACGCGTCGAGCAGGAACGCCAGCATGGCGCGGCCGACACCGGCCGCGGGCTCGATGACGAACGGCGTCCAGCGCTCGCCGGCCTCCTGGTCGAAGTAGGAGAGGTCCTGGCCGCTGGACTTGGCGTGGGAGGAGAGGTCGTAGTCGGTGCGGTTGGCGACGCCCTCGAGCTCGCCCCACTCGCTGCCGCCGAACTGGAAGCGGTACTCGATGTCGGCGGTGCGCTTGGAGTAGTGGGAGAGCTTCTCCTTCGGGTGCTCGTACCAGCGCATGTTCTCTTCACGCATGCCGAGGCCGGTGTACCAGTTCCAGCGCTGCTCCATCCAGTACTCCTGCCACGTCTCGTCCTCGCCCGGCTTGACGAAGAACTCCATCTCCATCTGCTCGAACTCGCGCGTGCGGAAGATGAAGTTGCCGGGCGTGATCTCGTTGCGGAAGGACTTGCCCATCTGCGCGATGCCGAACGGCGGCTTGCGGCGTGACGTGGTCTGCACCTGGGCGAAGTTGGTGAAGATGCCCTGGGCGGTCTCGGGGCGCAGGTAGGCGACGGAGCCGCTGTCCTGGGTGGGGCCGAGGTGGGTGGAGAGCAGGCCCGAGAACTGCTTGGGCTCGGTGAACTGGCCCTTGTTGCCGCAGTTGGGGCAGTTGATGTCGGCGAGGCCGTTCTCCGGGGCGCGCCCCTTCTTCTCCTCGTACGACTCCTCCAGGTGGTCCGCGCGGAACCGCTTGTGGCAGGAGGTGCACTCGGTGAGCGGGTCCGTGAAGGTGGCGACGTGACCGGAGGCGACCCACACCTCGGGGGCCAGGATCACGGACGAGTCGATGCCGACGACGTCCTCGCGCGAGGTCACCATGTAGCGCCACCACTGGCGCTTGAGGTTCTCCTTGAGCTCGACACCCAGCGGTCCGTAGTCCCAGGCGGCGCGCTGGCCGCCGTAGATCTCACTACAGGGGAATACGAAGCCACGGCGCTTGCTCAGGCTGACGATGGTGTCGATCTTGTCGGCGGCCACGGTGCTCTCTTCATTACGACGACGGGCGACGAAGCGAGATGCTTCCAGCGAATGCCCCAGGTTACCGGCGCGGCCTGCCCTCCGATCAAATCGGTGCCCCGAGCGGGCCTTGTTGACAACGGTTTCCACATTTGTTGAAAATGACTGTCATGAACGTACGACGACATTACATATCCGGGTTGGCGACCGTCTCGGCCACCGCGCTCGCCCTGGGCGCGCTCTCCGCCTGCTCCGGCAGTGCCGTAGCGGGCAACACGGACAAGTTCGACGTCGTCGCGTCGTTCTACCCGATGGCCTACCTCGCCGAGCGGATCGGCGGGAGGCACGTCAACGTCACCAGCCTCACCGAGCCCGGCCAGGAGCCGCACGACCTGGAGATCAGCGCCCGGCAGCGGGCCCAGCTGGAGGAGTCCGACGCCGCCCTCTACCTCAAGGGCCTGCAGCCCACCGTGGACGAGGCCGTCGCCCAGTCCGGCGTGAAGACGAAGATCGACACGGCGGCGCTCACCACGCTGGAGGACTTCGGCACCGGGGACGGCCACGACGAGGCCGGCTCCGGGGAGGAAGGGCACGCCGAGGGGGAGCACGCGCGCGACCCCCACCTCTGGCTGGACCCGGCGAAGTACGCCGAGGTCGCCCGGGGCGTCGGCACGGCCTTCGCGAAGGCCGACCCGGACCACGCCGCCGACTACAAGAAGAACACCGCGGGCCTGGTAGAGAAGCTCACCGCCCTCGACACCGCCTTCGAGGAAGGCCTCAGGGACACGAAAAGCAAGGTCTTCTTCACCAACCACGCCTCCTTCGGCTACCTCGCCCACCGCTACGGCCTCACCCAGGAAGCCATCTCCGGCCTCGACCCGGAGAGCGAGCCCAGCGCGGCCCGCGTCAGGGAGCTCCAGCGGGAGGCCGGGGCAGACGGCGTGACCACCGTGTTCTACGAGACACTGGTGTCGGACAAGACGGCCAGAACCCTCGCCAGGGACGCCGGCCTCAGGACAGACGTACTGGACCCCCTCGAGGGCATCACCGACACCTCCCGGGGCCACGACTACATGCAGGTCATGGAGTCCAATCTCGACGCACTCAAGAAAGCCCTCGGCGGCAAGTGACCACACTGGAGGACGGTATGACCGAGCCCGTCATCTCGTTGCGCGGCGTCCGTGCCGAACTGGGCTCGCGCCCCGTCCTGCGCGGCATCGACCTCACCGTGCGCCGCGGTGAGGTCGTCGCGCTGCTCGGCGCGAACGGTTCGGGCAAGTCGACGGCCGTGCGCAGCGTCATCGGCCAGGTGCCGGTGACCGCCGGGGACGTCGAACTGTTCGGCACCCCGCGCCGCCGGTTCCGCGACTGGGCGCGCGTGGGCTACGTACCGCAGCGCACCACCGCCGCCGGCGGCGTCCCCGCCACCGTCACCGAGATCGTCACCTCCGGCCGGCTCTCGCGCGCCCGGTTCGGGATGCTGCGCCGGGCGGACCACGAGGCCGTGCGCCGCGCCCTGGACCTGGTCGGCATGGCGGACCGGGCGAAGGACTCGGTGAACGCGCTGTCCGGCGGCCAGCACCAGCGGGTGCTGATCGCCCGCGCGCTCGCCGCCGGCCCCGAGCTGCTGATCATGGACGAGCCGATGGCGGGCGTCGACCTGGACAGCCAGGAGGTCCTCGCCGAGACCCTGCGCGAGCAGGTCGGCCGCGGCGTGTCCGTGCTGCTGGTCCTGCACGAGCTCGGCCCGCTGGAGCCGCTCATCGACCGCGCGGTCGTCCTGCGCGACGGCTGTGTCGTGCACGACGGCCCGCCCCCGAAGGCGGTCGGCCAGCACGCGCTGCCCGGCCACGACCACGTACACCCGCACGCGCCACAGGGCGCCGAGCCGATCCGCACGGGACTGCTGAGCTGATGGAAATCCTGAACTACGCCTTCATGCAGCGGGCCCTGCTGGCGGCCGTCCTGGTCGGCGTCACGGCCCCGGCCGTCGGCATCTACCTCGTGCAGCGCCGCCAGGCCCTGATGGGCGACGGCATCGGGCACGTCGCGATGACCGGCGTCGGCCTCGGATTCCTGCTGTCCTGGTCGCCGGTGTGGATGGCGACCGCCGTCTCCGTACTGGGCGCGATCCTCATGGAGCTCATCCGATGGTACGGCCGCACCCGCGGCGACATCGCCCTGGCCATGCTGTTCTACGGCGGCATGGCGGGCGGCGTGATGTTCATCAACCTCGCGCCGGCCGGCTCCAACGCGAACCTCACGTCGTACCTCTTCGGCTCCCTGTCCACGGTGAGCGAGTCGGACGTGACGGCGATCTGCGTGCTGGCGGCGTTCGTGGTGCTGGTCACGCTGGGACTGCGGCGGCAGTTGTTCGCGGTCAGCCAGGACGAGGAGTTCGCGAGGGTGACGGGCCTGCCGGTGCGGGCCCTGAACCTGCTGACGGCCGTCACCGCCGCCGTCACCGTGACCGTCGCCATGCGTGTCGTGGGGCTGCTGCTCGTCTCGGCGCTGATGGTCGTCCCGGTGGCCGCCGCGCAGCAGCTCACCCGCAGTTTCGCGGCCACGTTCGTGATCGCCGTGGCGATCGGCGTGAGCGTGACCATCGGCGGCACCGTCACCTCGTACTACCAGGACGTACCGCCCGGCGCGACGATCGTGCTGCTGACCATCGGCGCGTTCGTGCTGCTCACGGCGCTGGCGGCGCCGCTGGCCCGGCGTCGGGCCCGTGCCCTGGCCGGGGAGCGGCCCGCCGGTGACCCCGCCGAGTGCGCTATCCCGGCCGACCGGGTGGCGGCCGGAAAGAACAGCGTCTGACCGGCCACGGCACGGGCTGGCACAATGACCCGGGCACAGGCAGACGTCAGGAGGCATTCGGTGACCACCGCTGGACCGCCCGTGAAGGGCCGCGCCACCCGGCAGCGTGCCGCCGTGGCGGCGGCCCTGGACGAGGTCGAGGAGTTCCGCAGCGCGCAGGAGCTCCACGACATGCTCAAGCACAAGGGCGATTCGGTCGGTCTCACCACCGTCTACCGCACCCTTCAGTCCCTCGCCGAGGCCGGTGAGGTCGACGTCCTGCGCACGTCCGACGGCGAGTCCGTGTACCGCCGCTGCTCGTCCGGCGAGCACCACCACCATCTCGTGTGCCGCACGTGCGGCAGCGCGGTCGAGGTCGAGGGCCCGGCCGTGGAGAAGTGGGCGGAGGCCATCGCGGCGGAGCACGGGTACGTGAACGTGGCCCACACGGTGGAGATCTTCGGCACCTGTGCGGACTGCGCCGCGGGCCCAGCGGGTCCGTAAGCGCGGGAGCCCATCAGGTTCGTCGGCGCGGCGGGCCCATGAACGCCGCGGACCCCACGGGTTCGTCAGCGCGGGAGGCCCCGGGAGCTCCGCGGACCCCACGAGTCCGTGAGCGCCGCGGCGGCTCGTCCGTCGCGGACGGCGGGTGGTCATGGGCCCGGTGGACCCGCGCCCTTCCCGGGGCGCGGGTGCGCCCCCTCGGGGCGGGTCCACCGGGCCGCCGCCGTCAGGCCGCGTCAGGCCTCCGTCCGGCCCTCCATCGCCAGCAGTTCCTCGTTCGGGATCGCCCCGCCGAAGCGGCGGTCCCGGGACGCGAACTCCAGGCACGCGCGCCACAGGTCACGACGGTCGAAGTCCGGCCACAGGACGTCCTGGAAGACCATCTCCGCGTACGCGCTCTGCCACAGCAGGTAGTTGGACGTGCGCTGTTCGCCGCTCGGCCGCAGGAGCAGGTCCACGTCCGGCATGTCCGGGTAGTACAGGTACTTCTCGAAGGTCTTCTCATTCACCTTCGACGGGTCGAGCCGGCCCGCCCGCACGTCCTCGGCGATGGCCTGCGCGGCGTCGGCGATCTCGGCACGGCCGCCGTAGTTCATGCAGAAGTACAGCGTGAGCCGGTCGTTGTCCTTGGTCTGCTCCTGGGCGATCTGGAGCTCCTTGGCGACGGACTTCCACAGCTTGGGCATCCGGCCCACCCAGCGCACCCGCACCCCCAGTTCGTCGAGCTGGTCGCGGGTCTTGCGGATGAAGTCGCGGTTGAAGTTCATCAGGAAGCGCACCTCGTCGGGCGAGCGCTTCCAGTTCTCCGTGGAGAAGGCGTACAGCGAGATGGCGCCCACGCCCATCTCGACGGCGCCCTGGAGTACGTCCAGCACGCGCTCGGCGCCGACCTTGTGCCCCTCGGTACGCGGCAGGCCGCGGTCCTTGGCCCACCGGCCGTTGCCGTCCATGATGATCGCCACGTGGTTGGGGATCAGCTCGCCGGGGAGCTTCGGTGGCCGCGCGCCGGACGGGTGCGGCTCCGGCGTCCTGTACTCCCGGAGCCGGCGCCCCAGGAAACCGCGTACCGCCATGTGTTCTCGTCTCCTCGTGCTTGCTTATTTCTCTACGTACCGCAGGGAGCGCAGGCCGCGCTCCAGATGCCAGTGCAGGTAGGCGGACACCAGCCCGCTGCCTTCCCGGACGTACCGCGCCTCGCACGCGTCCGCGGTCTCCCAGTCTCCCGTAAGCAGCGCCGCGAGGAGTCCCAGGGCCTGGGGCGAGGGTACGACGCTGCCGGGCACGCGGCAGTCGACGCAGACGGAGCCGCCGGACGCGACCGAGAAGAACCGGTTGGGTCCCGGCATGCCGCACCTCGCGCAGGCGCCGAAGCTCGGGGCGTAGCCGTTGACGGCGAGGGAGCGCAGCAGGAAGGCGTCGAGGACGAGGTGCGGGGCGTGCTCGCCGTGGGCGAGGGTCCGCAGGGCGCCCACGAGCAGCAGGTACTGCTGCACGGCCGGCTCGCCCTCGTGGTCGGTGAACCGCTCGGCGGTCTCCAGCATGACGGTGCCGGCGGTGTAGCGGGCGTAGTCGGTGACGATGCCGCCGCCGTACGGCGCGATGGTCTCGCTCTGCGTGCACAGCGGCAGGCCCCGGCCGACCAGCTCGCTGCCCTTGGCGAAGAACTGCACGTCGACGTGCGAGAACGGCTCCAGGCGCGCGCCGAACTTGGACTTGGTCCGGCGCACGCCCCGCGCGACGGCACGCACCCGCCCGTGACCGCGGGTGAGCAGCGTGATGATGCGGTCCGCTTCACCCAGCTTCTGGGTGCGCAGCACGATGCCGTCGTCGCGGAACAGGCTCATGGCGCCATTCTCGCGCATGGCGGTGGCGTGGGGCGGCGGCGGGTGACGCGGTGGCGGCGGGCGCCGTGCCGCCCCTCGAGCCTCCCGGTCTCACCGGCCTCTCACGCCGGCCGGCCCCGCTCTCGCCTGGGCCCCGTACGGGCCCACGCTCTCGCCGCCCCGACCACTGGTCGACCCCTACGACGGCGTGCGCGCCGCCGTCAGCAGTCGGGTCACGTCGTCCGCGCGGATGGTGAGCGCGTCGCCGACCGTGGCGAGGGTGTCCCGCTCGGCGGGCGTGTAGGGCCCGTCGGCCAGGGCGATGCGGGCGCCCTGGAGCAGGACGGCCTCGCGGCCGGGGGCGGCGAGGTGCGGGGCGAGCGGGTCCAGCGCCTCGTGCAGCTCTATCGACAGGCCGGGGCCGCTGGGCCCGCCGCAGACCCGCCCGGTGTCCGCCTCCAGGGCCTCCACGAGGGCGGCGAGCCGGTCCGCGGTGCAGTCGTCGAAGCCGGCCGCGCGGACCGCGCCGACGGCCGTGTCAAGGGCCGTACGGGATCCGGCACCGCCCGCGGCCAGGACGGCCAGGGCGACCGTGTGCACGGCGTCGCGGAGCATGGCCGACAGGCGGGTGGTCGTCGGATGGTCGAGGACGTCCGTGCCGAAGTGCGTACGGCAGGCCGCGCACTCCACGACCGGTCCGGTCTCGCCGCGCGGCAGTAGCGGCGCGCCGAGGACGGTGAAGCGGCGGCGGCCGGTCAGCCGCTGATAGTTGCGGTCGCCCCCGCAGCCCGGGCAGAAGAACTCGCCGTCTCCGGCGGCCGTCCATACGGTTCGGGTGCCCAGGACTCCCGAAAGCCGCGCGGTACGGCCGTCTCGTCCCCGTCCAGGCAGCACGTCGCAGCACCTCCGTAACGCCACGGCAACATCGCCGCGCCTGCGTGATGTTAGCCACAGCGACGGGCCGGAGTCAGCACCCGGAAGAGACCTTTCCGTGACCACCACGGGGAAGTGGCCGGTATCCGATGTCACCCGACCGGTCCTCGACAGGTCCGGACCGGCCGTGACCGGGGGGTGGTGGACGACGGGGCCCCGCCCGCCGAGTGCGGCGAACAGGGCCCCGGGGGTGCCGATCGGGCGGTCAGCGGGCCGCGCGGTTGACCGCGGAGACGACCGCCTGCAGCGAGGCACGGGTGGTGTTGGCGTCGATGCCGATACCCCACAGCACCTTGTCGTCGATCGCGCACTCGATGTACGAGGCGGCCTGCGCGGAGGCGCCCTCGCTCATGGTGTGCTCCTGGTAGTCCAGCAGGCGTACGTCGATGCCGACGGACTGCAGGGCGTCGAAGAAGGCCGAGATCGGACCGTTGCCGGTGCCGGTCAGCACGGTGTCCTCGCCGTCGACGGCGGCCTCGACGGTGAGTGTGTCGACGCCGTCCCGGTCGGTGGTGGACTGGCCGTTCTTGACCTGGATGCGACCCCAGGGGTTCTCCGGGTTCGGCAGGTACTCGTCCTGGAAGACCGACCAGATGTCCCCCGGCGTGATCTCGCCGCCCTCGGCGTCCGTCTTCGCCTGGATGATCTTGGAGAACTCGATCTGCATGCGGCGCGGCAGGTCCAGGCTGTGGTCGTTCTTCAGGACGTAGGCGATGCCGCCCTTGCCGGACTGCGAGTTGACCCGGATGACGGCCTCGTAGGACCGGCCGACGTCCTTCGGATCGATCGGCAGGTAGGGGACCGCCCACTCGATGTCGTCGACCGTGAGGCCCCTGGCGGCGGCGTCGGCCTCCATCGCGTCGAAGCCCTTCTTGATGGCGTCCTGGTGGGAGCCGGAGAAGGACGTGTAGACCAGGTCGCCCACGTACGGGTGGCGCGGGTGGACCTCCATCTGGTTGCAGTACTCCCACGTACGGCGGATCTCGTCGATGTCGGAGAAGTCGATCTGCGGGTCGACGCCCTGCGAGAACAGGTTCATGCCCAGGGTGACCAGGTCGACGTTGCCGGTGCGCTCGCCCTGTCCGAACAGGCAGCCCTCGACGCGGTCGGCGCCGGCCATCAGCGCCAGCTCGGCGGCGGCGACAGCCGTACCGCGGTCGTTGTGCGGGTGGACCGACAGGCAGACGTACTCGCGCCGGGACAGGTGGCGGCCCATCCACTCGAAGCGGTCGGCGTGCGTGGACGGCGTCGAACGCTCCACGGTGGCGGGCAGGTTGAGGATGATCTCGCGGTCCGGGCCGGGCTGCCAGACATCCATCACCGCCTCGCAGACCTCCAGCGCGAAGTCCAGCTCGGTGTCGGTGAAGATCTCCGGGCTGTACTGGTAGCCGAACTGCGTCTCAAGGCCCAGCAGCTTCTCCGCGTACTCCGTCACCAGGCGCGTGCCGTCCACGGCGATCTGCTTGATGTCGTCCCTGGAGCCGCGGAAGACGACCCGGCGGAAGACCGGCGCGGTCGCGTTGTACAGGTGCACGGTGGCGCGCCTCGCGCCCCGCAGGGACTCGACGGTCCGCTCGATCAGGTCTTCGCGGGCCTGGGTCAGCACGGAGATGGTGACGTCGTCCGGGATGGCGTCCGGGTCCTCGACGATGGACCGTACGAAGTCGAAGTCGGTCTGTCCGGAGGCCGGGAAGCCGACCTCGATCTCCTTGTAGCCCATCCTGACCAGCAGGTCGAACATCGCGCGCTTGCGGGCGGGCGACATGGGGTCGATCAGGGCCTGGTTGCCGTCGCGCAGATCGGTGGAGAGCCAGCGGGGGGCTGCGGTGATCCGCTGGGAGGGCCAGGTGCGGTCGGCGATGTCGACCTGCTCGTACCCGCGGTACTTGTGGGTCGGCAGGGAACTGGGCTGCTGGCGGTTGGCCATGGTGCGGAGGGCTCCTCGTGGGTCCGAATGGACGGCCGACGGCGCAACGCCAGACTCCGCGGGGAGGGGGTCGGCCTCGACTACAGGCCCTCGCCGCGGCAGCTAAGGAGAAGCAGCCCGAAACGCATAGTGCTCCGCAGCCTAACCGAGCCGTGCCGGACGCGAGGTCCTGTTTCAGTATGCGGGACCGGTGGGACGTAATAGCAGAAAGGTGCCTTATACCACTTGATCTCGCTTCATTAGGCCCTCTGTACTCTCATTTCCCTCATCACGGTCGCAGGTAGTGACAGGACCGTCACTGGCTGCGATGGTGCTTGGTATGACGACGAAGACTCACAGGTACGTCCAGCCCGTCTTCTGCACGATCATCCCGCCCCACGTCCTCGACCGGCTCGCGCAGGCCGACGACCCGGCACTCAGCCGCCCCGCCCGCCGCACCCTCCAGCGCGACGCCTTCGAACGCACCCAGCGCCGGCTGACCACCGTCATCGGCGCCCCGTCCGTCGCCGCACCCGTGGGCGCCGAGCCCGGGAAGCCGCACCGCACCATCTACGACGCCGCGCACGGCACCGACCTGCCGGGCCAGAAGGTCTGCGGCGAGGGCGACGAACCCGGCTCGGACTCCACCGTGAGCCGTGCCTACGCAGGTCTCGGCGCCACCTTCGAACTGCTGCTGAAGGCCTACGGACGCGACTCCATCGACGGCGACGGAATGCCGCTGGACGCGACGGTGCACTATGACCGGGACTACAACAACGCCTTCTGGAACGGCGAGCAGATGGTGTTCGGCGACGGGGACGGGGAGATCTTCCTCGACTTCACCGTGGCCACCGACGTCATCGGCCACGAACTCACCCACGGCGTCACGCAGCACACCGCCAACCTCGCCTACTTCGGCCAGTCGGGCGCCCTGAACGAGTCGCTGTCCGACGTGTTCGGCTCGCTCGTCAAGCAGTACGACCTCGGCCAGACCGCCGACGAGGCCGACTGGCTGATCGGTGTGGGCCTGCTCGCCCCACACGTCACCGGCAGGGCCCTGCGCTCCATGAAGGAACCGGGCACGGCGTACGACGACGACGTCCTCGGCAAGGACCCGCAGCCCGCGACGATGGACGACTACGTCCACACCGGTCGCGACAACGGCGGCGTGCACATCAACTCCGGCATCCCGAACCACGCGTTCTACCTGGCGGCCGCGGACATCGGCGGCCACGCCTGGGAGAAGGCCGGACAGGTCTGGTACGACGTGCTGACCGGCGGCAGGCTGGAGACGGACGCGACGTTCACGGACTTCGCGGCGCTCACGGCCAGAGCGGCCCGCGCCCGGTACGGCGAAGGCGACGAACTGCGCGCCGTCACCCGGGCCTGGGAGCAGGTCGGGGTGCGGATCCGCTAGTTCCGTACTACACAGGGACCCATGCGAATTCAGGTGAGGCGCACGGGTGGCTTCGCGGGCATCGAGCGCCATGCCGAGGTCGACACCTCGGGACGTGCCGACGAGGACGAGTGGCGGGCGCTGGCCGAGCGGGCGGTCGCCGCGGGCCCGGGCACGCCGCCGGTCGGAGTGCCGGACGGTTTCAGCTACCGGATCACGGTCGACGGCACCACGGTGTACTGCGCCGACCCCCGGCTGACCGAGGAGCAGCGCACGCTGATCTCACGGGTCCTGAAGGAGGGCGCGTAACGCGTCCGGGACGCGCGTCGGGGGCGTCGGCGGTGCGTGAGCCTGCCCCGCCACGACGGCCAGGACCGCAGCGCGCGGGCCGGCGCCCGCCTCCTGGCCCCGCACCGGGCGCCGGAGGCGGGCGTCGGAAGCGGGCGTCGACTCGCGCGGCCACGTCGTACGGTCCCTGCCGGACGACCTCGCGCGGGCAGAGGTACGCCCTGCGCTTCGGCCTCGTCCACGTGGACTTCGGGACGCCCAAGGACACCGACGACCGCGAACGGCCGGTACCGCGACCTGCCGCGGGAGCGGCGGCAGAAGCAGTCGCGCCCGTCGGCCCTCAGAAGCCGAGGCGGCGCAGCTGCTTCGGGTCCCGCTGCCAGTCCTTCGCCACCTTCACGTGCAGGTCCAGGAAGACGGGCGTGCCCAGCAGCGCCTCGATCTGCTTGCGGGACTTGATGCCGACGTCCTTCAGCCGCTTGCCCTTCGGGCCGATCACGATGCCCTTCTGGCTGGAGCGCTCGATGAAGAGGTTGGCGTGGATGTCCAGCAGCGGCCTGTCCGCCGGGCGGTTCTCGCGCGGCAGCATCTCCTCGACGACCACGGCGATGGAGTGCGGCAGTTCGTCGCGCACACCTTCCAGGGCCGCCTCGCGGATCAGCTCGGCGATCATGACCTGCTCGGGTTCGTCGGTGAGGTCGCCCTCCGGGTAGAGCGGAGGTCCCTCGGGAAGCATCGGGACCAGCAGGTCCGCCAGCAGGTCGACCTGCTTGTTCGCGGTCGCCGACACCGGGACGATCTCCGCCCAGGTGATGCCGAGCTCCTTGCCGAGCTGGTCGACGGCGATGAGCTGCTCGGCCAGCGTCTTGGAGTCCACCAGGTCGGTCTTGGTGATGATCGCGACCTTGGGGGACTTCCTGATCCCCGCCAGCTCCTTGGCGATGAAGCGGTCGCCGGGGCCCAGCTTCTCGTTCGCCGGCAGGCAGAAGCCGATCACGTCGACCTCCGCCCACGTGGTGCGCACCACGTCGTTCAGCCGCTCGCCCAGCAGGGTGCGCGGCTTGTGCAGGCCCGGGGTGTCGACCAGGATCAGCTGGGCTTCCTCCCGGTGCACGATCCCCCGCACCGTGTGCCGCGTCGTCTGCGGCTGGTTCGCGGTGATCGCCACCTTCTGGCCGACCAGAGCATTCGTGAGGGTGGACTTGCCCGCGTTGGGGCGGCCCACGAAACAGGCGAAACCCGACCTGTGGGCGGCCTCCGACGATTCCGACGGCCCGGATGACTGGCTGCGAACGCTCATGGCGCCCATTCTCCCTGATCCACAAGCCCCCGCCGCACACGCGTGCCCCCCGGCCCTCGCGAGGGCCCGGGGGAGGTCCGGGGAAGCCCGGGGCGAGTGAGCCGGTGACGGGTGCGTCAGCCCCCGGTGGCAGATGACCGGCCCCGGTGCGTCAGCCCGCCGTGATCGTGGCGCGAACGCTGCCGTCCGGGCCGGCCAGCAGTACCGGTGCCGCCGGGCCGCCGAGGTCGCGCACGGCCGCCAGATCCTCGGCCGGGGCCGACTCGGCCTCGGTGACCACGGCCGCGGCCTCCAGGGACTTCGCGCCCGACGCCACCGCCATCGCCACCGCCGTCCGCAGGGCGCTCAGTCGCAGGGAGTCCAGGGCGACGGTCCCGGCGACGTACGTCCGTCCGGTCTCGTCGCGCACGGCGGCGCCCTCGGGCACACCGTTGCGGGCCCGCGCGGAGCGGGCCAGGGTGACGATCTTGCGGTCCTCAGGGTCGAGCGCGCTGCTGTCGGTCATGACCGTGAGCATACGGAGCCGTATACGGACCGGGTCAGGGGCGGTCCAGGCGCAGCCGGTCGGCGCGCGGCAGGCCCGCCACGACCAGGTCGTAGGAGTCCTCGACCAGCTCCCGCACCAGCCGGTCCGGCAGGCCGGCGTCGGCCGTGACCGTGTTCCAGTGGCGCTTGTTCATGTGCCAGCCGGGGACGATCAGGCCGTCGTGCTCGCCACGCAGCCGGAGGGCGTCGTCCGGGTCGCACTTGAGGTTGACGGTCAGGGGCCGCGCGTCCAGGTTCGTCAGGGCGAACATCTTGCCGAGCACCTTGAACACCGAGGTGTCGGGGTTGAACGGGAAGTCCTCCACGGCCGCGTTGAACGACAGGCAGAGGGCGCGCAGCTCCTGGGGGGTCATTCCGGCTCGTCCTCCTCGTCGGCAAGAGAGCCGGCCGGCTCCGCGAGCACCGTGACGATCTTGTTCCGGCGGCCGGCGGCGGCTTCGGCGGTCAGCCGCAGCTCGCGCCCGTCCGGCAGCTCCACCACGGACGAGGCACCCGCGATCGGGACGCGGCCCAGGGCCTTGGCCAGCAGACCGCCCACCGTCTCCACGTCCTCGTCGTCGAACTCCTCCAGGCCGTACAGCTCGCCCAGGTCGCCGATGCCGAGGCGGGCGGTGACCCGGTAGCGGTCCTCGCCCAGGTCCTCGACGGGTGGCAGCTCACGGTCGTACTCGTCGGTGATCTCGCCGACGATCTCCTCGAGGATGTCCTCGATGGTGACGATGCCGGCCGTGCCGCCGTACTCGTCGATGACGACGGCCACGTGGTTGCGGTCCTTCTGCATCTCACGCAGCAGGTCACCGGCGTTCTTGGTGTCGGGCACGAAGACCGCCGGGCGCATCGTCGTGGACACCAGCTCGCTCTCCGTCTCCCGGCTGATGTGCGTCTTGCGGACCAGGTCCTTCAGGTACACCATCCCGACGATGTCGTCCTCGCTCTCGCCGGACACCGGGATGCGGGAGAAACCCGAGCGCAGGGCGAGGGTGAGGGCCTGACGGATGGTCTTGTACCGCTCGATGACGACGAGGTCGGTGCGCGGGACCATCACCTCCCGCACGAGCGTGTCGCCCAGTTCGAAGACCGAGTGCACCATGCGGCGTTCCTCGTCCTCGATGAGGGACTCGGCCTCGGCGAGGTCGACCATGGCCCGCAGCTCCGCCTCGGACGCGAACGGGCCGCGGCGAAAACCCCTGCCGGGGGTGAGGGCGTTGCCGATGAGGATCAGCAGCGACGGGATGGGGCCCATCACGCGGGCGAGCGGCAGCAGCACGTACGCCGCCGCGGTCGCCGTGTTCAGCGGGTGCTGCCGGCCGATGGTGCGCGGGGAGACCCCGACCGCGACGTACGACACGAGGACCATGACGCCGATCGCGGCGAGCAGCGCCTGCGAGGTGCCGCTGATCTCGCGCAGGCAGGCGTACGTGACGAGCGCGGCGGCGGCCATCTCGCAGGCGACGCGGACCAGCAGGGCCACGTTCAGGTAGCGCGTCGGGTCCGCGGCGACCTGCGCGAGCCTGGCGCTGCCGCGCCGCCCGGAGCGTACGGACTCCTCGGCGCGGAAGCTGGAGACCCGGGCGAGGCCCGCCTCGGCGCAGGCGGCGAGCCACGCCACGACCACCAGGGCGATCGCTCCGGAGACGAGCGGCAGGCTCATGAGACGGTCGGGGCCGGGGACGGGCCGGTCAGGCCCCTCTCCTCACGCCAGCCGTCCACGATGGCGGCCTGCAGGCCGAACATCTCGGCCTTCTCGTCCGGCTCCTCGTGGTCGTAGCCCAGCAGGTGCAGCACACCGTGGACGGTGAGCAGCTGGAGCTCCTCGTCCATGGTGTGCTGCGTCGGCGCTTCGTCGCCCTGCTTCTTGGCGACCTCGGGGCACAGCACGATGTCGCCGAGCAGGCCCTGCGGCGGCTCGTCGTCGTCCTTCGCGGGCGGGCGCAGCTCGTCCATCGGGAAGGACATGACGTCCGTCGGGCCGGGGAGGTCCATCCACTGGATGTGGAGCTGCTCCATGGCGTCGGTGTCCACGACGATCACCGAGAGCTCGGAGAGGGGGTGGATGCGCATCTTCGCGAGCGCGTAGCGGGCGATGTCGAGGATCGCCTGCTCGTCGACCTCGGTGCCGGACTCGTTGTTGACGTCGATCGACATGGTCGTGCTGGTCTACTTCCCCTTGGAGCCCGCGGCACCGGAGGACTTGCCGCGCGGCTTGTGCGCGCCGTTCTCGGTGCCGTGGTCGCTGTCGTACTTCTCGTAGGCGTCGACGATACGGCCCACCAGCTTGTGCCGTACGACGTCCTGGGAGGACAGCCGGGAGAAGTGGACGTCCTCCACGCCGTCCAGGATGTCCTGGACCTGCCGCAGTCCGGACTTGGTGCCGCCCGGCAGGTCGACCTGGGTCACGTCACCGGTGATCACGATCTTCGAGTCGAAGCCGAGCCGGGTGAGGAACATCTTCATCTGCTCGGGGCTGGTGTTCTGCGCCTCGTCCAGGATGATGAAGGCGTCGTTGAGCGTTCTGCCGCGCATGTATGCCAGCGGTGCCACCTCGATGGTCCCCGACGCCATCAGCTTGGGGATCGAGTCCGGGTCGAGCATGTCGTGCAGGGCGTCGTACAGCGGGCGCAGGTACGGGTCGATCTTTTCGTAGAGGGTGCCCGGGAGGAAGCCGAGGCGTTCGCCGGCCTCGACGGCGGGGCGGGTCAGGATGATGCGGTTGACCTGCTTGGACTGCAGGGCCTGCACCGCCTTGGCCATGGCCAGATAGGTCTTGCCGGTGCCGGCGGGGCCGATGCCGAAGACGATGGTGTGCTTGTCGATCGCGTCCACGTAGCGCTTCTGGTTGAGCGTCTTGGGGCGGATCGTGCGGCCGCGCGAGGACAGGATGTTCTGCGTGAGCACCTCGGCCGGGGTCTCCCGGCCGTCGCTCTCCCCGTTGTCGCTCGCCCTGAGCATCGCGATCGAGCGTTCCACTGCGTCCTCCGTCATCGGTTGCCCGGTGCGGAGCACCAGCATCATCTCGTCGAACACGCGCTGTACGAGGGCGACCTCGGCCGGGTCGCCGGTCGCGCTGATCTCGTTGCCCCGGACATGGATGTCGGCCGCCGGGAAGGCCCTCTCGATCACCCGCAGCAGGGCGTCGCCCGACCCCAGGACGGTCACCATGGGGTGCTGGGCGGGGACGGTGAACCGCGCTTTCGCCTGCTCCTGCGCGGGGGTGCGATCTGTGGGTGTGTCAGTCATGGGCCGGCTCTGAAGGCCTGCGGTTCCTCCTCGTCACGGCCGCGTAGCTGTGGGCGGCCTCGCCCTTCAAGGGTACGACGGTGCACCGACAACGCCGTAGGCCTTTTCCCTGCCTCCGGCCGGGGTCCTACGCCGGGCGCCGGAAGCCGATGGTGGGGACCGCGCGGCGCAGCGGCCAGGGGCGGGCCACCTCGTCGGGGACCAGGTCCGCGAGGAACGCGTAGCGGCGCAGGGCGGCCGGGTCCTGGGTGTCGACGGACTGGACCTTGCGCCACCAGGCGGAGATCTCGGACCAGCCGGGCGCGGAGAGCGAGCCGCCGAACTCCTGCACGGAGAGCGCGGCGGTCAGGCCGGCGAACGCGAGCCGGTCGGCGAGTGGCCAGCCCGCCAGGGAGCCGGTGACGAATCCTGCGACGAAGACGTCGCCGGCACCGGTCGGGTCCAGGGCCTCGACGGCGATGGCGGGCACGTCGGCGGTCTCCCCCGTGCGGCGGTCCACGGCGTACGCGCCTTCCGCGCCGAGGGTCACGACGGCCACCGGTACGTGTTCGGTGAGGGCGTGGGCGGCGGTGCGGGGGCAGTCGGTGCGGGTGTAGTTCATGGCTTCGGCGGCGTTGGGCAGGAACGCCTCGCAGTGGGCGAGGTCGGTCAGTCCGGCCAGGTCCCAGGCGCCGGTGTCGTCCCAGCCGACGTCGGCGAAGACCCGGGCGCCCCTGGCGGCGGCCTGGGCGATCCAGGGGGCGCTCTTGCCGGGGGTGAGGGAGGTGATGGCGGCACGTGCGCGCGGCGGGCAGTCGGGGGCGGGTTCCTCGGGGGGCGGCTCGTGGCCGTGGGAGACCATCGTGCGCTCGCCGTCGTACGCCATGGAGACGGTGACCGGGGAGTGCCAGCAGGGCACGGTGCGGGAGGGGGTGAGGTCGATGCCCTCGCCCTGGGCGAGCGCGTCCCAGCAGTAGTCGCCGTAGTGGTCGTCGCCGAAGGCCGCGGCGAGGGAGGTGCGCAGGCCGAGACGGGCGAGGGCGGTCGCCATGTTGGCGATGCCGCCCGGGCTGGACCCCATGCCGCGGGCCCAGGACTCGGTGCCGCGCACCGGGGCGGAGTCGAGCCCGGTGAAGATGATGTCGAGGAAGACGGTGCCCGTGAGGTAAACGTCCCAGGGCGGGTCGTCGGGGGTGCGCAGGGCGGCCAGGGGGTCGGCCTGGGCTCGGCGGGCTGGCCCCTCTCCGGGGGACGAGGCGGACGCGGTCACGGTGCGCTCTCCCTGACATGGTGCGGGTCAGGCCAGTGTGCACCAGTCGGGGGGAGCGGCGCGGCCGAGTGGCCTTTCCGGGGTGGCCGGGTTCCGGGGAGGGGCGGGGTTGCGCGGTGCACCGGGATCCCGGAGCGGGTCGTGCCAGAGGGGAGCGCGCCGCCACACGCACGCCGGGCGGCCGGCGGGGCTTGCGTCCGGGACGGGGGCAGAGGCCGGCAGCGCGGGACCCCGGGGTGACCCAGGAGGTCGGTGACACGCCTCGCGCGGTGTCGTCGGGTGCGCGCAACGTGCCGCCGTCGCCGAGCGGGCGCCGACGGGGCACGGCGGTGACCGCGCGACGATCATGCACCCTTGGTGGGGAGCACACGACTAGGTCACCCACCTTCGGGCGGTGGCGGCAGGCGGCGGTCACCCACCCTCAGCGGTGGGAGCCGGCGGCGGCCACCCTCGACGATGGCAGACGCGGCGGTCAGCCACCCCCGAGTGGTGGTCGCGCACCCCTGCTCCCCAGCCGAACGGCAAGAGCGCACACCCTGCGGCAGCCGGACGGACGGTGTGCACGCCCTGCGGCAGCGGGACGGACGGTGCGCACGCCCTGCGGCAGCCGGACGGCGGCAGGCCGGCAGGACCCGCTGCGGTGACCGCACGGGCGGGCACCCGCCGGGCCGGAGACGCTCTCCGCCCCGGCCGAAACGGGAGGCCGCCCACCCGGTTCTCCCCAGTCGCCCACGGAAAAAGCGCCCTTCTACCCGGCCTCCACGAGCACAAACGCAATAGTGACCTAGATCACACCCACTCGCCTCGCTTGCACCAATACGTGCTTGATACAAATTGGCCGCGCGTTCCTGTCCGTCGACGGTCGGCGCCCCTCCCCCATCAACGCTTCATTTCGCATGCCCTGGGACCGCCCGTGTTCGCCCCTCGCACCCCGCCCCGGCCCCTCGTCGCCCTTTTCACGGCCGGGTATCTCGCCCCGTACCTCCTCCCGACCATCGTCGGCAGGCTCGACTCGGGACTTCCGCTCTCCGCCACACAGTCCGGCGCCGTCGGCAGCGCCCTGCTGCTGAGTTCGGCTGCGGCCGGCTTCCTGTGGGCCTCCCGCGTCGAGCGGATCGGGCCGCGCGTCCTGGCCCGCGCCGGTCTCGCCCTCGCCGTCCTCGGCTACGGCGCCGCCGCGCTGACCGGCCTCGTCCCCGTCATCGTCGTCGGCGCGGTCCTCGGCGGCTTCGGCTCCGGGACGGTCACCACGGTCGCCGCCACCGGCATCGCCGCACAGCGCGACCCGCACCGGACGACCACGCTCGGCCTGCTCAGCGTCTCCGCGCTGGCCGGCGCCGCCTATCTGACGGTGCCTCACCTCGGCTCCGGCCACGGGCTGCCGCTCGGCGCGGTCGCGCTCACCGCGCTCGTCGTGTGGCCGCTGACCGGCAGCCTCCCGGGCCGCACCGCCTCGGCGCACGCCCACTTGAGCACGGCCCGGCTGCCCCACCTGCGCGCCGGAGTCGTCCTGGCCGCCGCCATGGTGTGCTGGTCCCTCGTGCAGAACTCGCTGTGGGGCGTCAGCGGCCGGATCGGTCTGACGCAGGCCGGCCTCGGTGAGGCCACCGTCGGCGTGGTGTTCGCCGTGGCGCTCGGCGCCGGGCTGCTCGGTGTGCTGGCGGCGGGCGCGCTCGGGACGCGGCTCGGCCGGGCGGTCCCGGTCGGCGGCGGCACGGTCCTCATCGCGGGCTGCGTCGTACTCAGCGCCTCCGCGACCGACCTGAGCGGCTTCGCGTCGGGCGAGATCGCCTGGAACACTTTCTACCCGGTGGTCCTGTCCTACCTCATCGGCCTGGCCGCCACTCTCGACCCGCGCGGTCGCTGGGCGGTGCTCATAGGGTCGGCGTCCTCGCTCGGCACCGCGGCCGGGCCGCTGGTGGGCAGCGTGCTGGCGGCGTCGGCCGGCTTCACCGGCATGGGTCTGGTCCTCGCGGCGGGACTGCTGGTGGTCGCCGTGCCGATGACCGGAGTCGCGCTGTTCGCCGGGCGGCTGCCGCAGTCGGCCGAGCAGGTTCCCGCAGGTCAGGTGCCGGTCGTGGACATCCCGTTCGCCGAGCACGCGGACAGCGGGCCGACCACGCTCGCCGACATCCCCGTCGTGGAGTTCCCCGTCGACGCCCAGGCCGTGCCCGCGCAGGGCGAGTACGGCACCGCCGCGGCGGCGACCATGCCGGGCGCGGCGGGCACCTGACGGCCCCGCGGCGGCGTACGGCCCCCGGTCACCCGGCGGCCGTACGCCCGGCGGCTACCGGAACTCGTACGCCGCCACCTCGGCCAGATACGCGGCCCGCAGCTCCTCCTCGTCCTCCAGGAAGGACGCGAGGAAGGAGTTGCGGGCCAGTTCGCGCAGCCGGTCGTCGGTGAGACCGAGAGTGGTGCGCACGGCGTCGTAGGTGTCGCCCGCGTAGCCGCCGAAGTAGGCCGGGTCGTCGGAGTTGACCGTGCACATGAGGCCCGCCTCCAGCATGGCTGGCAGCGGGTGGTCGGCCAGGGTGTCCACGGCGCGCAGCCGTACGTTCGACAGCGGGCACAGGGTCAGCGGCACCCGGTCACGGACCAGCCGCTCCACCAGTTCCGGGTCCTCCAGGCAGCGCAGGCCGTGGTCGACGCGCTCCACGCCGAGCACGTCCAGGGCCTCGGTGATGTACTCCGGCGGGCCCTCCTCGCCCGCGTGCGCCACGCGCCGGAGGCCCAGCGCGGCGGCGGCCTCGTACACCTCGCGGAACTTCACCGGCGGATGCCCGGCCTCCGCCGAGTCCAGGCCGACGCCCGTGATCCGGTCCAGGTACGGCCCGGCCTCCTCCAGCGTGGCCATCGCCGACTCGGCGGGCTCGTCCCGCAGGAAGCACATGACGAGCCGCGTGGAGACGCCGTGGTTGTCCCGGCTGCGGCCCAGCGCCCGCCAGAGGCCCTCGACCACGGTCCTCATGGCGACGCCCCGGGCGAGGTGGGCCTGCGGGTCGAAGAAGATCTCCGCGTGCCGCACGCCCTGCGCGGCGGCCCGGGCCAGGTAGGCGTTCGCCAGGTCCTCGAAGTCCCGCTCGGTGCGCAGCACCGCCATCAGCTCGTAGTACAGGTCGAGGAAGGACTGCAGGTCCTGGAAACGGTAGGCCTCGCGCAGCTCGTCCGTGTCGGCGTAGCGCAGGGTCACGCCGTTCCGGGCGGCCAGCGAGAAGGCCAGCGCGGGCTCCAGGGTGCCTTCGATGTGCAGGTGCAGTTCGGCTATCGGGAGGGGCATCAGGGCATCGTACGAGCCCTTCACCGGCGTTTCGGAAGGGGTACCCGGAGCAGGTCGCGGGCCACGGTCAGCTCGCCGTCGAAGCCGGCGGCCCTCGCCTGCCGCTGGAACTCCTCCGGGTCGCTGTAGCGCTGGCTGAAGTGCGTGAGGACCAGATGCCGTACGCCCGCGTCCCGGGCCGCGCGGGCCGCCTGCCCGGCGGTGAGGTGGCCGTGCTCGAGCGCGAGGCCGGTGTCCTCGTCGAGGAACGTCGACTCGATGACCAGCATGTCGCAGCCGTCGGCCAGCTCGTGCACGCCGTCGCACAGCCCGGTGTCCATGACGAACGCGAACCGCTGCCCGCGCCGCACCTCGCTCACGTCCTCCAGACGCACCCCGTCGAGGACGCCGTCCCGCTGGAGACGGCCCACGTCGGGGCCGTGGATGCCGTGCGCGGCGAGCCGCTCGGGCAGCATGCGGCGGCCGTCGGGCTCGGTCAGCCGGTAGCCGTAGGACTCGACCGGGTGGGAGAGCCTGCGGGCGTCCAGCGTGTAGCCGGGGGTGGCCGCCAGGACGCCGTCTGCGGCGACCGGGACCTCGGTCAACGGCACCGTCTCGCGGTACGCGGTCGCGTACCGCAGGCGGTCGAAGAAGCGCTTGCCCGATCGCGGGTAGTGCGCGGTCACTTCGTGCGGCACCTGGTCGAGGTTGATGCGCTGGATCACGCCCGCCAGGCCGAGGGAGTGGTCGCCGTGGAAGTGGGTGACGCAGATCCGGTTCAGGTCGTGGGCGGCGACCCCGGCGCGCAGCATCTGGCGTTGCGTGCCCTCGCCGGGGTCGAACAGGATGCCCTCGCCGTCCCAGCGCAGCAGGTAGCCGTTGTGGTTGCGGTGCCGGGTCGGGACCTGACTGGCGGTGCCGAGGACGACCAGTTCACGTACGGACAACGCTTATCCGGGGGGCCACTGGAGGCCGCGGCCACCGAGGACGTGGGCGTGCGCGTGCCACACGGTCTGGCCGGCGCCGGCGCCGGTGTTGAAGGTGATGCGGTAGCTGTCGAGCTTCTCGTCGTCGGCGACGGCCTGCGTCTCGCGCAGCACGTCGGCGGCGATCTGCGGGGCGCCGGCGGCGAGGTCGGCGGCGTCCCGGTAGTGCGCCTTGGGGATGACCAGGACGTGCGTCGGGGCCTGCGGGTTTATGTCCCGGAAAGCGACGGTGGTGTCCGTCTCGCGGACGACCGTCGCCGGGATCCGACCCGCGACGATCTTGCAGAACAGGCAGTCGTCCTGCGGTTCCCCTGCCATGTGTCCTCCGGCTGTTGATCGGATACGAGGGCATCGTATCGGGCGCTTGTGCGACGACGGCCCGGCGTCGCCCGGGTTCGGCGCATGGGCCATGGCCCATGGCGCATGGCCCATGGCGCGGGCTGCCGGCTTGCGGGTCTCGGGTCGGCTCGCCTCAGGTGGCGTCGGGTCGGGTCGCGTCGGGCACGCGTACCGGCGCATGCCGGCCGGTACGCGTGCCCCGTGGATCAGCGACGACGGATCACGGCAGGCTCGGCGGTGTCTTCGCCGGGGTCTGCTCCAGGGCCTCCAGGGCCAGCCGGACCGCCTCGTCCAGCTGGGGGTCCCGGCCCGCCGCGTAGTCCTGGGGTCGCTGCGGGACCTCCACGTCCGGGTCCACGCCGTGGTTCTCCACGCCCCACTCGTAACCCTCCAGCCAGAACGCGTACTTCGGCTGGGTGATCAGCGTGCCGTCGACCAGGCGGTAGCGGCTGTCGATGCCGATGACGCCGCCCCAGGTGCGCACACCGACGACCGGGCCGATACCCAGCGCCTTGATGGCCGCGTTCACGATGTCGCCGTCGGAGCCGGAGAACTCGTTGGCGACGGCGACGACCGGCCCGCGCGGCGCGTCCTGCGGATAGCTGTAGGGCCGCATGCCGCGCGGCGAGGCCCAGCCGACGATCCGCCGCGCCAGTTTCTCCACGACCAGCTGGGAGGTGTGGCCGCCGCGGTTCTCGCGGACGTCGACGACGAGGCCCTCGCGGGCCACTTCGACGCGCAGGTCCCGGTGGATCTGCGCCCAGCCGGGCGCCTGCATGTCGGGGACATGCAGGTAGCCGAGCCGCCCGCCGGACTTCTCGTGGACGTACGCGCGCCGGTCGGCGACCCACGCGTGGTAGCGCAGCGGCTCCTCGTCGTCCAGCGGGACGACCACCGCGTGCCGTGCCTCGCCGCCGCCGGACGGCAGCACCGTCAGCTCCACGGGCTTGCCCCCGGTGCCCACCAGCAGCGGCCCCGGGCCGGTCACCGGATCGACCGGCTGCCCTGCGACGGCGACGATCGCGTCCCCGGGGCGGACGGCGACACCCGGCGCGGCGAGCGGGGAACGGGCGTCCGGGTCGGACGTCTCGGAGGGCAGGACGCGGTCGACGCGCCAGCTGCCGTCCTCGTGGCGGGAGATGTCCGCGCCGAGCAGGCCCTGCCGGGCGCCGCCGCCGAAGCCGCCGCGCGGGGTGACGTAGGCGTGCGAGGTGCCGAGTTCGCCGTGCACCTCCCACAGCAGGTCGACCAGGTCGTCGTGGGTGGCGACGCGGTCGAGGACGGGGCGGTAGCGGTCGAGGACGCCCTCCCAGTCGACGCCGCTCATGTCGGACCGCCAGAAGTGGTCCCGCATGATGCGGCCGGTCTCCTCGTACATCTGCCGCCACTCGGCGGCCGGGTCGATCAGGTGGCGTACGCGGGACAGGTCGACGGTGATGTTGGTGTCGCTGTCGTCGTCGCCCGAGGCACGCCGGTCGCTGGGGACGACCTTCAGCCGGCCGTCCGTCCACAGCAGCACCCGCCTGCCGTCGCCGCTGACGGCGAAGCGGTCGGCGTCGTGGGCGAGGTGCTCGACGCGGTGCTGGGCGAGGTCGTAGCGCTCCAGCGCGCTCTGCGGGTCGGGGCCGTCGGGCGTGGCCCGGGAGTGCCCGAGGACGCCGTGCACCGGGTGGCGCAGCCACAGGACGCCGTCCTTCGCGGCGCGCAGGCCGGAGTAGCGGGCGGCCTCCACCGGGAAGGGCACGATGCGGTCGGCGAGGCCGTCCAGGTCGATGCGGGTGGTGGGGGTGCCCTCGCTGTCGGGGGTCTCGTCCCGGTCCGGGGTCTCGAAGGGGCGGCCGTGCCGCTGCGGCCCGAACGGCGACGGCGTGGTCGCTGCCAGCGTGATCAGATACGGGCGTACGCCCTCCACGAAGGCCAGGTCGAAGACGTGCTCGTCGTAGACCGGGTCGAAGGAACGGGCCGACAGGAAGGCGAGGTGCTTGCCGTCCAGGGTGAACGCGGGCGAATAATCCTGGAAGCGCAGCGGTGTCGCCTCCGTGACGGACAGGTCGGTGGTGTGGGCGAGCCTGAGCTGGCTCAGCGGCCTCGGCCCGGGGTGCGACCAGGCGAGCCAGGTGGAGTCCGGGGAGAACACCAGCCCGGAGGCGTCGCCGTGCTCGCTGCGGTCGACCTCGCGGACCTCGCCGCTCTCCCGCTCCACGAGCAGCACCCGGCCGTCGTGCGAGGCGACGGCGGCGAGGCTGCCGTCGGGCGCCATGGCGAGGGAGAGGACACGGCCGAGCCGTCCGGCGGCGAGGCGGCGGGGCGTGGCACCCGGGGCGAGACCGGTGGCGGGCGCGAACTCCAGCGCGTCGTCGCCCTCGGCGTCGGTCACCCACACCACCCACTCCTCGCCGTCGGCGCGGAAGGTGCGCGGCAGCCGGGCCCGTACGCCGGCCTGCGCGGCGAGCGCGCGGGCCGGGCCGGAGCGGTGGGTGACCCAGTGCACGGAGCCCCGTACGGCGACGGCGCTGCCGCGCGCCGTGTGGTCGGGGGAGGCCGCGCCGTACCAGCGGGCGGGGTTGACGGGGAACGGGTTCAGGTCGACGCGCTGCCCGCCGAGCCGGATGTCGAGGCGGCGCGGCTCGGCGCCGTCGAGGTCGTCCAGCAGCCACAGCTCACCGGCGCTGGAGTACACGACGCGGCTGCCGTCGGTGGCGGCGTGCCGGGCGTAGAACCCGCCGAGCGGGGTGTGGCGGCGCAGGTCGGAGCCGTCGGCGAGGGAGGAGTACACGGCGCCGGTGCCCTCGTGGTCGGAGAGGAACCCGATGCGGTCCCCGGCCCAGAACGGGTGCTCGATGTTGCCGTCCAGCTCCTCGTGCAGCCGGACGAACTCCCCCTCGCCGTCCCGGTCGATCCACAGCTTGCCCGCCGTGCCGCCCCGGTAGCGCTTCCACGTGGCGGCCTCGCGGCCCATCGTGGCCGACAGCAGCACGGTGTGCGGGCCGTGGGCGACGCCGCCGACCGGGCCGTACGGCAGGGTGGTGGCCGGGCCGCCGTCCAGCGGGACGGCGCGGGCCCAGCTGCGGCGCAGGCTGGCCTGGCCGTGGGTGGTGATCGCGAGGACCCGTCCGTCCGGGGTCCAGCCGCGCACCTGTGTCTTCCAGCTGCCCCAGTGGGTGAGACGTCTGGCGGGGCCGCCGTCGACCGGCGCGACATGCACCTCGGGGGCGCCGTCGCGGGTGGAGGTCCAGGCGACCGTCGTGCCGTCGGGCGAGATACGGGGCATGGTCACCGGCACGTTCTCGGCGCTGACCCGCCAGGCGCGTCCGCCGTCGAGAGGAGCGACCCACACGTCGTCCTCGGCCGTGAAGGCGATCAACTCGCCGTGCAGGTGCGGAAACCGGAGATACGCAGGCGATGCCGCCGGTGCTGTCGTCGCAGGCTGAGTCACTTGGTCACCCTACGCAGGGGCGGCGCCCGCGGACAGGGGTTCCGATCAGCTGACCGGGACCGTACGCCCTTGTGACCGGTTCACTTGCCCTCGACGGGACGGCAGTTCGGGTCCTGGCGGCACCAGACGGTCCGGGTGACGGTCACGGTGGCGGCCGGTCTCGCTCCCCCGCCCCCCGGGTGGTCGGCCACGGGGGGCGGGGTGGTGGCGTCGCAGTTGCCCAGGCCGTCGACGTGGAACCACACCTTGCCGTCCACCTTGGCGGTCAGATCGCCGCGCACGCAGGCACCTCTGACGCTCCGGGTGACCTTGCCCCTGACGGTGATGTCCTTCCCGTCGCCGGTCTCACCCTCGCAGTCGACGCTGGCGACGGCGCTCCCGGACGGGGTGGGCCCCACCCTGCCGTCGCCGCCGTCCTCGTCGTAGGTGGCCCTGCAGGTGAGCCACCGCACGTCCGCCTTCTGCCGCTCCAGCTCGCGGGTCACCGTCTGGTCCGTCGTGTAGGCCACCGCCCCGGCGTTCAGCTCGACCGGGTCGCAGGCGACGGCACCGGTCACCGCGACCACGGCGAACCCCGCGGCGGCGACCGGCCCGCGCCACATCCGTGTGAAAGCCCCCATGGACATGGACGACAGCCTGCCACCGCGACGCCACGGACGGTAGGGCGCATACGGCCACGCCCGCCCGGCCGCCCGCCGCGCGCCCCTACCGTACGACCGCTCCCCGTACGCCCCTTCCGCGCCCGGCCGCTGTCCCGCGTGGCCGCTCCGCCCTCCCGGCGGGAGACAATCGGGAGGTCTTCAGCCGCCCGCCGACGGAGGAGCGTCGATGCCCTCGCCGACCCCGCGGATCCACACCCGCAGGAACACCCGGCCCGTGCCTCCTCCGCGCGTACCGGACGAGCCCGGGGATTCTCCGGCCGGGCCGGCCGCCGAGGGTCCGCCGCAGCCGCCGTACCGGCGCCGGGTGCGGATGCTCGTCGACGTCGTGGACCACGCCGACGAAGTCGCCTATGTCACCGCCCTGTTCGAGGAACGCGGCTGGTCCGTGCGGCCCGCCGGGGCCGCGGAGGCGGGGCCCCGCTCCGGGCACCGCGCCGCGCTGATCGTCGAGGTCCGGCTGCACGGCGCCCGGTTCGGAGCCGTCCGCACCGCTGTCGCCGAGCTGGAACTGCTGACGCGACAGGCCGCGTTGGGCGCCTGGGTGCGGGACGCGGCGCTGGTCGAGCACGAGCGGGCGCGGCGCACCACGTACCACGTGCACCGGGCCCTGCCCCTGGGCGGGCGGCTGCGGGGGGCCGTCGCCCGGCTGTGGACCTGGTGCGGCGGGGCGGACGAGCAGCGGGCCGTCACCGTGCCCGCCGGGCCGGACTCGCGGGAGGCGGCCGAGGCGGAGCTGACGGCCCGTGACCTGGGCGGCCGGACCTTCGACCCGGCGCGGCACTCGCTGCGGGTGCCGGGCCACTCGGACGCGAACCCGCCGCTCCTGCGCACGCCGCAGGAACGCCGTGCCGACCGCGGCTGGATGGTCGCGGGCGCGGTGGGCATCGTGCTCGCGGCGATGTGCGGCCTGTACGTGGTGGGGGCGGACGGCTGGTGGAAACTGCCGCCCGCGCTGCTCAGCACGGCGGGCGCGGTGCCGCTGGGCCGGATGGCCAAGGAGACCCGGGACCGCTCGCGTGCGGCGCAGTGGGCCGCGGGCGTCGCGGGCACCACGGCCATGGCCGGTTTCGGCGCGCTGGTGGGACGCGACCTGCGGCCCGGTGCGCTGTGGGCGGCGCTGCTGATGCTGGCCCTGGCGGCGTTCACCGGCACCGGTGTCGTCCTCGCGCTGCGCCGCACCGTGTTCACCCGGCACGCGACCTGGCTGGTTCCGCTGTCGGTGCCCGTGGCGTGGTCGATGGTGGCGTGGCTCGGCGGGCAGATGCACGACGCCTATCTGGACCGGTTCGACATCCGCCGGGACGTGGTGCCCACCCCGGCCCTCGGGCGGTATCTGGCCGCCGCGGAACCGATGACGGTGGCGCTGGTCAGTGCCCTGTTCTTCGTCGCGGTGGTGGGCTGGCTGCGCCACTTCCACCTGTTCCGGGACGGCACGAACCGGCTGTTCGCCATCGTCCTGGCCACGCTGCTGGCCGTCGCCTACGCCCTGACCGCCGTCGCCCTCGGCACCGAGCGGGCGGACGACGCGGCGGACGACGCCGTACGCGCCGTGTCACGCGGGGCCGCGCCGTCCGGCTACTTCGGGCTGCGGGGCCGGCTGGTGTGCGTGCGCCCGCTCAAGCCGGACGAGCCGGTGGCGGTGGAGAACGGCCCCGTCCCCACCGGCCGCCCGGTCCTCTCCTTCGGGACGACCGGCGAGTGGATCTGGCTGTGGGACCCCGCCCGCAGCCACGACGAGGAGGGCCCGGAGGCCTTCGCCGTGCGCCGCGAGGACGTCCAGCTCCTGCCCGCGCACCCGCCTCGAACGCGCAGGTGCCCGACGGCCTGAGACGGACGGCGGACCGTCGGACCACCGGCCCGAACGCCCCGGCGCGGTCGGCGGCCGTCCCGGTCGGCGGCCGTCCCGGTCGCCGGACGCGCCGGCTCGACGGTCCGGCGACCTGCCGTCGACGTGCCCCGCACGAGGCGTACACCGCGAGGAAGGCCGACGTCTGCTCTGCGCGAACCCCGAACACGCCACCGCTCCGCCTCCTGAGGCGTGCCCGTCAGGACCAGCGGCCCGAACGCCCCAGCAGAAGGGCCGCGGCGGCGGTCCCCGCCGTCGAGGTGCGCAGCACGCTGCGGCCCAGGCGGTAGGCGCGTGCGCCCGCGTCGGTGAACAGCGCCAGTTCGTCGGGGGACACGCCTCCCTCGGGACCGACGACCAGCACGATGTGGCCGGCCGCGGGCAGGTCGGCGGTGGCGAGCGGCTCGTCGCCGGTCTCGTGCAGTACGGCGGCGAAGTCGGCGTCCGCGAGCAGCGCGGCGACCTGTTTGGTCGTGGCGGCGTCCGCGACGTCCGGGAACCGCACACGGCGGGACTGCTTCCCCGCCTCGCGGGCCGTGGCCCGCCACTTGCCGAGCGCCTTCAGGCCGCGCTCGCCCTTCCACTGCGTGATGCAGCGCCCCGCCGACCAGGGCACGATGGCGTCGACCCCGACCTCGGTCATGGTCTCGACGGCCAACTCGCCCCGGTCGCCCTTGGGCAGGGCCTGCACCACGGTGATGCGGGGCGACTCGGCGGGCTCCTCGGCGACCTGGCCCACGCGCAGGACCAGACGGTCCTTGCCCTCCGTGTCGAGCACTTCGGCCTCGGCCCACCGTCCGGCGCCGTCGGTGAGAACGACGCCCTCCCCGGGGCGCAGCCGCCGCACGGAGACGGCGTGCCGCCCCTCGGGTCCGGACAGGACGTAACGGCCCTCGGCGTCGGCGCCCGCCCCGAAGTGGTCGACCACGAACACCGGCGCGGTCATCGGACGCCGCCCGCCAACGCGGCGCGGGCGGCGGCGAGTTCGGCGGCGAGCACCTCCACGAGCCGGCCTGCGGGCAGCTCCCGCACCATGCGGTGTCCCTGCCCCGCCCACAGGGCCATGCCCTGCGCGTCACCGGCCCCGGCGGCGGCCTTGCGCAGCGGCGAGGTGAGGTGGTGGAGCTCCGGGTACGCGGCGGGCGCGTACCGGCCGTGCTCGCGAAGGAAACGGTTGACCAGTCCGCGCGCCGGGCGGCCCGAGAACGCCCGCGTCAACTCGGTCCGTGCGTAGAGGGGGTGGGTCATCGCCTGCTTGTGCAGCATGTGGGCGCCGGACTCGGGCGTGACGACGAACGCGGTACCGAGCTGGGCGGCGCTCGCGCCGGCCGCGAGGGCGGCGGCGATCTGGCTGCCGCGCATGATGCCGCCGGCGGCGATGACGGGGATGCCGACGGCCTCCCGGATCTGGGCGATCAGGGTGAGCAGCCCGTATCCGGAGCCGTCCGTCTCCGGGTAGTCCCGGTGGGTGCCCTGGTGACCGCCCGCCTCCATGCCCTGCGCGATCACGCCGTCGGCGCCGGCGGCCTCGACGGCACGGGCCTCGTCGGGGGTGGTGGCGGTCACCAGCGTGCGGGTGCCGACGCGGCGCAGGGCGTCCACGACGTCCCGCGCGGGACAGCCGAAGTGGAAGGAGACCACCGGCACCGGGTTCTCCAGCAGCACCGTGAGCTTGGCGTCGAAGCCGTCGTCGCGTCCGCTGTCCGGGTCGCCCAGCTCGGTCTCGTACCAGTCGGCCTCGGCGATGAGCCGGCGGGCGTAGAGGTCGACCGCGGCCCGGTCGGGCGTCTCGGGCTGCGGCATGAACACGTTGACGCCGAAGGGCCGGTCCGTCAGTCCCCGCAGTTGCTTGATCTCCTGGTACATGCCGTCGGGGGTCTTGTACCCGGCGGCGAGGAACCCGAGCCCGCCCGCCTCGGACACGGCGGCGGCGAGCCGCGGCACGGAGACGCCGCCCGCCATGGGCGCCTGCACGATCGGGTGAGGGAGAAGATCGGTCAGTGCGGAGGACATGACGGCATGGTGTCACGTCCTCCGAACAAGTCCGAATCGGCCCATGCACACCCCGGGACGGCGGAGCCGGGCCTTCCGGCCCTCGCGCCACCGCCCCGCCGGGCCCCCACGGGGGCGTTGCCGGCCGGTGCCTCAGCGGCCGTTGAACGCGTCCTTCAGCCGCGAGAACAGTCCCTGCTGGCCCGGCTGGAACTGCCCCTGGGGCCGCTCCTCGCCGCGCAGCTTGGACAGCTCGCGCAGTACGCGCTCCTGCTCCACGTCGAGCTTGGTCGGCGTCTGCACCTCGACGTGGACGATCAGGTCGCCCCGGCCGCCGCCGCGCAGATGCGTGATGCCCCGGCTGTGCAGCGGGATCGACTGCCCGGACTGGGTGCCCGGACGGATGTCGACCTCCTCCAGCCCGTCGAGGGTCTCCAGCGGCACCTTCGTACCGAGAGCCGCCGCCGTCATCGGGAGGGTGACCGTGCAGTGCAGGTCGTCACCGCGCCGCTGGAACTGCGAGTGGGGCAGTTCGTGGATCTCCACGTACAGGTCACCGGCGGGACCGCCGCCGGGCCCGACCTCACCTTCACCGGCGAGCTGGATGCGCGTGCCGTTGTCGACACCGGCGGGGATCTTCACGGTCAGGGTGCGGCGGGAGCGGACCCGGCCGTCGCCCGCGCACTCCGGGCAGGGCGTCGGGACGACCGTGCCGAAGCCCTGGCACTGCGGGCAGGGCCGTGACGTCATGACCTGCCCCAGGAAGGACCGGGTGACCTGGGAGACCTCGCCGCGGCCCCGGCACATGTCGCAGGTCTGCGCCGTGGTGCCCGGGGCGGCGCCCTCGCCGCTGCACGTGGTGCACACGACGGCCGTGTCGACCTGGATGTCCTTGGTCGTGCCGAACGCGGCCTCGTCGAGCTCGATCTCGATGCGGATCATCGCGTCCTGGCCGCGGCGGGTGCGCGAGCGCGGCCCGCGCTGCGACGCCGTGCCGAAGAACGCGTCCATGATGTCGGAGAAGTTCCCGAAGCCGCCGGCCCCGAAGCCGCCCGCGCCACCGCCCCCGGCCTGCGAGAGCGGATCACCGCCGAGGTCGTAGACCTGTTTCTTCTGCGGGTCCGACAACACCTCGTACGCGGCGTTGATCTCCTTGAACCGCTCTTGGGTCTTCGGGTCCGGATTGACGTCCGGGTGCAGCTCGCGAGCGAGCCGCCGGAAGGCCTTCTTGATCTCTTCCTGCGACGCGTCGCGACGCACGCCGAGAACGGCGTAGTAGTCCGTGGCCACTTACGACTCCGCCAGGATCTGTCCGACGTACCGTGCCACTGCGCGTACCGCTCCCATCGTTCCCGGGTAGTCCATGCGGGTCGGTCCGACCACGCCGAGCTTGGCAACCGCCTCGCCGCCCGAACCGTAGCCGACCGACACGACGGACGTGGAGTTGAGTCCTTCATGGGCGTTCTCGTGACCGATTCGCACGGTCACGCCCGGATCCTGGGCCTCGCCGAGCAGCTTCAGGAGCACCACCTGCTCCTCCAGCGCCTCCAGCACCGGCCGGATCATGAGGGGGAAGTCGTGCCCGAAGCGGGTCAGATTGGCGGTGCCGCCGATCATCAGCCGCTCCTCGTTCTCCTCGACCAGCGTCTCGAGGAGGGTGGACAGCACCGATGCGACCGTGCCGCGTTCCTCGGCCTCGAAGGCCTCCGGCAGGTCCTCCACCAGCGTCGGCACGTCCGTGAACCGACGGCCCGCGACCCGGCTGTTGAGCCGCGCCCGCAGATCCGCGAGCGCCATCTCGCCGAACGGCGCCGGGCAGTCCACGACCCGCTGCTCGACCCGCCCGGTGTCCGTGATCAGCACGAGCATGACCCGCGCCGGGGCGAGGGACAGCAGCTCCACGTGCCGCACGGTCGAACGGGTCAGCGACGGGTACTGCACGACGGCGACCTGCCGGGTGAGCTGCGCGAGCAGCCGCACCGTACGGGCCACGACGTCGTCCAGGTCGACGGCGCCCTCCAGGAAGTTCTGGATGGCGCGCCGCTCGGGCGGCGACATGGGCTTGACGCCCGCGAGCTTGTCCACGAAGAGCCGGTAGCCCTTGTCCGTGGGGATGCGCCCCGCGCTGGTGTGCGGCTGCGCGATGAAGCCCTCGTCCTCCAGGGCCGCCATGTCGTTGCGCACGGTGGCCGGGGAGACGCCGAGGTTGTGCCGCTCGGTGAGCGCCTTGGAGCCGACGGGCTCCTCGGTGCCGACGTAGTCCTGGACGATGGCGCGCAGCACCTGGAGCCTGCGTTCACTGAGCACCGCGCACACCTCCAGATGTCGTCCGCCGTCGTCCCTGGCACTCGGCATGTGCGAGTGCCAGACTTCCCCGGCCAAGTGTACGGCCGGGGGGTGCACCGGGGGCAAGGGCGGTCGCACTCCGTGCCGGAAGATCCCGCCGCGCCGGGGGACGACGTCAGGGCTAGCGTCGCCGTATGACGGTGACTTGGGAAGAGCTGGGATGGGAGCACGTGGCCGGCGGAGTGGGCCGGTGCCGGCTGCCGGGCTGGGACTGCACGGCCGGGCTCGTCGTCGGATCGGGCGCCGCGCTGCTGATCGACACCGGTGCGAGCCTCGCCGAGGGCGTCCGGCTGCGGGAGCAGGCGGAACGGCTCACCGGCCACCCTGTGACGCATGTCGCGCTGACCCACCCGCACTTCGACCACGTCTTCGGCACCCCGGCGTTCGCGGGGGCGGAGGTGTACGGCGCCGTCGGCATGGACGGCCTCTTCGCGCCGCGCGGCCGGGAGGAGCTGCGCGCGGACGCGGTGCGCAACGGGCTGGACAGGGCGGCCGCGGAAGAGGCCGCCGGGGCGCTCCTGCCGCCGCGCCACCTGGTCAGCGGCGAGTGGACCCTCGGTCTGGGCGACGGCCGGCAGGTCCTGCTGGCGAACGTGGGGCCGGGCCACACCGCCCACGACCTCGCCGTACTGGTGCCGGGCGACCGCGAGGTGGTGTTCTGCGGCGACCTCGTCGAGGAGTCCGGCGAACCTCAGGCCGGTCCGGACGCCGTACCGGCCCGGTGGCCCGCCGCCCTGGACCGGCTGCTCGGCCTGGGCGGCGAGGACGCGCTGTACGTGCCCGGCCACGGAGCGGTCGTGGGCGCGGCGTTCGTCCGGGCCCAGCGCGACGAGCTGGCGGCGCGATTCGGCGTGTCGTGACCGGGCGGGGGCGGCTTCTCCTATCGTCGTGCGAATGCGCCCTCCCGTCCCCCGCCACCGCCCGTCCGACGAAGGCCCCGTGGGCCCTCGTCCTCGCGTGTACTCCCCCGATCTGACCCCGCCCTGGAAGAAATCGAGGCCCGTCCAGGAGGTCCCTGCCGATCCCGGACTGGTCGTCGAGGAGCCCGGCACCGGCTTCTGCGGCGCGGTGATCCGCTGCGAGGCGGGCACGGTGACCCTGGAGGACCGGTTCGGCGCCCACCGGGTGTTCCCGCTGCAGCCGCGCGGTTTCCTGTTGGAGGGCCGGGTGGTGACCCTGGTGAAACCGGCCGGCGGACCCGTACGGCCCACCCGCACGGCGTCCGGCTCGGTGGCCGTGCCCGGCGCACGCGCGCGCGTGGCCCGCGCCGGGCGGATCTACGTCGAGGGGCGGCACGACGCCGAACTGGTCGAGAAGGTGTGGGGCGACGACCTGCGCCTCGAGGGCGTGGTCGTGGAGTACCTGGAGGGCGTGGACGACCTGCCGTCGATCGTCGCCGACTTCGCCCCCGGGCCCGGCGCACGCCTCGGTGTCCTGGTGGACCACCTGGTCCCGGGCTCGAAGGAGTGGCGCATCGCCCAGGCCGTGACCGGCGAAGACGCCCTGGTCGTGGGCCACCCGTACATCGACGTCTGGGAGGCGGTGAAGCCGTCGGCGCTCGGCATCACGGCCTGGCCCCGCGTCCCGCACGGCCAGGACTGGAAGACGGGCGTGTGCCGGGCGCTGGGATGGCCGGAAAACACCGGCGCGGCGTGGCAGCACATCCTGTCCAGGGTCCGCACGTACAAGGACTTGGAGCCGGAGCTGCTGGGGTGTGTGGAGCGTCTCATCGATCACGTGACCGTGCCCTGACGCACGACGGGCCGCCCCCACCGGGCGGGACGGACCGCTCCACTCGGAGTCGGTCCGCCGGTCAGCTCGTCCACCCGCGCGCAGGTGGTGGTCCCGCCCGCCGGTGTTCTCTCAGGGCACCCGGCCGCGCAGTCCTTGGCCCCCGCCCGCCGGTGGGTCCCCCTCAGTCCACCAGGTCCCGCACCACCGCGTCCGCGAGCAGCCGCCCCCGCAGGGTCAGCGCGGCGCGCCCCTCCTCGTACGGGCCGGTCTCCAGGAGCCCGTCCGCCAGGGCCCGCCGGGACGCCGCGAGGCCGGCCTCCCGCAGCAGCGCCAGCGGGACACCGCCCCGCAGGCGCAGCTCCAGCAGGATCCGCTCGACCCTGCGGTCCTCGTCGGACAGGAGCTCGCGGCCCGCGCCCGGGGAGCGGCCCGCCGCGAGCGCCGCCGCGTACGCGCCGGGATGCTTCACGTTCCACCAGCGCACCCCGCCCACGTGGCTGTGCGCGCCGGGTCCCGCGCCCCACCAGTCGGCGCCGCGCCAGTACAGCTCGTTGTGCTGGCACCGCCCCGCGTCGGACCGCGCCCAGTTCGACACCTCGTACCACTCGAAGCCGGCCGCCGACAGGGTCTCCTCGGCCATCAGGTAGCGGTCGGCGTGGACGTCGTCGTCGGTCGCCGGGATCTCGCCGCGCCGGATCCGCCGGGCGAGCCCGGTGCCCTCCTCGACGATCAGCGCGTACGCCGACACGTGGTCCGGGCCGGCTCCGAGCGCCGCGTCCAGCGAGGACCGCCAGTCGTCGTCGGACTCGCCGGGCGTGCCGTAGATCAGGTCGAGGTTCACGTGCGCGAACCCGGCGGCGTGGGCCTCGGCGACGCAGCGCTCGGGGCGGCCCGGCGTGTGGGTGCGGTCCAGGACGCGCAGGACGTGCTGTTTCGCGCTCTGCATGCCGAAGGAGATCCGGTTGAACCCGCCGGCCCTCAGCGCCGCCAGATAAGAGGGGTCGACGGACTCGGGGTTGGCCTCCGTCGTGACCTCCGCGTCCGGGGCCAGCCCGAACTCGTCGCGGATCGCGGCCAGCGCTCGTACGAGATCGGCGGCGGCCAGCAGGGTGGGCGTGCCGCCGCCGACGAAGACCGTGCTGACCGGGCGCGGGTCGTCGCCGAGGACCTTGCGGGCGAGGCGGATCTCTTCGGTGAGGGTGGCGGCGTAGTTGTCGCGGGAGGCGAGAACGCCGCCGGTGCCGCGCAGCTCGGTCGCGGTGTAGGTGTTGAAGTCGCAGTAGCCGCAGCGGGTCGCGCAGTACGGGACGTGCAGATAGAAACCGAGGGGGCGGTCCGCGGCCCCGGCGAGCGCCTGAGGGGGCAGTGCGCCGTCGTCGGGGACGGGCTCGCCGTCGGGGAGTGCGGAAGGCATGTACCCCATTGTCCCGCACCCGGACCGCCGGGCGTCCGGGTGCGGGACAAGCCCGTCACTCGGCCTGGAGCACGAGCAGCGCCAGGTCGTCCTCCGGTGGGCGGGTGCCGAAGTCGTGGACGAGGTTGCGGATGCGCTCGGCGATCAGTTCCGCGTCGAGGCCCGCGCAGCCCGCGAGGGCGGTCGCCAGCCCGTCACCGTCGTCGAACTGTCGTGAGCCGCAGCGCCGCTCGGTGACGCCGTCCGTGACGCAGAGCAGCGTGTCGCCGGGGCGCAGCTCGAAGGTCTCGCTGTGATACGTCTCGTCCTCCACGACGCCCAGGAGTGTCTGCGGCTCGGCCGCGGTCGTCACCCGGCCGTCGGCGCCGAGGAGCAGCGGCAGCGGGTGCCCGGCGGAGGCGAGGGTGCAGCGGATGCCGGGCCCGGCCGGTGTGTCCACGAGGATCAGCTCGCCGTAGAGCAGGGACAGGAAGCGGGTCTGCGGGCCGTCGCCGGGGATCGTGGGCCGGCCGCCGGCCAGGGCGCGGGCCGCCGCGTCCGCGACCTCCGTCGCGTCGTCGAGGAGGAGCTGGTTGAGCCGGTCGAGGACGTCGGCGACGCCGTAGCCCTCGCGGGCCAGCAGCCGCAGCCAGGGCCGGGCGAGACCGATGACGACGGCGGCCTCGGGACCCTTGCCCTGGACGTCACCGACGGCGAAGCACCAGCGGTCCTCGCCGGCCGGGAACAGGTCGTAGAAGTCACCGCTGGGCCCGCCCTGGTCGCACGGCTCGTGGACGAGGGCGCTGCGCAGGCCCGGTATCTCGGCGACCGCGCCCGGCAGCAGGCCGCGCTGCAGGACGGAGCTGATGGTGACCTGCCGGGCGTACTGCCGGGCCGCCCCGACGGCGAGCGCCACCCGGCGGCCGAGGTCCTCGACCAGGCCGGTGATCTCGTCCGGGAAGCGGGGCGTGCCGGACCGGCCGATGACGAGCGTGCCCAGCGGCCGGCCCCCCGCGACGAGCCGGTACGCCAGGGCCGTGCCGTAGGTGCCGTGCGGGCCGAGGGCCTGCGCGGGCCACGGGTACGCGACCGGCCCGGAGGTCATCGGGTCGGGCAGCCGGGGCGGGTCCTTCTCGACGGCCGCGCGCAGGTCCTCGATGAGTGCCTCGCAGCTGTGCCAGACGCGGGCCAGTCGCGCCCCGGGCCCCCAGGCGCCGTCGGCCCGGCCGCCGCGGCCGGTGGACTCGTCCTCCAGCCAGACCGCGCACCAGTCGGCGAGCCGCGGCACGATGAGCTGGGCGGTGAGGGAGGCGACGAGGTCCTCGTCGAGCTGCCCGGCGAGCAGTCCGGACGCCTCGGCGAGGAAGGACAGGGCGCCCCGGTTCAGCCAGTCCGCGCCGCGGCTCTCCTCGGCGGCCCGCCAGTCGCGGGGCGGTTCCGGCGCGAGCAGGCCCGCGGCGGCGAGCCCGCCGGTCTCGCCGGGGTACGCGTCGTCGTCGGGTTCGGCGGTGAGGGACAGCCGGGCCCACACGGTCTTGATGTCGGGGCGGAAGGTGACGCCCCAGCTCTCGGCGAGCGCGGCGACCAGGCGCAGGCCGCGGCCGTACTCGGAGGGCCCGTCGGGCGTCTCGGTGAGGCCGTCGCGCGGGGCGCGGGAGGGGTGGTGGTCGCCGACCTCCAGCAGCAGCGTGCCGTTGTCCGGCTCCAGCCGCAGGGTGACGTCGACGTCGGTGCCGGCGTGCACGACCGCGTTGGTGACCAGCTCGCTCACGATCAGGCCGGCGTCGTCGGCGAGCCTGCCGGAGAGCGGTGCGGTGAGCGGACCGGCCTGCCCGTCGTCGGCCCAGTCGGCGAGGGTGGCGCGCACCAGGGCGCGGGCGGAGCCGGGGGCGAGGCTGCCGCCGGGCAGGGTGGCGTGCGCCCGCGCGCAGTACTGCGGCGCGGGCATCTCGGCGGCAGGGGGGAAGATCTCCCGCTGCGTCGGAATGGCCCCCATGGACAGCTCCCCGAACGGTCGGTACGAGTGCGTCTCGGTCGTTGCGGACAGAGTGACAGACCGACTGCGTCCATGCGCGGGCAGTTACCAAAAGTTGGGAGCGGTGAGCGGGAATGATGCTACGGATGCGCTCGCACCGATCGGATATGGACACTGGCCGGCGTGTTTGAGTCAGGACGCGTCGCCCGAGAGCGGCGATACGACGTCCGCACGGCGGCGGAACAGGGCCCGTACGGCGAACCTGCGGGCGTGGGCCGACGGCCCCGGGCGGTGCGACGGGGAGTAGGGCGGCAGCGCCCGGCAGGGTGGTGCGCGGGGGCGGGGGACGAGGGGCGGCGCCCGGCGGGTTATGCGCGGGGGCGGGTACGCGGCGCCCGGGGGATGTGCGCCGCGTACCCGCCGGTCTCATGCCTCGCGCGCGCCCCCGTACATCTCCTCGATGAGGTGCTTGTACGCGCGCTCGACGACGGGCCGCTTCAGCTTCAGGCTCGGGGTGATCTCGCCGTGCTCGATGTCCAGGTCGCGGGTAGGAGACACTGCAAAATCAGCCATATGGCCAAAACAAACCAACTCGTTCGTTTTAAACTAACGGGTTGGTCGAGCCTTCAACGTTGGGGGATGGATGGCACAGGGCGGGCAGAACATGCCGCTGGAAGTTCAGCACATCAGAAAGGCGCTGCTGAAGGAGTTCGGGCAGCGGATTTCCATGGAGGACTTCGTAAAGAAGGACCCCAAGGAACGCGAGACGGCGCTGCTGTCGAGGGCCGTCTCCGCGAAGGCCGCCCGGATCCTTACGGACTGCACTTCGGACGAGGCGGCGGCCGGGGTCATCGACGGTCGTGACGACTTCGGCATCGACTGCGTGGCGTTCTCCGCATCGGGCTCCGAGATCTATCTGATCCAGGCGAAATGGAAAGACAAGGGGACGGCCGGCTTCGACACCGAGGCCGCCCTCAAGCTGGTACACGGGCTGAAGAAGCTCGACAATCGTGACCTTGACCATTTCAATGAGCGGCTGCAACTCCTCTCGGACCGTGTCCACGGTGTCCTCCAGCTTCCCACTTGCAAGGTGAACCTGGTCATCGCTCTCATGGGAGACGGTCGCCTCTCCCAGGAAACCCGCGACATCCTGGACGAGGCAGCCCGTGAATTCGGCGGACTTGGAAGAACTGTCGCGTACCGGGTAGTGAACCAGGCCGACTTCCACCGGGCTATCCGCGAGGACCTCGAACCCCAGCCGATCACGCTCAAGGCGACCATGAACCGGGAGTGGTACGCCCGCGAGACCCCATTCAGAGCGGTGATCGGTGAGGTCAGCGCCGACCAGTTGGCGCGTTGGTACGGCGGCAAGGGCGAGGGGCACGGCGAGCGCCTCTACGACCGTAACGTCCGCCGCTCGCTCGGACTGACCGGAGTCAACCAGACCATGGTCGACTCGATGCTAGAAGACCCCGAGGGTTTCCTCTACCGCCACAACGGCATCACGGTGCAGTGCGACGACATCGTGCAGGAGTACCCCTTCAAGCGAGCGGTGGGGCAGCCGACCATCCTCACCCTGACCAACGCCAGCGTCGTCAACGGCGCGCAGACGGTCACCTCCGCGTTCCGGGCGTACGAGAAGGACGCGGACGCCGTCGCGGAGGCCTACGTGATGGTGCGCGTCATCTCCTTGGTCGGGACGCCGGAGGGCTTCGGTCGCTCCATCACCAAGGCCACCAACACGCAGAACCACATGGAGCGCCGGGACTTCATCGCCATCGACCCCGTTCAGGGCGAGATTCAGAAGGACTTCCGCATCTCCCTCGACAAGGAGTACGTCTTCCGGCGGGGCGAGCTGGACCCCGCGCCTGAGTCGGGCTGTTCGGTCACGGAGGCGGCCACCGCCCTGGCCTGCATGCACCGGGACTCCTCGCTCGCCGTCCGGGTCAAGGGCTCGACCAACGCCCTATGGAGCGAAGGGCCCAACGGGGCCTACATCCGTCTTTTCGGGCAACAACCGAGCGGTCAGCAAATCTGGCGCGCGGTCCAGGTATTGCGCCTGGTACGTGACGAGCTGACGAAGACCCGGGCGAAGCTCACCGGACGGCCGGCCGCCATCGCGGACAGCGGGGCTCTCCTCGTCGCCCACCTGGTCTTCCAGCGCATTGGGCGGGACCGGTTCGAAGAGTCCGATGGAGACTGGGAGGGCGTACTCGCGGAGATTCCGGGCCAGGTGAGCCAGGTGTTGGCGGCTCTCATAAGCATGGTCGACGCCCTCTTCACCCCCAAGAGCTTCGTCACCAGTACGTTCGCCAACGAGGAACGCTGCGCACGCCTGGTATCGGCAGTACTCGGCACGCTCGAACGCGGTGTCGGGCCGGACTCGCCTATGAATCTGGCCGCACTCTTGAAGGTTGCCGGGCAGACACGGCAGCGCAGGCCTCAGACCGTACGCCTGCTGGTGGACCATGACGTGATCGAGGAGGGTACGCGTCTGGAGTACGCCCCCAGCGCTGCAGAGGAACTCGCCATCGGGGCCTGGCTCAACGCCGATCCCCGGCGTCGTCGTGCCAGCTGGGTGAACGACCGCAAGACCCCACTCCTCTGGGAGGCCGACGGGAAGCGCTACTCGCCGACGGGACTGGTCTCCCAGATGTGGAACGAGGCGGATTGGAAGGAACAGTGGAGCGCGGTGCAGGGCCCCAAGCAGTGGCGGGTGCCGGGAGAAGGAACGCTGGTGGAGATCGCCGAGCGGCTCTGGCAGCGGATCGTGGCCTGGGAGGAGCCGGAGGAGGGCGACCACCTGTCGTAGGCGTCCGAGGTCAGGCGCACGGACTGGGCCCGAGGCGGTGACGCTCACGCGTTGCCTGTTCCGTGCGGGCCGTGCAACTCGGCCCACACGGTCTTGCCCGAGGGAAACCGGGGTGTGACACCCCACCGGGAAGCGAGCGCGCTCACGAGAAGCAACCCGCGTCCATGTTCACCGTTCGGGCAGGGTTCCTCCGCCGGAGCGGGCAGCAGCTCTCCCCGATAGTCCGCGACCTCGATCCGGAGGGTGCCGGAGCAGCCTTCCGAGAGCGGGGTGAGGTTCATCGCGAGCAGGAAGTCCCGCCCGGGCACACGCCCATACGTGACCGCATTCGCGGCGAGTTCGCCCACCACCAGCTCGGCGGCCTCCAGATACTCACTGTTCCTGGCCCACCCCCAGTCCGCCAACTGCTGGATCGCGACCAGGCGCGCGAGGCGCGCTCCACGCCGCGTCGAGCCGAACTGTTGACTGAGGGGAGCGGGAGAGGTGGCGCAGCGGGGCGCGTGGGACTGGTCGCGAATTGCGTACTTCAGTCACAGAATGTATCCATATGGGCGTCTGCTGACCAGAGGAACCATCGGTACGGCGCACGCCTGTACCGCCGTTGGCGGTTGCGTGTCCGTGCTGACGGGAGTAACCAGCCGGTGGCCAGGCGGGTTGGGGGATGAGTGATGACATCGGAGCCCCGTCAAAGCAGCACCGGTGACCGACCCGAGCCCCCGGAGGACACGGACGGCCTCCTCGACCTGAACCGGGCTGTGGGGAGGCAGGTCAAGCTGCTCCGGGAGCGCGCCGGCCTGACCCAGAAGGGGCTGGGTGACCGGCTGGGGTACGGCGAGGACCTCATATCCTCCCTGGAGCGGGGCCGCAGAACACCTCAGCCGGAGTTTCTCGACGCGGCAGACGACCTGCTCGGTGCCGGAGGGCTGCTGAAGGCGACGAAGGAGGACGTGGCCCGGGCGAAGGCCCACGCACGGGTCCGGCACCCGGCGTGGTTCCGGGACTACGCACGGCTGGTGGCGGAGGCGGTCGAGGTTCAACTTCTACAACAACCATGCCATTCCCGGGCTGTTCCAGACCGAGCGGCGAGCTCGTGCACTGTACGGGATGCGGAAGCCCTTGCTCGACGAAGAAACCGTTGAACAACGTGTGGCCTCCAGGATGCAACTCGGGCGGCTTCGCACAGTCGAGTTGCAGGTAATGCCCACGAACCGGACCGAGCACGCTGGTATGGGCGGTCCGTTCACCTTGCTGACCCCGAAGGGAAAGCCTCAGGTGGAATATACGGAAGTGCAGGCCGTCGCACGCCTGCCACAGACATGGACGAGGTCCGTATCCTGGCCGCACGCTACGGCAGCATCAGGGCCCAGGCACTCACTCCGCGAGAGTCTCTGGCCTTGATCGAGAGGATGCAGACGGAAAATGAGTGCTGAGAGCTCCCGACAGCTCGTCTGGCGCAAGAGCAGCTACAGCGGCAATGAGGGAGGCGAGTGCCTGGAAGTGGCCGCCACCTCGGAAAGCCTCTATATCCGCGACTCCAAGAACGTGCACCGGCCGCACCTCTCCGTGAACGCGGACGGCTGAGCGGCGTTCGTGGGCTTCGCAGCGACGGACTGAGCCGACCGTTCAGTCACAGCACGTGGGGAGGCGCTGTCGACAGCGCCTCCCACTCCGGATAGACCTACGGCAGAGCCGCCGCGACCTCCCGGAAGTGCTTGGCCGCGGTGTCGAGCAGGTCCGCGATCTCGGAGGCGATCTCCTTCGGGGAGCCGAAGTCCTCTACCGCCGCCGCAAGGTTAGCCTTCAGGTCAAAGGTCACGTTCGGATGATCCAGCAGGTCGTCCACCCGGTAACGGCGGAAGCGGTCCGACTCGGTGCGCTCGGAGATGTCTCCGCCTGCGAGGCACGCATCGACGAAGTCGTCGAAGTCCTCTTCAGTGACGGGGTTTCCGGTGTCCGTACGGTGGTTGCCCGTGCGGGCGTCGTAGACCCACAGGTTCCGCGTCACGGGCTGGCCGTTCGGCTTGGGGGTGGCCTTCGTGAAGAAGAGGATGTTCGACTTCACGCCCTTGCGGTGGAACATCCCCGTGGGAAGCCGCAGGAGTGTGTGCACATCGCAGTTCTTCAACAACGCCCGCCGTGCAGTGGCCGCAGCGCCTCCGCCGAACAGCACTCCGTCAGGGACGAACACGGCCGCCCTGGCACCCGGCTTCAAGGTGACCATCAGGTGCTGGAGAAAGTTGGTGGGGAAGTCGCCATAGGCCAGGAAATCGTCCCGCATGGTGGCGTTGGGCACCACACCGTCGCTCCTGAAGGGGGGGTTGCAGATGGCCACGGTGGGGAGGACTCCGGAATCCGCCCGCACGACCGGGACCTTGCGCGTGAGGGTGTCCGCGAGCTTCACCGGAGCGAGATCGGAGAACGGCCGGCCCGTGTTGAACAGGATGTTCATGGTGGCGAGTCGGCACATCTGGGCGTCCAGGTCGGCCCCCGCGATGGCGGCCGGGTCCGTGGACTGCATCGCCTGGTAGGCAGCGATGAGCGTCGAGCCGGTGCCGCACGCCGGATCGATGACGATGTCGTCGGACCGCACATCGAGCACCTTGACGACAGCGCTCAGGACGGGGAACGGCGTCAAGGTCTGACCCGTTTCGATCTTCCGGTCGATGTCCTCGCGGCAGTCACGCAACATGATCGAAAAGGCGCGTCCCAGTTCGGCTTGGGGTATGCGGCGCCACTGGTGGGGATCGATCTGCTCGGTGATCAGCTTGGCGAGCTCGGCCATGCGGTCGATGTCCCAGGGCTGGGCATCGCGGAAGACCATGCCTGCGATCTGCCGGTCGGAACGGGTGGAGGCCTGGTCGCCGAGTTCCCGCATGAGCTCGGCGAGCCCGCTGTGCAGGGCGTCCCCGCTGAGGTCGGTCAGCTTCGGCCAGGTGCCCTCGGGTGCCACCGCCTGCCGGGCGAACCGACCGGGGCGCTGGGAGCGCTCATGGTCCAGCTTGAGGAAAAGGAGGTAGCCGACGTGCTCCACGAACTGGAGTCGTGTTATCGCACGGGTACTGGTCTTCTCGTTGTAGAAACGCCAGAGCCGTGTGGCGATCTTCTCGCCTGTCCAGAGGCGTTCCGGCGCACTGCTCGCCGCCGCTCCCGCCGCGCCGTCGCCTCGGCCGAACCCGTAGACCATGCTTCACCCAGTCCCTGTGTCAGTTCCCGGAACGGCATGTGGGCTCGTATGCGCATACGAGCCCACATGCCGTTCCGTCCCGTTTTCCGGAGTGGCCGCCGGCAGAACCTCTGGGCCGGGGGCCAAAGGACTGAGAGCCGGGCTACCGCTCCTGGTCTGTCTCTTCGGTGGTGCCAGTGGTGGTGCTGTCCGCGCGGTCACCCGCGGCCGGATCCGCTTCAGTGCCGACGGCCTTCTTCAGTGCCTGGGCCACGGCGGTGAACTCGGCCAACGCGCTTTCTAGTTCGTCCACGATCTCCTGAGCGATCACGTGCGGGGGCGCGAGCGGGGCGGAGGAGGCGGAAGCGGACTGAAGCACCGTCAGGTCGAGGTTGACCTTGTCGCGTGCGATCAGCTCATCGTACTCATACGGCTGGAAGCGCTCACTGGGCTTTCGAGCCGAGTACTCCATTCCTCCGGAGTGGAAGGCGGCGACGAAGTCGTCCAGGTGCTCGCGGCGCAGGGCACGCTGCTTGAGGGTGAAGCGCTGGTCGGTACGGAAGTCATAGACCCACAGCTGCTTGGTGGCGGGCTTGCCACCGGGTCGGGGCGGAACCTTGTCGAAGAACAGGACGTTCGCCTTGACCCCGTTGGCGTAGAAGATGCCAGTGGGCAGCCGAAGCAGCGTGTGGACGTTAGTGAGGTTCAGCAGGCGGCGGCGGATCTCCGCGCCGGCCCCGCCCTCGAACAGGACATTGTCGGGCAGGACGAGCGCGGCCCGGCCGTTCGTCTTCAGTAGGGTGTAGATGTGCTGGACGAAGTTGAGCTGCTTGTTGGTGGTCTGGGTCCAGAAGTCCTTGCGGGCGCTGTACGCCTCACCGGTGACGGAACCCACGCCAAAGGGCGGGTTGGCAAGCACGATGTCATAAAACTTGTGCGGCGACTTCGCCAGGGAGTCCTGGACCGTGATCAGGGGACGGCCGTCAGAGGTGCCGATGCCATGCAGGAGCATGTTCATCAGCGCGAGCCGGGCGGTCTCCCGCACCAGCTCGTATCCAGTGATGGCACCCGTCTGAAGCTTGCGGGCCTGGTCGCCGTAGAGCTGGTCCGCATAGCGCTCGGCGATGTGGGCGTGCGCGGCGATGAGGAAGCCACCGGTGCCGCAGGCGGGGTCGGTGATCGACTCGCCGGGCTTTGGCTGCACGCAGTCGACCATGGCGTCGATGAGGGACCGGGGAGTGAAGTACTGGCCTGCGCCAGTCTTGCGGTCCTCGGCACCACGCTGGAGAAGGCCTTCGTAGGCGTCGCCCTTGAGGTCCTGGTTCTCGCGGGTCCAGGTGTAGGGGTCGATCAGGTCCTTGACGAGCCGATCCATGACGGCGGGCTCGTGGATCTTGTTCTGTGCCTTAGTGAAGACCTCACCGAGCATGGTGCCGCCCTTGCGGCCCAGCTCCCGCAGGATGTGTTCGTACTGCTCAAGGAGGTCCTCGGCCGACCGGCTGGTGAGGCTCGGCCAGTCCAGTCCCTCGGGGACGAGCGGCTCCTCCGGATCGTTCCCGCGGAACCGCGCCGGCCGCTTGGCTCGCTCGTCGGCCATCTTCAAGAAGAGCAGGTAGGTCAGCTGCTCGACATAGTCGAGGGTGGAGACCCCGGAGTGGCGCAGCAGCTCACAGTATGACCAGAGGCGGTTGACGAGCGTCGAGGTCGTTTCTCCGGCGGACCGGCGGGGAGCCGGAGAAACGGTGACGCTGTTCCCTAGGGCGGGGGTGGTGCTCATGAAGGCAGTTCTTCCTGACCGGGCGGTGCGGTGCGGGGCTTGCGGGCTGTGCGTTTACGGGGGGCCTTGGCCTGCTGCTCAGCACGGATCCGGTCGAGCAGTACTGACGCCGGTTCATCGGCGGGGTTTTGGGGGACGAGGGCGCCGGTGAAGGCGGCGCGGAGGAGTGAAGCGCGGAGATCCTGGGCATGAGCAAGAGCACTCTCAGCCATGGCTCGTGCAACAGCCACATTCTGCAGGTGCAACTCGATCGTTTTCACGAGTTCTTCCTGAATCCCACGTGGAGGAATCGGCACAGGAAGTAGTTTAATTTTTCGAAGACTGATCGATGCCAGGTTCACTGACTGAGTGCCATTACGGTCACACCATGCCTTTCCGAAACCGTTCGCGTGCCAGGCCAGCAGCTTCGGGTGTATTTCATTCCCAATTACCCGAGCTCGGAACACATGGTTCTGATGGATGCAGGTCTCGATCTGCCCGTCCCAGATCCAACCACGCCCGAGTTTATCCCTGTCGCCGCCTTCGTTGAGGAGCACGTCGCCACACTTGAGGCGAAGTACCTCCGCCTTCTGCGGGGGGACACGAATGGTGGTCACGTTGTCCAGCGCAAGCTGCCCACGCTGAACATTCGCGACACGCAGATAAGGGACCTCGACGTATCCTGGATCATCCTGCCGCTTGCTGTCCTTGGTTACCCCACCAACTACTGAGGCGAATTCACCAAGCCGGGACCACTTCCATCCAGCGGGGAGATCAGGAAGTGGCCCATCATCGACATCGGCCTTTTGCAAGGGAGCCGGAGAAAGTTCGACCTGCTCCAAACAGCCACGCGAACCCTGAGTAGTCACCTGCTCGGCCAGCGTGATGGCGTTCAATAGTGCAGCGCCTGCAGCTGCTTCACCAGCCTGGATACGGGCGATCTGCCGCTCCACCTCGGCTGCGATCCGTAGCTGCTCCTCGTGAGGCGGCACCAGGATCTCGGTACTCATCAGCCAAGGCACCTCAAGCGAGGCCACCGTTGTGCCACGCTTACGGCAGTTCTCCAGAATATACTGTTCGCGTTCCCGAACCGCCCAGGCCAACCAACGTCCATCAATCCCGTAATATGGGACAACCGCCTTCATGTCCTGGTTGAGAGTCACGTCGAATGGCACGAAAGTCACAGGGACCTTGCGCTCTAGAATTCCGGAGCGGACAACCAAGGCGACAGAACCTGCCGGTACGAGTTTCACAGGTGCCTCGTCCAGCGCAGCTTCGTGAATTAAATCCTGTGTGGCCGCGAGAACATCGGGCCCCATATCCTTGGGAGAAAGCCAAGGAATGGTGCCGTTGGTCCAGAATTCTGGATTCTTTTTCGACGGTGTACCACCGCCGAACCACTTACCGACTTCCCCCAGCGTCGCCCGCGCCCACCCCGCTGGAAGCTCCCCCGGAGCTCCCCCAACAGGTACCTCGGGACCGCCAGGCCCCTGGGGTCCGTCCCCCATAGCCGCATCCAGCCCCAGCGTCACGCGCCCAGCTCCCTGTCCAGTTCGTCGAGGATTTCTTCCGCCCTCGTCTCGCCGAACTCCGCGAGGAAGCCGTCCGTGCCGTTCCGCATGGTGAACGGGGCGTAGTCGAGGTCGGCGGTGTCGAAGCGTACACGCTCGACCGTCGCACCGGCGATGTGGTCCAGCCACCAGCGCTCGGCCTTTGTGAAGGTCACACCGGCCTGCTCCTGTCGGGCCAGCCAGGCCGCGTACCGCTCCTGGACCGCCTCTTGGTAGGGGCGGGGCGGCTCGGCGCCGCTCTCCGCGCCGCCCGCCAGCTCGTACCGCAGCAGGGCGAGCAGGTCGGCCGCCGTCCAGGCGGCGGAATGGTCCGCCGCCACGGCCTCGCCCACCTGCTCGTAGGAGCGCCACAGCCGGTCCGGCGTCCAGGCGCGCGGCGGGCGGGCCAGGGAGCGTGCCAGGTCTTTGAGGCGCCTGAGAGCCTCGCGTGGCGGGACCTGCGAGCCTGCGGCGAAGGCGAGGGAGAGCGCCGCGATCTCGTCCCGGTGCTCGTCTATGTACGTCTTCCAGTCACGGACGGTGTCATGCGCCGTCGACCCGTCCTCCGCGACGGCGCCGGCGGACACGAGGGCGTCGCGGCTGGTCTCGTCGTACAGGATGTCCTTCGCGCGGCGCATCTCCAGCAGCCGGCTCCGCAGGGCGGGGCTGGACGCCAACGGCAGCAGGGCACGCTCGACCAAGGACCTGACGGCCTTGTCCGGATCGAGGCCGAGTTGTTCCGCGGCCTCCCGGGTCCTGGCCTGTTCGTCGACGGCGACGGCCTCGACCATGTTGTGCACGATGGTCTTCAGGGGCACGCCGTTGCTGAGGGTCTCGATCTCGGCCCGTTCCTCGTCGGTCATCTGGAGGTCGAGCTTGGCGAGGCGCGAGGCCAGGGTGGAGACGTGCTCGTCCTCCGCGACGCCCCGGGCGGTCAGGCGGAGGAGTTTCTCCAGGTTGAGGTCCTTCTCCGTGTGCCGCTCCAGCGGGCCCGCGTCCACCTTCGGCTTGCGGGTCGCCCCCACCGCGTCAACGATCACGAAGTGCGTCTTGTGGCCGACGCCCGGGGTGACGCGCTCGAACTCGGTCAGCGACAGGGTCCGCGCGCCCCGGCCCTTCATCTGCTCGAAGTAGGCCCAGCTGTTGACGTCGCGCAGGAAGAGCAGGCACTCCAGCGGTTTGACGTCCGTGCCGGTAGCGATCATGTCCACGGTGACCGCGATGCGCAGCTGCGGCAGGTTGCGGAAGTCGGAGAGGCGTTCGACGGGCTTCTTCGCCGCGTGCGTGATCTTCGTGCAGAAGTCGTCGCCCTTGCCGAAGACGTCCCGGATAACCTCGACGATCTCCTCGGCGTGGTTGTCGTTCTTGGCGAAAATGAGGGTCTTGGGGACGTACATCTCGTCCCACAGCAGCTCGCCGGTCTCCTTGTCGCGCTTGGCGCGCTCGGGGAAGATCTCGGTGAACAGGCGCTCGCGGAAGGTGCGGATCACCGTGCGCAGCTGGTCCTTGCTGATGACGCCGACGCCCACTTCCTTAGCGCCGTACGTCACGTCCTCGTCGAAGTCCTCGTAGCGCTGCCGACGGGTGCGCCGGTCGCGAACGGGGATGGCGCCCTGGGCGATGACTCCGCCCTCGCCCGTTATCCGGGTGAGGATCTCGTAGACCTGGAAGTCGACGTTGACGCCGTCGGCGACGGCCTCCTGGTAGGTGTACTCGCTGACCAGGTTGCCGTTGAAGTAACCGAAGGTCTGTGCGACGGGCGTCGCGGTCAGGCCGACGATCGGCGCGTCGAAGTACTCCAGGACGGAGCGCCACTTGCCGTAGATGGAACGGTGGCACTCATCGACGACGATCAGGTCGAAGGACTCCGGCGGGATGTTCCGGTTGTAGCCGACGGCAATGTTGCCCGGCACCTCGTAGGAGTACTCCTCCTCGCCGTCCGTGCCCGTGTGCGTGGGCACGCTGGCACCAGTCAGTTCCATGTACAGGCGCTGCACCGTGGAGACGACGACCTTCGCGGAGGGGTTCATCCCCTCAGCGCCCAGGCGCTGCACGTTGAAGAGGTCAGCGAAGGTGCGGTTGGTGTCGGGAGTGGTGAAATTCTCGAACTCGGTCTGGGCCTGGGCACCCAGGTTGTTTCGGTCCACCAGGAACAGGACGCGCTCGGCCTGCGCGTACTTGAGCATCCGGTACGCGAACGTGACCGCCGTGTAGGTCTTGCCGGCGCCGGTCGCCATCTGCACCAGGGAGCGGGACTGCCCGGTGCCCTGCTGGCCCTTGCCGAACGCGACGGACTCCTCGACGCCGCGCACCGCCTTGATCTGTGCGGGACGCAGAGGACGCTCGTCGAGCTCGGGCATCCGGTAGCGCAGCCGGGCACGGTACGAGGGGGCTTGTGGGTCCTGCTCGGCCTGACGGATCCACCGGGCCAGGGTGCGGGGCTGGTGGAAGGAGAAGATGCGCCGGGTGCGCGAGTCCGGGTCGAGGGTGTTGCGGAACCGGGTCTCGCCACCGTCCGAAACGTAGCGGAACGGCAGCGGTGTGCGCCAGGCGATCAAGCGCTGCTGCGCATCGGTGGGATTGTCCGCGTACCGGTCGGCCTGTGCCTGGGCGGCGGTTAGGTCAGCGCCTTCCCGTTTGGCCTCGATGACCCCGACGAGCTTGCGCTCCACGTACAGGGCGTAGTCGGCCCGCCCCTTCGCAGTGGTCACCTCGCGGGCAGCCACACCATTACCGCGCCGGTCCCCCAGCACGTGGAGGTCGAGGTTGGCGTCCCCGCCCTGGACGCTCCAGCCGGCCTCGGTGAGCATCTCGTCCAGGCGCGTGCGCACCTGAGCCTCGGTGAGGGGCTCGCGAGCAGCCTGCTCGGCGTTGTCCAGCAGCCGGGCGCGTTCGGCCACGGCCTCCGAGGCGGCGGCCGGACTGGTGGCCTGCGCACGCAGCAGACGGTTGTCGTCGTCGGACTGCGCCTGCTGGAGTGCCGCGAGCTGGTCGCGCATGGCCTCAACCTGGCGGGCCAGTTCCCCGCGCTCGGCGGTGGCGGCGGCCAGCTCCCGCTCGGCCGCCTCACGGGCGGCCTGTTCGGCCTGGGCCTGCGTAGCCTTGCCCTCGTAGGTAAGACGAGCTTCTTCCAGAGCGCGGCGTGCCTGCTCGACCTGAGCGCGCAGGTCCTTGTTCTCGGCAGCCGGAGTACGAGCCGGATCCGGGGGAACGAAAGCCTTCTGCTCTCGGGAGGCTGTGAGCAGCCGGTAGTACCAGACACCGATACGGTGGCAGGTGTGCAGCGCCCGGAAGGCATCGTCGGGACTGTCGTAGCCCTCATGATTGGCCCTGTTCCCGAGTATGCGGACCTCGTGGAATGCGGCCTTCACATTGCCGTGGAGATAGCCCTCACGATCCAGGGCCTCCAAACGCTCGGCCTGCTTGCTGCCGGAGTACTGGACACGGACCCGTAGGGCGAGGTCGGAGGCGAGGGCCTCACCGAACTGGCGGGACTTGATGAGCGAGGTGTTCGGGTCGGTGAAGACATGGGCCTCGGCGGCGGTGCCGTAGGCGACGAGCAGCGGCAGATGGGCGTACAGAAAGCCAAAGTTGCGCGAAGTCCGGGCGAGTTCGGCAAGCCAAGGATCCGGCGTGTGCGCCGCACCATCTGCGCTCATCGGGTGAGTACGCTCTCTCTTCCGTAGCCATGTGCACCAAGGCCGTTTCTGGCTAATCGAGTGCCCTGAGGATCATTGAGCCTAGCGGCCGTCGGCGCGGTCGGCCATGACATTGATCGCGGACGTCTCCCCCGCCACATCTATCGGCAGTGTCATCAATGCACACAGTTGAGTAGTCGTCGGTATCAATCGATGTCCTGTGATCGGATCCCCTTTTCCAATCAGCCGCTGAGGCGGACGGGAGGACGACCTCGGGGCGGGATCTCGGACCGACCAGGCCCGGGACCCGCCCCGTCTCGTCACGTGATGAGTGATGACTACGCCTCGCGCGCGCCTTCGTACATCTCCTCGATGAGGTGCTTGTACTCACGCTCGACCACGGGCCGCTTCAGCTTCAGGCTCGGGGTGATCTCGCCGTGCTCGACGTCCAGGTCGCGCGGGAGCAGGCGGAACTTCTTGATGGTCTGCCAGCGCTGCAGGCCCTCGTTGAGCAGCCTGACGTAGCCGTCGACCATCGCTACGGTGACGGGCGCGGCGACGACCTCGGCGTACGGCTTGCCCTCCAGGCCGTTCTCCTTGACCCAGTCGGCGAGGGCGGCCTCCTCCAGGGCGATGAGGGCGGTGCAGTAGTTCCGGTCGGCGCCGTGCACCAGGATGTTGGAGACGTACGGGCAGATCGCCTTGAACTGGCCCTCGACCTCGGCTGGCGCGACGTACTTGCCGCTGGAGGTCTTGATCAGGTCCTTCTTGCGGTCGGTGATCCGCAGGTACCCGTCCGGGGAGAGCTCGCCGATGTCCCCGGTGTGGAACCAGCCGTCCGCCTCCAGGACCTCGGCGGTCTTCTCGGGCAGCCCGTGGTAGCCCTCCATGATGCCGGGGCTGCGCAGCAGGACCTCGCCGTCGTCGGCGATGCGCACCTCGGTGCCGGGCAGCGGCTTGCCGACCGTGCCGGTGCGGTAGGCCTCGCCGGGGTTGACGAAGGACGCCGCAGAGGACTCGGTGAGGCCGTAGCCCTCCAGGATGTGGATGCCGGCTCCGGCGAAGAAGAAGCCGATCTCGGGGGCGAGCGCGGCCGAGCCGGAGACACAGGCGCGCAGGTTGCCGCCGAAGGCCTCGCGGATCTTGGCGAAGACGAGCTTGTCGGCGAGGTTGTGCCTGGCGGTCAGGCCGAAGGGGGCGCTCGCGACGCCGGTGCGGCGGAAGTTGTCCTGCGTGACCTTGGCGTACTCGCGGGCCACACCGGCCGCCCACTGGAAGATCTTGTACTTGGCGCCGCCGCCGGCCTTCGCCTTGGCCGCGACCCCGTTGTAGACCTTCTCGAAGATGCGCGGCACGGCCGCCATGTAGGTCGGCCGTACGACCGGCAGGTTCTCGATGATCTTGTCGACCCGGCCGTCGACGGCGGTGACGTGCCCGGCCTCGATCTGGCAGGAGGTCAGCACCTTGCCGAAGACGTGCGCGAGCGGCAGCCACAGGTACTGCACGTCGTCGCCGGTGACCAGCCCGGTCGCGGCGATCGCCTTCGCCATGTACGACCAGTTGTCGTGCGGCAGGCGCACACCCTTGGGGCGGCCCGTGGTGCCGGAGGTGTAGATGACGGTGGCGAGCTGGTCCTTGGTGATCGCGCCGACCCGCTGCTTGATCAGCCCCGGGTCCTGCTCCAGGCGGGCCGCGCCGCGGGCCTCCAGCTCGGCCAGGGTGATGATCCAGTCGTTCGACTCCACGCCCGCGCCGTCGATCACCACGACATACGCGAGCGCGGGAAGTGCGGCACGCTGCTCGACGGCCTTGGCGAGCTGCACGGCGTCCTCCGCGACCAGCACCCGGCTCTCGGAGTCGGAGAGGATGTACGCGGACTCCTCGGCGTTGGTCTGCGGATAGACCGTCGTGGTGGCCGCGCCGGCGCACATGATGCCGAGGTCGGCGAGGATCCACTCGATACGGGTCGAGGAGGCGAGCGCGACGAGCTCCTCCGGCTGCACACCCAGCTCGACGAGTCCGGCCGCGATGGCGTGGACCCGCTCGGCGGCCTGCGTCCAGGTCAGCGACTTCCAGTCGTCCGGGCCCTGACCGGAGGCGGCGGGCACGGGGTACCGGTAGGCCTCGGCATCGGGCGTGGCCGCCACGCGCTCCAGGAAGAGGCCCGCCACGGACGGCGGCCGGTTCTCGATCAGTGTCTGTGCGTCGCTCACGACATCCTCCGGGGCCCGCGGCAATGCGGCTGGCTCAGTGTGCGGCTGGTGCGGCTTGGTGCGGCTGGTTCTCCCCGCGAGCTTGTTTAACTCACGAGTAACTAGCGAGCAGGCATCAGCGTAAAGGGCATCCGGCCAGCACGTAAGGGCCTGCATCCTGTCACTTGCTCGTCCTTTCCTACAGACAGCGACCGGGGCATGGGCAGAGGCCTGCCGCACTTTCGTACGACAGGCCCCTGTTTGGCCCGGTTCACCCGGACGCTCGACGGCGACTCGGCGGTTACCGCCGGTTACTTCTTGCCCTTGGCCGAGGCCGCCCCGTCGTCGCTGGAGAGGACGGCGATGAAGGCCTCCTGCGGAACCTCCACGGAACCCACCATCTTCATCCGCTTCTTGCCTTCCTTCTGCTTCTCCAGCAGCTTCCGCTTACGCGAGATGTCGCCGCCGTAGCACTTGGCCAGCACGTCCTTGCGGATGGCGCGGATGGTCTCGCGGGCGATGACCCGAGAGCCGATGGCGGCCTGGATGGGCACCTCGAACGCCTGCCGCGGGATCAGCTCGCGCAGCTTGGCGACCAGCCGCACGCCGTACGCGTACGCGGCGTCCTTGTGGGTGATCGCCGAGAAGGCGTCCACCTTGTCGCCGTGCAGCAGGATGTCGACCTTGACCAGGCTGGAGGCCAGCTCACCGGTGGGCTCGTAGTCCAGGGAGGCGTACCCGCGGGTCTTGGACTTCAGCTGGTCGAAGAAGTCGAAGACGATCTCCGCGAGCGGCAGGGTGTAGCGGATCTCCACCCGGTCCTCGGAGAGGTAGTCCATGCCGAGCAGGGTGCCGCGCCGGGTCTGGCACAGCTCCATGATCGAGCCGATGAACTCGCTGGGCGCCAGGATGGTGGCCCGCACGACCGGCTCGTACACCTCGCCGATCTTCCCCTCGGGGAACTCGCTCGGGTTGGTGACGATGTGCTCGCCGCCGTCCTCCATGACCACGCGGTAGACCACGTTCGGCGCGGTGGCGATCAGGTCGAGCCCGAACTCGCGCTCCAGCCGCTCACGGATCACGTCCAGGTGCAGCAGGCCGAGGAAGCCGACGCGGAAACCGAAGCCGAGCGCGGCGGAGGTCTCCGGCTCGTAGACCAGCGCGGCGTCGTTGAGCTGGAGCTTGTCGAGGGCCTCGCGCAGTTCGGGATAGTCGGACCCGTCCAGCGGATACAGCCCGGAGAACACCATGGGCTTGGGGTCCTTGTAGCCGCCGAGCGCCTCCTCGGCGCCCTTGTGCTGGCTGGTGACCGTGTCACCGACCTTGGACTGGCGGACGTCCTTCACGCCGGTGATGAGATAGCCCACCTCGCCGACACCCAGGCCGTCGGCCGACAGCATCTCCGGCGAGTTCGTGCCGATCTCCAGCAGCTCGTGCGTCGCGTTCGTCGACATCATCCGGATCCGCTCACGCCTGTTGAGCTGCCCGTCGATGACACGGACGTACGTCACGACACCGCGGTACGAGTCGTACACCGAGTCGAAGATCATCGCGCGCGCCGGGGCGTCCTTGACGCCCACGGGCGCGGGAACCTCCGCGACCACCCGGTCGAGCAGTGCCTCGACACCCAGGCCGGTCTTGGCGGACACCTTCAGCACGTCGTCGGGGTCACAGCCGACCAGGTTCGCCAGCTCCTCGGCGAACTTCTCCGGCTGCGCCGCCGGCAGGTCGATCTTGTTGAGCACCGGGATGATCGTGAGGTCGTTCTCCATCGCCAGGTACAGGTTGGCGAGGGTCTGCGCCTCGATGCCCTGGGCGGCGTCGACGAGGAGGACGGTCCCCTCGCAGGCGGCCAGCGACCGCGACACCTCGTACGTGAAGTCGACGTGCCCCGGGGTGTCGATCATGTTGAGGATGTGCGTGCTGGACTTGTCGTGGGTCGGGGCCCACGGCAACCGCACCGCCTGGGACTTGATCGTGATGCCGCGCTCGCGCTCGATGTCCATGCGGTCGAGGTACTGGGCACGCATCTGCCGCTGCTCGACCACTCCGGTCAGCTGGAGCATCCGGTCGGCGAGCGTGGACTTGCCGTGGTCGATGTGCGCGATGATGCAGAAATTGCGGATCAGAGCCGGGTCGGTACGGCTCGGCTCGGGCACATGGCTAGGGATCGCGGGCACGCAGGGTCCTGATTCTTGAGGCGTCCGCAGCCGTCTGCGGTCTCGGGTCGGATCTCGGGGTCGGATCTATCGGGTCTATACGTAGGCTCCATCGTCCCACGGTCGGCGACGTGGGACGGGTATGGGCCACGGCCCCGGGCCGCGTGGGGCACCGGCACCGCGCGACGGACGGCCCGTGGATGCCGGCAGGCAGGCGGCCGACGGACGGTTTGGGCTGCTCTCCAGCCCGCTGGTAGGCTGAGTGGCTGTGTCTCATGCCCTCTCGCAGGAGGCACTCCTTCAGAAAATCATCGGTACGGGACCTTCCCGGCCCCGTACCAGAACCTGCAAAGGCTCATTCGTGGCGAACATCAAGTCCCAGATCAAGCGGAACAAGACCAACGAGAAGGCCCGGCTGCGCAACAAGGCCGTCAAGTCGTCTCTGAAGACCGCGATCCGCAAGGCCCGTGAGGCCGCTGCCGCGGGTGACGTCGAGAAGGCCACCGAGGCTCAGCGCGCTGCCGCGCGTCTGCTCGACAAGGCCGTCTCGAAGGGCGTCATCCACAAGAACCAGGCCGCCAACAAGAAGTCGGCGCTGGCTTCCAAGGTCGCGTCCGTCAAGGGCTGAACCTCTCCTTTGATCTGACCGCCGGAAAGACCCAGAGCGGGCCCTCTCTCATCCGCTCCCGACCGGCACCCCGGAGCCGCACGCGGCCTGCGTTCGCCACGCGGGTGCGGCTCCAGATTCCAGAAGCCTGACGCGAGGACCCCGTCCGCCGCTCCTCCCCGGAGCGGGTGGAGGGGGTCTTTGTCGTGCGGGGGGTGTCGGGACGGGGTGGTGTGCCGGAGTGTGGCAGGCGGGATACAGGGGAGGGGGCGCTGACCGGGGCTGTCGACTGGTGTCTGAGGCGGTTGCGGGGGTCGGAGGGCGGGGCGCTTGCCGGGACTGCCGACTGGCCGAAGTCGTGGCATTTGCCGGGACTGTGAGGGGCCTGAAGTTGCCGGAGTGTCTGAGGGCGGGGAGCCGGCCTCTACGTACGTGTCGCTCGGCAGGAGGGCGGGAGGCCGGGGCAGGGGGAGACCCCCGTGTCCGTTACGCGCGGCCCCGGGAACGGGCCGCTCTGGCGATCACGACGACCGCCTTCTCCAGCGCGTACTCGGGATCGTCACCGCCGCCCTTCACGCCCGCGTCGGCCTCGGCGACCGCCCTCAGCGCGACCGACAGGCCGTCCGGTGTCCAGCCGCGGCTCTGCTGGCGCACCCGGTCGATCTTCCACGGCGGCATGCCGAGCTCACGGGCCAGGTCGGCGGGCCGACCGCCGGACGCGGAGGACAGCTTGCCGATCGCCCGCACTCCCTGCGCCAGCGCGCTGGTGATCAGCACCGGTGCGACCCCGGTCGACAGTGACCAGCGCAGCGCCTCCAGCGCCTCCGCCGTCCTGCCCTCCACGGCCCGGTCGGCGACGGTGAAGCTCGACGCCTCCGCCCGCCCGGTGTAGTAGCGCCCGACGACCGCCTCGTCGATCGTCCCCTCGATGTCCGCGGCGAGCTGCGACACCGCCGACGCCAGCTCCCGCAGATCGCTGCCGATGGAATCGACCAGCGCCTGGCAGGCCTCCGGCGTCGCCGAACGCCCCAGCGCGCGGAACTCACCGCGCACGAACGCCAGCCGGTCCGCCGGCTTCGTCATCTTCGGGCAGGCCACCTCACGCGCGCCCACCTTGCGCGCGGCGTCCAGCAGGCCCTTGCCCTTGGCGCCGCCCGCGTGCAGCAGCACCAGCGTGATCTCCTCGGCCGGCGCCCCGAGATACGCCTTCACGTCCTTGATCGTGTCGGCCGACAGTTCCTGTGCGTTGCGTACCACCACGACCTTGCGCTCCGCGAAGAGCGACGGACTGGTGAGCTCGGCGAGCGTGCCGGGCTGCACCTGGTCCGAGGTCAGGTCCCGTACGTCCGTGTCGGCGTCGGCGGCCCTGGCGGCCGCCACCACTTCCTGCACGGCACGGTCGAGCAGGAGGTCCTCCTGGCCCACGGCGAGAGTCACCGGGGCGAGAGGGTCGTCGTTCGCAGTCTTCCTGGCCATCGCGACAAGCATTGCACGCGCCACTGACAACCCGTTCCTGGCCCAGCCGGGTCGGGTTGATCGGGTCGGGTTGATCGGGTCGGGTTGATCGGGCCAATGGGTGGTCCGGCCGCGTGGGTGGCCGGTTGGCCGTTGGCTGGTTCGCCGGTTGGCGAGCCGCCGGTTCGCCGGTTCGCCGGTTGCGCAACCGGTTGGCCGGTTCACCAGGTGCTTGGCCGGTTGCCCGAGCCGACGGTGAGTCCATTCACAGGTGCCCAACCGGTTGCCTGGCCGGTCGGTTGCCCGGTTGGTTGACCGTATGGCCGGTTCAGCAGCTACCTGGCCGGTTGGCCGGCCGCGGTTCCTCCCCGGCTGAGGTGGCGGCACCCTTGCGGGTCACGGCTCCTCCCGCCAGCCGTCCCACTCGTCCGCGAACTCGTCGAGCTCCGCCGCGTCCAGCCGCTCGTCCTCGTCGCACAGGACGACCAGCCACTGCGCGTCCTCGGCATCGTCCTCGCCGGCCAGCGCGTCCCGGACGATCCGCGGCTCCTCGTCCAGCCCGAACCGCTCCCCGAGTGCCTCGACCGCCTCCTGCGCGGCATCGCGGTCGGGCAGCACCAGCACATGTCTCACGTCGTTCACGGCAACCATTGTGCGGCACCGCCCGGCACGCGAACCGCCAGGTCAGACGCTCAACCGTCAGTTCAGACCCTCAACCACCGTCCAGCCCGGTCTCGGCGTTCTCGCCGGCCTGGAGGTTCTCGCCGGCCTGGACGCCTGGGCGATCTCTGCGATCTCGCCGGCCTCGAGCGTCCCGTCAGTCATTCCTGTCTCCTTCAGTTACTCATGCCTCCTCCGCCCTGCGTGGCTCGCAGCACCGGCACCCGGTCGAGTGCGATCCCGAACCGCTCCCGGTACACGGCCAGCACCTCCTCGTCCGCGTCCAGCTCACGCTCCTCGCGACCGCCGTCCGGAGCCGTCTCGGTCAGCCGGCGCCCGCTGAGCGTGACCCGCCCGCCGTCCTTCGTCACCCGCGAACACACCAGCGACCGCGTGAAGTGCGACTCGGGCGAGGTGCTGTGCCACCACGCCCCGGCCACGAAGTCCCCGAGCACCCGCGGCCGTACCTCCAGCCGGTACTCGGGGCTGTCGTCCCAGCTCACCTCCAGGTCGGGGGTCACCGACGCGTCGCCACGCACCCCGGCCCGGTCCGGCCCCGCCTCGGCGATCCTGAACGTGCCGCAGGGGTCCGGCTGGTCGCCCCGGTCCCAGAACGCCAGCGGGTAGTGGCTGTGCGCCCCGAACCCGACGTCGGCCAGCCACTCGCCCCCGTCCGCCGTCCGCACCCGCAGCGCGAGATGGTCGTACGGAATCCCGAGCCGCTCCTCGTCGACCCGCACCCGTGCCGCGAGCAGCGTCACCTCGAAGCCGAGCGCCGTGAGCAACGCCCCGAACGCGCCGTTGAGTTCGTAGCAGAACCCGCCCCGGCGTCCGGCCACGACCTTGTCCAGCAGCCGCTGCTCCTCGAGCACGATCTCCTCGCCGAGGTGGACGGAGAGGTTCTCGAAGGGCACGGCCTGCAGGTGGCGCAGGTGCAGTTCGCGCAGGGCATCGGCGGTGGCCCTCGCCGGGCGGGCGACTCCGAGCCGCTGGAGGTAGGCATCGACCTGTTCGGGTGTCATGCCTTCAGTCTCGCGCCACCTCCAGTCGTCCACCCGCGCGGCCCGTGACGGCCAGCGCGCCGTCGCGGTCCGTCCGCAGCACCACCGCTCCCCCGGCCCGCAGCGCGGCCAGCGTGGCGGGGGCCGGGTGACCGTACGAGTTGTCCGCGCCGGCCGAGACGAGCGCCAGCCGCGGGGCCGCCCTGCGCAGGAGATCCGGGTCCTGATGGGCCGAGCCGTGGTGGGCGACCTTGAGCACATCCACGCCCTTCAGCGCAGCGCCCGCCGGAGACTGCGAAAGCGCCCGCTGGGCCGGTGGTTCGAGGTCCCCGAGGAGGAGGAACCGCAGGCCGGCGCTCCGGACGAGGAGGGTGACACTGGCGTTGTTCGCGCCCTCGGGGACGAGGACGGGGGCGGGGACGGGGCTCGGGTGCCCGGTCGGTGGGGAGTGCGTGGCGGGCGGCCACAGGACCTGCCAGGACAGCTCCCCGACGCGGCGTTCCGACCCGGCGGCGGCGCTCCTCACGGGAACTCCCCCTTCGGCCGCCACTCGGTGGACGAACGCCGCCTGTTCCACGGGCTCGGCGAGCCCCGTCGTCTCGACCGCCCCGACCGAGCGCCCCCGCAGCACGCCCGGCAGGCCCGCCACATGATCCGCGTGGAAATGGGTCAGCACGACGAGCGGGATGCGGGTGATGCCCAGCGAACGCAGGCAGCGGTCGACGAGCCCCGGGTCGGGTCCGGCGTCCACGACCACACCGGTGCCTTCGCCCGCGGCGAGCACCATCGCGTCACCCTGCCCCACGTCGCACATCACCATCCGCCAGCCCGGTGGCGGCCACCCCGTGACCACCCTGGTCAGCGGCGCGGGCCGCAGCACCACCAGGACCAGCAGCAGCACGCAGGCCCCGCACCACCAGGGGTGCCCGATCAACCGGCGCCCCGCGAACAGCAGGGCCACGGTGACGGCACCCAGCAGTGCCGCGCCGGTCCAGCCACCGGGCCAGTCCACCCCCGCACCGGGCAACGCCGCCCCGGTGCGAGCCACCGCCGCCAGCCACTCGGCGGGCCAGCTCGCGCACCAGGCGAAAACCTTGGCCGGCGGCATCGCCACCGGAGCCGTCGCCAGCGCCGCGAACCCCAGCACCGTGGCCGGCGCGACCGCGAACTCCGCGAGCAGGTTGCACGGCACCGCCACCAGGCTCACCCGCGCCGACAGCACGGCCACCACCGGCGCGCACAGCGCCTGCGCGGCACCCGCAGCGGCCAGCGCCTCGGCCAGGCGGGGCGGCACCCCGCGCCGGCGCAGTCCCTCACTCCAGCGGGGCGCGAGCGTGAGCAGGGCGCCGGTGGCCAGCACGGAGAGCAGGAAGCCGTAACTGCGCGCCAGCCACGGGTCGTACAGCACCAGCAGCAGGACGGCCGTCGCCAGCGCCGGGAGGAGGGACCGGCGCCGTCCGGTGGCGAGCGCCAGCAGCGCGACGGAACCGCAGGCCGCCGCCCGCAGCACACTCGGGTCCGGTCTGCACACGACGACGAACCCGAGTGTCATCACACCGCCGAGCACGGCCGTCTGCCGCAGGGAGATCCCGATCCTGGGCGCCAGACCGCGGCGCTCGGCGTGCTGGGCGCGGCCCGGTGGTCCGAGGAGCAGGGCGAGCAGGATCGTGAAGTTCGCCCCTGACACGGCGAGTAGATGTGTCAGGTCGGTCTCCTTGAAGGCCGCGTCCAGCTCCGGTGCGACCCGCGCGGTGTCCCCGACGACGAGGCCCGGCAGCAGCGCCCGCGCGTCGGCCGACAGACCGTCGGTGGCCTTCCGCAGCCCGGCACGCAACCGGCCGGCGAACCGCTGCGGTCCCGACGGCTCCCCCACCACGTCCGGCGCCATCCCCGCCCGTACCCGCATCACGGCCGCGATCCGGTCACCGTCCTCCCGCACGGGCGCGAGTCGCGCGGTGACCCGGAGCCGGGTCGAGGGCAGCAGACCGAGCCAGGGCGAACGCACCGGTCCCTCGCCCAGTGCCTCGCCCCGTCCGCCCCGCATGCCGGCGTCGGCGTCGGCCTCTCCCACGTCGACGATCATCAGGACGGGCGTCCGGGTCGCCACCGCCGTCCCGTCCGCCTGCTCGACCTCGCGTACGTCCGCTGTGATCAGTACGGCGCCCGGTGACACGCGGGGGCCGTCGGCCCGGGGCCGGGTCAGCCGGGGATCGGCGGTGACCTCGACTTCGGCCGTCACGGTCGCGTACCGCCGCCCCAGTTCCGGGACGGGGCCCCGCCGCAGGTCCGCCCCGTGCAGCCCGGCCGAGACGGCCGACGCGGCGACGCAGAAGAGCAGGGCGGCAAGGGTGGTACGGGTCCGAGCCGTAGGCGTCCCGCGATGCTCCTCCCCGCGGGGCGGACGGTCACCGGGTGTGGTGTCGTCGTGGAAGACCTCACCGGGGAGGTCCTCATCATCGGCGTCCGGGCCCCTGGGCAAGCCGCCGTCCACAGGCCCCTGGGTCACTCGCTCCCGGGCCGCACGAACCCGCCGCAGAAACAGCGCTCCACCGAGGACCGCACAGACCGCGGCCACACCCGCCACCCACCCGGGCGAGGCGTCCACCAGCAGTGCCGCCGTGGCCCATGCCGCGAGCGCGGGCGGCACCAGCCTGAGATCCGCAGGTCCCTCCTGCCGGGGCCGAGCCACGCCGAGCCGCTTCCCGGACGCGGCGTGCACGGCACTGCGCGCGGCGGGCCGCGAGCCGCCCGGCGGGGCAAGGGTGCCGCTCATGGCCGTACGAGATCGCGCAGGTCGGCGAAGCGGCGCTCCCCGATGCCGGTCACCTCGCGCAACTCGTCCACCGAACGGAAGCCGCCGTGCTGGGTGCGGTAGTCCACGATGTGCTGGGCGAGGACGGGTCCGACGCCCGGCAGGGTGTCCAGCTGGTCGACGGTGGCCGTGTTGAGGGCGACGGGAGCCGTCGGGGCCTGCCCCGCCCCGCCGGCCGGGCCCGCCGCTCCTGCCGTCCCGCCGCCCGATGCGCCACCGGTCCCGGCGCCGGGACCGCCCACGAGCACCTGTTCCCCGTCCACCAAGAACCGGGCGCGGTTCAGGCCGTCGATGTTCGTGCCGGGCCGCACCCCGCCCGCCGCGTGCAATGCGTCCGCGACTCGGGAACCGGCCGGCAGCCGGTGAATCCCGGGGTCGCGCACCTTGCCGCTGACGTCGACCACGATCTCCGTCCCGGCGGTGGCCCCGGCCGGCGCCTTGGCAGCGGCGGTCCCGGGTTCCGCCGTGCCTTGCCGTTCCCGGTCCTCGTAGGGCTCCGCCGCGCGAACCACCTCGGGCGCCCGCACGGTCTGCGTCCGGCCGGTCCAGAAGTGCTGTGCGGCGAAGGCCGCGGCGACGACGAGCAGTGCCGTGAGCGCCAGCACGCTGCGCCGCTCCACACCGCACCGCGTCTGCAACCACACCGGCATCCGCTCCCGCAGAGCGGGCCCGACCCGTTCCCGCCAGGTCAGGCGTGCCGCGGTCGGCTCCGGCCCGTCGTCCGCGTGCTCCTCACCCCCGGCCCGCCCACCGGCATCCTCGACGCCGGCACCGGCGACGGCGCCCGAGCCCCCGGCTGCCCTCTCCGACAGCCGTGCCAACTCCTCCGGCACGGCAGACGTCCCCCGTGCCCGGCGCTCTCCCAGCACCCGGGCCTGCCCCGCCCGCACGGGCCCCGCCCCCTCACCCGCCTCCTCCCCGAACAACACCTCGGCCCGCCGCCGCATCTCCTCCGCCAACGCCTCACGTTGCCGGTGCCGGTACCGGTATCCGGGCCGTTGCCGGGCCCGCTCCCGGGAGTGAGGTGGGCGGCGAAGACGGACGCGGCCGTCGGAGGCGGGTCCCCTGCCCGGGCCGCTGGTGGGAGTCGCTGCGCGTGGACGTGATCGAAGTGTCATGCGAAGAGCATCGGGCAGACCACGTCCACCGCGATGATCATGGTCAATTCCCGGGGACCGTCCACCGGTTGTGGAAAACTCCGTCACCCACACGAGCGACCCGGCCCGCCGCCCCGGACGTGCCCCGTATCCGGTCACCGCCGACGGCACCACCGCCGCGGAGTCGGCCCGGCCCGCCGCCGCCCCACCACCCGGCTCCGGCCGGGCCGGGACCGCCCGGTCACCGCCCCGAAACGACGACCCCCAGCAACCCCGGGCCGGTATGCGCCCCGATCACCGCGCCCACTTCACTCACATGCAGGTCGACCAGCCCCGGCACCCGGGTCCGCAGACGGTCCGCGAGGGCCGCCGCCCGGTCGTGTGCGGCGAGGTGGTGCACGGCGATGTCGACCTCGGCTCCGCCCGCCCGCTCCGCCACGATCTCCTCCAGGCGGGCGATCGCCTTCGACGCCGTCCGCACCTTCTCCAGCAGGTCGATGCGCCCGCCGTCGAGTTTCAGCAGCGGCTTCACGGCGAGCGCCGATCCGAACAGTGCCTGCGCGGCGCCGATCCTGCCGCCCCGGCGCAGGTAGTCGAGGGTGTCGACGTAGAAGTAGGCGGCCGTGTCCGCCGCTCGTTTCTGCGCGGCGGCGACGGCCTCGTCCACCGTGCCGCCCGACTCCGCCGTCTCCGTCGCGGCGAGCGCGCAGAAACCGAGGGCCATCGCGACCATCCCGGTGTCCACCACCCGCACCGGCACGGGTGCCTCGCGCGCCGCGACGACGGCGGCGTCGTACGTACCGGACAGTTCGGCGGAGAGGTGCAGGGAGACGATGCCGGTGGCGCCCGACTCGGCGATCTCGCGGTAGGTTCGCGCGAACACCTCGGGGCTCGGGCGCGAGGTGGTGACCGACCGTCGCTTCTGCAACGCCTGTGCCAGTGAACGGGTCGAGATCTCGGTGCCCTCTTCGAGTGCCCGGTCGCCGAGGACCACGGTCAGCGGTACCGAGGTGATGCCGTGACGCTCCATCGTCCGGGCCGGCAGGTAGGCCGTGGAATCGGTGACGATGGCGACATGGCGGGACATGAGCTGGAGGTTACCTGGCGTAGTGCCGGTACGGCAGCCCGGCCCGTTCACACCACGCTTCAAGTGGTGCTTTCGGGGCGGGGCTTCTTCTGCCAGGGATGGGCGGGGCGGTGGCCCGGCGGGGCGAGGGCGGGCCGGACCGGCTCGTCCGGCGTGTGCGATTGCGGCGTGGGTGACCGCCGGGCCTGCCGCGGCGCCGGGCCGCCCGACGAGGAACCGGCCCGGGACTCGGGCCCCGACGGCGGCGCGACCGACGGTTCCACCGTGTCCCAGTGGCGCAGGGCGCCCGCCTCCATGTCGATCTGGGCGCTCAGCGACTCCAGGTCGTCGTCGGCGAAGCGGCGGGCGCGGTCGCGGGCGGCCCAGCGCAGGGAGTCCGCCGAGTGCGCGACGCGCTCGGTACGCTCGCGCAGCGCGGGCAGCCGCTCGCTGAGCGCGGCCCGGTCCGGCTCGGACTCCAGGCGCCGCAGCTCGCCCTCCAGCTCGCGCCCGTGCGCGCTGAGCCGTTCGAACAGGGCGAGGGACTCCTTGAGCGACGCGTCCTCGGCCACGCCCGCGTGCAGCGCGTCCTGCGTGGCGCGCATCGACGTACGCAGCTTCAGTCTCAGCTGGGCGATCTCGCCGACAGGGCCGGGCTGGGCGAAGGACTTCGCCCGCAGGGTGTGGTCCTCGACCGTGCGGCGGGCCTGCGTGAGCGTGCGGTCCACCCCGCGCTTGGCCGCGCCGACCGCCTTCACCGTCGCGTACGCGCCGAGGGCCACGAGCATCACGAAGAGCAGGGCGAACACGGCGATCACTGCTTCCACGATGCTCCTCCCGGGCGGGCCGCGGCCGATCTCGAGCCGCTCTTCAACGGTAAACGCAACGGGCAGGTCCCGAGTTCCGGAAGAACCCCGAACCTGCCCGCAGAAAGCCACGGCCATCCCCTAGGGGACGCCCGGCACCCGCCTCTCACCCGAGGGGAGACCTGCTCCGGCCCGCTCCCCCGGGGCACCTACGCCGGAACGATGTTCACCAGCTTCGGCGCCCGCACGATCACCTTGCGGATACCGGCCCCGCCCAGCGCGGCGACCACCTTCTCGTCGGCCAGCGCGACCTTCTCCAGCTCGTCGTCGGAGATCTCCGGGCTTACCTCCAGACGGGCCTTGACCTTGCCCTTGATCTGCACGACGCAGGTCACGGTCTCGTCCACCACGTACGCCGGGTCGGCGACCGGGAAGTCCTGGTGGACGACCGAGTCCGGGTGGCCCAGCCTGCGCCACAGTTCCTCGGCGATGTGCGGGGCCAGCGGCGCGACCAGCAGCACCAGCGGCTCGGCGACGGACCGCGGCACCGGGCCGCCGGCCTTCGTCAGGTGGTTGTTCAGCTCGGTGATCTTGGCGATGGCGGTGTTGAAGCGCATGCCCTCCAGGTCGCCGCGGACCCCGTCGATCGCCTTGTGCAGGGCGCGCAGCGTGTCCTCGTCGGGCTCGGTGTCGACCACCGCCAGGGAGCCGGTGGTCTCGTCCACGACATTGCGCCACAGCCGCTGCAGCAGACGGAACTGGCCGACCACCGCGCGCGTGTCCCACGGCCGGGAGACGTCCAGCGGGCCCATGGCCATCTCGTACAGGCGCAGCGTGTCGGCACCGTACTCGGCGCAGATCTCGTCCGGCGTCACCGCGTTCTTCAGGGACTTGCCCATCTTGCCCAGCAGCCGGGAGACCTTCTCGCCCTGGTAGTAGTACGCGCCGTCGCGTTCCTCCACCTCGGCGGCCGGTACGGCGATGCCGCGGCTGTCGCGGTACACGTAGGCCTGGATCATGCCCTGGTTGAACAGCTTGTGGAACGGCTCGGCGGACGAGACGTGCCCCAGGTCGTACAGCACCTTCGTCCAGAAGCGCGCGTACAGCAGGTGCAGCACGGCGTGCTCGGCGCCGCCGACGTACAGGTCGGCGCCGCCGTGCGGCTGGCCTTCGCGCGGGCCCATCCAGTACCGCTCGACGGCCGGGTCGACCAGCTTCCCGGAGTTGTTCGGGTCCAGGTAGCGCAGCTCGTACCAGCAGGAACCGGCCCAGTTGGGCATGGTGTTGGTCTCGCGCCGGAACGCGCGCGGTCCGCGGCCGTCGCCCAGGTCCAGCGTGACGTCGACCCAGTCCTGGTTCCGCGACAGCGGCGTCTCGGGCTGGGTGTCGGCGTCGTCCGGGTCGAAGGTGCGCGGCGAGTAGTCCTCGACCTCGGGCAGCTCCAGCGGCAGCATCGACTCGGGCAGCGCGTGCGCGATGCCGTCCTCGTCGTAGACGATCGGGAAGGGCTCGCCCCAGTAGCGCTGGCGGCTGAACAGCCAGTCGCGCAGGCGGAAGTTGACGGTGCCCTCCCCGACGCCGGACCGCTCCAGCCACTCCGTGATGCGGGCCTTGGCCTCGACGACGCCCAGGCCGTCCAGGGACACGCCCGCGCCCGAGGAGTTGACGATCTTCGCGTCGTACGAGGCGAAGGCGTCGTCCCAGGTGGAGGTGTCCGCGCCGCGGCCGTCCGTGGGCTCCACGACGCAGCGGATCGGCAGCTCGAAGGCGCGCGCGAACGCGAAGTCGCGGGTGTCGTGCGCGGGTACGGCCATGATCGCGCCGGTGCCGTAGCCCATCAGGACGTAGTCGGCGATGAAGACGGGGACCTGTTCGCCGTTGACCGGGTTGGTCGCGTACGCGCCGGTGAAGACGCCGGTCTTGTCCTTGGCCTCGGCCTGCCGCTCCACGTCGGACTTCGCGGTGGCCTGCGCGCGGTACGCGGCGACGGCCTCGGCGGGGGTCGCGTGCCCCCCGGTCCAGGCGTCGTGGGTGCCCTCGGGCCAGGTGCCCGGGGTGAACTTCTCGACCAGCGGGTGCTCGGGCGCCAGCACCATGTAGGTCGCGCCGAACAGCGTGTCAGGGCGCGTGGTGAAGACGGTGATGTGCTCCCCGTCGATGGGGAAGGCGACGCGGGCACCCTCGGAGCGGCCGATCCAGTTGCGCTGCTGCAGCTTGATGGCCTCGGGCCAGTCCAGCTCGTCCAGGTCCTCCAGCAGCCGGTCGGCGTAGGCGGTGATGCGCATGTTCCACTGGCGCAGTCTGGCCTTGAAGACCGGGTAGTTGCCGCGCTCGGAGCGGCCCTCGGCGGTGACTTCTTCGTTGGCCAGTACGGTGCCCAGGCCGGGGCACCAGTTGACCGGCGCGTCGGAGGCGTAGGCCAGCCGGAATCCGCCCAGGACGTCGGCCTGCTCGGTGGCGCTCAGTTCGTTCCAGGCGCGCGCGTGGTGGCCCGGGACGGCGCGCTCACCGGACGTGAACAGGGCGATCAGCTCGTCGATCGGGCGGGCCTTGTCCGCCTCCTCGTCGTACCAGGAGTTGAAGATCTGCAGGAAGATCCACTGGGTCCACTTGTAGTAGTCCGGGTCGATCGTGGCGAAGGACCGGCGCTTGTCGTGCCCCAGGCCCAGCCGGCGCAGCTGGGACGTCATGTTCGCGATGTTGGCCTCGGTGGAGACACGCGGGTGCGTGCCGGTCTGCACGGCGTACTGCTCGGCGGGCAGGCCGAAGGCGTCGAAGCCCAGGGTGTGCAGGACGTTGTGGCCGGTCATGCGCTGGAACCGGGCGTAGACGTCGGTGGCGATGTAGCCCAGCGGGTGGCCGACGTGCAGGCCGGCACCGGAGGGGTACGGGAACATGTCCATGATGAACTTCTTGGGCCTGGCGGCCGCCTCCGGGTCGCCCGCCAGGTCACCGCTCGGGTTCGGCGCCGCGTAGGTGCCCTCGGCGTCCCAGAAGTCCTGCCAGCGTGCCTCGACCTCGGCCGCGACGGCGGCCGTGTAGCGGTGCGGCGCGGCCTCCGCCGACCCGGCGGCGGTGGCAGCGGGGTTCGTCTCGCTCATGTCCTCAAAGCTCCATCGATCGTCTCTGCCGGCGGCTGCGACTTCTCAAGAAACGAAAAATCCCCTCGCACAGGAGGGGACGCCGCGCCGATTCCGGCCCCGCTTCTCACGGGTCGCCGGGACTGATCAGCGCGGCTCGCTAAGCAGAAGGCGTACGGCACGCATGGCGACAGGGTACCGCAGCGGCCGATCGGGCCGCGACGGAGTTGCCGCGGGCTCGGGGGTCAATAGTTACTTCGCGTAACAACCGCAACAGGGCAAGGCAACGACCGTATGGTCATTTGATAACAACGCAATAACACAAACCCCTCTACTCGCCGGTATGACGGCGCTTAGAGTGCTGCGGCAGCGGGACCGCTTACCCGAACTGCTCGGAGTTGCCCCCCATGACCCTTCTGAACCCTCGTCGCAGCCACCGTTCGCTCCCCCGCCCGGGTTCCCGCCCGGGCCGCTCCGCCTACGGACCGTCATCGGTCGTCGCCCTGCTCCTCACCCCCCTGGTCGTGCCGCTCGGAGGTGACGACGTCCGGGAGTTCCTGAACTTCGGCGCGGGCGTCCTGTCCCTCGTCTCGCTCAGTTGCTCCGTCGTCTGGGGCCTGGTCGCCCAGGACCGGATCTTCCTCGACGCGCGCCGACGGATCATCGGGCAGGCCGTCCACCGGACCGCCGCGGTCGCCTCGATCGCGTTCCTGCTGCTGCACGTCTTCACCAAGATCGCGCTGGACCACACGGAGCCGGTCGCCGCGGTGCTCCCCTTCGCGCTGGGTGCCACCGGCTTCGAAGGGCTGGTCGGGCTCGGTTCCGCCGCCGGGCTCCTCATGATCTTCGTGGGCGTCACCGGCGCGCTGCGCAGCGCCTTCGCCTCCCCCGCCCCGGTCGCCGCCCGCTGGCGGGCCGTGCACATGCTGGCCTATCCGGCCTGGTGCGCCGCCCTGGTCCACGGCCTCTACGCGGGCCGGGCCGCGAAGCCGGTCTTCGTGTTCCTGTACGGGCTGTGCGTCCTCGGGGTGCTGGCGGCCCTCGTCCTGCGCGCCGCGCCGCGCCCGGTCAAACGCCGGGTCGCCGACCGGATCGCCGTCTTCCTCACCACCGACGTGCAGGGAGCCACGGCGGACCTGGAGGCGAGCCGTGCCCGGGCCGCGGAGCCGGCCACTGCAGCCGCGCGGGCACGCACACGTGCCACGTTCGACCCACCCGTGGAGGACCCGTACGCCACGGCCGGCCGGCGGCAGCCCGTGAACGGTTTCGCCGCCGCCTACCGGGCCGTGTCGTCACCCCCGTCGCGCGGGCAGCGGCCTCAGCCCTTGCCCTCCCGGGGGCCCACGGGCGCGGAGGTGCCGCCGGACCTGCGCCGCACGGAGGTGATGCCACGCGTCGACAGCGGCACGAGCACCTCCGGCACCTGGCCCGTCCCGGCACCCCGCCCGGTCGGCGAGGCCCCGCGCTCGTCGTACGACCCGCTCGACGACACCGGATACACCGTCCCGTTCCAGGACGACCCGGGCGCCTCGTGCCCCGGTTCGGGTGATCTGTACGACACCGGTGAGACGAACTCCCGGTACGGCACGTACTACCCGGACGACACCCACCACAGCGGTCCCGCCACTGAAACACTGCCCGGTGCCTTCTACGACTTCGGCGCACCGGGTTCGGGCGAACCTTGGAACACGCCTTCCGGAGGCTCTGAGTGAACGAGGCCCTGCCCGACGTACCCGAAGTCCGCGTGGTCGGTCTTCCCCAGCTCACGTCGGGCTTCGACCTGGTGGAACGGCTCGACCTGCCCATGCATCTGAAGGTGCACGGCCCGCTCGAACCGCTGGGCGGCGAAAAGCTCGCCCGGCTCGCCGAACGCATCAACCTCAGGGGACGCGGCGGCGCCGGTTTCCCCTTCCACAAGAAGCTGCGCTCGGTCGCCGAGTCGGCGATCAGACGCGGGGTACGGCCGGTCGTCGTCGTCAACGGCAGCGAGGACGAACCGGCCTGCCGCAAGGACACGGTGCTCATCAACCGCGCCCCGCACCTCATCCTGGACGGCGCGCTGTTGTGCGCCGAGGCCCTCGGAGCGCGCCGGCTCGTGGTCGGGGTGACCCGGGAGTCCACGCAACGCTCGATGGAGGCGGCGCTGGCCGAGCGCGGCCTCAGCGACGGCCGCCGTTCCGCGATCCGCGCGCGCGTGCAGCGCAACCCGGTCCGCATGGTCACGGGCGCGGCGGCCTCACTGATCCGCTCCATCGACGGGGGTCCGGCGATCCCGCCCGGCCGCAAGGTCAGCGCCTCGAAGACCGGCGTCGGCGGCGCGCCCACCCTGCTCTCCAACGCCGAAACGTTCGCTCAGCTCGCCATCGCCGCCCGCATCGGCCCGGACCGCTACGGCCACACGGGCCTGTACGACGAGCCGGGCACCGTCCTGCTCACGGTCTCCGGCGCGGTCGCCCGCCCCATGGTGATCGAGGTCCCCACGGGCGTGCCGCTGCGCTACGTCCTTCAGCTCGCCGGTGCCCCGCCGCTCCTCCAAGGAGTCCTGACCGGCGGCTATCACGGCAAGTGGATCGATTCGGCGACGGCGAACGAGGCGATCGTCTCCCGCAACTCCCTGGACCACGTGGGCGGTTCGCTGGGCGCCGGCGCGATCCTGCCGATCGGCCGGGGCACCTGTCCCCTCGGGGAATCGCTCCGGGTGGCGCAGTGGCTGGCCGAGGAGAGCGCGGGTCAGTGCGGCCCCTGCTACCTCGGCCTGCCCGCGGCGGCACGCGGCCTGGAGGACATCCTCCACGGCGGCGGGCCCGCGGCCCTCGAAGCGCTCAGGCAGGTCGCGAAGAACGTGAGGCGGCGCGGGGCGTGTTCGCACCCGGACGGCTCGGCGATGTTCATCGAATCGACCGTCGAGGCGTTCACCGACGACCTCGCCGCGCACGTCCTCGGCAACGGTTGCGGACGGCCCGTGGAGGGCGTCCTGCCGCTCTTCGGTGGAGGCAGGGCCCCCACGGGTGTCCCCGGCGGCGCGGCCGGGGACACCGGCCCCGGCCGGCAGAAGATCCACGTCGACTGGACGCTGTGCCGGGGCCACGGCCTGTGCGCCGACATCCTCCCGGAGGTCTTCGAACTCGGCGCCGACGGCTTCCCGACGGTGGCGCGGGCGGAGATCCCGCGCTACGCGGAGGCGAAGGCGATGCGCGCGGTGCGCCGCTGCCCCGCGCTCGCCCTGCGCATCGAGGAGGAGACGCGCACGCAGGCACCGCCGCGCAATCTGCCGGTGCTGTCCCAGGGCCGGGGCCGCCGCGCTGCGGGACGCTGAGGGAGCGTCAGTACACGTCGAGGGCGGGTCATCCGATCGGATGACCCGCCCTCGATTTTCTGTGGAGCTAAGGAGAATTGAACTCCTGACCTCCTGCATGCCATGCAGGCGCTCTACCAACTGAGCTATAGCCCCGTGTTTCGCTCCGCCCGGTCTCCCTGGCGGCGACGCCAACATTACACGGTCCTCCCGGGGCAACACCAAATCCTTTCCGCTCCGGGCGGATACGGCAGCCGAGGTCGCGTCCTGAGTCCGTGACCGCGTCCTGCGCAGGGTGCCGGCGGCGTCTTCCCGGCGTACGTCCGAAGGGTCGGGGACCGCGCGGGGTCAGGCCGTGACGAACGAGTAGAAGCGCTTGAGCGTGCAGTGTTCCTCGAGGAGACGGCCGTAGATCGGCTCGCCCTCGAGTTCGCGGTACGTCTCGATCGGGTCGCCTTTTATGATCAGCGCCCGCGCGCACTCCTCGCACCAGTACTGGTAGTCGGGGTTGATCGGCTCCATGTCGCGCACGATCGGCGTACCCCTGCCGCACCAGTCGCACTTACGCCTGTGTGCACCCATCGATCAGCTCCAGCTGTGGCCGCAGGCCGTGCACACGTAGGAAATTCCGCCGTTGTCGCCGAGCACTTGGGCCACGTGGCCGGAACCGCAGGAAGGGCAGCGCAGGCGGGTGGCCGTGTCCCGGATCACGCCGGCGTCGAGGAGGCGGTCGGCCCCCTCGAGGATGCTCGCAGGCATCGCAACTCCCTCCTGTCGGGTCGCGCCCCCTTCCGGCCGTTTGATTCTGCCACGGCGGGAGCAACACGGTCAGCGACGCCTCAGTACCAGTCCGGAAACGGGCACCCGCCACGACCGGGATCCGCGCAGGTCTGTCCGCCCGCGCCCCGGGGCCGTCCGCGCAGAGGTATACGCCCGCGGGGCGCCGGGCGTTCAAAGGGGGACACGAAAAATCCCGCCCCCCGGAGGGGACGGGATTCGTGAAGCTGTGGAGCTAAGGAGAATTGAACTCCTGACCTCCTGCATGCCATGCAGGCGCTCTACCAACTGAGCTATAGCCCCGTGTGCCACACGGTCGGGCCGTTTGGCGTTTCGCCCCGCTCGGCGGGGCGAACAAGAAGAACTTTAGCCTGCGACCGGCCAGAAAGTGAAATCCGGTCCGGCCCGCTGCCGTGCAGGTCGGGCGGTGCCTTCGCCGTGACTCGGGGCGTCGTGCCTCAGTCGTCGTCGCCGAGGACCGGCTCGGGCAGGGTGCCGGCGTTGTGCTCCAGCAGCCGCCAGCCTCGGCCGCCCTCGCCGAGGACGGACCAGCAGCAGTTGATGAGGCCGCCGAGGCTCTCCCAGTCGCGGGGCGGCAGGCCCAGCAGCCGGCCGATGGTGGTGCGGATCGTGCCGCCGTGGCTGACCACGACGAGCGTGCCCTCGGCGGGCAGTTTCCCGAGGTGCCGCAGCACTACCGGCGCGGCGCGGTCGGCCACCTCCGTCTCCAGCTCGCCGCCGCCGCGGCGCACCGGCTCACCACGCTTCCAGGCGTCGTACTGCTCGCCGTACGAGGCGATGATCTCGTCGTGCGTCAGCCCCTGCCACACACCCGCGTACGTCTCGCGCAGGCCCTCGTCGAGGGCGACGTCGAGACCGGTGAGCGCGGCCAGTTCGGCGGCCGTGTCCGCGGCGCGCCGGAGGTCCGAGGCGACGATCGCGTCGGGCTCCAGGGAGGCGAGCAGGCGGGCGGCGCGGCGGGCCTGGGCGACGCCCGTCTCGGTGAGCGGGACGTCCGTGGTGCCCTGGAAGCGGCGTTCCAGGTTCCACGCGGTCTGGCCGTGCCGCCACAGGATGACGCGGCGGCCCCGGCCGGGGCCCGTCTCACGGGTGGCGCTCACCAGTCACCGCCGAGATCCGCGGCCTCCTCCTCGGCCCGCAGCTTGGCGTGCTCCTGGGCCTTGCCCCTGGTGGCCTTCGCCTCCTCGGGCAGTTCCAGTTCGGGGCAGTCCTTCCACAGCCGCTCCAGGGCGTAGAAGACGCGCTCCTCGCTGTGCTGGACGTGGACGACGATGTCGACGTAGTCGAGCAGGACCCAGCGGGCCTCGCGGTCGCCCTCACGGCGGACCGGCTTGACGCCGAGCTCCTTGCTGAGCCGTTCCTCGATCTCGTCGACGATGGACTTGACCTGGCGGTCGTTGGGCGCGGAGGCCAGCAGGAAGGCGTCCGTGATCGACAGTACGTCGCTGACGTCGTAGGCGACGATGTCGTGGGCGAGCTTGTCGGCGGCCGCCTGGGCGGCGGTGCTGATCAGCTCGAGGGAGTGGTCCGTTGCGGTCACTGCGCGGCTTTCGGTCGTCGGTCGGTGAACATCAAGGGTCTCACGGTCAGCCGGAGGTACCCGACGGCTCGTAGTCCTGGCCCAGGACGACCGAGACGGTGGCGTTCCCGGAGACCTTGCCCTTGGTGACGGAGCCGGCGGGCAGACCCAGGGTCTTGGCGACCTCGGTGGCGTTCTCCCTGCCGGCGGCGTCGGCGTAGGTGACGGTGGACGTCACCGCGAGGTCGGTGGTTCCGCCCTCCAGGAAGGTGAAGCCGCCGTTGAGGAGTACGACGCGGGCCTTCTCGGTGTTGCTCTTGTCACCGGTGGCGTTGCGCACGGAGACGCTCACGGCGGCGTCCTCGTCGGGGCTCTTCGCGGTGCCGCCGAGGATGTCCTCCACGACGCTCGCGCCGGCCTGCCGGTCGAGGGTGCCGTCCGCCTGGACCGGCAGCATCGTCGTCCGGTAGTCGCCGCCCTTGGCCCGGTCGGCGAGACCGGCGAGGAAGGTGCCGAGGTCCTTGTCGGTCAGCGACGGGTCGAGGATCTGGCCGAGCGTCTGGATCGTGGTCGTGGCCGCGCCCGGGTCGGAGGTCATCTTGCGCAGCACGCCCTGCATGACCTGCCCGAACCGCTGCAGCTGGGCGTTCGGTGTCTCGCCGCGGCCCTGGTACGTGGCGTAGGCGACGGCCGTCTTGCCGCTGAGGGTCTGGCTCTCGCCCTCGCGGACGAGGGGGCTCGCGCCCTTCTTCTTGGCGGAAGGGTCGGGGACGTCGGCGTTGGTGTCGACCTCGATGTTGCCGACGAGGTCGACCAGGTTCTGCAGGTAGGGCGTGTCCAGGCGCCAGGTGCCCTGGATGCCGGTGCCGAGGACGGTGTGCAGGGCCTGCCGGGTGCCGTCGGTGCCGTCGTCGTCGACGGACTTGGCGAGCGTCGTGGTGGTGCCGTCGTCAGCGGTCAGGGCGAGGGAGTTGGGCAGCAGGACGGTGGTGCCCCGCTGGGTGGTGGTGTTGTCGACGAGCAGCGCGGTGGCGGTGCTGTCGCCCTTGGTGTCGTGCAGGTGGACGGCGATCACGTCGCGTTTCTGCGCGCCCGCGGCCGCGGAGCCGCCGGTCGCGGAGTCGGAGGACGACAGGCCGGGCAGCTTCCCGGCGTACCAGAGGTAGCCGACGCCGCCGGTGGCGCACAGGGCCAGCACGAGGACGAGGGCCAGCACGCGCACGCGTGCGCGGCGTTTGGCCTCCTCGCGGCGCTCGGTGCGGTTCTCGGTGAACTTCAGCCAGTCGATGACGTCCTCGGAGTCGCCGTCCGGGTCCTCGACGAAGGCGAACTGCTCGGTGCGGTAGTCCCCGCCGTCCTGCCGGCCGGTCTCCGGTTCCTCCGCCCGGTCGGCCTGCTCCGGGACATACCCGGTCCGCTCGACGGTCCGGGGCCGCTGTCCGGCCGCCTCGGTCCCGGCGTACGGGGCGGCGCCGCCCTGCGTGCCGTGCTGTCCGCCGCCGTAGGGGTCGTAGACGCCCGGGGACTGCTGTCCCGTGCCGTACGGGTCCTGCGCCGGGACGGGCTGGTGGTGACCGGTGTCGTACGGGTCCTGCGCCGGGACGGGCTGGTGGTGACCGGTGTCATACGGGTCCTGCGACGGGACCGGCTGCTGGTGACCGGTGTCATACGGGTCCTGCGACGGGACCGGCTGCTGGTGACCGGTGTCGTACGGGTCGTACTGCGGGGCCGGCTGTTGGGTGCCCGTGGCGTACGGGTCGTAGCCGTAGCCCTGCTGCGCGTAGGGGTCGTAGGTCTGCTGCTGCGGCTGCGGCTGGACCGGGACCTGGCGGTACACGGGTTGGCCGTACTCGTCGTAGCCGACGAGTTCGTACTGGTCGCCCCCGTAACCAGCGTCGTATCGGTCGTTCACCGGTGCCCCTCTCGGCTCACTCGCCGCGGTACAGCTCGCGCTTGTCGATGTAGCGCACGACTCCGTCCGGCACCAGGTACCAGACGGGGTCACCCTTGGCGACTCTCGCACGGCAGTCCGTGGAGGAGATCGCGAGAGCCGGGACCTCGACGAGCGAGACGCCGCCCTCCGGAAGCCCGGCGTCCGTCAGATGGTGGCCGGGCCGGGTGACTCCGATGAAGTGTGCCAGGGAGAAGAGCTCCTCGCTGTCACGCCACGTGAGGATCTGGGCAAGGGCGTCGGCACCGGTGATGAAGAACAGGTCCGTGTCCGGGTTGAGGACGCGCAGGTCGCGCAGGGTGTCCACGGTGTAGGTGGGCCCGCCGCGGTCGATGTCGATGCGGCTGACGGAGAACTGCGGGTTCTCGGCCGTCGCGATGACCGTCATCAGGTAGCGGTCCTCGGCCGGGGAGACCGCGCGGTGAGTCTTCTGCCAGGGCTCCCCGGTCGGCACGAACACCACCTCGTCGAGGTGGAACTGCGCGGCGACCTCACTGGCCGCCACGAGGTGCCCGTGGTGGATCGGGTCGAAGGTGCCGCCCATGACGCCGAGACGCCGCGTGCCCGGCCGCGAGGGGCCGGTCGCGTCGTGCGCCGGACCGGTAGGCATGTCCTGCTCTCCCATGCGTGCAGACCCTACCGGCCCGGTCCTGCACCCTCCCCGGGCACCCGGGGAGGGTGCCGGGGGCTCACGGGACTCAGGAGGCTCAGCGGTCGCGGTTGAAGCGCGTGGTGATCCACAGCAGGAGCAGCAGGGCGAAGAGCGCGCCGCCGCCGGTGACGTACGGGCTGAGGCTCTCGTGGTTTCCGCCGTGCTTCTCGCCCTCGGAGGCGAGAGTGGCCAACTGGGCAGCGGTGCTGTGGAAGCTCATCTTCGGCAGGACCTATCCGGTGTGGGCGGGATAAAGACGTCGGCCCATCGTATGCGGGCGTCCCGGCGGCGCTCACGCCGACTCCGCCGACGGGAACTTTCCCCCGGCGCCAGTCGTCCTTCCGCTTGTGGCCCCGCAGCAGGAATCACGCCGTGAGCACGCATCCCGGCACCATCACGACCAGTACGACCCGGAGCGGATTTCCCGCACTCCGCCGTGCGGCGGCGCTCGCGGCCTCGGTGAGCAGGGCGGCGGGCCGGATGCACTCCACGACGTGGCTTCCGTTCGCCGTACTGCGCTTCCACGGTAGCTTTGCCTGTGGTTGACCCGGTTTGAGGGGCGAAGGACACGCGGGTGCCGGAAACGGCCGGGCACAGGGCAAGGCCACACAGACGCACATGGGGGAAGACATGTCCGACGGCCAACAGCACAGCGGGCACGAGCGCGTGCCGAGCCGGCAGCGCAGGCGCTTCCCGGAGATCTCCTCGCGTGCGTACGAGCATCCGGCCGACCGCTCCGCCCTGGTGGCGCTGCGCAGGCTGACCGGCTTCGACACGGTGTTCAAGGCGCTGAGCGGTCTGCTGCCCGAGCGGAGCCTCCGGCTGCTGTTCCTGTCCGACTCGGTGCGCGTCTCCGACCAGCAGTTCTCGCATCTGCACGACATGCTGCGGGACGCCTGTCACATCCTGGACCTGGAGAAGGTCCCGCCGATGTACGTCAGCCAGGACCCGCAGCCGAACGCGATGTGCGTCGGCCTGGACGAGCCCGTCATCGTCGTCACCACCGGCCTGGTGGAGCTGCTCGACGAGGAGGAGATGCGGGCGGTCGTCGGGCACGAGGTGGGGCACGCGCTGTCGGGCCACTCGGTATACCGGACGATCCTGCTGTTCCTGACCAGCCTCGCCGTCCGGGTGGCCTGGATCCCGCTGGGCAACCTGGCGGTCATGGCGATCGTGACCGCGCTGCGCGAGTGGTTCCGCAAGTCGGAGCTGTCCGCGGACCGCGCGGGGCTCCTCGTCGGCCAGGACCTCAAGGCCTCGATGCGCGGCCTGATGAAGATCGCGGGCGGCAACCACCTGCACGAGATGAACGTGGACGCGTTCCTGGCCCAGGCCGAGGAGTACGAGGCGGGCGGCGACCTGCGCGACTCGGTGCTGAAGATCCTGAACGTGCTGCCGCGTTCCCACCCCTTCACCACCGTCCGCGCGGCCGAGCTGCAGAAATGGGCCACGTCCCGGGACTTCCAGCGGATCATGGACGGCCACTATCCGCGGCGCGGCGAGGACGGCGACGCCTCGGTGCGGGACTCCTTCCGCGAGTCGGCCTCGCACTACGCGAGCCATGTGAAGAACTCCAGGGACCCTTTGATGAAGCTGGTCGGCGACATCGCCGGCGGGGCCGGGGACCTGAGTGACCGGGTGCGGCGCGGGTTCGGGGGCTCCGCGGGCCCGGCAGCGGGCTCGAGAGCGGGCTCCGCGCCGAAGGACGGGTCCTCGGACTCGTCGGGCGAGCAGGACTGACGCGCGGGCGGGCCCGACAGGGGGCGGCGCCCGTCACACCCCGGGCAGCGCGCTGCGGGCCAGGGAGCCGCACAGGGCGGTGGCGCCGCCCGTGGAGTACGGGTCGGTGTCGGCCGGGCCGCCCTGCCTGGCGGTCTGCCCGGCGAGCAGCGGGCGCAGCCGGCTGGAGGTGTCCTCGGAGCAGGACAGCGGCCCGGCCTGGACGTAGGAGACGAGCACCTGGGCCTGGTGCAGGCGCAGGTCGTCGCGGTCGAAGCGGAAGTGCAGCTCGCGGCGGACGGTGAACAGGGAGGCCTCGGCCTTGTTTCCGGCACCGGCCGGCCGCAGCGCGTACACCGTGGTGTGGTCGGCGGTGACCTCCAGGGTCGCGGTGGCCGACTCGGCGGCCTCCAGGCTGCCCTGGACGCGGATCTGGTCGTCGGCGAGCTCGGCGCGGGCGGGATCGATGCGGATCAGCCAGCCGGTCGGGGTGTGCCGGCCGTCGGCGGCGGGCCGCTCGAAGCTCTGGTCGAACTGGTCGAGCTGGTTGGTGTCGAGCAGCAGCCGCACGGACCGGACGTTGCCGCCGGTGAGGACGCCGGGGTCGAGCGCGGACCGCACGATGTAGTCCTTGGCCGTGCTCAGCGCGGCGATGACCTGGCCTTCGGAGAAGTGGGAGGTGCGCCGGGCGGGCGGCAGCGGTATGCCCTCGGCGCCGACGCGGAACTGCGCGGCGGGGCTGTGCCCGTACAGGAAGTCGGGGTCGGCGGCCCCGGGCACCTGGCCGCGGGGGGCGAGCGGGACGACGGTCATCCGCAGCGGCTCGGTGGGGTGCCGGCCGGCCAGGCCCCCGTAAGGCTGTCGCACGCCCATGTAGATGGCGGTGCCGAAGGCGAGGGCGATCAGCAGGACGAGGATCAGTGCCTGCCGGGGCAGGCCGTGGCGGCGCGCGGGGCGGGGGCGGACGGCGGGCGCGTGGTCGGCGATGCGCTCCTGCGCGGAGTATTCCTGGAGGCGGGCAGCACGGACGAACGACTCGTCGAAGACGACGGACCGGTACTCGTCCTCGCCGCCTCCGGAGGCGCCCTCGGGCGGGCCCCCGGGCGGGTCTCCAAGCCCTCCCATATCTTCAGGGTAGGTCTGCGGGGGCTCGGGTAAACGCGGCCGGACTCGGCAACTTCTGGCAGGTTCTCACCAAGGCCGCGGCCGCCGTCCCGGTCGTCGGCGGACCGTCGTGGGTGACCGGGGCGGGCCCGGCTCCGGTACCTCCGGCCGCCGGTTCAGGGGGTGCGCGGCAGTGCAGGGACGGCCGGCCGGGTGTGGCCGGCGGGTGCGGACGGGGAGGTTCGCGTGCCCTGTTCCAGGCCGGTCGAGGCGGGCGTCGGGACCTGTTCACGGTTGCCCGAGGAGGCGCCGCGGTAGACGGCCGTGAAGGCCAGCGCGACCATGCCGACGCCCATCACCAGGGCGAGCACCCAGGCGACGGGACGGTGCCAGCGGATCTGCTTGCCGTAGCCCGGTCCGCCGTGGTGATTGTCCGGGAAGTCCGCGTCGTCGAGGTCGTCGCCGTCGTCCCAGTCGTCGGGGTCGAAGTCGCCGTGTCCGTCCACACGGCGGCGGGACTCGGCCTCGGAGGCCTCGCGCCGGGCGCGGGCCGCGGCCAGCAGGCGTTCGACGGCGGTCGGCTCGTGCACCTCGGCCGCCTGGACGAAGGCCTCGTCGAAGACCACGGAGGCGAACTCTTCGTCCGGTACCCCGCGGTCGTCGTCGGGCTCCCCGCCGTCAGGAAACGGCGAACCCCCCACGTCCTCCGCCACGGATCCAGAGTAGACCTGGGGGGTCATTTTGGGCAGACGGTACGCACATTCGTCCGTATGCCGACCGCGCCCGCCTCAGCGGCGTACGTGCCCGTCGCCGGTGACGATGTACTTCGTGCTGGTGAGTTCCGGCAGGCCCATCGGGCCCCGGGCGTGCAGCTTCTGGGTGGAGATGCCGATCTCGGCACCGAAGCCGAACTGGCCGCCGTCGGTGAACCGGGTGGAGGCGTTCACGGCGACCGTGGTCGAGTCGACCAGTCGGGTGAAACGGCGGGCGGCCTGCTGCGAGGTCGTCACGATGGCCTCGGTGTGGCCGGAGGTCCACAGCCGGATGTGCTCGACGGCCTTGTCGAGGGAGTCGACCACGGCGGCGGCGATGTCGTGGGAGAGGTACTCGGTCTCCCAGTCCTCGGGGGTGGCCTCCACGACGGTGGCGCGGGAGCCCTCGGCGTACGCCTGCACGCGTTCGTCGGCGTGCACCGTGACTCCGGCGTCGGCGAGCGCGTCCAGGGCGCGCGGCAGGAACGCGGGAGCGATGTCCCGGTGGACGAGGAGCGTCTCGGCGGCGTTGCACACGCTGGGGCGCTGCGCCTTGGAGTTGATCAGGATGTCGATGGCCGTGTCGAGGTCGGCGTGGGCGTCGACGTAGACGTGGCAATTGCCGGTGCCGGTCTCGATGACCGGGACGGTGGACTCCTGGACGACGGTGTTGATCAGGGAGGCGCCGCCGCGCGGGATGAGCACGTCGACCAGGCCACGGGCGCGCATCAGCTCGCGGACGCTGTCACGGCTCTCGCCGGGTACGAGCTGCACGGCGTCGGCGGGCAGCCCCGCGCCGCCCACGGCGTCGCGCACCACGCGCACCAGGGCGGTGTTGGACTCGTAGGCGGAGGCGGAGCCGCGCAACAGGACGGCGTTGCCGGACTTGAGGCAGAGGGCGGCGGCGTCGACGGTGACGTTGGGGCGGGCCTCGTAGATGATGCCGACGACGCCGAGCGGGACGCGGACCTGGCGCAGGTCGATGCCGTTGGGGAGGGTGCCGCCGCGGACGACCTCGCCGACCGGGTCGGGCAGCGCGACGACGTCCCGCACGTCGGAGGCGATGGCGCGCACGCGCTCGGGGGTGAGGGTGAGCCGGTCGACGATCGACTCGCTGGTGCCGGCCTCCCGGGCCCTGGTGACGTCCTTGGCGTTCGCCTCGACGATCTCGCTCGTACGGACTTCCAGGGCGTCCGCGACGGCGAGCAGCGCGTCGTCCTTCTCGGCGCGCGAGAGCGGCGCGAGGGTGGCGGCGGCGGCCTTGGCACGGTAGGCGGCCCGGGTGACCGGGGACATCGAGTCGTACGGGGAGAGCGTGGTCATGGCTGAAGGGTAGTGCGCCGGGCGCTTTCGTTCACCAGTCATCCCAAACCGCGAGACACCCGACGAATGTCTCGCAAGGGCGTTAAAAGGGGTGGACGCCCACGGGGCTCGCGGGGGGCGGGCCGTAGCCCTCGGCGAGGCGCTGGTGGTAGGTCGCCCGGTCGATGACCTCCAGGCCGACGATCTCCCAGGGCGGCAGGCCCGCGCTCTGGCGGTGCTCGCCCCACAGGCGCAGGGCGACGGCGGCCGCGTCATGCAGGTCGCGGGCCTCCTCCCAGTACCGGATCTCGGCGTGGTCGACCGCGTATCTGCTGGTCAGCAGGAAGGGGTGGTCGTGGGCGAGCTGTTCGAGGGAGCGCCGGACCTTCTCGATCGGGGCCTCCTTGCCGGAGACGCTGAGGGTGACGTGCCACAGGCGGGGCAGTTCGGGGTCGGCCTTGTACCGGTCCCCGGCCGCGACGCTCGTCAGGGCCCGCTCCGGGCCGGTCGCACGGGAGCCCGCGGCACCGCGGGACGTCGACGCCCCAGGGCGCACTCGTCTCACGACGGCCTCCTTCACGCAAGGGCTCACACGGTGCATACACCGCGCACGAGCGGAACGTATCGCCGGGACAAAGTTGAGCAGGCCACAAGCTCGCGCGGGGCGGTTTTACGGAACGTCCACCGAGCAGGGCCGACGTTTCGCCCCATAAGGGGCGCGTCGGAGGGGGGTGCTGACGGACGTCCACAGGGCTGCGGGGCGCCCGCAGGCCGTCTGGAGGCCGCCGGTGAGCCGCCTGCGGGCCGTCCATGGTGTCCGCGCGGCTGCGGGACGAGCCCGGTCGTCACGACGTGCGGGACGAGCCGGTCCTCATGGCTGGAGGACGACCAGATCGTCCCGGTGGACGACCTCCCGCTCGTACTCGGCGCCCAGTTCGCGGGCCAGCTCCCGGGTGGAGCGGCCGATCAGCCGGGGGATCTCCCGCGCGTCGAAGTTGACCAGGCCGCGGGCCACCGCCCGGCCGCCCGCGTCGCGCAGCTCGACCGGGTCCCCGGCGCTGAACTCGCCCTCGACGGCCGCGATCCCGGCGGGCAGCAGCGACTTGCGGCGCTCCACGACCGCGCGCACCGCGCCGTCGTCGAGGGTGAGCGAGCCCTGCGGGGTGGAGGCGTGCTGGAGCCACAGCAGCCGGTCGGCTGAGCGCTTGCCGGTGGGGTGGAAGTAGGTGCCGGTGTCGGTGCCGGCGAGGGCGCCGGCCGCGCGGACGGCGCTGGTCAGCACGACGGGGATGCCGGCGGCGGCGGCGATCCGGGCGGCCTCGACCTTGGTGACCATGCCGCCGGTGCCGACGCCTGCCCTGCCCGCGCTGCCGATCTCGACGTCCGCCAGGTCCGCGGGGCCCCGCACCTCGGCCATCCGGGACGTGCCCGGCCGGCTGGGGTCGCCGTCGTACAGGCCGTCCACGTCGGACAGCAGCACCAGGAGGTCGGCGCGGACGAGGTGGGCGACGAGGGCGGCGAGGCGGTCGTTGTCGCCGAAGCGGATCTCGTCGGTGGCGACGGTGTCGTTCTCGTTGACGATGGGGAAGGCGCCCATCGCGAGGAGCTTGTCGAGGGTGCGGGAGGCGTTGCGGTGGTGGGAGCGGCGGCTCATGTCGTCGGAGGTGAGCAGGACCTGGCCGACACGGACGCCGTAGCGGGCGAAGGAGGCCGTGTAGCGGGCCACCAGCAGGCCCTGTCCGACGCTGGCGGCGGCCTGCTGGCGGGCGAGGTCCGTGGGCCGGCGCCGCAGCCCGAGCGGGGCGAGCCCGGCCGCGATGGCACCGGAGGAGACCAGCACGATCTCGCGCTCCCCGCCGCTGCGCACCTTGGCGAGTACGTCGACGAGGGCGTCGACCCGGTCGGCGTCCAGTCCGCCCGACGCGGTGGTCAGCGACGAGGAACCCACTTTGACGACGATCCTGCGGGCTTCACTCACGCCCTGCCTTGCCCCTGCCACCGTGGATTCTTTCCCCTCGTGCGCCTGCCTGCCCCGCCGGGCAATCTACGCGAAGGGACCTCCGGGCCGCGCGCCGGTCCACTCCCCGGGACACGGCGCGGGAGGCTCCGGCACGCTCGGCTCGGAAGGCTCGGAAGGCTCGGAAGGCTCGGAAGGCTCGGAAGGCCCGGGAGGCCCGGGAGGCCCGGGAGGTCCGGGAACGCGCATGCCGGACGCTTCGGCAAACGCGCGGCGCGGGACGTTCCGGCCATGTGCGGCACGGGACGCTCGGGAGCGCGCGGCGCGGGACGTTCGGGAACACAGTGCCGGACGCCCGGGAACGCGCCGCGCGGGACGCCGTGCGGGTGTGGCGCGGCGCGGGACGCAAGCCGCCAAAAGGTTGTACCGGTTGCCCGTAGAAATTAAATGGCGGGTAAATCTACGTTCGACGTTGTGTCACCCAAAGATCGCGACGTTCGCACCGCACCGTCCCTGAAGCGCGTCCTCCTCCGTTCGGGCAAGAGCCCCTACGACGCCGTCCCGGTGGAGGAGGCCCTGCACAGGGACGTGTTCGCCACCAACTCCGGCAACCTGATCTTCAGCGACGCCGCGCACAAGATCCTCCAGACGCCGCACACCGAGGTCGTCTCCAACGGCATCCGCACCGACATCGCGGCGGCGAGCCGGATCAACGAGGAGTACGACGCGTTCGTCGTGCCGCTCGCCAACGCCTTCCGCCCCTCGTTCGAGCCCCAGCTGAAGCGGCTCACTCGGCTCATCGAACGGTTGCGGATCCCCGTCGTCGTCCTGGGCGTCGGCGCGCAGACCGGGCTGAGCTACAACCCGGCCCGGCTCAAGCCCCTGGAGCCGTCGGTGCGCGCGTTCGTCTCCGCGGTGCTCGACCGCAGCGCCTCGATCGGGGTGCGCGGCGAGTTCACCGAGCAGTACCTGAAGGACATGGGCTTCCGTGACGTGGAGGTCATCGGCTGCCCGTCGCTGTTCCTGTACGGCAAGGACCTCACCGTGGACCGGCGGGTGCCGGCGCTCACCGCCGACTCCCGGATCGCGGTCAACGGCTCGCACAGCGCCGTACAGAAGCAGGGCATGGGGAAGATCATCGAGCGCGCCCACGCCCGCTACCCGCACCTGCGCTACATCGGCCAGAACCTCAGCGACGCCCGGCAGCTGCACTGGCGCGACCTGTCCGATCCGAACGCTTCCCTGACCGCGATGCCGACGCACCCCGACCACCCGATGTACCGGGAGGACAAGGTCCGCGTCTACATCGACCCGGTCACCTGGATCGACGACCTGCGCACCTTCGACTTCTCCTTCGGCTCCCGCATCCACGGCAACATCGCGGCCCTGCTGGCCGGCACGCCCGCGACGGTGCTGTGCGGCGACTCACGCACGCTGGAACTGTGCCGCTACTTCGAGATCCCGCACCGCCGGATCGACCAGCTGTCCGGCGACACCGACCCGGCGCGGCTGTACGAGGAGGCCGACTTCGGCGCGCTGACCGGCAACCACGCCCAGCGGTTCGAACGGTTCACGGGGTTCCTGGACCGCAACGGCCTGGAGAACACCTTCACCCACGGCGACAGCGGCGCGGCCTTCGACCAGCGCATACGGTCGCTGGAATTCCCGCCGGGCATCCGGCCCTGGAACGACACCGGCATCGACGCGCTCGGCGCGCGCCTCGGCTGGCTGAACAGCAGGGTCGTGGAACTGTCCGCGGACAACACGAGGCTGAAGCGGGAGCTGGCCCGGACCAGGACCGGCGCGCAGGCCGCCGCAGTGGCGCCGAAGACGGCCTCCGTGTACCGCAAGGCACGCCGTGTGGTGGGCCGCCCGCTGCGGCGAGCGCTGCAGGGAGGACGCCCCTAACACGTGGAGCAACTCCACGCGCCGGGTGCGGGGGGTGGGGGGACTGGAACCCAGGTGACGCCGAGACGTAAACTCCGCGTCACCTCCCAGGCATGTACACGCGCGTGTCGTCCGATGGCCGGCCGGCGTTAACCCTGGAGCACGTCTCACGACGACCCTGGAGTTTCCGCAGTGCCCCTACCCTCTGTCCTTCGGCGTCCCGGACGCCGGACCTCGATAGCCCGGACCTCTCCCGCGCCGGCCCCCGCGTCGCGGCGACGGCTGCCCAGCCCGCAGACCGTCGTCAAACTCTTCCTCGCGGCCGCCCCGGCCGTCGCCTTCGCCGCGCAGGCGCTGGCCGCCCTCCGCCCCCATCTGGGGCTGCTGGTGGCCGCGACCGTCGCGTCCCTCGCGGTCGAGGGCATCGTCTACCGCTGGCAGCGCGGCCTGCTGTCGCTGTTCGCCAAGGCCCACCTGGACGCCACCGTCCGGCATGTGCTGCGCGACCTGCTCCTCGTGGTCGGCCTGCTGCGCCTCGGCGAACAGGACCGCGAGACGCAGTACGCCGGGCTCCTCGTCGGGCTGCTGGTCTTCTACGGGCTGCACTGCGCCATCCAGGCGGTCTCCGTCCTGGTGCGCCGCAGCCGCACGCTGCCCGTCGTCACCCGCAACATCGACGCCTCGGCGCTGCGGCTGACCCCCCCGCCGCACCGCCTGCTGCGCCGCCCCGGTGAGCGGCTGCTGCTCCTCGGTCTGCCAGCGACCCTGGGGCTCCTGGTCACGGCCGCCGCCGACACCTCGCTCTACGCGGCGGGCGGTGTCGCGCTGTCCCTCGTCCTCGGACTGGCGGGCCTCGGCGCCCTCCTGGTGCGGCTGCTGCCGAGCCGTCGTCCGGCGGGCGAGCAGGAGACGCTCGACTGGTTCGACGCGTGGCTCGCGGAGTACCGGCCGACCGTCGGGCTGTACTTCTCCGGCGGGGCCTCCTCTGCCTATCAGGCCAACATGTGGCTGGAATCGATCGCCCAGCTGGACGGGCGGCCGATCATCGTGCTGCGCGAGCGGTTCATGGTCCAGAAGATCGCGGCGACGGACATCCCCATCGTCTGCCTGCCCAAGGTGGCCACGCTGATGCGCCTGGAGCACTCCACGCTCCAGGTCCTCATCCACCCGTCGAACTCCGGCAAGACCTCGCAGGTGGTGCGTATCCCCACGATCCGCCACACCTTCGTCAACCACGGCGAGAGCGACAAGCTGTCCTCCTGCAACCCGTACGCGAAGGCGTACGACGAGGTGTGGGTGGCAGGCCCCGCGGCGCGCGAGCGGTACGCCATGGCCGAGGTCGGCGTCGAGGACAAGGACGTCGTGGAGATCGGCCGCCCGCAGCTGGACGCGGTCCTGCCGTACGCGGGCCCGCCGGCCGGCGCCTTCACCACCGTGCTGTACGCCCCGACCTGGGAGGGCTGGGACGGCAACCCCGGCAACACCTCGGTGGTCGAGGCCGGCGAGAACCTGGTGCGGGCGCTGCTCGCCGACCCGGGCGTACGGCTGCTGTACAAGCCGCACCCGCTGACCGGGTCGGTCGACCCGCGCGCGGGCGCCGCCGACGAGCGGATCAGGGAGCTGATCCGGGCGGCGAACCGGGAACGCACCGGGCCGCGCCCCTCCGCCGACGCCGAGGCCGAGCTGGCGCGCCGCACGGGGGAACTGGACCGGCTCACCGTGACCGCGTTCCGGCCGGACGCCGACACCCTGGAGCGCATGTTGCTCCAGGGCACGCCCGAACCGGGCCGCGCGGACGCCGTGACCCGGGCGACGGCCGCCTGGGAGGAGGCGTACTGGGCGTCGCTGCCCGAGTGGGAGCACCAGATCGTCATCGCCGCCCGGCCCGCGCTGTACTCCTGCTTCAACCAGGCCGACCTGCTGATCAGCGACGTGTCCAGCGTGATCAGTGACTTCCTGGCGAGCGGGAAGCCGTACGCGGTGGCGAACACCAGCGGGATGGAGGAGGTCGCGTTCCGTGCGGCCTTCCCGACGGTGGTGGCGGCGACCGTGCTGACGCCGGACGCGGCCGGGGTTCCCGACCTGCTGCGGACGGTCCGCAACCCCGATCTGGACGACCTCGCCGAGGAGCGTGCCGCGCTGAAGGTGCGTCTGCTGGGCACGGCCGAGCCGTCGTCGCAGGAGCGGTTCAACGCGGCCACCCAGGCGCTGTGCGCCAAGGCCAGGGACCACCGGGCCCGCATGGCGGCGCGCCTCGCGGAGGACTTCCCCGGCCAGCGCCACGAGGAGATCACGTCTCGGCGGCCGTCCCTGCCGGCGTGACGGCCTCCGTCGGCATCCGGCGGCCCGGCGTCCGGCACGCCGGGCGAAGGAGCCCGGCGCGCCGCCCTCGCGGTAGCAGGGAGAGCCCCGGGCCTTCCCGCGGCGAGGCGAGATGGACGGTGCCGGGTATGGCCGCCCGGCGGTCACGGACGTACGGACAGGCAAGGTAGAGGCGGCGGCCCTTCTTCTCCAGGAGGGCCGCCGCCTCCTCTTTCCGCGCCGCGAAGCTCACCTCGGGCTGCGTCACGGACACATTCCCCTCGGCGCCCGCCCGCGCACACGGCGCCTGCCGCCCGTGTCTGCTGTTTCCCGCTTCCTGGACAGGTGGCCGGCGGCGGTGCCGGGTCGGGACGCCCGTGCATACGGCTAGAACGTCGAAGGGCCCGGTTTCCGGCACCCTCTCGTGAGAGAGCGTGCCGGAAACCGGGCCCCTTCGGCGGCCGGGCGGCCGGGCCTGTCAGCCCGCTGAGACGTCCGTGTCGCCCGACGCGGTCATCCGCTGCGCGGGCATCGCCTCGGCCAGCTCTCCCTCGTCCTCCGCCCCGGCGGCGACGCGCGGGGACACCTGGCCGACGTTGCGCGTCTCGGCCTTGGCCGAGAGGTTCGCGACGGCCGTGTTGAACTGGTCGATGGACGTCGGCTCGTCCGGGCCCAGCAGGTACTGCTTGAGCTCCTTGCGGTCCTCGGCCAGCGCGTCGCCGGCCGGGTCGCGGACGGCGGCCAGCAGCTCCTCGAGCTCGGCGGCGCTGTTGGACAGGATCACGGCGGCGCGCACCGCGGTGTTCTGCCGCTTGAACTCCTCGACGCCCAGCTCGGCGGAGTCCGTGACCGCGTACGGCTTGCCGCTGGCGATGAAGTCCGACACCACGCTGGAGATGTCGGAGACCATCGCGTCGGACACGTTGAAGCAGTCGTACAGGCGGGGCTGTGCGCCCGTGATGACGCGGTGCTCCCAGGCCGGGAAGGAGCGCCAGTAGGCGTCGTCCCATGCGGTGCGCAGCCGGGCGGTCTCCTCGTGCCGGGCCACGTCCAGCATGCCGTCCCGGGAGGCCTCGGCCTCGTCACCCTTCTCGGTGCGGCCGACGAGGGCGTCGAGGCGGGCCTCGATCCGGGCCAGCTCGGCCCTGGCGGCGGTCTCGGCGGCCGGATCGGCGGTGAAGCGCGGGTCGGCGGCCCGCTCGGCGGCGGCCCGCGTGACCAGTTCCGTGATCCGCTGGTGGGCGGCCTTGGCGAGCGGGCTGCGGGTGCCGGTGAACGGGTGCGGCTTGTACAGCACGCGGACCGGCGGGTCGGCGGTCACCAGGCGCCGCACGATGTTCTCGCCGGCCAGCAGGATGGAGGTGTTGCCGGGGTTGTCGTCCCAGCCCTCCCAGGTCGGCGCGTACAGCACGGTGGGGACGGTTCCCTCGGGTGCCGGGCCCTGCCGGGTCCGGATCGGCGCGAGCTGCGGACGGCCGACCTCCACGATGTCGTCGTCACGGACGCCGACGTCGGCGATGGCGTAGCGGTCGCGGCCGGCGCGGCCCGCCGTCCACACCTCGTCGTAGACCTTGCTGTACGGGTTGACGCTGGCGAGTTTGTCGCTGTCCCCGTGGCCGATGAAGACGTGCTTCATGGTGGGCACGCGCAGCAGGTGGATGTTCTTGCCGACGTTCGCCGCGTACAGCGCGACCCGCACCGTGGACAGGTCCATGTTCATCAGGTGCACCCCTCCGGGCACGCAGATGACGGGGACCGTGGTGGGCGCGAGGTTGGTCAGCATGGCGCGCTCGCGGAGGATGATCAGCGGCCTGGTGTCCAGCTGCTCCATCGTCTCCAGCCACATGTTGACCTGGTACGCGGAGTCCTTGGACCCGGAGAAGTACAGCACCGTCTCCGGCTTGTACACGGCCAGCCAGTCGTCGACGGCGTCGAGGACGAACTCGGCCCGCGGCGGGATCCGGGTGCTGCGCACGAACGGCAGCAGCAGGGCGACGTACGTCACGGCCAGCGCCATGGTGATGCCGATGCCCACGAAGCCGGGCACGGACGTCTCCAGGCCCGCGGCGATCATGATGCCGGTCACCGCGAACAGGTCGAGGTGGAGCATCTTCTCCACGGAGCGGTGCAGCAGCCCGCGCGGCGGGGCGTCCGGGATGCGGATGCGGGCGGTCAGGTCGACGTTGCGGGTGGCGACCGGCATCCGGCGGCGGCTGCGGATCAGCGTGACCAGGGCGCCGTGCGGTGCCTGCAGGCCGTAGAAGGCGATGAAGCACGCTATGGCGCCGTAGTAGATCAGGTTGTCCGCGAGGGACAGCCGGGCCAGCAGCAGGATCAGCAGCAGCTGACGGATCAGGAAGCGGATCGACAGACCGGCCCGCACCTTGCTGAGCCGGTTGACCAGGTAGCTGCCCTTGTGGTGCAGATAGTGGTCCGCCAGGTACGTCACGGCAGCCGCGGCAGCGAAGGCGGGAACGCTCGGAACGATCGCGGCCAGCATGAGCGCCGGGAAGCCCAGCGTCATGAGGGCCGCCGCGGCCAGCTCGGCCGCGCTGCCCACGCGAGCGACGCGAATAGCGGTGGATATCACGGAGAACCTGCTCTGAGAGGGGTGCCGGTTGTCTGAGCCGAGAACGTCCGGAAAAGCCCCGGTGAACGCCCGGGAAATTCACGGACTCAGGCCTCTGTGAATGCTCCGCGAACGAGCAGCCACAGAGGCCTGAATATCAGAAGGCTATGAGGAGTTGATTATGCCACGCCGTCCTGACGGTCAAGAACGCTGGCCAGGGCCTGTTCGAATCCCGAGGCCTTGCCCGCCGCCGCCGTGGGGTCCTGCTGGCGAACGTCGATCACGTGCCCGGTCAGCTCGGACAGCAGCACGTCGAGCGACGTCCGCGCCACGGCCTCGGAGGACAGCAGACTTCCTTGGGGCTCCTGGCCGAAGGCCTTGGTGCGCATCGGCGTGGCCGTGCGCTCGGGATTCACGCAGTTCACCCGGACGCCGTCGCCGGCCCACTCGTCCGAAAGCGCCTGAGTGAGGTTCACCATGGCGGCCTTGGTCGAGGAATACAGGCTGTATTCGGCGCGGCCCCGCGTGTAACTGCTGGAGGTGTACAGCAGCAACTGACCCTTGGTCTCGGCCAGGTATTTGTAGGACGAGCGGGCGATCTGCACCGGGGCCAGGTAATTGACCTTCAATGCCTCCTCGATGGTGGCGTTGTCGGTCTCGGCCAGTTTGCCGATGCGCAGCACGCCCGCGGTGTTGACGACGAAGTCGACGCGGCCGGTCTCGGAGTACGCCTTGGACAGCGCGTCGTCGACCTCCTCCGGGTTCTCCACGTGGGTGCCGGTGGTGGAGCGGCCCAGCGCGTAGACCGTGGCGCCGTAGGAGCCGGCGAGTTCGGCGATGTCCTTGCCGATGCCGTAGGAGCCGCCGAAGACGACCAGGGTCTTGCCGGTGAGCAGCTCGCGGTAGGCCTCCTCGCCGTTCTGCTCGGGCGTCGCCGTGGAGGCCAGCTGGAACAGCTTGTCGGCGATGAAGACGTCGACGGGCTGGGTGACCTTCATGTTGTACTCGTCACCCGCGACGACGTGGATCGGCACGTCGGGCAGGTACCGGAGTACGACGCTGCAGTCGTCCGTGGCCTGGAAGTTGGGGTCGCCGGCGGCGACCTCGTAGGCGCGGCGGATCGTGGACAGCTTGAAGGCCTGCGGCGTCTGGCCGCGGCGCAGCCGGGCGCGGTCGGGGATCTCGGTGATGAACTCGCCGTCCTCGCCGTGCGTACGCGTGACGATGATGGTGTCCGCGGACGGGATGGCGACGTCGACGGCCTGGTAGCGGTCCAGCGCGGCGACGCAGTCGTCGATGACGCGCTGCGACAGCAGCGGGCGCACGGCGTCGTGGAAGAGGACGTTGAGGTCCTCGCCCTCGCCGAGGCCCTCGCGCAGCGCCGAGATGGCACGCTCGGTGGTCTCGTTCCGTGAGGCGCCGCCCTCGATGACACGGGAGACCTTTCGGAATCCGGCCTTGGCGACGATCTTCTCGACATCGGGCACGTAGCCCGGCGTCATCAGCACGATGACGTCGTCGATCGAGTCGGCCTTCTCGAAGGTGGTCAGGGTGTGCTCGATGACTGCCTTGCCGGCGATCTTCAGCAACTGCTTGGGAATCGAAAGACCCACGCGCTGACCGGTACCGCCCGCCAGGATCACTGCGGTGGTACGGGGCTTGGCTATGTGCTGGGACACAGGTGACCTACCTTGGGACGACAGGGAACCTGGAAATGGTCCCACTTGTGGTTACCGCAATGCAAGGTGACTGTCCTTCGCTGCAAATGTGCGTGCCATCTGCCATTCACCTCGCACTCCTGATGATGCCGAGTTTTCTCCGTGAACGGGCGTAGCCACCTCCGGGAAAATGCTGTGAGTAACTCCACAGGAGTAGGCCTGTCGCACTGGGTGACGCCGTGTCGACTCGGCACTGCCGCGGTAGTTTCGTAGGACAGCAGTACTTCGACGCATTCACGGGCTCCTTCGACGCGGCCCGACGAACCGTACGCGCCTTTCGTCGCTCCGTGTGCCGGGCGGGGCGCCCGCCGCATCGCACCGAGCGTTCCACACCGCCTCTGAGCAGGAACATCGAGCCGGGCGGGTGGGGGAATCCTCACGCCTCCGCAGCGGATTCTCAGCTGTTCTTCATCCTTATGACCGCACTGCCGTCCACGCTGTGAATACGGAACGCCCGAAGGGTCTTTGCCGCGGAATTGCTCGTTCCGGTGCTGCGGCAATTCAGTCTCGGCCAAGGAGAACACGCCGGAAACGGGCAGCGAGAAGCGATGTGGCGGCGCCGACGAGCACGCCGCGGCCGCCAGGAAGCGGCGCCGTCCGGGCGATCCGGCCCCGGTCATCGGCGAACCCCCCTGACCCGCGGGCCTCTTGGATCCCCCGACGTCACGCGTCCGGGCGGTCCACCGGCCGCACACCGGGGTGCACGTGCATGACAGACAGATGACAAGAGGAGCTCCTCGTGGTGGGGGACCGACGCGGCCGAGCCCACGAGTCCGTCGAGAGGCGGACGGGGACGGGGGCCGCGCACTGGCTCGGCGCGGGCCGGGTACGGCTCGGTACCCGCCTGCTCCGTACCGGCTGGGTGCCGGCTCGGTACCGGCCGGCTCGGTGCCGGCTCGGCTCTGAACCCCGTACTGCCGACAGCACGGGCCCGGTACGGGCTCAGTACGCGAAGCCCAGGCCGAGCCGGGCGTTCGTGCCCGTCGTGCCGAGCACCGAGTGGCCGAACACGGTCGTCGCGTTCGGCGTGACCACCGTCGTCGGTCCGGACCGGAAGTACCACACCGACCCGGCGTCGGCGTTCTCACCCGGTGCGCCCACGGCGAGATCCGCGAACCCGTCGCCGTTGGCGTCGGCGAGGTGCAGGGACCGGCCGAAATAGTCGTTGCGCTCGGCCGAGCCCGGGACGTTCGCGGTGTCCTGCGTGACCGTCTGGGCGCCGGTGCTGCCCGGGCCCGTGGCGCTGCCGCGCAGGACGACGACCGCGCCCGCGTTCATGATGTCGCCCAGGTCCTCGCCGTACACGCCGGTGACGATGTCCGCGAGACCGTCGCCCGTCACGTCCGCGACCTGGACGTCCGTGCCGAAGGCGTCGTCGGTCTCCGCCGTGCCGGGCACGCCCGCGCTGTCCTGGTTGAGGAGCTTGGCGCGGGTGCCGTCGGGGCCGGACGCGGAGCCCGGGATCCAGCTGATCATGCCGCCCTTGGCGAGCGGGGTGTCGAGGTCGCTGTCGTAGCCGTCGACGGCGCGGCCGGCCACGATGTCGTCGCGTCCGTCGCCGTTCACGTCGCCCAGGGCAAGGTTCTCGCCCTGGAACCGGCGGCCGTCGGCGCCGCGCACCACGACGTGCGCCGCGAGACCGTCCGGGCGGCCCTGCCAGTACACGACGCGCCGGGCGTCGTACTCGTCGCCGTCGTTCTCCGTGGCCGCGAGGTCCGTGACGCCGTCACCGTTCACGTCGCCGGAAGCCAGGTCGAGGATGCGGCTGTCGAACTCGTCGCGGACGATCTGCTCGCCGCTCGCCGCGCCGTCCCGCCCGAACGGGCCCTTCAGCAGGCGCAGATCGTGCGCGTTCTGAACGACGGCCACGTCGGGGGCGCCGTCGCCGTCGACGTCCCCGGCCGTGAGGCGGCCGTGGGCGCCGAGACCGTCGTACTCCCGGCCCCTGGCGAGCGTCGTCGCGCCGGACAGGCCCTCCGGTCCGCCCCAGACGACCTCGATCAGGCCGGCGTCGGTGCCCTCTTCGGTGTCTTCGCGGGCCACGCCGACGACGAGGTCCGCGTAGCCGTCCCGGTCGACGTCGGCGGTGGTCAGGGCGCTGCCGAACTCGTCGTCGGTCTCGGCGCCGCCGGGCACGCCCGCCGTGCTCTGGCTGAACACCTGCTTCGTCGTGGTGTTCAGGCCGTTCGCCGAGCCGTACAGCACGGCGACGAAACCGGCGCCCTGCCGACCCGAGACGGTGGCGGTGGGCGCCGCGACCGCGAGGTCGGCGTAGCCGTCACCGTTGAAGTCGTCGTGCAGTCCGGCGGTCGTGGCGGGCCCCGCCTGTGCGGCGGGGGTCGCGGCGCCCAGCGCGGCGAGCAGCCCGACGGCCACCACCGAAGCACGCCGTCCTCTCGGCCGTACGGACCCCCGCGGACGCGGGGCGTGGCGGGACTGCGGCGACAGGGACACGTCGACTCCGGGACACTGGACGGCGGTTGAGCCCGGAACGTGCATCTCCGGACCGCCCAGTACGACTCGCCGGCGGGCCAGAGGGTTGCCCGGCGGCATGCCGGGACTTCCCCCGCCCTTCACACGGCCACGCGCATCCCGGCCCTCAACCCCCGGGGCCCGGCCGCCGGCCCGGCCGCCGGCGTCTGTCAGAACGGCTCGAAGCCGTCGAACTCCTGGTCCGCCTCGTCCCGCTCCGCCTGCCGGTCGCGACGCCGCTGCGCCGCGGGCCGGGCCGCGTCCAGCCGGTGGTCCTCGCCGCGCCGTCCGAGCATCTCGGCGCCGGCCATGACGGTCGGCTCCCAGTCGAAGACGACCGCGTTGTCCTCGGGGCCGATCGCGACGCCGTCGCCGGTGCGGGCACCGGCCTTGAGCAGGGCGTCCTCGACGCCGAGCCGGTTGAGGCGGTCGGCGAGGTAGCCGACGGCCTCGTCGTTGTTGAAGTCGGTCTGGCGGACCCAGCGTTCGGGCTTCTCGCCGCGCACCCGGAACAGTCCGTCGTCCTCGAGGGTCACCGTGAAGCCGGTGTCGTCCACGGCCTTGGGCCGGATGACGATGCGCGTCGCCTCCTCCTTCGGCTTCGCGGCGCGCGCCTTGCCGACCAGGTCGCCGAGCGCGAACGACAGCTCCCTGAGCCCGATGTGCGCCACGGCCGACGCCTCGAAGACACGGTAGCCGCGGGCCTCCAGGTCGGGCCGCACCATCTCGGCGAGATCCTTGCCGTCCGGCACGTCGATCTTGTTCAGTACGACGATCCGGGGCCGCTTGTCGAGGCCGCCGTACTGCCGCAGTTCCTCCTCGATGATGTCGAGGTCGGAGACCGGGTCGCGGTCGGACTCCAGGGTGGCGGTGTCCAGGACGTGCACGAGGACGCTGCACCGCTCGACGTGCCGCAGAAACTCCAGGCCCAGGCCCTTGCCCTGGCTGGCGCCCGGGATGAGCCCCGGCACGTCGGCGATCGTGTAGACGGTCGAGCCGGCGGTCACCACGCCGAGGTTCGGTACGAGCGTCGTGAACGGGTAGTCGGCGATCTTCGGCTTGGCGGCGCTCAGCACCGAGATCAGCGACGACTTGCCCGCGCTCGGGTAGCCGACGAGGGCCACGTCGGCGACGGTCTTCAGCTCCAGCACGATGTCCTGGAGGTCCCCGGGCTCACCGAGCAGCGCGAAGCCCGGCGCCTTGCGGCGCGCGGAGGCCAGCGCGGCGTTGCCGAGGCCGCCCCTGCCGCCCTGCGCGGCGACGTACGAGGTGCCGTGGCCGACGAGGTCCGCGAGGACGTTGCCCGCCCTGTCGAGGACGACCGTGCCGTCCGGAACCGGCAGGATCAGGTCCTGACCGTCCTTGCCGGACCGGTTGCCGCCCTCGCCGGGCTTGCCGTTGGTGGCCTTGCGGTGCGGGGAGTGGTGGTAGTCCAGCAGCGTCGTGACGGACTGGTCCACGCTCAGGATCACGTCGCCGCCCCGGCCGCCGTTGCCGCCGTCCGGTCCGCCGAGCGGCTTGAACTTCTCACGGTGGACGGAGGCACAGCCGTGGCCTCCGCTACCCGCGGCGACATGCAGCTCGACGCGGTCCACGAAGGTGGTCATGGGATGTGCCTCCAGTTACGTACGCGAAGTCTTACGTGAGTGTCTCTAGGGTGCTGCGCTTCTGCGCAACACGCGAAAGGCGGACCCACTTCCCCGGAGGGAGGTGAGGTCCGCCTCGCGAAAGCTTCCGGTCAGCCGACCGGAACGATGTTCACGACCTTGCGACCGCGGCTGGTGCCGAACTCCACCGCACCGGCCTGCAGCGCGAACAGCGTGTCGTCGCCGCCACGGCCGACGCCCGCGCCCGGGTGGAAGTGGGTGCCGCGCTGGCGGACCAGGATCTCGCCCGCGTTGACGACCTGACCGCCGAAGCGCTTCACGCCGAGGCGCTGAGCGTTGGAGTCGCGACCGTTACGGGTGGACGATGCGCCCTTCTTGTGTGCCATCTCTCCTCAGTCCCTTACTTCGCAGCCGCGGGGATCTCAGTGACCTTGATCGCCGTGTACTGCTGGCGGTGGCCCTGACGACGGCGGTAGCCGGTCTTGTTCTTGTAGCGCAGAATGTCGATCTTCTGGCCCTTGTGGTGGTCCACGACCTCGGCCTGGACCTTGATGCCGGCCAGCACCCACGGGTCGCTGGTCACAGCGTCGCCGTCGACAACGAGCAGGGTCGAGAGCTCGACCGTGTCGCCAACCTTGGCGGTGGAAATCTTGTCAACCTCAACGATGTCGCCGACAGCAACCTTGTGCTGGCGACCACCGCTGCGCACGATGGCGTACACGCGGATCTCACTCTCTCGCTCGGGAACGGCACCCCCGAAGTCCAGCTGCCCGACAACGGACGGCCTCTCCCGGCCAACCCTGTGACTGGGAGGAAGAGGTTTACGGGGATGTGGCGTACACATGGACACGCCGACGGTCCAGGCTACGGTGACCGGCCTGAGGGGTCAAATTGGGCCCCTCGACAGAAAGCGCGGGTCCCGGGGTGATCGGGATCCCGCGCTCACGCCTATCAGGCCGGGGCCCAGCGGTGCCGGGCCGGTCCAGGGCCGAAGGCCGAGGACCGGCCCGGCCGGTCCGCCGTGTCAGTCCTCCGTGGAGGCGGTGACCGAGGACGGCGCCTGCTGCTCGGCCGCCGCGGTCTTCTTCGACGCCGCCTTCTTGGCGGGCGACTTGGTGGTCTTCGTCGCCGCCTTCTTGGCCGTCGTCTTCTTCGCGGCCGTCTTCTTGGCCGCGGTCTTCTTGGTGGCGGCCTTCTTCGCCGTCGCCTTCTTGGCGACCTTGCGGGCCGCCTTCTTGGCAGGGGCGTCGTCACCCTCGACGACGGCCTCACCCTCGACGGCGGTCGGGCCCTCACCCTCGACAGGCGCCTCGGCGGGCTCCCCCGCCGGCGTCGACGGGACGACCACGACGGCCGTCTCCTCGGACGCGGTGGGCGTCGTGGGCTTGCGTACGGCACGGCGCCTCGGACGGGCCGGGGCGGCGCTCTCCGCGGGCACCTCGGGCTCCGCCGCGACGGGCTCCGTCTCCGTCTGCGGCTCGGACACCGGGGCCGGCTCGGACACCGTCACCACGGAGGCCTCGGCGCCCGCGGGCGAACCGGCCGGCGCGGTGGCCTTCCGGGTCGCGCGGCGGCGCGTACGGCCCTTGGGCGCGGCGTCGTCGGCGGGCCGGGACTCGGCCTGCTGCGGGGCGCCGGAGACGGCGTCCTCGACGGCCGCGGGCTCGGCCAGCGCCTCGGCGGCCGACTCCGGCTGCACCGGACGCTCGGCCGCCTCCGCGGCGGTCACGTCCTGCGCGGTCGGCGCCTTTGCCCTCACCGGTTCGGGGGCGGGCTCGGTGCGGACCGACTCGCCGCGCGGCGCGCCCGCCGGGGCGGACGCCCTGCGGCTCGCCCGGCGGCGCGAACGACCCCGGCCGGCCGCGGCCTCCGCCTCGGCGACGCTGCTGTACAGCTCCTCGTCCGGCGTGAAGTCCGGCTCGGGAAGCGCCACCGGCTCGGCGGCCTCGGCGACGACCTCGGCCTCGCTCTCCGCCTCCTCCTCGGCGGTCTCCACGGCGGCGGCCTCGTGCTCGTGCGGCTGCTCGGCACCGGCCCGCGAGCGCTTCTTGCGCTTGCCGCCGCCCCCGCTCGCGCTCGGCTGGTCGAGGTGGACGATGACACCGCGGCCGTTGCAGTGCACGCAGGTCTCGGAGAACGACTCCAGCAGGCCCTGACCGACCCGCTTGCGGGTCATCTGGACGAGTCCCAGCGAGGTCACCTCGGCGACCTGGTGCTTCGTACGGTCCCGGCCCAGGCACTCCAGGAGGCGGCGCAGCACCAGGTCCCGGTTGGACTCCAGCACCATGTCGATGAAGTCGATGACGATGATCCCGCCGAGGTCGCGCAGCCGGAGCTGGCGCACGATCTCCTCGGCCGCCTCCAGGTTGTTCCTGGTGACCGTCTCCTCGAGGTTGCCGCCCTGGCCGGTGAACTTGCCGGTGTTGACGTCGATGACGACCATCGCCTCGGTCCGGTCGATCACCAGCGAACCGCCGCTGGGCAGCCAGACCTTCCGGTCCAGCGCCTTGGCGAGCTGCTCGTCGATCCGGTACGTGGCGAAGACGTCGACCTCGGAGGTCCACTTGGAGAGGCGGTCCGCAAGGTCGGGCGCGACGTGCGACACGTACCCGTGGATGGTCGACCAGGCCTCGTCGCCGCTGACGACGACCTTGGAGAAGTCCTCGTTGAAGATGTCGCGGACGACGCGGACGGTCATGTCCGGCTCGCCGTAGAGCAGCGTGGGGGCGTTGCCGCTCCTGGCCTTCTTCTTGATGTCCTCCCACTGCGCCTGGAGCCGCTCGACGTCGCGGCGCAGCTCGTCCTCGCTCGCGCCCTCGGCGGCGGTGCGCACGATGACGCCCGCGTCCTCGGGGACGATCTTCTTGAGGATCGTCTTCAGCCGGGCACGCTCGGTGTCGGGCAGCTTGCGGCTGATGCCGGTCATCGAGCCCTCGGGCACGTACACGAGGTAGCGGCCCGGCAGGGAGACCTGGCTGGTGAGGCGGGCGCCCTTGTGACCGATGGGGTCCTTGGTGACCTGCACGAGCACGGACTGGCCGGACTTGAGCGCGGACTCGATGCGGCGCGGGCCGCCCGACATGCCGAGCGCCTCGAAGTTGACCTCGCCCGCGTACAGCACGGCGTTGCGGCCCTTGCCGACGTCGATGAAGGCGGCCTCCATCGACGGCAGGACGTTCTGCACCTTGCCGAGGTAGACGTTGCCGACGTACGACGTCGACTGCTCCTTGTTGACGTAGTGCTCGACGAGCACGTTGTCCTCGAGGACGCCGATCTGCGTGCGGTCGCCGTGCTGGCGGACGACCATCACGCGCTCGACGGCCTCGCGCCGGGCCAGGAATTCTGCCTCGGTGATGATCGGCACGCGGCGGCGGCCCTGCTCGCGGCCCTCGCGGCGGCGCTGCTTCTTCGCCTCCAGACGCGTGGAGCCCTTGATGGACTGCACCTCGTCGGACGGCTCGGCGGCCTTGCGGGGCTCGCGGACCTTGACGACGGTGCGCTCGGGGTCGTCGGAGGTGACGTCGACGTCGCCTCCACCGTCCCCGGCGCGACGCCTCCTGCGGCGCCGGCGACGGCTGCTGCTGGAACCGCTCTGGTCGTCGCGGCCGCCGGAGGACTCGGCGTCGGACTCCTCGGCGTCCTCTTCGGCCTGCTCGGCGGTGTCGTCGGCGTCCTGCGCGACCGTGTCCTCGGCGTCGGCGCCCTCGCCGGACTCGGAGAACTCGCTGTCGGCGGACTCGCCGCGGCGACGGCGGCGGCCGCCCCGGCGACGGCGGCGGCGCGAGCCGGTCTCCTCGGAATCCTCGCCGTCGGCGTGGTCCTCGGCCGACTCGTCGGTGTCCTCGGACTCGTCCTCGGCGGCAGGGGTCTCGGCGACCCGGCTCTCCGTGGCCCGGTTCTCGGTCTCCTCGGCGGCCGCGCCGCGACGGCGGCGCCTGCGACGCGACGCGGCGGGCTGCTCCTCCTGGAACGCCTCGGCCTCGTCCGTCTCCTCGGCCTCCGCGGGCTCCTCGCTCCCGTTCGCCTCGGCGGCGGCTTCGGCCGCGGCACGCTCGGCCGTCTGGAACTGCGGCTCGGTGAACACCGGCGGCTGGAACACGGCGACCGCGGGACGCGCCGGACGGCGACGACGCGGCTCGGCCTCGCCGGACGCCGGGCCGGACTCGGGCGACGACGTCGATGCCGACGCGGATGCGGGCACCGACGCGGTGGGCTCGGCCTGCGGCGCGGCGAAACCGGCGGCGGCCTTGCGGACGACGCGACGCCTGCGACGCGGGGCGGCGGCCTCCTCCGCGTCGGCGGAGGCCCCGGAGGCAGCCGTCTCGGCGGCAGCGGGGGCAGGGGCCTCGGCGTCAGCGGTCTCGGCGGCGGGCGCCTGCTGCTCCTCGGCGGCGGCCGTCTCGCCTGCCGCCTCCACGGCCTCGGCCTTCGCGGCGCGGCCACCGCGGCGTGACTTCCGGGCCGCCTTCTCGCCCTTCAGGGCCTTGCCGGTGGACTCGTCGGCACCGGTGGCTTCCGCCGCACCGCCGGTCGTCGCATCCGTCGTGCTCTCGTCACCAGCGGTCACCGGCGCCTCCGTGGTCTCGGGCGCCCCGGCGGGCGCGGACACCCGGCGCGTGGCGCGGCGCCGGGTACGACGCGGAGCCGCCTCCTCGGCGCTCTCCTCGCTCTCCTCGGCGCCGTCACTGATCCGGCCGGCGCCGGTGTCGGCGCTCTGCGTCACGGGCGCGCCGTCCTCGGCCTCCACGGAGGGCGCGGCCGGTACGACGGTCTCGGCCACTTCGGCGGCGGCCGGTGAGCCGGCGGGCGCGGAGGCCCGGCGCACGGCACGGCGACGCGGACGGCCACCGGAGGCGGCCTCGGCGACCGCAGCGGTTTCCGCGGCTTCCGGTGCCTGAGGCTCCTGGGCGGTGTCCCCCGCGGCCTCGGCGACCTCGTCGCTCTCGTCGACCGCCGCGGTCTCTTCCTCGACGGCGGCCGGTATGGCCGGGGCCACGGTCTCCGCCGGGGTGTCGGAGGCGCCGGCGGGCGGACCCGCCGGGCGGGACGCGGCACGGCGCCGACGGCGCGGCGGCAGGGTGTCGCTGGGGGTGTTGTCGGGTTCGGAACCCTCGATGGGTTCGGTCGGCTCGAGCATGCGGGCGTTTCTCCCGTCAGGCTCCCGGGCGCCGCGCCTGGTCCGGCGATACCGGTGACGTCCGCGGCTCGCGCCATGCGCGTGTGCCGCCGTCCGGGGCGCGGGCGCCGCTCGGGAGCTCTCTGTGTCCTGTCTCGCCGGTTCCGTACGCCGAATGCGCACGGCCTGGCGAAAGTCTTCTGTGTCGGTGCGCTGCCCGACCCAGGTGGCTCCCGAGTTCGAGGGCGGCGCTTTCGACGTCCGTCCTTACGCGGAACCTTCCGGCGTCGGCGCCGTCGCGGCGGCAGTGGCGGCGGCCTCGTGGGGCTCGGTCGCTGCTGCCTCGCGGTCGGGCGCGAGCGGGTCGGTCACCGTGCCGGTCTCTTCATCGAACAGCCCCTGCGCCAGCCTGGTCACCGCTGCGGGGACCGGCGGCGCCAGGTCGGCCACGGCGCGAAGACCGGACAGGACGTCGTCGGGTCGAACGGCAGGCGTCACGTGCCGAACAACCAGCCGCAGTATCGCACAGGGCCGGTCACTCGGCCTATCAGCCGGTGAACTGTGCGTTTCCACGCTCTCCAGGCTCGCGACCGCGGACCTGGCGTCGAACGTGCGCACGCCGTTCTTGGTCAGGCGCTGCACCTCGACGGTCTCGGCGCCGTTGAACGCCTTGACCGCGCGGGCGGCGTCGGCCGGGTCCACGCCGTCCAGCCGCAGCTCCCACACGGAGCCCGTCAGCCGGTCGGCGAGCCCCGAGGTCCGGGCCTCGACCGCCTCGACGACGTCGAGCCCGGTGGGCAGCGACTCGTCGAGGAGGACGCGCAGCTTCTCCGGATCCCGACGCTCGGTGAGCGCGATCTCCAGGTACTCCCCCTCACTGCCCGTGCCGGTGGGTGCGGCATTGGCGTACGACACCTTCGGGTGCGGCGTGAACCCCGCCGAGTACGCCATCGGTACCTCGGCACGGCGCAACGCACGCTCGAAGGCGCGCTGGAAGTCACGGTGGCTGGTGAACCGGAGGCGGCCGCGCTTGGTGTATCGCAGTCGGATGCGCTGCACCGCGGGTGCGGGCGGCGGGCCTTCGGGCTGTCGCTTGCCCAGTGTCGTTCAGTCCTTCGTGAGAGCGGTCGTACTGCTACCAAGAGTACGTGCGCCGGGCCCGGACAGTTCCCGGCCGTCCGTCGGCGGGGTGTGCAGGGGCGCGCCGAAGAGCGCGCGGCGCAGGTCGGCGCGGGTCTGGCGCGCGGAGTCGCGGGCCGCGGCGAGAACCTGCCGGGCGGTTCGTCCCACCTGTCGTGCGGCGGCCGCCGCGGGCCGCAGGACCGCGTCCCGTACGGCGTGGCCCAGTGGGGTGAGGAGCGAGCGGTACACCCAGCGCACCGGCTCGACGACGATCCGACGGAAGACGGCCGCGAAGAAGCGGCCGACGGCGAGGGAGATCCGTCCGGCGATCCGCCAGGCATGCCCGAGCGCGTCCAGGATCTCTCGCCCTACCAGGGCGAGGAAGCGTCCGACGGGTGCGAGGATCCAGCGCCACAGGGCGAGGGCGGGCAGCACGAGCAGCACCCGGGTGATCCCGTACAGGCAGAACCCGATTCCCGCGAGGATGCGCCCCACGCACCACACCAGAGCGCTCACGCACCACACGACGGTGCGGCCGACGGGGGCGAGCACCCACCTGTACAGCCACAGCGCGGGCACGACGACGAGATACCGCACGAGCCGGGCCAGGGCGCCGACGATCCCGGCCACGAGCACGGCGAGCACGGCGCCGGCACCCTTGAGCAGCCACACGAGCGCCCGCCCGAAAGGCGTCAGCACGCGTGCGTCCATCCACGCGAGCCCGGCCGCCACACCCCGGAGCAGCCGTACGAGCCCCTGCCCGAGGGGTGTGAGCAGATGCCGGTACAGCCACACCGCGGGCACGGCGACGAGTGCCCTCGCGAGCCAGGCGAGTGCGCGCCCCGCCGGCACGGCGACATACCGCCACAGCGCGACGAGGGGCCACACGAACACCGCCCTCCCCAGCCACAGCAGTGCCCGTCCGACGGGGCGCAGCACGGCGTCGTTCAGGAACCGCCCGCAGACGACCAGGACGTCCCACACCATCCGCACCGGCACGACCAGGACGAGCACCACGATCCGCACCGGGATGCGGACCGCCGCGACGAGACAGCCGTCGCCCGCCGGTGCTCCCGGCTTCTCCAGATCCATACCGTTGTAGACGCGTCGGCGGCCCGTCCGGCTCCCGCCCCGCGCAAACCCCTCGCCCGACCGCGCGCCTCACAGGTACAGAACAGACGAAAATATGAATTCCCGAGTTGCCTATCAGCACATGGAATCTCTTTCCCAAAGAAATTCTCTGTGCAACCGTTCACCCGAATGCCGCGCATCCAAGTGAACGAGGCAGCGTTAGTGCATATATGACGAAGGCGAGCCCACCTGGGCCTACTGATGCGGGCCTCAGCGAAAACAGCGTTTCTGCATCGCACGTCACCGTACCGCGCCGTCCGGATTCTTTTCACACCATTCAGCAGTGGGAGTCCGCGTCGGCATGAATGACGAACGCTTCGACCATCTCTGGTACACCGCCGACCTGTCGGATTCCTACGACGAGACCGGCGCCGACAGACCCCGGGTCACCGGCGTGTACACGGAACCGGTGGAACCGTCCTTCCCCGTCTGGGACCCCGCCGAAGAACTGGCCTACCTGCTCCAGGAGGCTCACAACAAGGAATACGGCGCGGGTGTGCCGTACCCCCGCGCGGAGGCACCGGTCACCACTGTTCCCACAGGCAGCCCTCCGCATAACCTCCAGGACGACACCGAGGAACGGCCTCCCCTGCGCAAGGGCCGGCCGGACCACCGGAAACACACCATGCGAAAACGCCCGGACGTGGTGCGAGTCGCCAGTTACGTCATGGCGGTCCTGGCAGCCGTCACCGTCTCCATGGTCGGCGTCTTCAGCTGCATGGTCACCTACGAGCCGCTGCTCCTCGTCACCACGGCGCACCACGCGGGCGGCGCGTCCGGGTGGTGGCCCCTGCTGGTGTACGGGCCCTGGACCGCGGGGTCCCTGTCCGTCCTGCGCGCCGCGCTGCTGCAGCGCCGCGCCGTGCACTCGTGGTTCGTCGTCCTGCTGTTCTCCTCCGTCGCGGTGCTGCTCTGCGTCCTTCAGGCGCCCCGGACGGTCGCCGGCACGGCCGTCGCCTCGCTGCCGGGAATCGCCGCGGTGACGTGCTTCCAGCAACTCGTCCGCCAGATCACCCTGACCCGACCGCCCCGCCGATCCGCACCACGCCACCGACAGCGCCCCGACGAGCGGCCCGCGATGCCCGTACAGCCCCCGGACCAGTACCCGGACTGAAGCCGCCGGACCGCACCCCGAACGGGGCGAGGCCCCCCGGACAGGGAGGGGCCTCGCCCCGTTCACGCATCAGGGTCCTGCTTCCGCCGGCCGGCCCGCACGGACGACCGGGGCACCTTGCGGAGGCTCATCCTCTGCGAGTCGTCCAACCAGGAGTCAGACCGTCACCGCCCAGTTCGACGGAAAGCATGCTGCGGAAGGGATTCGCCAGGTCACGCACCTTGCGGTTCGCATTCCGGTACCCGAACGACAAGGCGGCGGCCATCGCCACCACACCGGTCGACACCGGCTTCCACCCCGACCATGCGATGGCAAGATCGAAGGAGAGGAACAGGTAGCAGGGGACGAAGAACAGGATCGACAGACCAATGAGGAGCTCCGCGGTTTCCGAGGAGTACTCGATCATTCGATCCCGAAGAGTCAGAACGAGCCACAGAACGGAGGAGGCGAAGAACGTAAAACTGGCGAGCCCCGCCGCACTCGCCACGAAATCATGCACGGGAGGGATCAAGCGTGACTGATAGGAGAAACCAACGGCCAGGGCACGTGTGGCGGCCAGGACATAGAGCAGAAGCAGGACAACGAATGTTGCCGACTTCAGGACCAACTTCAGTTTGACCGGCGGCTTCGGAGGAGGAGTGAGTGCAGCTTTCCACAGATCCTTGGTCAGCGGATCACTCACGTTCTTGGGCAGGACCAGCCGAAAGATGATGAGACTCTCCACTTCCCGTGGGAGCATCTGCGCGAGGTGGCAGTAGATATTGGGAAGATGCCGATGCTTACGGAATATCTCGGCGAACTGATCCCGACGGGCCTGGCCGTTCAACCCGGTGATCCAGTTGTGGATCCGCTGCCCGTCGAAGATGTGCAGGCTCTGGCGGAGGTTCCTTGGGATGGCGTCCTGGTTGTAGCGATGACGCTCGATCCCCAAAGCCGCCAGGGGGGTGCCGATTCGCCGGTCGATCATTCTGACTTCGATGGGCTCGTCCGCGATGGGCGGGGTGGGCACGCAGCCCTCCATGCGGTCCATACATCCCCGCAGATGCCCACCGTCCAACAGGAACGCCACACGCCCGGCGATCAGTTGGAGCGATTTTGATTCCTCGGTGCTGTCCCAGACCCACTCATAAACCTCTGACGATTCAGGCGTCTCACACTCCCGCAGGGCCTCTTCCACGTCGGGGACGCGTAATTGTGAAGCGATCAGCCACGCTGCACGGCGGGCCACGGGGGAAGTGACCCACAGGAGAGAAGCCAGCTCGGTCGCCGCCGCCGGAGTGCCTATTCGACCCAGGGCGTCAATGGCCCAGATTTCTTGCCGCCCCTGCGCGGACCGGGCAAGTTGCGGGATCGCGATTTCACCCATGGAACGCAAAGCCGCCCGAGCGCCCGCACGACGGTGGTCGTCCTCTCCGAGTTCACTCAGATGGGCTGCCGCTTCCTGCCGATCTGACGCCGCCAGGGCAAGCACGGCGGCGCTCTGACGTTCCGAGGGTGCTTCCCAGGTGATTCTGCGGAGGAGTTCGAGTGTTTCGTTTCCGCGTGGGGTGTTGTTGGCCGCCAGGGCACCGAGCGCGTTGATGATGGCCAGGCCCTCAAGTCCGCCCAGGTCGAGGCGGTCCAGGAAGTAGTTGATGATCTCCTCTGCCAGACCCGCATCGACTGAAGTCGTGTCGGAGAGGCTCTCCAACGCGAGAATCTTCCCGTCAAGACTGCCACCGTGATAGACGGAGGAGATCAGTGAGGTGCAGTCGACACTGGCGACGGCACACCAGAACTTGACCACCTCGCGCCATGCATGGGGGTCGCTGTGGTAACTGGCGATCAGGCTGCCCGGCGAGTCGTGGAGCGCCTGCGCCGTGAGGAATTCCTGCAGGGTGAGGTGGGCGAAGCCGTACTGGCTTCGCAGGCTGTCCAAGGGGCGCAGCACCTGGCTCCGGTCGACGATCTCGTCCATGAGCGGCACCACATGATGATTCTCGAGATCAAAGTCGGGGAGCATCGCGCGAATGATGGATTCCACACTGGCGCCGGATATCGAAAGACGATCCTCACGTTCCGCCGGGGCTTCGTGCATGGCACGAGCGATACGTTGCAGGACCAGCAGTTTTCTGTTGCCGTGGTAGTTCGAGATTGCACTGCTCCTGCCGAGCTGCCTGTCACGGTCGAGCAAGTGGGAGATGGCTGCGCGGTAGAATCCGGCGCGAGAATTGGGCAATGGCCCGAACGCTTCTACGCGGTCACCCGACTGGAGGTAAGCGATGATCGTCAGCAACAGGGGGCGCCTGGCGATCCTCATGAGGTCCCGGTTGCTCCGCAGCGAGGCGATCACGCGGTTGACGTTCAGCGAATCTTCCGCTTTGTTCCAGTTGCTGAGGAACCGCCGCATCGATGCGTCATCGAACTCTGCAATGCGCGCCGTGTAGTCGAATTCAGGACTCAGCTGCCCGTCATACACCGCGGTGCGGCATGTGACGATCATGGAGCATTCCGCGTGAGTCCTCGAAAACTCTCGCAACTCCCTCTCGACTCGTTCGCGATCATCTCTGCCGACTTCGTCGAGGCCGTCGAAGAATATACGCAGCCGGCCGGCGGAGAGCATCTTGTCCACGAGCGAAGGGGCGCCGCTCACGTTGGCCTGACTGAACTCGGCAACGATGAAGTCTCGAATGCTGTCACGAGAAACGTTGCACTTGTGCAGGCTGACGATCACCGGAACCTGGCTGTCGTCCCCCTTCTCCAGCCACCGAAGAATTTCCGACTTCAGCAGAAGGGACTTACCGGCCCCCGGCTCCCCCAGAACGATGATGCGAGAGCTGTTGCGCAGGGTCTCACTCATGTCCGCGCGTTCAGTGCCCATGGCAGACTGCAGAGGGACGTACACACGGCGAACATCGACATTTGCCGTGTCGAATCCCAGAGGATGCTTCGCATGCCACTTCTCGGCCCTCTCGCGATAACGTCGAAGCTGCCTTCCTCCGACCCTCCGCACCGCACTTCTCCGGTGGAAGATGGCAACGACCGAGCGTGAAGCGAAACCTTTCATGAGCTCGCTGAAGTAAGCGGCAAAAAGGAAGATCAGCACGAAGACTGCCGCAGCCGTACCGACGCCGTACGGGAGAACCTTGTCAAATTGAGACCCCACGGGGAAATCCTAGGGGCCGGGCAGGTCGCGAGAGGCGGATTCGTCGAACTAGCCAGGGCCGAACGTGGGGGGAATCGCCGCCTCACCCACGCGTGCGCCCGGAACCCGACCGCGCGGCCACGTCATCGTGCGCAGACGCCACGGGGCCCTCTTCCAACCGAAGAGGGCCAACATGGCCGGAGGGAGTCGGACCTGGACAAAAGGTCCCGGCCACTCCGCCTCCGAGCGGATATCAGTGCGTATGACCGCTCGGCGCCGACGCGCCGTTCTTGACGGTCAGCGGCAGCAGTTTCTTGCCCGTAGGTCCGATCTGAATGGCGGTGTCCATCTGCGGACACACCCCGCAGTCGAAGCACGGGGTCCAGCGGCAGTCCTCGACCTCGGTCTCGTCCAGGGCGTCCTGCCAGTCCTCCCAGAGCCAGTCCTTGTCGAGGCCCGAGTCGAGGTGGTCCCAGGGCAGGACCTCCTCGTAGCCGCGCTCGCGCGTGGTGTACCAGTCGACGTCCACGCCGTACGGGGGGAGCGCCTTCGACGCGCAGTTCATCCAGCGGTCGTAGGAGAAGTGCTCGCGCCAGCCGTCGAAGCGGCCGCCGTCCTCGTAGACCGCGCGGATGACCGCGCCGATGCGGCGGTCGCCCCTCGACAGGAGGCCCTCCACGATGCCGGGCTTGCCGTCGTGGTAGCGGAAGCCGATGGAGCGGCCGTACTTCTTGTCGCCGCGGATCTTGTCGCGGAGCTTGGCGAGGCGCTCGTCCGTCTCCTGTGCGCTCAGCTGCGGGGCCCACTGGAAGGGGGTGTGGGGCTTGGGGACGAAGCCGCCGATCGACACCGTGCAGCGGATGTCGTTGGAGCCGGAGACCTCGCGGCCCTTGGCGATGACCCGCGTCGCCACGTCGGCGATCTGCAGGACGTCGTCGTCGGTCTCCGTGGGCAGGCCGCACATGAAGTACAGCTTCACCTGGCGCCAGCCGTTGCCGTACGCCGTGGCGACGGTGCGGATCAGGTCGTCTTCCGAGACCATCTTGTTGATGATCTTGCGGATGCGTTCCGAGCCGCCCTCGGGGGCGAAGGTCAGACCCGACCTGCGGCCGTTCCTCGTCAGTTCGTTCGCCAGGTCGATGTTGAAGGCGTCCACACGGGTCGACGGGAGGGACAGGCCGATCTTGTCCGCCTCGTAGCGGTCCGCGAGGCCCCCGGCGATGTCGCCGATCTCCGAGTGGTCCGCGGAGGACAGCGACAGCAGGCCGACCTCCTCGAAGCCGGTCGCCTTCAGACCCTTCTCGACCATGTCGCCGATGCCGGTGATCGAGCGCTCCCGGACCGGGCGGGTGATCATGCCGGCCTGGCAGAACCGGCAGCCGCGCGTGCAGCCGCGGAAGATCTCCACCGACATGCGCTCGTGGACCGTCTCGGCCAGCGGGACGAGCGGCTGCTTGGGGTAGGGCCACTCGTCCAGGTCCATCACCGTGTGCTTCGACACCCGCCACGGCACCCCGGAGCGGTTGGGGACCACGCGGGCGATACGGCCGTCGGGGAGGTACTCGACGTCGTAGAAGCGCGGGACGTACACGCCGCCGGTCTTCGCCAGGCGGAAGAGGAGTTCCTCGCGGCCCCCGGGCCGGCCCTCGGCCTTCCAGGCCCGGACGATCGCCGTGATCTCCAGCACCGCCTGCTCACCGTCGCCGATCACGGCGCAGTCGATGAAGTCGGCGATGGGCTCGGGGTTGAACGCGGCGTGCCCGCCGGCCAGGACGACCGGGTCGTCGATGCCGCGGTCCCTGGCCTCCAGCGGGATGCCCGCGAGGTCCAGGGCGGCCAGCATGTTCGTGTAGCCGAGCTCCGTGGAGAAGGACAGGCCGAACACGTCGAAGGCCTTCACCGGGCGGTGACCGTCCACCGTGAACTGCGGGACCCGGTGCTCCCGCATCAGCTCCTCGAGGTCCGGCCAGACGCTGTAGGTGCGCTCGGCGAGGACGCCCTTCTGCTCGTTCAGTACCTCGTAGAGGATCATGACGCCCTGGTTGGGCAGGCCGACCTCGTAGGCGTCGGGGTACATGAGAGCCCAGCGGACGTCGCAGGAGTCCCAGTCCTTGACCGTGGAGTTGAGCTCTCCGCCGACGTACTGGATCGGCTTCTGCACATGCGGGAGCAGAGCTTCGAGCTGCGCAAACACAGACGACACAGACTCGGCGGCTTCGGCAGGCATCTCACGGAACCTTTGTGTGCTGACGGCTGACAGGGTTGACCATCCAGACTAACCCGCCCGGGGAGGTCCCCCGTACGCGTCACCGGCCGGTCCGGGCTCTCAGATCGCCATGGACGCGGTGGTCCCGCGCCAGGCCTCCGGCAGTGCCGCCTCCGCCAGCTCCGCCCGGCGTTCTTCACGGCCGTGCAGGACGCCGTACGTGAACGCGCTCTCGCCCGCTTCGTGGGCCTGGCGGGCCAGGTCACGCAGGGCGGCGCGGGTCATGACGCTGTCCTGGTGGTCGCCGAGGAGTTCCTGCAGGGACTTCACGGAGCGGACCAGGTCGGCGGCGGGTGCGCCGAGCAGTGGCTGGGCCGCCTCCGCCGCGTAGCGGGTCCGCTTGGTCCTCTTCCGGGCCTCGTGCAGGGCGACGTCGCGGTCGTCGCCGGGCGGCAGGGCGAGGGCGCGTTCCACGCGGGCGGCGAGCGCGCCGAAGTCCTTGCGCACCGCTTTGGCGATCACCTTGCGGGGCTTTCCGGTGGCCGCCCTGCGCAGCGGCGGCGAGGCGATCAGGGCGTCGATCGCGTCGAGGAGGTCCAGGTAGCGCCTGCCGTCGAGTACGGCGACGAGGAGGCGTCGTGAGCCGGTGCCGCGCGCCCGCGACCAGGTGTGCAGGCGGGTGGGGACCGGGCCGGTGACGAGGGCGCGGGGCAGGTCGTCCAGGGCGGCGGTCAGGCGGTCGGTGAGGACTTCCTGGTCGCGGTCGGCGCCGAGTTCGGCGGCGAGCCACGCGAGTTCCGCGCCGATCGGGTCGGTGACGGCCCGGTCGAGGACCTTGCGGTAGGAACGGAAGGCGCTGCGCAGCCGGCGGGTGGCGACGCGCATGCGGTGCACGGAGTCGGGCAGGGCGCGCCGGACGGCGGGGTCGAGTGTGACCAGGGCGTCCCGCTGGGCGCGGACGTAGGCGAGGACGTGGTCGCCCGCGGTGACGGGCGGGGCGGCGGGGCGTTCCGGGTGGCCCGTCCCCGTTTCCGGGTGGCCCGTCCCCGTCTCGGCCAGGGCCCTGGCCAGCTTGGACGCGGACGCCGAGGGCCGGAGGCCGGCCTTGCGGAGGCGTTTGTCGACCTTGTCGAGGAACGCGGGGTCGCCGCCGTCGGCGAGCTCCACCTCGATCTCGGTCCACCGGGCGGCCCGGGCGTCGCCGGTGAGCCGTTCGGCGTGCACCTCGTCGACGCCGACCTCGGCCAGCAGGCGGCCGTCGGCGTCGAGGAGATGGCGTACGTCGCGCTCCGAGCGCAGCCGGACCAGGGGCAGCAGGGTGGTGTCGCGGACGCGGGAGCGGAGGAGTCCGGCGAGGTCGCGGGGCACGGTGTCGGAGAGCGGGGCCCGCACTTCGTCGCGGACGCCGGGGGCGACGGGGAACTTCAGGTGCCAGCCGGCGTCGGAGCCGCCGGTGCGGCGGCGCAGGGTGATGGCGTCGGCGGCGAGGCGCTGGTCGGCGGTGTCGTAGTAGGTGGCGTCGAGGTGCGAGACGCCCTCGTCGGCGACGGCCGCGACCCCCTTGACCCGGGTGAGGTCGGGCAGGCCGCTCTCGTCGGACTCGTACTTCCGCTCGATCTCGCGCTTGGTGTCCGCCATGCATCGAATCTAGTCGCGGGGGCGGAAGGGCGGCAGGGGGGCGCCCGGAGCCGGGTGCGCCACCTGCCCACTCCCCCCTTTTTTGCGCGTCCGCGCCGGCCCCGTGTCGCCGGAGGTCAGGCCGACATCGGCCGCTGCACCCGGATCGACTGCAGCAGCCCCACCGCCATCCACACCGCGAACATCGAGGAACCGCCGTACGACACGAACGGCAGCGGCAGGCCGGTGACCGGCATGATGCCGAGGGTCATGCCGATGTTCTCGAAGGTCTGGAAGGCGAACCAGGCGACGATTCCCGCGGCGACGACCGTGCCGTACAGGTCGCTGGTCTCGCGGGCGATGCGGCAGGCCCGCCACAGGACGAAGCCGAGCAGCAGGATGATGAGCCCGCCGCCGACGAAGCCCAGTTCCTCGCCGGCCACCGTGAACACGAAGTCCGTCTGCTGCTCGGGCACGAACTGGCCGGTGGTCTGGGAACCCTTGAAGAGGCCGGAGCCGGTGAGTCCGCCGGAGCCGATGGCGATGCGGGCCTGGTTGGTGTTGTAGCCGACGCCCGCCGGGTCGAGGTCGGGGTTGGCGAACGCGGCGAACCGGTTGATCTGGTAGTCGTCGAGGATGCCGAGCTGCCAGACGGCGAGCGCGCCGATCGTGCCGGCGCCGATCAGGCCGAACACCCAGCGGTTGGAGGCGCCGGAGGCCAGCAGCACGCCGAGCACGATGATGACCATCACCATGACCGAGCCGAGGTCGGGCATGAGCATCACGACGAGCATCGGCACGGCGGCCAGGGCGAGTGCCTGGAGCACGGTGCGGTGGTCGGGGGTCTGCCGGTCTCCCGCGTCGACCCGGGCCGCGAGCAGCATCGCCATGCCGAGAATGATCGTGAGTTTCACGAACTCCGACGGCTGGAGCGAGAAGCCTCCGCCGAGGACGATCCAGGAGTGCGCGCCGTTGACGGTCGAGCCGAGCGGCGTGAGCACCATCAGGATCAGGAAGACGGAGGCGCCGTACAGCATGGGCACGGCCGTGCGCAGGGTGCGGTGGCCGAGCCAGACGATGCCGACCATGATGCCGATGCCGATACCGGTGTTCATGACGTGCCGGACGAGGAAGTAGTACGGGTCGCCCTGGTTGATGTCGGTGCGGTTGCGGGTCGCGGAGTAGACGAGGATCGTGCCGATCGCGGACAGCGTGACGGCGGCGAGGAGCAGCGGCCAGTCGAGGCGCCGTGCCGCGGAGTCACGGGCGAACAGGCGGGCCCAGCCGGCGCGCCGGGGGCCGTAGCCGGATACCTGGAAGCTGTTGGCGCCGGTCATGCGCGGGTCCTCCGGCTTCGCTTCGGACCGCGCCTGCGCGGGCGCCTGCGGGTGTCCTGGTTGTCGCCGGTGGGCGGCGGGACGGTCCCGGCGGGCTGCTGCTGTCCGTCGGGCGCGGTGGTGGCGGGCTCGACGGCCTTCTTCTTCGCCGCGGGCTTCGCGGGGTCGGCGGGGATCTTCGGGGAGGCGATGGTGCCGTCCGTCCTGACCTTCGGCAGGCTCTTCTGCGGGGTGGGCAGGAGGGCCTTCTTCGGGTCGATGTCGCCCTTCTCGGAGACGCCGTACAGCGCGTTGTAGATGTTGCGGACGGCGGGGCCCGAGGCGCCGGAGCCCGTACCACCCTGGGAGATGGTCATGACGACGGTGTAGTCACTGGTGTACGTGGCGAACCACGAGGTCGTCTGCTTGCCGTAGACCTCGGCGGTACCCGTCTTGGCGTGCATCGGGATCTTGTCCTGGGGCCAGCCGCCGAAGCGCCAGGCGGCCGTGCCGCGGGTGGCGACGCCGGCGAGGGCGCCGTCGACCTTGGTGAGGGTCTGCTTCGTCATGGGCAGCCTGGGGCCGGGCCGGGGCGCGATCTCGGTGACCGTGCGGCCGTCGGCGCTGATGACGGCCTTGCCGACGCTGGGTTCGTAGAGAGTGCCGCCGTTGGAGATGGCGCCGTAGATGCGGGCCATCTGGAGGGGCGTGACGAGGGTGTCGCCCTGGCCGATGGAGTAGTTGACGGAGTCACCGGCGCGCATGCGGTTGCCTTCGAGGCAGTTCTCGTAGGCGATCTTCTCGGCGTAGCTGCCGTTCTTCTTGCCGGTCCTGCACCAGGCGTCCTTGTTGGCCTTCCAGTAGTCCTGCTTCCACTGGCGGTCGGGGACGCGGCCGGTGACCTCGTTGGGCAGGTCGATGCCGGTCTCCTTGCCGAGGCCGAACTGGTGGGCGGTCTTGTAGAACCAGTCGTGGGGGTGCTTCTTCGGCTTGGTGCCGCCGTCGCGCTTCCACTCCGCGTGGGACAGGGCGTAGAAGACGGTGTCGCAGGAGACCTCCAGGGCGCGGCCGAGGCTGATCGGGCCGTGGTTCTGGGACTCGAAGTTCTTGAAGACCTGGCCGCCGATGGAGTACGAGCTGGAGCAGTTGTAGGGGCCGTTGAAGGAGTAGCCGGCGTTGATGGCGGCGGCCGTCGGGATCACCTTGAAGATGGAGCCGGGTGCCGACTGGCCCTGGATGGCGCGGTTCAGCAGCGGATAGTTGGACTTCTTGCCGGTGAGGCGCGTGTAGTCCTTGGCGGAGATGCCGCCGACCCAGGCGTTCGGGTCGTACGTCGGGTTGGACGCCATGGCGACGATGCGGCCGGTCCTGGCCTCCATCACGACGACGGCGCCGGAGTCGGCCTTGTAGTTGCTGTTGGTGTTGTGGTCGTGCACCTTGCGGGCGGCCTTCATCGCCTCGTTCAGCTGGTACTCGGCGACGCGCTGCACGCGGGCGTCGAGGCTGGTGACGAGGCTGGAGCCGGCCTGCGCCGGGTCGTCCTCGGCCTTGCCGAGGACGCGGCCGAGGTTGTCGACCTCGTAGCGGGTGACGCCGGCCTTGCCGCGGAGTTCCTTGTCGTACTGCCTCTCGAGGCCGGACCGGCCGACCTGGTCGGAGCGCAGGTAGGGCGAGGTGGTGTTCCGGGCCCGCTGGATCTCCTCGTCGGTGACGGGCGAGAGGTAGCCGAGGACCTGGGCGGTGTTGGACTTGCCGGGGGCCGGGTAGCGGCGCACGGCCTGCGGCTCGGCGGAGATGCCGGGGAAGTCCTCGGCGCGTTCGCGGATCTGCAGGGCCTGCTTGGGGGTGGCCTCGTCGGTGATGGGGATGGGCTGGTAGGGCGAGCCGTTCCAGCAGGGCTGCGGCGTCTTCGCGTCGCACAGCCGGACCTTTTCCCGTACTTCCTCGGGGGTCATGTCCAGGACGGCGGCCAGCTTGGTGAGGACGGCCTCACCGTCGTCCTTCATCTTCAGCAGGTCCGTGCGGGAGGCGGAGACGACGAGCCGGGTCTCGTTGTCGGCGAGCGGTACGCCCCGGGCGTCCAGGATCGAGCCGCGCACTGCGGGCTGGACGACCTGCTGGACGTGGTTGCCGGAGGCTTCCTTGGCGTAGGCGGCGCCCTCGCGGATCTGGAGGTACCACAGCCGGCCGCCGAGGGTGCCGAGCAGGGAGAGGACGAGGATCTGGATGACGACGAGCCGGATCTGGACGCGTGGGGTCCGGCCGGTCTCGGGGATGTTGCTCAACTGGGCTGCCTCCCCCTCTCAGTGCGAGTCGCGGAGACGCGAATCGTGGACGTTCGAGTCGTGGACGTGCGGGCCGCCAAGACGCGGGCCGTGGACGTACGGGTCGCCACGACGCGAGTCATGGACGTACGGGTCGCGGAAGCGCGAGTCGTGGACGGTCGTGGACGGCGCTGTGGTCACAGCCGCTTGACCCCCTTGATGCGTCCGGCACGGGCCACCTTGGAGCGGGTCGCCCGCACCTTCAGGGCGCCGGCGAGGCCGCCGCCGCGCTGGCCGCCGATGCGCAGCCCGGTGCCCGAGGAGAGCCAGCCGTTGGAGAGGTCGCCGCTCTTGGCGGCGGAGCCGGTCTCGGCGAACGGGTCGTTCTCGGCGCGACGGGCGAGCGCCATGATGCCGGGGACGACGAACGGGGCGAGCAGCAGGTCGTACAGGGCGGCCGTGAACAGCAGGCTGCCGAGGCCGACGTGGCGGGCGGCGGTGTCGCCGACGAGGGCGCCGACGGAGGCGTACAGCAGGGTGGCGCCGACGGCCGAGGCGACGACGACGGCCATGGGGCCGGTCGCGGACCTGAGGCGGCCGTGGTCGGGTTTGACGAGGCCCGCGAGGTAGCCGATGACGCAGAGCACGAGGGCGTAGCGGCCGGCGGCGTGGTCGGCGGGCGGGGCGAGGTCGGCGAGCAGTCCGGCGCCGAAGCCGACGAGGGCGCCGCCGGTGTGTCCGTAGACCAGGGCGAGGCCGAGGACGGTGAGCAGCATCAGGTCGGGGACGGCGCCGGGCAGGTGCAGGCGGGCGAGGACGCTCACCTGGATCACCAGGGCGACGACGACCAGGGCCGAGGAGAGCAGGATCCGGTTGACGCGCATGGGACAGCTCCTACTGCTCTTGCGGGACTTGGCCGTCGGCGGGCGCCTGGGCGGACGGGGTGACCGTCACCGTCACGGTGGGCGTCGGGGTCGGCTTGGGCTTGGGCGGCAGGACGGTGTCGCGGGGGTCCTTCTCGGGGGCCTGGACGACGACGCCGACGATGTCGAGCTTGCTGAATCCGACGAACGGCGTGACGTACAGGGTGCGGGTCAGGTCGCCGCCGGAGGGGTCGACGCGGGAGACGACGCCCACCGGCACGCCGGGTACGAAGGGCCGGTCGGCCTGGGAGCCGAAGGTGACGAGCCGGTCGCCCTTCTTCACTTCGGCCTTGCCGTTGAGGAGTTCGACGCGCAGCGGGCGGTCGCCCTGCCCGGCGGCGAAGCCGAGTTCGTCGCCGTCCTCCATGCGGGTGCCGACGGTGAAGTCGGGGTCGGTGGCGAGGAGCACGGTGGCGGTGCCGGGGCCGACGGTCGTGACGCGGCCGACCAGGCCGTCGCCGTTGAGGACGGTCATGTCCCGCTTGACGCCGTCGTTCGCGCCGACGTCGATGGTGATGGTCCAGGAGAAGCCCTGGGCCGCTCCTATCGCGATGACCTGGGCGCCCTTGATGCCGTACTGGCCCCGGCCCGCCGTCTTCAGGATGCCGTCGAGCTGCTTGAGGCGGCTGCGGTTGCGGTCGTCGCTGCCGAGCCTGGCCTTGAGGGCGGCGTTCTCCTTCTCCAGCGCGGCGAGGCGGTCGTGGCGCTCGCCGGAGTCGCGGATGGCGGAGACCGCGTTGCCGACCGGGTCGACCGCGGCCGACACGCCGTTCTCGATCGGTCCGAAGACGGTGGCCGCGGTCTGCCGGGCACCGTCGGCCGGTGAGTCCTCCCCGCCGCGGATGTCCACCGTGATCAGTGCGAACGCGATGGTGACCAGCAGCACCAGGAGCAGCCGGCTCTCTCGTGTGTCCCTCACGTGCGGCGGCCGTGCCTTCCTGTCGGAATGTGCGGAGTACGGAATGTGGAGTGCGAAGTGCGTGGTGTACGCAGTGCGTGTCGTGCGGAGTGCATGGCGTGCGGAGTGCGTCGTACGAAGTGCGTGGAGTGCATGGAGTGCGGAATGTACGGAATGCGGGATGTGCGGGGTACGGAAGGTGCGGGCGTGCTCCGGCCGGCCCCTGCCGGGGAGCCTATGCCTCTATATCAACGATCCGCCGCACGAGAAGAGAACGTCCCGTACGGCGGAATCGACGCGTCGTGTCATCTGCGGGGCTGGGAGTCCAGCACCTGCTGCAGCGCCTCGAACTCCTCGACGCACTTGCCCGATCCGAGTGCCACGCTGTCCAGCGGGTCCTCGGCGATGTGGATCGGCATGCCGGTCTCCCGGCGCAGCCGCTCGTCGAGACCGCGCAGCAGCGCTCCGCCGCCGGTCAGAACGATTCCTCGGTCCATGACGTCGCCGGACAGCTCCGGCGGGCACTTGTCCAGGGTCGTCTTGACGGCGTCGACGATGGCGTTGAGCGGCTCCTCCATGGCCTTGCGGACCTCGGCCTGGGAGACGACGACGGTCTTCGGCAGCCCGGAGACGAGGTCACGGCCGCGGATCTCGGTGTGCTCGTCGGAGTCGAGTTCGTACGCCGAACCGATCGTGATCTTGATCTGTTCGGCCGTCCGCTCGCCCAGCAGGAGGGAGTACTCCTTCTTGATGTGCTGGATGATCGCGTTGTCCAGCTCGTCGCCCGCGACCCGGATGGACTGGGCGGTGACGATGCCGCCGAGGGAGATGACCGCGACCTCCGTCGTGCCGCCGCCGATGTCCACCACCATGTTGCCCGTGGCCTCGTGGACCGGCAGGCCGGAGCCGATGGCCGCGGCCATGGGCTCCTCGATGATGTGCACCTGGCGGGCCCCGGCCTGGGTCGACGCCTCGATGACGGCGCGGCGCTCCACGCCGGTGATGCCGGACGGCACGCAGACGACGACCCGCGGGCGAGCCAGGTACCGCCGCTTGTGGATCTTCAGGATGAAGTAGCGGAGCATCCGCTCGGTGATCTCGAAGTCGGCGATCACGCCGTCCTTCAGCGGACGCACGGCGACGATGTTGCCGGGCGTGCGCCCGATCATCTTCTTCGCCTCGGCGCCGACCGCGAGGATGCCACCGGTGTTGGTGTTGATCGCGACCACGGACGGCTCGTTGAGTACGATCCCGCGACCCCTGACGTACACCAGCGTGTTGGCGGTCCCGAGGTCGACAGCCATGTCACGGCCGATGAACGACATTGAGTTCCCCATCAGGATTCGTCTGGCCTTCCCGCGAGCTCGTGAGGGCTTTTCAGGACGGCGAAGTGGGTGCGGTGACGTGAAGGCTTCTATCGTAGACGCGCCTTCACGAACACTGCGCGAGGGTCTTCGCCATTGTCAGCAGATGACCTGCCGTCTCGCGTGTGGAGACGGGCCATCGGGGGCACTCGTTCCCCCGATCGGCACGCATATGCCCGAAGACGGCCCGCTTTCGCGGCCGCCCCTGGTCGGGAGGGGCATTCCACTGACCTGGCGTCAGACAATCGGGTGTCGCGTTTTACCAGAAGTGTTCGGGCTCGACCCGGAATCGGGCACGCTCGTGAATCGGGCGCGTCCGGGGATTCCGGCACGCCCCGGACGTCAGGTGTCCGGGAATCAGGCGCGGCCGGGGAAGAAGATCTTCACCTCGCGCTCGGCGGACTCCTCGGAGTCGGAGGCGTGGATCAGGTTCTCCCGGACGATGACGCCGAAGTCGCCGCGGATGGAGCCGGGGGCCGCGGCGACCGGGTCGGTGGGGCCGGCCAGGGCACGGACGCCCTCGACGACCCGCTCGCCCTCGACGATCATCGCGACGACCGGGCCGGACGACATGAAGTCGACCAGCGGCTCGTAGAACGGCTTGCCCCGGTGCTCGCCGTAGTGCTGCTCCAGCGTGTCCTGGTCCAGGGTGCGCAGTTCCAGCGCCGTGATCCGCCAGCCGTCCTTGCGCTCGATACGGCTGATGATCTCGCCGGTCAGACCACGACGTACGGCGTCGGGCTTGAGGAGGACGAGGGTGCGCTGGCTCACGGGCGGGCTCCTTCGGGTCGAGGGGGGAGAGCAGAGGTGTGGATCAGGGGTGGGGATCAAGAGTGATGCGGGGTGATGAGGTTACCGGGCGGATCCGACCGGTGTTACACAGCGTCAGCCTGTGCGAAGCCATTCGCCTGCGCGGCGGCGTCCTTCTCCCGCCCGGAGGCGCCCTCCTCGGCGGAGCCGTTCTCCCGGGCGGAGCCGTTCTCCTGCGCGGACGCGTTCCCCTGCGCCGGGCCGCCCTCCGCCTCCTCCTGCGCCGCGAAGCGGGCCTTCGCCTCGTCGACCTTCCGTCCGTAGCGCACCGACGCCCACCACAGGCCGGCGAACACCACGCCGAGGAAGTACATGAGCGGCACGGCGAGGCCGGACACGATCAGCGCGATCTGCAGCGCCCAGCCGAGGGCGACGCCGCCCGGCCGGGTCACCACGGCGCACAGCACGAGGCTGAAGAACATCGCGATGCCGCAGACCGTCCACACGGTCGACATGGCCAGGTCGGGTTCCTTCATGGCGACCAGACCGGCAAAACCGATGACCAGAAACTCGCTGATCAGCGTGGTCGAGCACAGCGTACGCACGGGATTGTCAGCCCTTCCCCAGGAGCAGCCGGGCCTCGCCGACTGTGATGACGGAGCCGGTCACGAGGACACCGGCGCCGGCGAACTCGGCCTCTTCCTCGGCCAGCGTGATCGCGGCCTCCAGCGCGTCCGGCAGCCGCGGCTCGACCTGCACACGGTCCTCGCCGAACACCTCGACGGCGACGGCCGCCAGTTCGTCGGCGTCCATCGCGCGGTGGCTGGAGTTCTGCGTGACGACGACCTCGTGGAACACCGGCTCGAAGGCCTCCAGCAGCCCTCGGACGTTCTTGTCGCCGCTCGCGCCGACCACGCCGACGAGCCGGCTGAACTGGAAGGCCTCAGAGATCGCCTCGGCCGTGACCCGCGCGCCCGCCGGATTGTGCGCGGCGTCCAGCACGACCGTCGGCGAGCGTCGTACGACCTCCAGGCGGCCCGGCGAGGCCACCGCGGCGAACGCCTTGCGCACGGTGTCGATGTCGAGGGTCCGGGCGTGCTCGGCGCCGACGCCGAAGAACGCCTCCACGGCGGCCAGCGCCACCGCCGCGTTCTGCGCCTGGTGCGCGCCGTGCAGCGGCAGGTACACGTCGGGGTACTCGCCGCCCAGGCCGCGCAGGGTGAGCAGCTGCCCGCCGACGGCCACCTGCCGGGCGAGCACGCCGAACTCCAGCCCCTCCCGGGCCACCGTGGCGTCGACGTCCACGGCCTTCTTCAGCAGCACCTGCGCCGCGTCGACCGGCTGCTGCGCCAGCACGACGGTCGCGTCCCGCTTGACGATGCCGGCCTTCTCCGCAGCGATCGCCCCGGGCGTGTCGCCGAGCCGGTCGGTGTGGTCCAGGTCGATCGGCGTGACGACGGCGACACCCGCGTCGATCACGTTCGTCGCGTCCCAGGAGCCGCCCATGCCGACTTCCACCACGGCCACGTCGACGGGCGCGTCGGCGAAGGCGGCGTACGCCATGGCGGTCAGCACCTCGAAGAACGACAGCCGGTACTCCTGCTGCGCGTCGACCATCTCGACGTACGCCTTGATGTCGTTGTAGGTGTCGATGAACCGCTCGGCGGAGACCGGTGCCCCGTCCAGGCTGATCCGCTCGGTGACCGACTGCACGTGCGGGCTGGTGTACCGCCCGGTGCGCAGGTCGAACGCGCCGAGCAGCGCCTCGATCATGCGGGCGGTGGAAGTCTTGCCGTTGGTCCCGGTGAGGTGGATGGAGGGGTACGACCGCTGCGGCTCCCCCAGGACGTCCATCAGGGCGGCGATGCGGCTGACGGACGGCTCCAGCTTGGTCTCGCCCCAGCGGGTCGCCAGCTCCGCCTCGACCTCCCGCAGCGCCTTGTCGACCTCCGGGTCGGCCGGGCGCGCTGGGATGTCGCCCTCGGGCGGACCGCCCCGGGTGCGCAGCGTACGGCTGCCGGCCTCGATCACGGCGAGATCGGGATCGCGCTCGGTTTCGGCGGCGATGATCTCGTCGAAGGCGCCGGCACCGCCGGGCTGCTCACTGTCGTCGTGCGGGGGGAGCTCACTCACGGAAGCCAGTCTACGGAGGCCCTCCCGGGTCGTGCGCACACGGGGTTTGCACCGCGACGCCGGAGGGGCCGATGTCAGCCCCTCCGACGTATGCGGAGCGGAGGTCCGGAGCGGGCCCCCGGACCGGGGCGCGGAAGGGCGGCAGGGACGGGAGCTACGCCTGCGGCAACCGCTCCAGCTGCGCGGCGATCCGCGCGATGTCCTCGTCCGCCTTCGCCAGCCGTGCCCGGATCTTCTCCACCACGTGATCCGGAGCCTTCGCCAGGAACGCCTCGTTGCCGAGCTTGGCGTGCGCCTGGGCCTTCTCCTTCTCCGCCGCGGCGAGGTCCTTCGCCAGCCGCTTGCGCTCCGCCGCCACATCGATCGTGCCGGAGAGGTCGAGGGCCACCTCGGCCCCCGCGACCGGCAGGGTGGCCGTGGCGGTGAAGGCGTCGCCCTCCGGCTGGAGGCGCAGCAGCTGCCGGATGGCCGGCTCGTGCGGCGCGAGCGGCGTGCCGTCCAGCGTCAGCCGGGCCGGGACGCGCTGGCCGGCCTGCAGGCCCTGGTCGGCACGGAAGCGCCGGACCTCGGTGATGACCTGCTGGAGCGTGGCGATCTCCCGCTCGGCGGCCCGGTCCCGGAAGCCCGAGTCCTGCGGCCAGTCGGCGATCACCAGGGACTCACCGCCGGTGAGCGTCGTCCACAGCGTGTCGGTGACGAACGGGACGACCGGGTGCAGCAGCTTCAGCGTGACGTCGAGGACCTCGCCGAGGACGCGCTTGCTCACCTCGGCGGCCTCGCCGCCCGCCTGGAACGTGGTCTTGGACAGTTCCACGTACCAGTCGAAGACCTCGTCCCACGCGAAGTGGAACAGCGCGTCGGAGAGCTTCGCGAACTGGTAGTCCTCGTAGAACGCGTCGACCTCGGCCACGACCGCGTTCAGCCGGGAGAGGATCCAGCGGTCCGTGGAGGACATCCGCGCCGGGTCCGGCAGGGGACCGTCGACCGTCGCGCCGTTCATCAGGGCGAAGCGCGTGGCGTTCCAGATCTTGTTGGCGAAGTTCCGCGAGCCCTGGACCCAGTCCTCGCCGATGGGCACGTCGACACCGGGGTTGGCGCCGCGCGCGAGCGTGAAGCGCAGGGCGTCGGAGCCGTACTTGTCCATCCAGTCCAGCGGGTTGACCGCGTTGCCGAAGGACTTCGACATCTTCTTGCCGAACTGGTCGCGGACCATGCCGTGCAGGGCGATGGTGTGGAAGGGCGGGGTGCCGTCCATCGCGTACAGGCCGAACATCATCATCCGGGCGACCCAGAAGAAGAGGATGTCGTAGCCGGTGACCAGGACGGAGTTCGGGTAGAACTTCGCGAGCGACTCGGTCTGTTCGGGCCAGCCCAGCGTGGAGAACGGCCACAGACCGGAGGAGAACCAGGTGTCGAGGACGTCGGTGTCCTGACGCCAGCCGTCACCGCTCGGCGGCTCCTCGTCGGGGCCGACGCAGACGATCTCACCCTCGGGCCCGTACCAGACGGGGATCCGGTGACCCCACCACAACTGCCGCGAGATGCACCAGTCGTGGAGGTTGTCGACCCAGTCGAAGTAGCGCTTCTCCATCTCCTGCGGATGGATCGCGACGCGTCCGTCGCGGACGGCGTCACCGGCGGCCTGGGCGAGCGGGCCGACCTTGACCCACCACTGCAGGGACAGCCGGGGCTCGATGGTGGTCTTGCAGCGCGAACAGTGACCGACCGAGTGGACGTACGGCCGCTTCTCGGCGACGATCCGGCCCTCGGCGCGCAGCGCGGCGACGATCGCCGAGCGGGCCTCGAGCCGGTCCAGGCCCTGGAAGGGACCGTGCGCGGTGATCACGGCGTGCTCGTCCATGATCGTCAGCGCCGGGAGGTCGTGGCGCCGGCCGATCTCGAAGTCGTTCGGGTCGTGCGCGGGGGTCACCTTGACGGCGCCCGTGCCGAACTCCGGGTCGACGTGCTCGTCCGCGACGACCGGGATGGAGCGGTCGGTCAGCGGCAGCTTGACCTGCTTGCCGATCAGGTGCCTGTACCGCTCGTCCTCGGGGTGAACCGCGACGGCCGTGTCACCGAGCATGGTCTCGGCGCGGGTGGTGGCGACGACGATGGTGTCGTCGCCGTCGCCGTACTTCATGGAGACGAGCTCGCCGTCGTCGTCCTGGTACTCGACCTCGATGTCCGAGATGGCCGTCAGACAGCGGGGGCACCAGTTGATGATGCGCTCGGCGCGGTAGATCAGCTCGTCGTCGTAGAGCCGCTTGAAGATGGTCTGGACGGCCTTCGACAGGCCCTCGTCCATGGTGAAGCGCTCACGTGCCCAGGCGACGCCGTCGCCCAGGCGCCGCATCTGGCCGCTGATCTGCCCGCCGGACTCGCCCTTCCACTGCCAGACCCGCTCGACGAAGGCCTCCCTGCCGAGGTCGTGCCGGGACTTGCCCTCCTTCGCCAGCTCGCGTTCGACGACGTTCTGCGTGGCGATGCCCGCGTGGTCCATGCCGGGCTGCCACAGCGTCTCGTGGCCCTGCATGCGCTTGCGGCGGGTCAGGGCGTCGATGAGGGTGTGCTCGAAGGCGTGCCCGAGGTGCAGCGAGCCGGTGACGTTGGGCGGCGGGATGACGACGGTGTACGGCGGCTTGTCGCTCTTCTCGTCCGCCTCGAAGTAGCCCCGCTCCACCCAGCGCTCGTACAGCGGCCCCTCTACGTCGGCCGGCGCGTACTGGGTCGGCAGTTCGGTGGTGGGCGCGGGTGGCTGCTGCTGAGCGTTCTCGGTCACGGGGGTCAGTTTAGAGGTGTCACGACCCGGCCCCGAAACGCGTTTCCTTTGTAACGGTGCGGCCCCCGCCGACCTGCGGGCGCTTGGCGTAGGCCAGGATGTTCCGACCGCGTAAACATCTGGAGGGGAACCCAGAACATGAGCTACAACCAGCCGGGCCCGTACGGCGGGCAGCCCCAGCAGCCCGGACCGTACGGCCAGCCGGGCCCCTACGGCCAGCAGCCGCAGCAGCCCCAGCCCGGCTACGGCTACCCCCAGCAGCAGCCCCAGCCGGGTTACGGCTACCCGCAGCAGGGCGGCGTCCCGCCCCAGCAGCCGCCCTACGGCCAGCAGGCCCCGTACGGCCAGGCGCCCTACGGCCAGGCTCCGTACGGGATGCCGCCCCAGCCCCCGGCCGGAGGCGGCGGCAAGAAGGCGGGCGTGATCATCGGCGCGGTCGCGGTGGTGGCGGCGATCGGCGTGGGCGCGTACTTCGTGATAGGCGGAGGCGGCGGCGCGGGCGGCCTGGAGGACGACGGCGCCCACACGCTGTCGACGCCGGCGAAGGTCCTCTCCGACTACACGCGCGTCTCGAAGGACGGCGCGGGCGTCGGGGACGACTCGACCGACGACCTGGAGAAGTCCGGCGTCAAGAACGGCAAGTCGGTGCTGGGCGTCTACTCGACGGCGGATCTGAGCGGCTACGACCCGAGCGACCCGAGCACCGCGCCCGACCCCGCCGAGCTGGCCACCTCGAAGGGCATCACCCTCGCCGGCGCCTACGGTGAGATCGCCGATCCCGAGGTCGCCCTGGACAGGTTCTTCGCCGAGTTCAAGAAGTCGGCCGAGGACGGCGACAGCAAGAACAAGGCCGAGATCGTGGGCGAGCCGGAATCGGCCGACATCGACGGCGCCGTCATGAAGTGCCAGGCCGTCAACGGGCAGGACGCCGCGACCAAGAAGATGAAGACGGACTGGTTCTGCGCGTGGGCCGACTACAGCACCATCGCGATGGTGTCGCCGGGTGACGCCACGAAGGGTGTCACCAAGGACGTCGCCATCGACATCACCACCAAGCTCCGCCCCGTGGTCCGCGTCAAGGCCTGACGCCGCACCGCACACAGCGAAGGGGCCCCGGTCGACCGGTGCCCCTTCGCTGTGTACCGCTGTCGGCTACGCCGTCTTCTGCTCGCCCGGGCCGCGGCCGCGGGCGTCCCTCGGGATGAGGGTGGGGTTGACGTTGGAGTGGACCACGTCCGCCGTGACGACGACGCGGGCGACGTCCTTGCGGGACGGGACCTCGTACATCACCGACATCAGGACCTCTTCCATGATGGCGCGCAGGCCGCGCGCGCCGGTCTGGCGGAGGATGGCCTGGTCGGCGATGGCTTCGAGCGCCTCGCGCTCGAAGTCCAGCTCCACACCGTCGAGTTCGAACAGGCGCTGGTACTGCTTCACCAGCGCGTTGCGCGGCTCCACCAGGATCTGGAGCAGGGCCTCGCGGTCCAGGTTGTGCACCGAGGTGATGACGGGGAGGCGGCCGATGAACTCGGGGATCATGCCGAACTTGACCAGGTCCTCCGGCATGACCTCCTCGAACTGGTCCTTGGACTCCAGCTCCCGCTTGGAGCGGATCGTCGCGCCGAAGCCGATGCCCTTCGCGCCGGCCCGCGACTCGATGATCTTCTCCAGGCCCGAGAAGGCACCGCCCACGATGAACAGCACGTTCGTCGTGTCGATCTGGATGAACTCCTGGTGCGGGTGCTTGCGTCCGCCCTGCGGCGGCACCGAGGCCGTGGTGCCTTCGAGGATCTTCAGAAGCGCCTGCTGGACGCCCTCGCCGCTCACGTCCCGGGTGATCGACGGATTCTCGCTCTTGCGGGCGACCTTGTCGATCTCGTCGATGTAGATGATCCCGGTCTCGGCCTTCTTGACGTCGTAGTCCGCGGCCTGGATCAGCTTCAGCAGGATGTTCTCGACGTCCTCGCCGACGTACCCCGCCTCCGTGAGCGCCGTCGCGTCGGCGATGGCGAACGGGACGTTCAGCATGCGGGCGAGGGTCTGTGCGAGGAGGGTCTTGCCGGAGCCCGTGGGGCCCAGCAGCAGGATGTTGGACTTCGCCAACTCGATGGCGTCGTCGCGGCCCTGGGCCCCGCCGTTCTCACCGGCCTGGACCCGCTTGTAGTGGTTGTAGACCGCGACCGACAGGGACTTCTTGGCGGTCTCCTGGCCCACGACGTACCCGTCGAGGAACTCGTAGATCTCGCGGGGCTTGGGAAGTTCCTCCCAGCGCACCTCGCTGGTCTCGGCGAGCTCCTCCTCGATGATCTCGTTGCAGAGGTCGATGCACTCGTCGCAGATGTACACACCGGGCCCTGCGATGAGCTTCTTGACCTGCTTCTGGCTCTTGCCGCAGAACGAGCACTTGAGCAGATCGCCGCCGTCACCGATGCGTGCCACGGTGTGCTTCCCCTTCGCCTGGGAGACGACTGGACATTCGCGGTCCAGCGGCTCCTGGTGCTGCCTTATGTCCGACGGTACCTTGCCTGGCCCCTCGTTCGGGCCCCCCTTGGCACGGTTCACTTCCATGTGGACCGTGCCGGACCGCGCCAAGGGGCGGCAGACGATACCGGTTCCGCGTCAGCGGACCTCGGCGTTGTTCATCTTCCGGGTGGAGATGATCTGGTCGACCAGGCCGTACGCCAGCGCGTCCTCGGCCGTGAGGATCTTGTCGCGCTCGATGTCCTCGCGGATCTTCTCGATCGGCGTGGTGGAGTGCTTGGCCAGCATCTCCTCCAGCTGCGAGCGCATCCGGAGGATCTCGTTGGCGGCGATCTCGAGGTCGGAGACCTGGCCGCGGCCGGTCTCGCTGTACGGCTGGTGGATCAGCACGCGCGCGTTCGGCAGGGCCATGCGCTTGCCGGGTGTACCGGCGGCCAGCAGGATGGCGGCGGCCGAGGCGGCCTGGCCCATGCAGACCGTCTGGATGTCCGGCTTCACGAACTGCATCGTGTCGTAGATCGCCGTCAGCGCCGTGAAGGAACCACCGGGGCTGTTGATGTAGACCGAGATGTCCCGGTCGGGGTCCATCGACTCCAGGCAGAGCAGCTGCGCCATGACGTCGTTGGCGGAGGCGTCGTCGATCTGGACGCCCAGGAAGATCACGCGCTCCTCGAAGAGCTTCGCGTACGGGTCGTACTCGCGCACGCCCTGGGAGGTGCGCTCGACGAAGCGCGGGATGACGTAGCGGGACTCGGCCGAGGGGCCGGTGTACTCGGCGCGGGCGTGGATGCCGCTGCCGGGGAACTCGTTCACGGTTTCTCCTGGAAAAGGGCTGTGGCGGTCGGCTGGGGCTGACTGGGGCGCTGGAACCCGCCGGGCGGGCGGTGAGCGCCGCCTGCGGGCCTGGCGGGCCTGCGCGGGGCCTCGGATGCCCCATGGGACGGTGCGTCGCCCCACGGGGCCGGTGAGCCCCCGCGGGGTCGGCTCAGGCCCCGGTGCCGCCGCCGCCCGGCATGCCTGCGGCCGTGGGGATCACGTCGTCGATGAGGCCGTACTCCTTGGCCTCGAAGGCGTCGAACCAGCGGTCGCGGTCCGAGTCACGGGTGATCTGCTCCATGCTCTGGCCCGTGTGCTGGGCCGTGAGCTCGGCCATGCGCTTCTTGGTGTGCAGCAGACGCTCGGCGTGGATCTTGATGTCCGAGGCCGAGCCGGCGAGGCCGGCGGAAGGCTGGTGGATCAGGATCTCGGCGTTCGGCAGGGCGAAACGCTTGCCGGGGGTGCCCGCGCTGAGCAGGAACTGGCCCATCGAGGCGGCGAGGCCCATGGCGATGGTCACCACGTCGTTCTTGATGAACTGCATGGTGTCGTAGATCGCCATGCCGGCCGTGATCGAGCCGCCGGGGCTGTTGATGTAGAGGTAGATGTCCTTGTCCGGGTCGGCGGCAAGGAGCAGCAGCTGTGCGGTGATCTTGTTGGCGATGTCGTCGTCCACCGGCTGGCCGAGGAAGATGATCCGCTCGTTGAGCAGCCGGTTGTAGACCTGGTCGCCGAGGCCACCACCGATGGAAGGCTCGCCGGCGGCGGAGGGCATCAGATTCGTCACGTATCCACCTGCTCGTCTTACGACGGCGCCGGGCCGTCTCACGTTTCCCGTCCGGGGGCCGGATGGGGACACCGGTCCCCTGGCCCTCGTATTCATGGACCCTAACGCGCTGGTCCCTTCGGGGAATCCCGGACTGGAGGGTGTTCGCCGGGGGCGTAGCGCCGCGTGGGCCGACGAGGGCCCCGGTGAGGCGCCGCGGGACCTGCCCGATTGCGGTCCGTCCGTCGTGGTCGCTCGTGCCCGCACGGCGCGGCCGCCGTTCGACAGCGCCCCGCACGCGTGGGGGGCGGGCGCCCCCACGCCGACCGCCGACAGGGCGGGCCCCCGGGAAAACGTCCCGGGGGCCCGCTCTACGGCCGTGCGAGGGAAAGCCGTGGGCTCAGCCCTCGGTCTTCTCCTCGGCGGCGTCGGTGGCGTCGGCCTCCGTGGCCTCGGCGTCGGCAGCCGTCTCGGCGTCCGTCTCGTCCTCGTCGTCCAGGTCCACGGTCTCGCCGTTGGTGTCCTTCACCGTGGCGGACTCGACCACGACGGCCAGGGCCTTGCCGCGGGCGACCTCGCCGACCAGCAGCGGAACCTGGCCGCCCTCGACGACGGCCTGGGCGAACTGGTCGGGGGACATGCCGGAGGAGGCGGCACGGCGCATGAGGTGCTCGGTGAGCTCCTCCTGGTTGACGTTGAGGTTCTCCCGCTTGACGAGCTCGTCGAGCACGAACTGGGTCTTGATGCCCTTGACCGCGGCCTCACGGGTCTCGGTCTCGAACTCCTCCTCGGTCTTGCCCTGGATCTCCAGGTACTTCGCGAGGTCGAGGCCCATCTGGCCGAGCTGGTGGTGCTCCAGGTTGTGCTTGCGGGTGTTGACCTCGTCCTCGAGCAGCTTCTCGGGGACGGGCACCTCGACCAGCTCGAGCAGCTTGTCCAGGACGCGCTCCTGGGCCTGCGTGGCCTGGTCGTACTGCTTCATGTTCTCCAGGCGCTTGCGGCTGTCGGCCTTCAGCTCCTCGAGGGTGTCGAACTCGGAGGCGAGCTGCGCGAACTCGTCGTCCAGCTCCGGCAGCTCGCGCGCGGCGACCTGGGTGACCTTGACGGTGACCTCGGCCTCCTTGCCCGCCGCCGAGCCGCCCTTGAGCTCGGAGGTGAAGGTGGCCTCGGCGCCGGCCTCCAGGCCCTTCACGGCGTCGTCGAGGCCGTCCAGCAGCTCGCCGGAGCCGATGGTGTAGGAGACGCCGCTCGCCACGCCGTCCGCGAGGACCTCACCGTCGACCTTGGCCTGCAGGTCGATCGTCACGACGTCGCCGTCCTCGGCGGGGCGCTCGACCGGGGAGGTGGAGGCGAAGCGCTCACGGAGCTGCTCGACCGACTTGTCGACGTCCTCGTCGGCGACCTCGACGGCGTCGACCTCGACCTCGATGCCGGAGTAGTCCGGGATCTCGATGGACGGGCGGATGTCGACCTCGGCCGTGAAGTTCAGCGTCTCGCCGTCCTTCAGGTCCGTGATGTCCACCTCGGGCTGGCCGAGCGGGTTCAGCTCGGCCTCGTTGACCGCCTCGGTGTAGAACTTCGGGAGGGCGTCGTTGACGGCCTCCTCCAGCACCGCCCCACGGCCGAACCGCTGGTCGATGACCCGGGCCGGGACCTTGCCCTTGCGGAAGCCCTTCACCGTGACCTGCTGGTTGATCTTCTTGTACGCCGCGTCGAGGCTGTCCTTGAGCTCCTCGAAGGGCACCTCGACAGTGAGCCGAACCCGAGTCGGGTTCAGGGTCTCCACGGCGCTCTTCACGGTTCGGTCTCCTTGTGGCTGACTTCTTGGGTTCTGCCGGAGCCAGAGCGGCCCGGCCGATTTCGCCGCCCGGAGGACTGCAGACGATGAGACACACGGGCGTGCAGCTTGCATAGTAACGGCAGCGGGTACACGGCCCCAAAGGCGATCACCCGTGGTGACCGTGGCTGTTTCTGACTGGTCGGGGTGGCGGGATTTGAACCCACGGCCTTCCGCTCCCAAAGCGGACGCGCTACCAAGCTGCGCCACACCCCGTGCTGGTGCGACACGTAGGGTACATGCCGCCGGGCGGCGCGTCGGCCCCATTCCCGGGGCGTCGAGGCGGCTCCGGAGCGCACGGGGCGTACACCGGCGCACCGCGGCGACACCCCGGGGGCGCGTGGCCGAGCCCCCGGCGCCGGACGGCCTCGCCGTCGCCACGGCGGCGGCACCGGCGGGCGCGAGCGAACCGCGCGGGAGAAACGGGGTGTGCGGCGGAGGGGGGCGACCCGCTACGATGCCTGTGTGCCGCGGTCCCCGGACCTGCGGCGCGTCACGTGCGGGCGTAGCTCAATGGTAGAGCCCTAGTCTTCCAAACTAGCTACGCGGGTTCGATTCCCGTCGCCCGCTCTGCATCGGCCGTCGGGCCCGGTTCCTCTTCTGCGGAACCGGGCCCGACGCCGTTTTGCGACCGGGCGGCCGGGCCCGGACTCAGAAGCTGATCGAGCTGATCGACTCGGCCAGCGAGTTCATGAACCTGTTGATCGCCGGTGCCATGCCCGTGGAGGCGAGGAAGAAGCCGAACAGCACGGCGACCGTGGCCGGCCCGGCTTTTATGGAGCCCCCTCTGATGAGCACCACCAGAATGATCGCCAACAGCAGCACCACTGACAGTGAAATCGCCACAACTGATCACGCCCTCGGTCGTCCGCTCTCCCGGCCCGGGGGTGTACCGCGGCAACCCCCGCCGGGACCATCGTGCCACCAACCGGGCCGCACCATGCGGCCCGTGACGCAACATCCGTCCCAGCCCGACCGGTTCGTCGGCGCCGCGCCGGGTACCCATGGCCGGCGTACGCATCTCGACCGGCGCGTGATCCACGGCAATTCACCGGACCGCCCGCACAGAAATTCGGTCAGATCGTTTCGGCCTCCACACAACGTGTCCACAGGCCATTTCACGTGACACCCGAGCCTCATCAACGGCCGCGTCACGAACCGCCAAAGAGGTATGGAAGGGGACATTCCGCCAGAGTCGCCTGCGGGGCTTATGCCCCCCTTAGGGGGGATGAAGCGGGGCAACCTGGACGCATGCGACCTACACGTTCGGACAGGCGATGTGCCGACCGTCACGTCGTCCGGGAGGTCAAGTTCCGTGAAATCCCGGGTATGCGCAGCCATATACCAGGAATGACGTCGGGGGTTTTACGAATACCCCGGCGCGACGCTAGGGTGCCTCAGATGTTTCACGCTGCCTCGTCCCCCGCAAGCGCAGCGAGGTTCCGGATCGAATCCCCGATTTCCTGGTGGGAGGGTCTGTGACGAACTCGCTGCGACCGTACGGCAATCGCAGGATGCCGCTTCCTCCGGCGCAGTCGCCGGACGTGGAACCCGTGGAGCCCCGCCCACCGCAGACCCAGCCCCGTAGTACTCAGCAGAGCAAGCAGCGTGACGCGTTCTTCGACAACGCGAAGTACCTGGCGATCGTGCTGGTGGCCGTCGGACACGCCTGGGAGCCCCTGAAGGGCGACAGCCGCGTCCTCGAGGCCGCGTACATGGTCGTGTACTCGTTCCACATGCCGGCGTTCATCATCATCTCCGGCTTCTTCTCCCGCAGTTTCGACATGCGGCCCAGCCGGCTGAAGAGGCTGATCACCGGCGTCGCCGTGCCGTACATCCTCTTCGAGACGGCGTACCCCCTCTTCAAGAGGTTCGTCAACGACGAACCGGACCAGAAGATCAGCCTGCTGGACCCGTGGTACCTGACGTGGTTCCTGGTCGCGCTGTTCCTGTGGCGGGTGACCACGCCGATCTGGAAGACGGTCCGCCATCCGCTGCCGCTCGCGCTCGCCATCGCCATGATGGCGTCGATGTCGCCGGAGATCGGCGACGACCTGGACCTGCAGCGCGTCCTTCAGTTCCTGCCGTACTTCGTGCTGGGTCTGTGCATGAAGGCCGAGCACTTCCAGATGGTGCGCCGGAACTCGGTGCGGCTCGCGGCCGTGCCGCTGTTCGCGCTCGCCCTCGGTTTCTCCTGGTGGGCCGAGCCCCGCATGGCCACCACGTGGTTCTACCACCGCGACTCCGCACAGGAACTGGGCGCGCCCTGGTGGTCCGGGCCCGTCATGACACTCGCGATGTTCGGCTGCTCGCTGGTGCTGACCGCCTGCTTCTTCGCCTGGACGCCGCGCCGCCACATGTGGTTCACGGCGCTCGGCGCGGGCACGCTGTACGGCTACCTGCTGCACGGATTCCTGGTGAAGGCCGGTGACTTCCGCGGCTGGTACGACCACGACTGGCTGCACCGACCGCTCGGTGAGGTCTTCGTGAGCGTCCTCGCGGCGGCCGTGGTCACAGTGCTGTGCACCAAGCCCGTCCAGCGGGTCTTCCGGTTCGCCATGGAGCCGAAGATGGAGTGGGCGTTCAAGCGGGACGCCGCCGAACTGGCCCGCGAGCGCGAGAAGGCCGAGAGCCGGGCGGACGACAGCCGGTCGGGCGGGCGGGAGAAGGCCCGGGTCTAGTCCGCAGCCGAGGATCCGGAAGACTCACCGAGACCGAGAAGTGCGCGCATCCGCGTGTACTTCTCGGTCAGTCTTTTGCGGGTCGGCCCGTCCAGGACGGCGAGGCGGGCCGGGTCCGCGTTGTGCGCCAGGTCGGCCTCCTTCACCAGCAGGGCGCCCGGGGTGGCGAGGATGCGCGCGGCGTACGCCTCGGGCGGCTCGCCGGCCCGCTTCGTGACCGCGCGCACGATGTCCTTGGCACGGCGGCTCAGCGGGGCCTCGTCGAGCCACCGCTCGGAGAGTGCGCGGTCCTCCACGGCGTCGTGCAGCCAGGCCGCGGCGATCTGGTCGTCGTCGCCGCCCCTGATGCGTACGCCTTCGGCGACGGCTTTCAAGTGGTCGGCGTAGGGGCGGCCCGCCTTGTCGGTCCGCCCCTCGTGCGCGGCGCGGGCGAGGGCCTCGGCCTCGGCCGGGGTCATCGCCCGGTCCCGCCCCTGAGGTGCTTCATCAGGCGCTGGAAGTCCTGCCAGCCCGACAGGTCGGACGGGTCGCCGGGCAGCGGGTAGTACAGCGCGGGGCGGGTCTTGGGGCCGAGTTCTCGGGGTCGCTCGGCCAGGGGGGTGCGTCGGGCGCGGTCGCCGGGCATCTCGCGGACCTCCTCGGCGCCCAGGACGAACGCGTAGGGCACACCGGGTCCTTCGAAACGGGGCGGGACGGACAGGTCACGGCGGGCGCGGCGGATCTGCACGAGCATGGACTGCAGGTCGTGGCGGGTGGCGAGGACTTCCGCGGCGGCGGGCACCGCGTCGTGCGGCACCTCCTCGCCCGGGCCGTAGCCGAAGGACATGGTGACGTCCTCCTCCACGCCGCCCTTGGTGCGGGTGATGCGGACCGTGGCGAGGCCGGGGCGCCCGGGGCTGCCGACGACCACGAGCCAGGTCGGCTCGGGCGTCCGCTCGTACGCCACGTCGGTCAGCCGGCGCAGCGACCAGGCCAGGTTGGCGGGTTCCTCGGTGCCCCAGCCGGCCGGCTCCTCGCCGGTGATCTCCCGCCAGACGGCCTCCACGGCGCCGCCGAGGACGAGGCGGTCGTCGGCGGGGTGGACGGTGCGGAAGGAGATCGCGAGCTGGCGTTCACCGGTGTCGCCCTCCTCGAGAGGGCCCTCCTTGAAGGAGGCGGCGACCGGGGTGCGCGGGTCCTCGCGGGTGGCGTCAGGGGACTCGACGGTCACGAAGAGGCCGTTCGACCAGGTGAGGACCGCGCCGGACAGACCGTCGTAGTAGCCGTCCTGCTCGTCCTGGACGACCCAGCGCGAGGGCCAGCCGGGCAGGCTGTTGCGGACCGCCGGGGAGAGGCGGGTGCCCGCCGGGGTGACGATCTGCAGGCCGAGCTCGGCGTTGGCGGCCGCGCGGAAGGCGTCCTGGAGCCAGGCAGTCATCGCGACGACCGGGCGGTCCTGGATGACGACGGCGACCTTGTCGGTCAGGACGTCCACGGCGGGCTGGGCGGCGGCCGGTACCGGCGCGGCGCTCACCCCGTCGGTCTTGACGACGGCCAGCGAAAGCGCCGCCTCCGGGGGCCAGGCGGTGCCGCCGACCAGGGTGGCGAGGCGGGCGGCGAAGGTCCCGGCGAGCGCCTCGGCCTCGGCGACGCCGGTGGTGGCGCGGGCCTCCGTCCACCAGTACGGGACCTCGGGCGGGCTCGCCCCGAGCAGTCGCTCGGCCTCGCCCGGGACCTGCACCAGCAGGGGCGCCTCCACGGAGACCAGCGGCCGGCCCTGCTCGTCGTGCAGCCGCACCACGGCACCGTCGCCCTCCGCGCCGACGAGCCGGTCGGGGCCGCCGGACAGCAGGCCCGCGAGGACGCTCAGCGGGTCCGGCATCTTCTTCGTGAGGGCGATGACGTCCTTCGTCATGGGTGGTTCACCTGGTCCCCGAGTAGACGGTCTGGATCAGCCGGTTCGGCTCGCCCCTGCGGATCAGCACGCCCCGGCCGGGCGGCTGCGCGCCCGCGTACACGCCGGGGAACAGCTGTCCCTCGCTGCGGTCGCCCGCCATCACCAGCGCCGAGGAGCCGGACTCGCGCAGGCTCTGCAGCAGCGGCTCGTACAGGCCGCGGGAGGCGCCCGCGACGCGGCGGGTCAGGACGAAGTGCAGGCCGATGTCGACGGCCGACGGGATGTACGGCACGAACGGGGCGAGCGGCTGCTGCCCCGCAGTGGTCAGGACGTCGTAGTCGTCCACGAGGATCACGATGCGCGGGCCGGAGAAGCTGCCCGGCTCCAGGTCCTCGTTGTCGGCGCCCTCGTCGGGCAGTCGCTTCTCCAGCTCGCCCGCGATGCCCGCGGCGAGGCCGGCGCACAGTTTGGAGTTGTAGGCGTAGCCGCCCCGGTACTCCTCGGGGATCGCGCCGCGCAGACCACGGCGCGGGTCGAAGACACCGAAGACGATCTCGCTGTCGCCGTGGCGCTCGATGAGGCCCTGGGCGATCACCTTGAGCAGGTTGGTCTTGCCGCACTCGCTGTCGCCCATGATCATCAGGTGCTGGTCGTGCTCGAACAGGTCGAGCAGGACCGGGGCGAGCTTCGTCTGGTCCAGGCCGATCGGGACACGGCGAGGTTCGGCCGACGGACTCGGCAGGGTCTGCGGCTCCAGCAGGTGCGGCAGCACGCGGACGGGCTGGGCGACCTCGCCGGTCCAGGTGGCGCGGATCGTGCGGGCGGTGCGCTCCAGGACGGCGCCGAGGTCGCCCGTGTCGGGCAGGGAGTCGGTGCGGGGCAGCGCGACCTGCGCGAACAGCTTGCCGTCGGTCAGGACGCGGCCCTTCTCCTCGGCCGAGAGGGTCTGGGCGAGCTTGCGGTCGACGCTGGACTCGCTCGGGTCGTTCAGGCGCAGCTCGACGCGGGTGCCGAACTGGGACTGGGTCGCGATCCGCACGTCGTTCCAGCGCAGCATGCCCGCGACGACGTGGATGCCGTAGCCGCTGCCGCGCTTGAGGATGTCCACGACGGCGTCGTCGAGTTCCTCGAAGTCGTCGCGCAGGGCGCCGAAGCCGTCGATGAGCAGCACGATCTCCGTGGAGGCCAGTTCGCGCACCTGGCCGGCGGCGCGCAGGGTGCGCAACTGCTCCAGGGAGTCGATGGTGTGGACGCGGAACAGTTCCTCGCGCTGGTCGAGCATGCCCCGCACCGAGTCGATGGTGCGGGCGGCGCGCTCACGGTCGGCGCGGCCGGCGACGCCGCCGACGTGCGGGAGCCCGGACAGCGCCTGGAGGCCGCCGCCGACCAGGTCGAGGCCGTAGACGCCGACCTCCTGCGGGGTGTGCGTCAGGGACAGCGAGAGGGCGAGGGTGCGCAGCAGGGTGGTCTTGCCGGACTGCGGGCCGCCGATGATCGCGGCGTGGCCGCCGGCGAGCGTGAGGTCCAGGTACCACTGGCCCTGCCACTGCTTGGTCGGGTCGTCCAGGACGCCCAGGGGCACCTGGAGCGGGCTGCGCCGCTTGGCGAGCTGCATGCCGCGCGGGCCCACCTCGACGGGACCGGCGACCTTGTCGAGGGCGACCGCCGAGGGCAGGGGCGGCAGCCAGATCTGGCGCACCGGGCGGGCCCCGGCGCCCTCCAACTGGCCGATGAGGACGCCCATTTCGGTGGGCCCGGTCTCCCGGCGCCGCATCTGGGGCTCCTCGGACGCCGCGCCGCCCTGCTCCTCGCCGAGGGTGTTGTAGGCCATGTATTCGAGGGCGAGCGGGCCGGTGTCCTCGGTCTGGCGTTCCACGGGGCCGCGGTAGGCGCCGGAGACGTAGCTGGCCTTGAAGCGCTCGTAGTGGCTGGTGTCGACCTTGAGGTAGCCGAAGCCGGGCAGCGGCGGCAGGTGGAAGGCGTCGGTGGTGTCGAGGACGGTGCGGGACTCGTCGGCGGAGAAGGTGCGCAGGCCGAGCCGGTACGACAGGTAGGTGTCCAGGCCCTTGAGCTTGCCGCCCTCGATGCGCTGGCTGGACAGCAGCAGGTGCACGCCGATGGAGCGGCCGATGCGGCCGATGGACAGGAACAGGTCGATGAAGTCCGGCTTGGCGGTGAGGAGTTCACCGAACTCGTCGATGACGACGAACAGGTGCGGCAGCGGTTCGAGGTCGGGGCGCTTCTCGGCGCGCAGCGCGGCGTAGTGGCCGATGTCGGCGACGTTGCCCGCGTCCTTGAGGACCTGCTGGCGTCGCTTGACCTCGCCGGCGAGGGAGGCGTGGACGCGCTCGACGAGGCCGGCCTGGTTCTCCAGGTTGGTGATGACCCCGGCGACGTGCGGCAGGTCGGAGAAGGGCGCGAAGGTGGCACCGCCCTTGTAGTCGACCAGGACGAGCGCCAGGTCCTCCGGCGGGTGCGTGGCGACGAGGGCGAGGACCAGGGTGCGCAGCAGCTCGGACTTGCCGGAGCCGGTGGCGCCGACACACAGGCCGTGCGGGCCCATGCCCAGCTCGGAGGATTCCTTCAGGTCGAGCAGCACGGGGTCGCGGGAGTCGCTGACGCCGATGGGCACGCGCAGGAAGGCGCGTTCGCCGCGGGGCGCCCACAGGCGGGCCAGGTCGAGGTGGGCGACGTCGTCGATGCCGAGCAGGTCGGCGAAGTCGACGGGCCCGGTCAGCGGGGCGTCGGCGCCCATCGAGTCGGCGGACAGCCGCATCGGGGCGAGCATGCGGGCGAGGCCCTCCGCGAAGGGGATGCCGATCTCGTCCACGGTGCCGTGCGCGCCGATCGGCTCGGCCTCGCGCAGGTCCTCGATGACGATGCGCTCGCCGTCGACGGTGATGCGTACGCCCACGTGGCCGGGTTCCTGGACCCGCTCGTCCAGCAGGTGCAGGACGGTGACGCCCATGTCGCGCAGGCCGACCGCGTCGTCGGGGCGGGGCAGGTCCACGGCGTCCTCGCCGTGCCCGTCGGCGACGACGAGCAGCCGGGAGGTCATCGCGAGGGCGTCCTTGCCGGCCAGGCCGCGGCGCACCTCGGCCGCGTAGGAGGCGCGGCGGCGCAGTTCCGCGCCGATCTGCCGGGCCAGCTGGGGCACGGAGGGCGCGATGCGGCGGGCGGCTACGGGCCCGTCGAACTGTTCGGCGTCGAGCAGGTGCGGCAGCCACTTGGCCCACTCCCACTCGGTGACCCGGTCGCCGGGCGCGGCCAGCGCCATCGCCACGTCGTCGGGGGCGTGGGTGGCGGCGGTCTGCACGAGCAGGGCGCGGGCGACGCGGAGGGTGTCCTCGCGGGGGCCGATGAGGCTGACGTTGCCGACGCGGTCGAGGGGGACGGTGAGGGGGAGTTCGGTGCCGGTGCTGAAGCGGTTCACGAGGGCGGAGGCCTCGTTGAGCATGAACTCATCGGGCGGGGTGAGCGCCGAGCCGCCCTGCTGGGCGATCTTCAGGTCCCGTACCCGCATCTCGCCGGTGCCGACGCGGATGCGCAGGAAGTCGGCGTCGACGCGGCGCCTCTCCCACAGCCGGGCCGGGTCGCGGACGATGTCGTACAGGGCGGCCGGCGGCGGGTTCAGCACCTGGGTGCTCTCCCGGCGTTCCCGCTCCTGCCGGGACAGTTCTTCGCGCTGGTCCTCCAGGTAGGCGAGGTAGGACTCGCGCTGGGTGCGGCGGGTGCGCTGGGCCTTGCCGCGCTGCGAGAAGACCATGACCAGCGAGCCGGCGACGGTGACGACGAGGATGATCGCGCCCAGCCCGGCGAACTGGCTGTTGCGCATCACGGTCATCATCACGACGGACGACATCACACCGGCGACGGGCAGCAGCGAGGTCGCGATGGAGCCGGCCTTGCCGTCGGGCAGGTTGGGCGGCGCTTCTATGGTGCGCGGCTCGGGTGCGGCCGGGGGCCGGGTGGTGCGGGCCGGCCGGTGGATCAGTCGGGTGCTCATCGTCTCGCCCTGTCCTCGAAGTCCTTCAGGTTCCCTTCCGGCGGGGGTGGTTCAGCGACGCTTCTGGGAGAGCTGGAAGACCTCGGCGGCCAGCCGGGTGGCCGCCAGCCGGGTGGCCCGCGCGAGCAGTTCGGTGCGGATGGCGCCGCCGGCCGCGAGATGCCGGTCGTACGGCAGGACGTGCACGCTCGCGCCCGTCGCCTTCAGCCGCTCCGCCGCCTTGCGCAGGTCGAGGCCGAGGTGCGGCACGGTCTCGGTGAGGACGACGACGGTCGTGGTGGTGATGTCCCGGGGCAGGCCGCGCATCCACTGCAGTACGGCGTGTGTGCTGGCGATGCCCTCCAGCGTCGCGGGCACGGTGAGGATCCGGGCCTGCGCGGCGGACAGGGCGGTGCGGGCGACCTCCGCGGGCAGCGTCTCGCAGTCCACGACGGTCACCCCGAAGTAGCGCCGCAGCGACACCATGACCCGCTCGTAGCTGCGGGTGTCGAGCATGGCGCCGACCTGTCCCTGACTGCCGGGCAGCAGCCACGCGTTGTCGGGCAGCTGCACCAGGTAGCCGGTGACGTCGAGCAGCGTCATCTGCGGCTCGACGACGTCGGCGAGGTCACCGGTCGTCCAGCGCAGGCTGTCCGCGCCCATCCGGATCGGGAGCGAGCCGAGCGCCGGGTCCGCCTCGACCAGCAGGACGGGGTCCTGGCGGTAGTGGGCGTACGTCGCGCCGAGCAGGGCGGCGATCGTGGTCTTCCCGGAGCCGCCGCGGATGGACGTCACGGCGATCTGCCGGCCGGTGGTGACCGGCTGCTGCAGGGCCTCGGCGGTCGCGGTGGTCTCGGCGACCTCACGGGCGGCGGACGACGACACGGTACGGCGTACGGCACGCAGGGCGCGGGCGCCGAGGGACTCGCCGCGGCGCGGCTTGAGCCCGGCGGCGGCGAGCTGCTTGTCGAGCACCGGGGAGGAGTCCGGTGTGGAGCGGGAGGAACGGGCGCGGGGGACGTGCGCGTACTGCGGCTGGGCCTGTTGCGGGTAACCGGAGGCGGGCGGCTGCGGCTGGGCCTGCTGCGGGTAGCCGTACGCCTGGGGCTGCGCCTGCTGCGGGTACGGCTGCGGCTGGGGCTGGGGGTCCGGATAGCCGTACGGCCGGCCCTGGTCCTGGCCCTGGTCCTGGGTGCCCGGCCGGCCGTGGGCGGGGTTGCCGTAGGCGGGGTTCTGGCCCTGGGCGGGCGGCTGCTGACCCTGCGGGTAGCCGTACGGCTGCGGCTGCGGCTGGGCCTGCTGCTGCCCCTGCGGAGGGCCGTACGCCGGGCCCGGTGGCGGGACGTCCGGTCCCGGTGCGCCCTGCTGCTGGGCCTCCGTCTGCGCCTGAGGCTCCTGCTGTGGCTGTCCGGGCTGTCCGTCCGGTCCCGTGGCACGCCGCTGTGCCGCGCCGCCCCTCAGGTCGCGCAGCACATCGCTCTGCCAGTTGTCCCCGTTCGGCATGTCGCCCTTCTCTCCTGCGACGCCCGCTTCGTCGCCCCGCGCGGAGGCGACGGCGCGTCGGCGTCTCGTCGTCGAAGCCTCAGAACTTGTTGAGCAGCTGGCCGTAGATGCCGAACACGCCCACGGCGAGCGGGAACAGCCCGATCACGCCGAGGGACTCGATCAGATCCGCGGACCGCCGCAGCCGGACCCGGACGTGCTCCGGCGGCTCGATGCCGAGGACCAGCAGCGGCAGCAGTGCCGCCGCGCCCAGCAGTACGAGCGCGCCGACGCCCCCGGAGTGGTCCAGCCACAGCACCGCGAGCCGTACGACGAGCAGCGCCGCCGCGCCGAACAGTGCCACGACCTCGGCGATCAGCGGGAAGGCGCGGGCTCGGGAGAGCAGCACCACGGCGGTGAGCGAGGCCAGTGCGACCGTCCACACGGTCGGCTCCGCGGCCGTGGACAACAGCCATCCGGCGGACGCGGCGGACGCGGCGGTGACCACGGTGGCGAGGGCGAGCCCGCGGTGGGTGGCGGCGAGGGCGTTGGCGACCTCGTGCCGGCTGACCGAGGTACCGGAGGAACGCCGGTCGTCGAGCCCGGTGAGCCCGGAGGCCATCAGCGCGAAGCGCGGCAGCATGCCGAGCAGGACGACGGAGAACACGGCCATCACGGCACCGAGCCGGTCCGGCCGGTCCTGTACGGCGGCGACGAGCTCCCACACGGCGGTGACGGCGGTGATCGCGCCGGCGCCGATGAGCCCGCCGCGGCCGAGCGGCGAGAAGTAGGCGAGCAGGACGAGGCTGATCACCAGCGAGGCGGCGACGCAGGCCAGCCGGACGGTGCCGGACCAGTGGTGGGCGTCGGCGGCGGTCCAGGCGGTGAGCAGGCCGAGTCCGCCCGCGGCGAGCAGCAGCGCGGTGGCCAGGCCACGGTTGCCCTGCCCGATCCTCGCGACGAGCGCGCCCACGACGAGGAAGAGGACGCTGACGGCCGCGAGCCCGGCGGCGACGTGCTCCAGCGCGAACTCGCGCCGGGCCAGCAGCGCCGCGGCCACGGCGAACACCACGACGGCCACACCGGCGCTGGCGCGGCGCGCGGCGGGGCGCCAGCGCCAGGCCCGCAGGTCGAGATCGTCGGCGACCTGGTCGGTGACGTCGTGCACGACGGGCGCGGGCGGCGCGGCGTGCGCGCGGACGAGGCGCAGTACGGCGCCGTCGGGGACGCCGGCCGACGACAGGGTGGCGTCGTGCGGCAGCGCGGAGCCGTCGGAGGTGATCAGTTGACGGGTGGTCGGCCGGGTGGCGGCCCGGTCGTCCAGCAACCGCAGTATGTCGGGGAGCAGTTGGCCGATCGCCGTGTCCGAGGGGAGGACGAGGTCGGCCCGCCGTCGCTCACCGATCAGGGTGACCCGGCTCAACTGGGTGCGGGTCGAAGTTGCTGTGCTCACCACTCACCGGAACCTATCATCGCGTTGTCTCGGCCCAGGGCGCCTTCCGGCGCGACCATGCGCATGACCAATCCGACCGTCGCGGGGGCCGCGGCGGTCTGCGGTACGCCACTCCCGGCGGCGCTCCCCTCGGCGTTCCCCACAGGTTGCACCACGACATCCCCCATCGCGTTCACCCCTGCTCCGCGCCCTTGTCGGCGCCACCGGAGGGGGAGGCGGTCGGCGTCGGGCTGTAGAGCTGCTCCTGCTGCTGCCGCTGCTTCTCCTGCTCGGCCTTCTGCTTCGCCATCATCGACTGGACGAAGGACCAGCCCAGGCATCCGGCGCACAGTACGGCCGCGATCGCGATGCCCGCGAAAAGCTTGCCGAGCCGTTCGTCCGCCGTTCGCCTGGAGCGTTGCGCGCCGAAGAGCAGCGCGTCGCGCATCCGGCGCCGACGCACCGCGATCGACTCCAGCAGCTGGCTGTCGTAGTCCCGTGCCATTCAGTCGTCCCCGTGGGTGCGTCTTCCTGTAAGTGCGTCCACGTGCAGGCGGAGCCGGTCCCCCGGAACCCGGCCGGGACGGCGTGGCGCGACGGTGTCCGTCTCCGCGTGCGCCGCCGGACGGCGGGCGGGCGTCGGGTCCACCGAGGACGCGGCCGGCACATCGCGGCGGCCCGGCGTGTGCCGTAGCCCGTCACGCGGCATGCGAGATCCCCCTGCTTCGCTTCCGCAACATAAGGCATGGAGGGGCAATCAGTACACCCGGGGGCAGGCGCCGGCACGGCCTGCCGGACGGCCCTCCGGGACCACTCCCTCACCCTCACCCGGCCAGCCCGTACACGATCATCCCGACCACCCAGAGTGCCGGTACGAGCCCGACGTACGCGAGCGGCCTGCGCCGTACGGGCACCCCGGGGTCGTAGCGCGGGCCGCTCGTGCCCGGCCCCGGTGCCGCGAGTTTCCTCACGTGGCGCACGGCGAGGACGTTCCGGACGAGGGCGAACGGCGCGAACAGGAACAGGGAGAAGGGGCTCCACCAGCCCTGCCAGAGGGTGTACGTGGTCAGTGTCCGGTACACGGCCAACCCGCACGTCAGGCACATCGGCCCGGCCGTCTTCCTGAACCGCATGACGACGAGCAGCGCCTGATGGGCGCGGAACGTGACGTCCGCGGCGGGGGAACCTCCGCAGAATCTGCACACGGGGGCGGGGGGCGGCGGGGTCCGCCGGGGGCGGGACGGCGCGGGGACCTGGGCCGTGGTCGCAGGTACGGCGGTCGCCTCGCAAGCGGTCGCATCGGAAGCGGGCCCCTCGGAAGTGGGCGGGGCGGCATCCGCCGGTACGGCTGTCCTCCCGGAGGCGTGCCAGGCGCGGAGACAGACAGCCACCGCATCGAAGAGGCCGTTCTTCACCGACTCGGCGATGTGCCCGTCGCAGAACCGCTCCCCGCGCACGATCGCCGTCGCGGCGCGCACGGCGTCGGCCGGCTCGAGCATCTGCCCTTCCCGGGGAGGCACCGGCATCGGGACCCCCGCCCAGCGGTGCTCCGGGGTGACCGCGCCGACACCCGACAGCGCGGAGACGGCCCGCTGCAGGGGCTTGCTGTAGAGCGGGAACGCGACGTGCGTCGCGCCGCTCGGCAGTTGGTGCCCGCCGCCCCACTTCACGTCCCGGTCCTCGTCCGTGAGCGCGTCGAAGGCTTCGGCCAGCTCGCGCCAGGCGCCGGAGTCCCGGGGCGCAAGCCGGGCGAGAAGTCGCCGGTCGTCGTCGGGGGTGACCATCCGGGCGAGCTCCTCGACGACCTCCCTGTCGGGGGCGGCGACGACGGGGCCCACGCCGGGTTCGCGGCTGAGCAGGTGGAGCACGCCGAGAGGGGTGAGCCCACGCTCATGGGCCTCCCTCGCCCTGCGGGCCCACGCCTCCCCCTCCCGGTACGCGCGGACACTGCTCGCCCGCCGGTCCGTCCAGCCGACGTCGGCGGGGTCGGCCCAGAGGTAGCCGGCGATCTCCTGGCCGGGGGCGGTGACGGTGACGTAGTGGCAGGGCGTGCCGGGAGGTGTGGCAGGCATTGACGGCTCAGCTCCTGGCTGCCAGCTCCTTGACGGCCTCCAGGCCCGGGGCCTCCTTGAGCGAACCGGGGACGATGTGGCTCGGGTCCTCGGGGCCGTAATCCCGCATCATCGCGTCGAGCGCGGCCGAGGGCGTCAGGCCCTTTTCCTTGGCCTCGTGGAGCTCGCCCGCCCAGAGCGCTCCCATGTTGAAGGCCTCGTCGCCGCCGGCCCGGCGGTACTGCCATCCGGCGGCGTCGTCCTCGTCGTTCAGCCACAGGTAGCCCAGCACCGTACCGGCGCGGTCCGCGACGGCGGCGTACCGCACCGGCTTGTCGGTGGTGTTCGCGTAGCGCGGCGGGCTGGCGACCTCCTCCCACTGCAGGGATTCGGTCACCCGGGGAGGAACGCGTGGAGTCTCCCGGCTCATGGTCATGCCTTTCTTCCGCTGCTACCTGGGCAGGACTTCGCCGTAGACCTGCACCTTTCCATTCTCCATGAACACACGGGTCACCCGGTACTGCGTTCCCCGCCCCAGCAGCAGCTCGCGCTCGCCCTGTCCGAACTTGCCGACGTTCTCGACCCAGAGGGCCGGGGTTCCCTTGGGAACCCGCAGGTGGAGGATCGCCTCCGCGTCCGCGAAGGCACTGACGGGGTGGTTGCCGAGCGACGTCGACATGTAGCCCTTGTCGTCGTACGTCTTGCCCAGCATGTCGTACGGGCTGTCCAGCTTGAGGTGCCCGATGCCGCTGCCGCGGACCACCATGACGTCCTCGGGGACGGTACGGCCGGCGAGCGCCGCGTCCACCTCGTCGATGTTGTGCTGGACGGAGTCGCTCCACTTCGACGCGTCCCCGCGCAGGTAGCCGTTCATCTCCTTGTAGGTCGCCCAGCCGTCGGGGTGCGGAGCCGGCAGGTTGTAGTCCGGCTCGTCGGTGTACTCCCAGACCGACTGCTTCCGCTCGGCCGACATGTTGTCCGCGTAGTCGTTCCAGTACGTCTGCCCGTACGTGATGGCGTCGGTGTCCCTGGCGAACGGAACCGTGCCGTCGGAGACCTCGGCCAGGGCGATTTGGTGCTTCTCCGCCGTGGAGAGCTGGGCCCATTCCTTGTTCGTAACGTGCGGCTTGTACTCGAACGGCTCGTCCGCCGCCCCGCTGCCCGGCACGTCCGTGCCCTGGTGGCCCGGGGCGCCCGGCACGTCGGTGCCGTGATGCGCGGCGTCCGTCCCGGCGTCACCGGCATCGGCGTGATCACCGGCATGGGCGGCGTCGTCACCGGCGTGGGCCGCGTCGTCACCGTGGTGCGCGGCGTCGTCGGCGCCGTGGGCCGCGTCGTCCGCACCGTGGGCGGCGTCGTCGCCGTGTCCGCTGCCGGGGAGGTCGTGACCGCCGCTGCCCGGGAAGTCGTGGCCGCCGCCGGTGTGCGGGGTCGTGCCGCTGTCGTACGCCCCCGAGCCCGGCGTGTGGTCGTAGGCCCCGGGGCCCGGCACGTGGTCGTACGCGCCCGGACCGGGGACGTGGTCGTACGGGGAGTGCGTGGACGGGTGGCCGTGCGGTGTCTGGGTCGGCGTCGCGTCGAAGGACCCGCCGGGGACGTGACCGCCGCCCGGGGTGTGCGAGCCGGGCGGGTTGTACTGGCCGGCGTTGTCGACGGTGTGGACGCCGCCGTCGCCGGCGTGGACACCCGCGTACACCGGCTGCTGGCCGTCCGGGATCTTCCAGCTGTCGGGCAGCGTCGGCGTGGTGGTCCCGTGCGGAACGGGGGGCGTCGTCTCGTGGGGGATCGGCGTGACGTCGACGGCGCCGTTGGGCGAGACGATGTTGCCGTCCGGGGCCAGCGTTCGCCCGTCGGGCAACTGGACGCTGCCGTCCGGGAGGGTCGGGATGTCGATGTTGGCGACACCCTTGAGGCTGGTGGCGATGTCGCCGATCTTCGACAGGCCCGCGCCGGCGCCCTTGGCGATGTACGTCATCGGGTCGATGAACCTGCCGGCCTTGCCCGCCACCGACAGCGCCTTCGCCACCGCACCGGCCTTGCCCGCACCCGCCGCGGCACCACCCGCACCACCCGTGAACACCGTCGTCACCACG